>REDI01000050.1 GCA_007693595.1 Deltaproteobacteria bacterium | reverse complement strand
ATAGCGACAGCAACGGCGGTGGCTGGGGTGGCGACGGCGACGGAGATGGCGACGGTGACGGTGACGGCGACGGAGATGGCGACGGCGACGGCGATGGCTACGGCGACGGAGATGGCGACGGTGACGGTGACGGCGACGGTGACGGTGACGGCGACGGTGACGGCGACGGCGACGCTGACCCGGACGATGAGCTCGGCCTCTCCGAGGGTGACATCTCGATGGCCTACACCGGAGGTTGTAGCTGCGACACCTCGACCAGCCCGCTCAGCTTGGCGTGGACCACGCTCTTCCTCCTCGGCCTGCCACTCCTCCGGCGTCGGAGAGCATGAGCTGCGGCGAAGGGTGGCTACTCTTCGGCGTCGCTCGCCCGCGTGGCGTGAAGGCGTTCCGACTCACGCAGCTCCCGCTCCATGGCGTCGCGCCGCTGCTGCCTGAGGTGCTCTACCCGTGCCTGGTTGTTGAGGATCACGTGGAACAAAACCAGCCCCCCCAGCATCCACTGAACCACGACATAATCTGAAAAGCCGGGAATGCCGAAGGCGATGACCGAGCTGCCTACTACGATGTTGAACGCCTGAAAGGTCCAGAAGCCCCACGGGCGCTCCGCCGTGACCAACAAGCGCATCACGAGGTGGTTGGACGCGATCACCACGACCACCCCCACGAAGAGCAGCGTCGAGAGGTCTACCATTCAGTCGACCCCGATGGGCATGTTGTCGATCAGGCGGGTCTTGCCCACGTAGGCAGCCACCACGACCCGAGCCCGGGCCGTGAGGCGCTCGACGGGCTGCAGGGTGCTGGGATCGATGATCGACAAGTAGTCGAGCTCATCGACGTCGAGGATCGAGCGCCCCAGCGCTCGCAAGGCCACCCCCTGGGCCTCGCCCTTCAGGGCGGCTCCTTGCATGGCCACCAAGGCCCTGCTCAGACTCACGGCCCTGACACGCTGAGCAGAGCTCAAGTAGGCGTTTCGGCTGCTCATCGCCAACCCATCCGCCTCCCGCACCACCGGCCCCCCTACGATCTCCACCGACATCGCCAGATCGCTCACCATTCGACGGATCACCGCGAGCTGCTGAAAGTCCTTCTCACCAAAGGCGGCGAAGTGGGGGCGTACGATCCGAAAGAGTCGATGGACCGCCGTAGCCACCCCGGTAAAGAAGTGGGGCCTGCGCACGCTGCACAGGGTCTGGTCGAGCGCTGGAACGCTGATCCGAGTGGCGAAGCCAGGCGGGTAGAGCTCGGTCGGGGAGAAGAGCACGTCGACGCCCTCGGCGCGGCAGGCCTGCGCATCGCCTTCAGGATCGCGCGGATAGGATGTGAAGTCCTCGTTCGCTCCGAACTGAAGCGGGTTGACGTAGATGCTCACCACCAGGCGGTCCACCTTGGGTCGGAGCAGCCGCATCAGCGAGCGATGCCCCTCATGCAGGTAGCCCATGGTGGGTACAAAGCCGATCCTTCGACCGGCCGCCCGCTCCGCCTCGACCCACTCCGTGACCTCGGCGGGCTGCACGATCGGGAGCATGGCGCGACCGCGACGCCCCTGGTCAGTAGAGCTTGACGATGCGATCTTCATCGGGCTCGCTCGAGACAGCGCGCTTGCGCATACCGAAGCTGTGATCCGCGTCGGGGAAGGCGCCCCCACGGACCTCGGCGGCATAGGCCTGAACCGCACCCACCACCGTATGCTGAAGCTCGGCGTAGCGCTTGACGAAGCGTGGCTTGAACGAGAGGTCGAGCCCGAGCAGGTCGTTGCACACGAGCACCTGACCGTCGCAGGAGGGGCCGGCGCCGATCCCGATCGTCGGGATCTGGAGCTCTGCGGTGATCCGGGCTGCGAGCTTGGCAGGCAGGCCTTCGAGGACCACACAAAAGGCGCCCGCTTCTTGAACGGCCAAGGCGTCGCGCAGGACCCGATCGCCCTCGGAGCCCTTGCCCTGGACCTTAAAGCCCCCCATGGCATGGACCGACTGCGGCGTGAGCCCGACGTGCCCGACCACCGGGATCCCCGCTTCGACGATGCGGGCGATGGCTGGCGCGGTTCGTTCGCCACCCTCGAGCTTGACCGACTGAGCCCCAGACTCCTTGAGGAGACGACCGGCCGCCCGGAGGGCGTCTTCGGGGCTCACCTGGTAGCTCAGGAACGGCATGTCGGCCGTGAGGTGGGCTCGGCTGAGCCCGCGCCCCACCGCGCGGGTGTGGTAGAGGATGTCGTCGAGGGTCACGGGAAGGGTGGAGTCATGCCCCTGCACGACCATGCCCAGGCTGTCGCCCACGAGCACCATGTCGACCCCCGCCGTGTCGACGAGACGGGCCATGGTGTAGTCGTACGCGGTGACCATGACGATTTTTTCGTTGTCGGTCTTCTTGCGTAGAAGATCCAACACGGTGAGACGGGCCATCGCAGGCCTCCTGAAGATGTCTTGGGCGCTCCGGCACTCGCCTCCCGGTCCGGGTGGATCCAGGGGCCCCGAGGCGCGTCGGTCTCGTGCCGACGCGGTCCATGTAACGCGGTGGTGGCCGCATCGCTCTTCGGTGCCCATGGGTTCGGCGAAGTCCCGCCCCAATCTCCTCCGCCAGACGCCGAGGCCCACCCCCCCGGGCGGGCCCCGACGTGGGGGTCCTCACTAGGCCTGCGCCATGGCAGGCTCGGAGGAAGCGCGACGGGGATCCACGAAGGTGATGCGATCGGCCAAGATCACGGTGCTCGTCCGGCGCACCCCTTCTTTGTCTTCCCAGGTTTCGTAGGAGATAGACCCTTCGACCAGCGCCAGCGAGCCTTTGCTCAAGCGCTGATGGGATCGCTCGGCGTCGCGACCAAAGACTTTGACTCTGTGCCAGTCGGTCTCTTCGACCCATCCATCGCCCTCGCGGCGAGAGCGGTCCGTCGCGAGCGACAGCGTCGCCCAGGACGTTCCGCTGGCGCTGGTACGAAGCTCGGGGTCACGGCCGAGTCGGCCAAGCAGTGTCACACGGTTGAGTCCACGCATCGGTTCCTCCTTGGTTCATGCGGTGGACTCCTGCTCATGCAGGACGCATACCAAAGAAAAACATGGCTTCTACCGTTCTAGGGGGTGTCGGACCGACGGACGTCCGTCAGTCACCCGATCCCCAAGAGAGGCACAGCTCAGGAGAGAGGTGCACCATCATCCGACCGCCGTCGTTCGGCAGGGTGACGGGCGTCGGTCAGCAGGGTGACGCGCGCGGAGCCGCCCCTCACCTCACCCCGGTAAAGGTCAGGGTGAAGGTCGTGCTCTCCGTCATCGTCACCCCGGTGGCGGACGTGGAGGTTCCGGCTCTGCCTTGGATAGCGTGCATGAGGCCAGCGCGGGGATCGAAGAGAGCCTTGGCGTCGACGTCGACCTTCATGGCGGGGCCGGCCGAGGCCCCTGCCCCCCCCATCATGGAGCCCAGGTCGGGCATGCCGCCCGGTCCAGCCATCGGGTCGATGGCTCCAAGCATGTCCGGCTCGTCGTCGGGGCTGGGGATCCCACCCATGCCCGTGCCCCCTGCAGGTCCTCCACCAAAGCCAGGCGCGCCAGGATCCATCTGTGCTGCCTGGCCCATGGGTTCGCTGTCGACCCCCACCCGCATGCGGAGCTGACCGCAGCGCCCCTGTCCGCAAGCAGCGGGCTCCAAGCCATCGACGCGGAGTGCCCCCATGTCCATCGGGAGCGTCACGGTGAGGTTGCTCCCAGGAGTGACGGGGCCCTCGGGGAGCTCCAGCAGGGCCAGCAGATCGGCGGGGAGCACGTCGACGTGCTGCACGGGGCGCTCCTCTTCGACGGTACGGGTCTGGGACTTGCGCTCTCGGACTTCGTGGTGAAGGGTGGCGCGCCCGGTCTTCGGGTCGATCGTGGCCCGCGCCGTGACCTCCACCCCCCCCGAGCCTACGGTGAGCTCGGCGTCGGTGTCGCCTTTGAGACGTGCGATACCATAAGATCCATTCTCTTGGACCTCGACCATCACGCGCTCGTAGAAGTGAAACCGGCCCTTGGGGGTCATGTAGGCGCGAAGGGTGCGCACCTCGGGGGGCAGCTCGTCGAGGGTGGTCTTGTGCCCGCTCGCCGAGGCGATCACCAGTCGGGTGATCGGGATCTCGAGGTCGAAGCGCCCATCGGGCATCACCCGGTTCACCTTGAGGGAGAAGTCGGTGTCGATCCCCACCCTATCCGTGATGTCTCCGGCCATACCCATGCTCATCTTCATGGTCATATCGGTCGTAGATCGGTACTCAAAGTCGTAGCTCTTGCTCGGCTCCAACTTCCAGATCCAATCTTGCTCTGCCGGGGAAGCAGTCGCGACGAGGGGGAAGAGGAGGGCTCCGATCCAGGGAAGACACGCACGCATGGGGGCCTCGGGGGCTTGGGGTGGAGGAAGACTCGACAAGGCGCGAGGCCGGGCGTGTATTCCGACTCACGTCAACGAACTCGCGAGATCTCAGGCCAAGGCGCTCTCGCCCCCGGAGTCTCGCACGATCAAGCAGGCCGATCCCGTGAGCTCGACCTGCTCGTGCACCGCGTCGATGTCGAGGCGCTCGGGCATCCCGAAGATCTGAAGATCCGCCGGAGGAGCATGCTTGAGGGCCTGGGTGAAGGTGCCCTGCTGGACCAGGATCTCGGCGCGAGGGATCCGGGCCAGGGTGAGCAGCTCATCGGCCCAGTCCTGGCCTGGCTCGATCTGATCGGGATCGGAGACGACGACGATCACCCGGATCTTCGCCTTCCAGTTCATCATTAGCTTATAAGCCAGCAAGAGCGAGAGGTCGAGGTTCCCAAGCTCCATGCTCAGCTCCCACCCCGGAGAGCGCTCGTGCAGCCACACGTTGATCCTCTGTCGCTCCCCGAGCCCCCGCTCGGGATGAGGCGCCAAAAGGACACAGCCGACGCCTTCGCGATCCGCTGCCACGATCAGGCGGTCGTAGTCTGGAGACATCGCTCCGCGCTCCGCGAGGGGAAGCACCACGATGTTGGGACGCGGGAAGGCGGCCCGAGCCGCCGAGATCCCTCCGAGAAGAGCGAGGGTCGCGCTCTCGGCCTCGAGGACGAACCAGGTCGAGAAGACCCCCTGCCGCCGGAAGCCCTGCGCCGCCCCCTCCAGCGCAGGGACCAGGGTCTCGCGTCCGTCGGGAGGGCACACCCCGAGGAGCTGGATCGATCCCTTGGGATGGGCCAGGTTCCGAAGGAACGCGATGAGCCCCTCCAGCGCTCCGCCCTCGCTGACCGCCACCACCAGGTTCGGCTTCCAGGCTCGCTCCTGGCGCGAAGAGAGATCCCACACCCGCTTGGCGGCCCACTCAGCGATCGAGACGAAGAGCCCGCTGCGCACATCGCCGAAGGGGGCGTCGAGGTGGCGCCGACTCATGAAGGTGTAGGCCGCCAAGACGAGCACCACCGCGAAGAGGCTGAAGCCGGGGTTGATGATGAACATCGCAAAGATGCAGCCGATGGCCCCGATCAGCGAGATGATCCGCGGGATGGCGAAGGTAGGACGAAAGCTCACCAGCCCGAGGCTCTGTTCGATGGTGACCACCACGTTGATCATCGCGTAGGTGATAAGGAAAAAGAGGGTAATCAAGGGCGCGATGACGTTGAGGTCGCGGAGCAGGATCCCGCCGAGCACGATCGCGCCGGTCAAGAGGATGGCGTTGCGCGGCTCCCCACCTTGGGTCCGTCGAGCCAGCCAGGGGCTCGCGGGAAGCACGCCGTGAGCCCCGAGCGCTTGCAGGATCCGAGGGGCGCCCACGAAGGACGTGAGCGCCGACGAGAACGTGGCACCGAGCAGGCCGAGCAGCACCGCGGGCCCGAAGGCGCTGCGATCGATCATCACCGTGTAGTTGCTCAGCAGCTCTTCGGTGGGGGCCGAAAAGGCCAGCCAGAAGGATAACCCTACGTAGACGATAAAGGCAGTGGCGATCGCCGCGAGGGTGCCTACGAGGATGCTCCGACGAGGATCGCGCAGCTCCCCCGACATGTTCGCACCCGCCATGATCCCGGTAGCCGCCGGGAAGAACACGGCGAAGACTCCCCAAAAGCCCACCCCCGGAGACTCCTGCGGGTGGCCCGAGAAGGTGCCCCAGAGCTCTACCTGTCCCCAGCTCTGGCTCATCGTTCCGAAGAAGACCGGCGGAAGGAGCGAGACCAGCGAGAGGCCGATGATCGCGAGGATGCCATACTGAAGGCGAAAGGCCAGCCCTGCGCTTCGGATCGCGATCCCCGCGATGATGGCGAAGACCACCAGGTCGATCAACAAGGCGGGATGGCCCGGGAAGACCCACAGCCAGCCCTCGCGAAAGCCGAAGATGTAGAGCGTGACGGCGAGCGCCTGCGCGAGATAGAGTGGGATCCCCACGCTTCCGCCCACCTCGAGCCCTAGGGACTGGGAGATGATCGAGTAGGCCCCGCCCGCCCCGATCCGAATGTTGGTGGTGATCGAAGACATCGCGAGCCCGGTCGCTGCGGTGATCACGAAGGCCAGCACGATGATCAGCAGCCCACCGACGAGCCCGCCATTGCCGATCACCCAGCCCTGGCGCAGGTACATGATCACGCCCAGGATCGTGAGCAGCGTAGGCGTGTAGACCCCCGCGAAGGTGCCGAAGCCACTCCGCTTACGGCGGGGTTCTGGGCCTTCAGCCATCATCGACAACCTCCGAGGCTCCGGTAACCCGGCGCGCAGGCCCTCGAGGCATGGGCTACACCTGCTCCCTGCCTGGAGCGACCATGTCCGATGAAGCCCCACCGCCCGTCGTCTTGACCCTTCGGATCGAGCAGGCGCTCTTGCCTGACTGGTTCGAAGAGATCAAGACCATCGCGGCGAGCCACGTCCGCCGATTGGGGGTCATCGAGCGCCCCGACGAATGGATCGTGCAGTGCGAGCTCGATCCCGACAAGGCCGAGCCCTTCAAGCGCGCCCTCGGCGAGGCCTGGGCAGCTCGCCGTGCCGCCGAAGACGCGGAGTGATGGCTCGCGCGCTGGTGGCCATGACCGCTCTGATTTACGCTGGGATCGGGACCTGGACCCTCCTCGATCCCTTCGGCGCGCTCGATCGAGTCGGGGTGGCTGCCGTCGACAGCCGAGGCGAGGTGGAGCTTCGGGCGATGTACGGTGGCCTCGAGCTGGGCATGGCCCTCTTTCTGCTATGGTGCTTGGCCTCTCCCGAGCGGGTCCGCGCGGGGCTCATGGCCTCGACCTTGACCGTCGGAGGGCTGGGGCTCGTGCGGGCCATCGGCTGGATCGGCCTTCAGCCCGATGGGTGGTTGTCGGTCGCGTTGATGGTCGCAGAGTGTACGGGAGCCGCCCTCGGGGCCCTCGCCTTGTGGTCGACCCGGCCCGCGCCGCCCGCAGCGTGACGGTCGAGGGCTGGCCACGCGCGGGCAGCTCAGCGATCTCCGCTCTCCCCGACGCACCTACAGCGTAAAGGTCAGCCCCCGGAGCAGCAGGCCGGGCACGCGCACGCTGTCGGTGCTCCGTGCCTCGTAGGTCGAGGCGCTGGGGATCAGGTCCCGCTGGCGCGTGATCCCCTCGAGGGCCTCACCCAAGAGGTCGTAGATCCGATCCTCGAAGCGCATGACCGACAGCGGAGCCACGATTTGACCCTCTTGGACCCAGAAGGTCGCGAAGCGCGTCATGCCCGTGATCCGACCGGCGTTGCGGTCACTGTGGTTGAGGTACCAGAGGTTCGAGATCCACACGCCGGTGCCGAGCGCCTGGAGGGCCTGTTCCGCGTCGAGCTCACCCCCTGCCATGCTCAGTGAGGCTGGGCTCTCGCGGGCGTCGGCCCCGTTGTGCTCCAGGCCGTACTCCGCCGCCGAGCGAGGGGAGATGAGGCAACCCGCGTGGCGCCCGTTTGTGATGAGGGGCACCGCGTCGGGCTTGAGGAAGCCATCGCCTTGAACATCGGGGCCGATCCCCCCTGCCGTGTCCTCGAGGAGGTGAACCCGCGGATCGAGGTGCTCCTTGCCCGCCACCAAACGCCCCAGCGGGCTCGACCCCGCACGCTGGGCCCGGCACGAGAAGGCATCCCACGAGAGCAGGCCGAGGAGCTCCTCGACGGCTGCGGGTGCCAGGTAGGCCCGGTAGCGCCCAGGGGGGATGGTGTGAGGCTCGCGCTGGAGCGCCGCGAGCTGCTCCAGACCCTTCGCCATACGCCCCCGCAGCTCGTCGAACGAGAAGTGGGTGCCCCCATAGGAGAGCTTGACGGCCTTGTCGCCCCCCGCGACGAGCGACCAGTCGAAGAGCGCAGCGGCCGAGCTGAAGGCGTTGCGCTGCCCCAGATGGTTGGCGAAGGCCCGATGCAGGGTGCCTGTCGCGAGGATGCCAACCAGATCGAGACCCTCGGCCGCCTGGCAGATCTGCGCGGTGATGCGCTCAGGCGGGGGCAGGTCCGCTTCGTCGATCGAGCGCGTCGATCGGGGATGGGTGTTGAGGAGGAGGTGCGGGTCTTCGGGGAGCTCCTGCACGATGCCGCGCAGCCGGTCGCGCGCGGCACGCAGCGTGGCGCGGTCGGACTCGGCCAGGCCCGAGAGGCTCAGCCGGGCGCTGGCGTGGCGACGCCCCAGGATCCAGCGAAGGGTGACCGCCCCTTGACGCACATCGCCGGGCTGCCGGATCTTGCCGTGGTTGAAGCGGACGAAGGAGCTGTTTTCGGCGTCGAGGACCAGCGTGAAGCCTTCGTCGGAACCGAGATCGTCGCCCAGATCGTCGGCCAAGTGCGAGAAGAGGTCTTGCCAGCTCATGCCGCCCCCCCGAACACATCGACCTGACGAAACAAGCAGGCGGGGGAGGCGTGACCCACCCGAACGGCCTGGTTGGGCTCGCCCTTTCCGCAGTAGGGCGTGCCGAGCGTCTGCAGGGTGTCGCGGTCTCCGACGCCCGCGAGGCTGCGCCAGAACGTCGCGGAGATCCCCCGGTAGCTCGGGTTGCGCACCACCCGGCCGAGCTCCCCGTCGACGATCTCACGCCCGAACTCGCACGAGAACTGGAACTTGTTGCGGCTGTCGTCGATGGACCAGCTCGCGTTCGTCTCGAGGAAGACGCCACGCTCGACCTGGCGGATGAGCTCCTGCAAGGAGTGGCTGCCCGGCTCGAGGTTGAGGTTCGCCATGCGGTCGATGGGAGGGCGGTTCCAAGCACAGGCTCGGCTGTTCGCGACCCCCGGCAAGCCCGACCGATGCTGCGAGATGTGGCCCCCTAGCGGACGCTTGAGGATCCCGCGCTCGATGAGCAGCACCCGCTCGGCCGGCGCCCCGTCGTCGTCCCAGCCATAGCTGGCGTACTCGTTAGGATGAGTCGGATCGAAGCTGATGTTGAGCAGCTCGGAGCCGTACCGATAGGTGCCGAACATCTCGGGGGTGACGAAGCTCGTGCCCGCGTAGTTCCGCTCGTCGCCGAGGATACGGTCGAGCTCGAGGGGGTGACCGATCGACTCGTGGATCTGGAGCATCATCTGGTCGGGGGCCAGGATGACGTCGAGGATGTCCGTCGGGCACTCCGGCGCTTCGAGCAGCGCGATAGCCTCCAAGGCGATCCGCTGGCTCCCTTGGTCGAAGCCGAAGCGAGTGAGGACCTCGGCGCCCCCCTGCTGCGAAGTGCCCCGCAGGCCGCCCAGGGTGCGGCGCTGGGTGAGGCCGTCCTGGTGGGCGTAGACCTCGAGCTCGGGTGAGAGGTGGCTGGCGCGCTGCTCAACCTCGCCGCCGGTCGAGGTGAGCAGCAGGCTGTGGGTGTCGATGGCGAGGACCGATGCGCTGGACTCCACGATGCGTGGATCGATGCGGAGGGCGGCCTCGGCGCGGGCGACGCGATCGAGGCGGGCGGAGATCGGCTGGGTCGCCCACGGCTCGATCGCGGGCGCGGACCAGGATCCCTTGGGAGAAGGCCTGGGTAGTTCGCGGCTGTCGAAGACCATCGCCCCCGCCCCCTGGCGGGCCCACGACCGCGCCCGCTCGATGGCCTGGCGGATCCCGGACGCGCTGAGATCGGAGGTGGCTGCGTAGCCTAGGCCCCCCGCTTCGTAGACCGTGATCATCGCCCCCCGGTCCAGGGAGGTCGACGGCGGCTGAACCACACCGTTGCGACAGGTCAGGATCTCGGCGCGCTCCTCGACGAAGCGTAGGGTGACATAGTCGGAACCGGATGGGAGCGCCGCGGCGAAGCGGGCGGACAGCGAAGCGTTCAGGACACACCTCCAAGGCGGGCGCATGCTAACGCGACGCGGGCGCTCTGGGGTGCAGCCCGTCCGACGCGCCCGAGCCCCCGTCGAGGAGGCACCCGGCGCGGCGAAGAGGCTCGGGGAACGCGACGACTCCCCCCATCCGACGGGCCGGGGCCTGCGCCCTGACCACCCCCTCTTCGCTGTCCCCCCTGAGCGACGAGAGGCCGGAATGCTTCCAAGCCGTCACGTGGATCCCCGAGTCTCGGGGAGGACCGGACCCCAAGACGAAGCGTGGCGCGGAGCCACCGACGCGAGATGTCCTATCCACGCCGGGTATGACACGGCGGAGAGCCAGGCCCCATACCCCATAGGTGGTAGACCTAAAGAAGCCTCTCGAAAGCTGAGAATAGACTCAGCGCGTGAGAGCCCGCCGCTCGAACATCGCCGTGAGCTCAGCACGGCAGCCGATCCCCAAGGTCGAGTAGATCGTCTTGAGGTGCGCGCTGACGGTCGCGGGTGTGACACCCAGATCCTCGGAGAGGATCGACAGACTTCCCCCCGCTGCGACGCGCGCCGCCACCTGGAGCTGGCGGTCGGTGAGTAGATCCAGGGGGCTCGCCAAACCGGGGGCGAGGACCTGGGGCCGAACGAGGATCACCGTACCTTGAGGGCCCGAGAGCATGCTCAATGTCAGGCTCAGCGGACCGAGGTCCACCGTGTCGAAGCCCGCCAGCGCGCGCTCGGCGACGAGGCGTGCGACCTCGTCTGGCCCTCCGAGCGATCGGAGCAGGGCTCGCCCTGCCCGGGTCGCCCGAAGCAGCTCCCCCTGGAGCGAGACGAGACAGGCCTCGTGGTGGAGGTCGAGCTCCAGGCGATGCGCCTCGGCCATCCCCCTGAACAGGGCCGGGAGGGATCGCTTGAAGTAGGCCGTCTCGGCCGCGCCAAAGCGGGGCCCTTCTCGGCGGACTACCCCGACAAAGCCAATGGTCCAACCATCCATCACGACGTAGGATCGAATGTAGTTTCGGACGCCACACGGGATATGGATCTCGTCGTCGAACAGCGCGCACATCTCGCCGGTTCGGCGTCGGATCTGCGTCAGCGAGGAGACACGGTCTTGTTCGAGGGACTCGCGCGCGATGTGACGTCGATAGGCGGCGCCCATGAGGAGGCAATAAGGTGCAAGCAAAGTGGGGACCTTCCGAAGGGCTCCACCTGTGGTGGTGGTGAGCCCGGGTACGATCGCCCCGTTGGCCCCGCGGCGGTAGGTCCAGGCCAAGGCGCCGTCACCAAGCCCCAAAGAGTGAATCTGGCGGCTGATCTCGTCGAGGAGTCGAGTGGGTGAGCTCGTCGTCATGGGGCCCGTACCGGCGTGAGAGAGAACGGGGAGTCTAACAACACAGGACCTCCAAGATCCAGCTCAACCGGGATGGCCGAGTGAGGTCTTCCCTGCTACCTCTCCGTAGCACCGCCCGAACCATCCGAGGGCCCCATGACACGACCCCTCCTCCTCGTCCACGGCCAGACCTTCGATCAGACGTACTGGTCCGCCTCCACTCCCCTGATCGCCTCCCCCACCGAGGCTCTCGACCTCCCGAGCCACGGCGAAGCCGAGGATCTCAGGCCCGGAGACTACGACGCCTTCGGCCGCGCGGTGGCGGACGCGGTGCAGGCCAACCCCGCGCCAGAAGTGTGCCTGCTCGGTCACTCTCTGGGAGCCCTCGCGGTGGTCGAGGCCCTGATTCTCCTGAACCATCGCGGGACCCTCGATCAGGTAGACCGCGTGATGCTCCTCGGGACGGTGGGCGAGCCGGACGACGAGGCGGCCGCCCTCCAGCGGGGCTTCGCCGACCTGGTCGCCGAGCATGGGCTCGCCGACCCGATCCTCAGCGGCTTGATCGCGCGCTGGTTCGACGCATCCTGGCTCGCCAGGCACGACGGCCTCGCCATCGTCCGCGAGCTTCAAGCTCAATCCACCCCTTCGCGCATCGAGGCCGTGTGTCGGATCCTGGCGGAGCGCCCTACCCTGTGCGACCGCCTGCCAGCGGAGCTGCCCCCGATCACCCTCGTTCAGCTCACCCGCGACCAGTCCACCCCCCCCGAGTCCGCCGCGTCGGTCCGCGACGCCCTGAAGCCCGCTCAGGTGATCGACATCGAAGGTCCTCATCTCTGGCCGACCCAAGATCCCGAGGCCTTCGCGGAGCTCGTCAACGTGTGGCTTCGTTGACCTCTACCCCAGACGCGAGGTCTCCGGGTCCGGCCACAGAGCGCGCGCTGGTCCGCGCCCTTGCGACCCGTGAGGCCTTGCTCGACGAGGTCTCGGCCGCGCTGCCCCATCATCCCCTGCTCCTCCTCCGGCCTTACCACGGGAGCGGCGAGTCGGGACTGACCGACGTGCACCTGCGCGGCTGGCCGCTCTCGCCCCTCACCGCCTTGGCCCGCGCCCTCGGCGAGGACGCAGCGCAGGTGATCGAGGATCTGCTCTCGTGGAGCGACGCCGCGTGTGCGCCCTGCCTCGACGCGGACCCGATCTGGCTCGCTTCGGCCCCTCAGGCCGCCAAGCTCTGGACGGCGACCGTGCCTGCGCCCGTGCTTCGAGTCGTCCTGCGCACCGAAGCCCTGCTGGGGATCCTCTTCGTCGGCCTCGGCGAGGGTCCGACCGAGCCCTCGATCGACGCGCTCTGCTCCTGGCGCGAGCGGGCCATCCAGGACCTCACCCCCTCCGGTCCACCCGACGCACCGGCGATCGAGATGATCTTCGACGGCGAGGGGCGCCTTCAGTACGGCAGCACCATCGGGTGGGATCCCAGCCATCTGAACCCGTTTCAGGCGCGGGTACGCCACTGGATCGATCAGGCCCTTCACCACGAGCCTGGCCCACAGCTCGGTCTCGCGGACCTGTCTGTCCGAGCCCAACCCATCCTAACCGCCGACGAGGTGGATCCCCTCTGCCTCGTGCAGCTCACTCGCCTCCCCTACCCGCTCCGATGCGGTCGCCATCTGCTGACGGACCGGCAGCGCGAGGTCGCCGATCTGGTACGGATCGGGCAGCTCAACCACGAGATCGCCCAGACGCTCGGCATCTCGGTCGGCACCGTTAAGGTTCACCTCCGCACCATCTTCCGAACCCTGGGGGTCAGGAGCCGAGCCGAGCTGGGCGCGCACCTCGACGCCCCGGCCGACGCCCGGTGAACCGCTGGGCCCTCAGCCCGACCTCGCTCCCCGATCGTGGTCGCACGGGGTCGGGCACGTCCCCCTCTCTTGACACCGTAGCGAACGAACCCACGCAGGGAGACTGATCTCTTCAGTTCCCTTCTCGGAGCCGGCTCATGCTCGACGCAGACCAGACCCTCATGGCAGGGCGCGGACCCGCCCTCGCGCTGCTCGCCGTGCATGTCCTGATCGGGGCCCTAGGGGCGGCCCTCGGGACGCTCCTGGCCGTGTTCGCGCTCACGCCCGCGATGTTCTCTGCGATGATCTTCGACCACCCCAACGCCAGCGAGGTGGTCTGGACCGTCCTGCTCGGACTGGGCGTCCTCTCTCTCCCCTTCGTGCTCTTCGGAGCCGCCATCCTCGGCACACTCCCCATCCTGTTGAGCCTGCTGGGCCTGGGGCTGCGCAAGGTCTGGCCCTCGCTCGTCGGGATCGCGTTGACCCTCTTGATCTTCGCGCTTCCCCTAGTCAACGTCGTCCTCATCAGCGTAGGGGCCGCCGGGCTCGAGGTCTACTGCGACGGCGAGTTCGGGTGCACGGGCCCGTGACGCGGTGACCCGATCGAGGCTCCGAAGAGCCTCCACGCTTGGCTCGACCAGGACCCCTGCGCCTCGGGAACCCAGGCGGCGCGAGGGGCTTCGGGAGGCTAGGCCCTCTCCCTTGGAGGTCCCATGTCCATCGCCTCACACCTCGAGTCCTTGCAACGCTACGAGGCTGGAGCGATCCGGCTGCTACCTGTCGATGGCGAGGAGGAGCTCGTCTTGTCGGAGGGAGGGGGGCTCGAGGAGGGCTTCGAGCGCATCGGGCGGGCGCCGCTCGTCAAGATCATGCGCGATACGCGCGTCGCCGAGATCACCCTGGGCGACGGTCCCCTCGAGATCCACGTCCGACGCGCGGGCGCCAAGGCCAGGTTCTCGGTTCACTACGACGGCCAGACCATCGTCGATGAGCCGGTCGAGCTCCCGGCGCTCTCGACCTCCCCCGCCTTCTCCGGCCCGCTCTTCCGACCCGCGCCCGACTCCCGCGCCCCCGATCCCGCTCATGCCCTCCATCGACCCGGCGAGCCGCTCTACGTCATCGAAGACGAGCTCGGACGTCCCCGATGGTACACTCGGGGCCGCCATGGTCCGGGGCTCGGGGCGCGTCCCTTGCTGGCGACCATCCCGAGCCTCCCCCCCGAGAGCCTGGGGGCCCCCTCGTTTCGGCAGGCCCACCGCTGCCGCTACGCCTACATCGCGGGAGCGATGGCGGGAGGGATCGCCTCGGTTGAGCTGGTGCGGGCCATGGCACAGGCACGTCTGCTCGCCTTCTTTGGCTCTGGAGGCCTGCCGCTCGCTGCGGTGCGCGAGGCGATCGAGGCGCTCTCCGATCTGCCCGAGGGCGCCCCGTGGGGTGCCAACCTCCTGCACAACCCTACCGAGCCCGCCGTCGAAGAGGCGACCGTCGACCTCTACCTGGAGCGCGGGGTCCAGCGGGTGAGCGCCTCGGCGTATATCGATCTGTCTCCGGCGGTGGTCCGCTACCGACTTCACGGCATCAAAGCGGCCCCCGACGGCACCCCGATCCTTCGCCAGCACGTCTTCGCCAAGGTCAGCCGTCCCGAGGTCGCCGAGCCCTTCCTGAAGCCGGCCCCCCAGAGCATGCTGCGCGAGCTGGTCGAACGCGGCGCCCTCACCGAGAAGCAGGCCCGGATCGCCGCCCAGGTCCCGATCGCCTGCGACATCACCGCCGAGGCCGACAGCGGCGGGCACACCGACCACCGCCCGCTCGTGGTGCTGCTGCCGATCCTGCAAGCGCTGCGGGACCGGATCGCGCCGCTTGTCCCCGGCTTCACCCTGCGGGTCGGAGCCGCGGGTGGCCTCGGCACCCCCGCTTCCGTCTGGGCAGCCTTCGCGATGGGTGCGGACTACGTGCTCACAGGATCCGTCAACCAGGCGACCCTCGAGGCCGGCACCAGCGACCTCACCCGTCAGCTGCTCTGCGAGGCCTCCTACACTGACGTCGCCAGCGGACCGGCCCCCGACATGTTCGAGATCGGCGCCAAGGTCCAGGTCTTGTCGCGCGGCTCCATGTACGCTCGCCGGGCCCAGCAGCTCTACGACCTGTACCGCTCCGTCCCCTCCCTCGAAGCCATCCCCGACAAGGAGCGCAGTCGGCTGGAGCGTCAGATCTTCCAGCGCCCCCTCGACGAGGTCTGGCGAGGCACCCGCGCGTACTGGTCTGAGCGCGACCCCGCCCAGGTCGAGCGCGCCGAGCGCGAGCCGCGCCACAAGATGGCCCTGACCTTTCGCTGGTACCTGGGCATGACCAGCCGGTGGGCGCGCACAGGAGAACAGAGCCGCAAGCGCGACTTCCAGATCTGGTGCGGCCCGGCGATCGGAGGCTTCAACGACTGGGTCGACGGCTCCGAGCTCCAGACCCGGCGGAGCGTGGTGCCAATCGCCCACGCCCTGATGATCGGCGCGGCAGCACACGGTAGGATCAGCGCCGCGCGGAGCCAAGGCATCCCTCTTCCGCCAGCGGTGTGTCAGGTCCCGATCGTTCCATGGCCGGCGGCTGAGCCAGGCGCTATGAAGGAGTGACCTCCGAGGAGACCCTCCATGCGCTTCCGCTCCCCACTCCTGCTGGCCACCGCGCTCGTGGCGTGCCAAGGCTCCGGCTGTACCCCAGAAGACGGCGACGTCGACGTCCTCGACCCCTACGATGTCGAGGTCGGACCCTACAACGCCACCCTTCGGCGGACCGCCTACGGCATCCCCCATATCGAAGCTCAAGACACCAAGAGCGTCTTCTTCGGCACCGGCTATGCCTTCGCCCAAGATCACCTCTGCACCTTGGCGGACCAGGTGATCAAGGTCCGCAGCGAGCGCGCAGCCTACTTCGGACCGGGCGACAACAACCGCCACATCGACAGCGACGTCGCCTGGAAGGCCTTGCGCGTCGTCTCGGACGCGGAGCGCTTCTGGTTCGACCTCGACGTCGACATTCGCGAGGGGCTGGTGGCGTACGCGGCCGGCTACAACCGCTACCTCGACGAGGTGGGGCCGAGCGGCCTGCCCCGCCCCTGCCGCGACGAGCCCTGGGTTCGCCCGATCACCCACATCGATCTTCTGGCTTACTACCTCTCGCTCGGCCAGATGGGGAGCGGCTACTACCTGCTCGACATGATCGCGACCGCCGCGCCGCCGCTCGATACCGGGGCCCGCCGCCGCGCCCCGATCAGCCTGCAGGAGTTCGGCGAGCGACTGATCCCGCGCAACGGGAGCAACGGGCTCGCCTTGGGCGGCGACGAGACCGAGACGGGGCGCGGCATGGTCGTCTCCAACAGCCACTTCGAGAGCGAAGGGGAGCGACGCTGGTACGAGCTCCACCAGACCGTCCCCGGCGAGGTCGACGTCTACGGCGTGGCGCTCATGGGGGTGCCGCTGGTCAACATGGGCTTCAACGAGCACGTCGCCTGGACGCACACCGTCTCGACCACCCCCCGCTTCCTGATCTACGCCCTCGAGCTGCGCCCAGGCGATCCCACCCGGTACCGCTACAACGGCGAGTGGGTCGACATGGAGATCGAAGACATCACCATCGAGGTGCTCAACGAGGCGGGCCAGACCGAGCCCTACACCCACCGGCTGTACCGCAGCCACTACGGCCCCATGCTCAACGCCCCCCTGATCGGGTGGACGGGCAGCCTCGCCTTCAGCTACCGCGACGTCAACGCGGGCAACATCAACATGATCCCGGCCTGGTGGCGCATGAACCGGGCCACCTCGGTTCAGGAGCTCGCCCAAGCGCAAGACAACCAGGGCATCCCCTGGGTCCACACCGTCGCCGCCGACCGCGACGGCCAAGCCTACTACGCCGACAGCGCCGCAGCCCCCAACCTCTCTCCCCAAGCCGAGCAGGCCTATCAGGACTACCTCTCGGCCAACTTCATCGCGCGACAGTTCCGCGACGAGAGCGCCTACGTGCTCGACGGCCAGGATCCCGTCTTCGAGTGGGTCGACGAGGGCACCGAGTTGCCCGGCGCCGTGCCCATCGAGCGGTCGCCCAAGCTCTTTACCGACGCCTGGATCGCCAACGCCAACGAGAACCACTGGCTCTCGAACGCCGACGAGCCCCTCGAGGGTTACCCCATGGTCTTCGGTGCCGAGCGCGCCGCCCGGCAAGGTCGCACCAAGATCGCCGCCAAGGTCGCCGCCAACCTGGCCAAGACCGACTACCGCGGCAGCGATGGCCTGTATAGCCTGGCGGAGCTGGAGCAGGCGATCCTGTCGTATCCCGCCGAGCACGCCGAGACCCTCCTACCGCAGCTCATCGAGCGTTGCGAGGGGGCCGAGCCGGTCAACGTGCGGTGGGGAGCCGACCGGGTCGACGTCGATCTGACCGAAGCGTGCGACGTGCTCGCGAGCTGGGACGGCTCGCTCCGCACCACCGCGCGGGGCGCCCACCTCTTCCGCGAGTGGATCGGATCGGGCGAGTTCCAGCTCGGCCGCCTTGGCCCCTTCGTCACCTTCGACGACTTCTCTCGCCAGGGCGCGGTCTTCTCAGATGAGTTCGATCCCGACGATCCTCTCTTCACCCCCTCCACGCTTCACGAAGCGCCCGGGAGCGGCGCGGACCCCATCTTGGTGGGGCTCGCCAAGGCCGTGCTTCAGCTCGAGGAGCTCGAGATCCCTCTCGACGCCGAGCTCGGCACCATCCAGTTCCGCGAAAAGGGCGGTGTCCGCACCCCCAACCCCGGCGGCAAGGAGCTGGAAGGTAGCCTGATGATCGCCGACTGGCGCGGTGGCAACAGCACCCTGCTCGAGCGGCAGCACACGCCCCGAGGCGCCTGGATCAACGCCAACACCGAACTCACGGTCGACGGCTATCCGATCAACGCCGGCGACACTTGGGTGTCGGCGATCGCCTTCACCGACGACGGCCCGGAGGCGCGGGGGGTGCTCGTCTACAGCCAGTCCGCCGATCCCGACTCGCCTCACTACAACGATCAGGCGGCGGTACACGGCGCGGGGGAGCTGCGCGACATCCACTATACCCGCGAACAGATCCAGGCCGATCCTGAGCTCGTCGAGACCGAGCTCTCCTACCCCTGAGCCAAGGAGCATCATGCCGCGTAAGCGCATCGCCTTCGCCCGAATCGCGCAGGAGTCCAACGCCCTGTCGCCGGTGACCTCGGTCCTCGAAGACTTCGAGCGAACCCACCTGCTCTATGGCGAAGAGCTGATCGAGGTGTGTGGCCCCAACAAGCGCGAGGTGAAGGGCTTCCTCAAGAACGCTGAGCTCTCAGGCTTCGTCAAGGCGGCCCGCAGCTTTGGCGATACCTTCGAGCTTCGACCCATCTTCAGCGCCTGGGCCGTGCCCGGTGGACCCCTCGCTCGCGAAGTCTTCGAGGGCTTCCGCGATCGGCTCATCGAGGAGCTGCGCAGCATGGGCGGGGTCGACGGGGTCTTTCTCTCGATGCACGGCGCGCTGTGCGTGCGCGATCTCGAAGACGCGGAGGGCCGGCTGATCCAGTCGGTCCGTGAGGTCGTGGGCGAGAGCGTGCCCATCACCGTCACCCTGGACCTGCACGCCAACCTCACGCGGCGCAAGGTCGACGGGAACACCCTGCTGTGCGCCTACCGGACCAACCCGCACCGCGACCACTTCAAGGTCGGGCAGCGCGCGGGGCGGCTCCTGTGCCAGACCGTGCTCGGGCAAGTCCGGCCCGTCACCGCGTGGCGTACCCTGCCGCTGATCCTGGGCGGTGGCACCACCATGGACTTCCTCTCGCCGATGCGGGCCATCTATGGCTGGATGAAGCGTCAGGAGCGCGATCCGCGGGTGCTGTACGTCTCGCTCTTCAACTGCCACCTCTGGCTCGACCACGAAGAGATGGGCTGGGCGGTACACGTGATCACCGACGGCGAGCCGAGCCTCGCCGAAGAGATCGCCGAGGAGCTGGCCGAGAAGGCCTGGGCGGTACGCCATCAGCAGCCCCCCACCTTCCCCGACGCCTCCGAGGCGATCCAGCAGGCCCGACGAGCCCGGCTGGCCCGCAAGCTGGGCACCGTCTGCATGTCCGATGCCTCCGACATGGTAGGTGCTGGCGGCACCGGCGAGAACACGGCCCTGCTACGCGCCTTCCTCGAAGAGGGCACAGACCTCCGCACCCTCCTCCCCCTGCGCGACCCTTGGGCCATCGACGCCCTCTGGCCCCGTAAGCCAGGCGAGCGTGTGCAGCTCACGGTGGGCGGCCGGCTCGATCCCGCGCGCAACGCCCCCATCCCCATCGACGGCACGCTCCGCTGCAACGTCGACGTCGAGGGCTTTGGCCGGATCTCGGTGGTCGACACCGGCAGGCTGTCGCTCACCCTCACCGAGGGCGCGGCCATGGTGATGCAGCCTAGCTTCTACCGGAACCTCGGCCTGAGCCCTTGGCGGGCCGACGTGGTCGTCGTCAAGAGTCTGTTTCCCTTTCGGCTCTACTTCGCGCTGCACAACCGCAAGACGATCTACGCCCGCACCTTCGGGGTGACCGACTTCGACGCGGGCCTGCGCGAAGATCACTTCTCGAGCCCCGTGTGGCCCAAGGATCCCGTGGATGACTGGCGCCCGACCGATCGGCGTCGGCGCGGGATCGTTCCGTGATAGGTGCCGCACGGGCGAGCCCACTCGTGCTAGGCTGACCTCCCCGTCTCTCCCCCTTCCTCTTCTCCAGCGCCCCCTCCGGAGCCCCGATGATGGATGTGACGCCCGTGCCGCTGCACGAGGCTACGCGTGAGCGTTACCTCGCCTACGCCCTCTCCGTCGTGACCAGCCGCGCACTCCCCGACGTGCGCGACGGTCTCAAGCCTGTGCAGCGACGCATCCTCTACACGATGTTCAACGAGCTCGGCCTACGACCGGACTCCCGCTACCGCAAGTGCGCCGCGGTGGTGGGCGAGGTCATGGGCAAGTTCCACCCGCACGGCGATCAAGCGATCTACGATGCTCTGGTCCGCATGGCCCAGGACTTCACGCTCCGCGCTGCGCTGGTCGAGGGGCACGGAAACTTCGGCAGCCTCGACGGCGATCGCGCCGCCGCGATGCGCTACACCGAGTGCCGACTCCAGCCCATCGCGCTCGAGCTCTTGAGCGAGATCAAGAAGCGCACCGTCGACTTCCGCCCCAACTACGACGGGCAACGCTTCGAGCCGGTCGTCCTCCCCGCGCAGTTCCCCCAGCTGCTCGTCAACGGCAGCGAGGGGATCGCGGTGGGTATGGCGACCCGGATCCCGCCCCACAACCTCGGCGAGGTCATCGACGCCGCGGTCCACCTCATCGCCCACCCCGACGCGACGGTGGCCGATCTGGTCCAGCACGTCAGCGGGCCGGACTTCCCGACGGCGGGGCGGATCCTCAACGACCGCGCCGAGATCATCAGCTTCTACCAAGAGGGCCAGGGTAGCTTCCGGATCCGGTGCGACTGGCACGAAGAGAAGGACGGGCGGCGACGCCGGATCGTGCTCACCAGCGTGCCCTACGGCCAGAACAAGGCCCGAATGATCGAGAAGATCGCCGCCGAGATCACGAGCAAGCGGCTGCCCCAGGTCGTCGACATGCGCGACGAGTCCACCGAAGACACCCGGGTCGTGCTCGAGCTCAAGCAAGGCGCCAGCCCCGAGGCCGTCATGGCCTACATCTTTAAAAAGACGCCCGCCCAGGCGACCTTCCCCATGAACCTCACCGCCCTCGTCCCCTCGGCTCACGCCGAGATCACCAAGCCCGCCCGCCTCGATCTGCGCGCCTTCCTCGACCACTGGCTCACCTTCCGCTTCGAGACGATCCGCCGACGCTTCGAGTACGACCTTCACCAGCTCCGCGAGCGCATCCACCTCCTCGAAGGCTTCGTGCTCATCTTCGACGCCCTCGACGAGGTGATCCAGATCATCCGGGCGAGCCAGGGCCGCCGCGACGCGCACGAGCGGCTGATCGATCGCTTCGACCTCTCCGATGCACAGACCGAGGCCATCTTGGAGCTGCGCCTCTACCGACTCGCTCAGCTCGAGATCCTGCTCGTTCAGCAAGAGCTCGACGAGAAGCGGGCCGAGGCAGAGCGCATCGAGGGGATCCTCGGCAGCGACAAGGAGCTGTGGATCGTGGTGCGCGACGAGCTGCTCGAGATCCGCAAGCTCTACGCCGACCCGCGCCGCACCGTGCTCGGCGAGCCCGTCCGGGAGCTCACCTTCGACGAGAACGCCTACATCATCGACGAAGACGCCTACGTCGTCGTGACCCGTGATGGCTGGATCAAGCGCCAGTCCAGCTTCTCGGAGGTCGACAAGATCCGCATCCGAGACGAAGACGAGATCGGCTGGCTGATCAAGGCGTCCACCCGCTCCACCCTCACCTTCTTCGGCAGCGCGGGCCGCGCCTATGTCATGCGCGTCGACGACGTGCCCGCCACCACCGGCTACGGCGAGCCCGTCCAGGCCCACTTCTCGTTCGACGACGGGGAGCGGGTCATCGGGGTGCTCTCGCACGACCCGCGGCACCTACCCGAAGGCGAGCCCTTCGATTCGGGCGAGGACCCCTCCCCACCCTGGGTGATCGCCCTGACGGAACAAGGGAGGGCCCTGCGCTTCGCCTTGGCGGACCACGCCGAGATCAGCACCAAGCGGGGGCGCATGTACGCCCGACTCTCCAAGAAAGACGCGGTCTTCGTCGCCCTGCTCTGTCAACCCGGCGATCGGCTCGCCCTCGCGACAACCAAGGGCCGGGCCATGATCTTCCCCACCGACGAAGTCTCGGTACTCAAGGCCGCCGGCAAAGGGGTGGCGGGCATCAAGCTGCGCGAGAGCGACCGCGTGATGGCGGCGGACCTCGTCCACCACTCCCTCGACGGCCCCACGGTGATCACCGCGCTCGGGCGCGAGCTGGTCGTGCGCGAGCGCAAGTTCGGCGTCTCGAGCCGAGGCAACCGGGGCTCGGTGGTGCTCAAGCGCGGCACGATCGATCGCTGGGTCCGTGGTCCCACCCTACAGCTCGGCTCCGACGACGACCCGGTCGACGACGACCACGCCGAGGAGGACGCATGAGCAAGCCCAAGGGCTACGGCGCGCAGCAGATCGCGGTCCTCAAGGGCCTCGATCCCGTCCGCAAGCGTCCCGGCATGTATATCGGCGGCACGGGATCCGAGGGCCTGCACCACCTGCTCTGGGAGATCGTCGACAACAGCATCGACGAGGCCATGAACGGTCACGCCAGCCGGATCGGCATCACCCTTCACGCCGATGGCACCACCCTCACCATCGAAGACAACGGGCGCGGCATCCCCACCGACGAGCACCCCACCGAGAAGGTGAGCGCGCTGCAGGTGATCTTCACGACCCTCCACGCAGGCGGCAAGTTCGACGGCGACAACTACAAAACCTCGGGTGGTCTTCACGGGGTCGGCAGCAGCGTCGTCAACGCCTTGTCGATGCGCCTCCACGCCGAAGTCCGCCGAGACGGCCAGCGCTTCGTGCAGGAGTATCGCCGCGGGATCCCCCAAGCCCCCGTTCAGGCGGTCGGTCCCGCGCGCGGCACCGGCACCGCGATCACCTTCACCCCCGATCCCGAGATCTTCCCCGACACCGCCTACGATCCCGAGACGATCCACCGAACCCTCGAGCAGCGCAGCTTCCTGCACCGAGGCGTCAAGATCACCTTCAAAGACGAGGTCAACGGCCAGACCCACGAGCTGGAGCACAGCCGCGGGCTGCTCGACTACCTCGACGCGGTGCAGGAGCGCCGCAGCCTCACCCCGGTCATCGACGCCCCCTTCGTGCACGAGCGAGAGCTCGACGAACACAAGGTCGATCTGGTGCTGAACTGGACGGAAGCCCCCCGCGATCACTGGCTGTCCTTCGTCAATGGGATCCCCACGGGCAGCGGGGGCTCCCACGAGCAAGGCCTGCGCGACGCCCTGGTCAAGGCGGTCCGCTCCTTCATGGACGCCCACAGCCTCGCTCCCAAGAACCTCACGATCAGCGCCGAGGACCTGCGCGAAGGCGTCGTAGCGATCCTCTCGTACTACACCCCCGAGCCTCAGTTTCAGGGGCAAACCAAGGACAAGCTCAACAACCCCGAGGCCCGCTCGACCGTCGACAGCTCGGTCCGGCCCATCCTCGAGCAGTGGCTGCACGACAACAAGAGCCGGGGCGAGATGATCGTGATGCGGGCGAGCCAAGCGGCCCGCGCCCGCCTCGCCAGCCGTCAGGCCGCCTCCGCCGTCCGACGAAAGACGGCGACCTCGGGTCGGATCAACCTGCCGGGCAAACTCTCGGACTGCACCTCTTCCGATCCCAACGAGACCGAGATCTTCCTGGTCGAGGGCGACTCTGCGGGCGGTACCGCGCGCCAGGGGCGCGATCGACGCACCCAGGCCGTGCTGCCGCTGCGAGGCAAGGTCCTCAACGCCGAACAGGCCAGCCTGAAGAAGGTCCTCGCCAACGAGGAACTGAGCAATATCGTCACCGCGCTGGGCTGCGGGATCGGCGAGCAGCTCAAGCAGGACAAGCTCCGCTACGGACGCATCATCCTGCTCATGGACGCCGACACCGACGGCCATCACATCACCACCTTGATGCTGGCTTTCTTCTTCAACTACCTCAAGCCCCTCCTGCAAGAAGGCTACGTCTACATCGCCCAGCCCCCGCTGTATCGGATCAACGTGGGGCAGCAGACCCACTGGGCCCAGGACGACCCCCATAAGGAGCGCATCCTCGCCGCCCTTCCCGCTCGGGCCAAGCCCGAGATCACGCGGTTCAAGGGGCTCGGGGAGATGCCGGCCAAGACCCTCTTCGAGACCACCCTCGACCCCAAGGCCCGGCGACTGCTCAGGGTGACCATCGCCGATCCCATGCAGGCCAACCTGACCATGGGACAGCTCATGGGCAAAGATCCGGCACCTCGTTACCGCTTCCTCATGGAAGAGGCCGAGAGCCTCACCGACGTCGAGAGCCTCGATCTCTAATCCCCCACTCAGGAGTTGCTCGACATGCGGGTCCCGGAGAGCCTGATCCCTCTGGTCGATCAAGGCATCATCACCGAGGTCATCCGGCCACTGATGAGCGGTAAAGAAGCCGAGGTCTACCTCGTGCGCAGCGAAGGCGAGATCCGGGTGGCGAAGATCTACAAGGCGCCCGAGCGCCGGAGCTTCAAACACCGTGCGGCCTATACCGAAGGGCGGAAGGTCCGAAACAGCCGCACCCAGCGCGCCGTTGACAAGCGCTCACGCTTCGGCCGCGAGATGGAGGAGCAAGCCTGGCGCGCCGCCGAGGTCCAGGCCATCGAGCGCCTGCACGCTGCGGGGGTTCGGGTGCCCGAGCCGTATGCTTTCGTAGACGGTGTACTCGTCATGGAGCTCATCACCGGGCCCGACGGAGGCCCAGCCCCCCGCCTCGCCGACCTGAACCCCACGCGCCGTGAGGCCCGATCGCTCTTCTTCACCCTGCTCCAAGAGACCCAGAAGATGCTCTGCGCGGGCTTGGTACACGGCGATCTCTCGGACTTCAACGTATTGATCGCAGCGGACGGGCCCGTGATCATCGACCTGCCCCAAGCGGTCGACACCGCCCAGAACGCCCACGCGGGCAAGCTGCTCATTCGCGATATAGACAACCTCACCTCCTTTTTGGGGCGCTACGACTCTAAGCTCCGCCGGACTCGCTATGGTCAAGAGATGTGGGAGCTCTACGAGCGCGGCGATCTCACCCCATCGACCAAGCTCACCGGCAAGGTGGCCCGACGAGGAGACAGCGCGGACATCGACGCCATCCTCGCCGAGATCCAGGCCAGTGAGCGCGCCGAGGTCGCGCGCCGCGAGGCCTTGGGCTTGCCACCGCCCCGACGCGCGCGCGCGCCGAAGGTCAGCGCCTCCCCTCCTCCCAAGCCGCTCGACGGTGCTAGGCCGACCAAGTCGAAGGGTGAGCGTCGCCGCAAGCGGCGCGGTGAGCCGACCCCACCCCAGCCCCCCTCCCCTGCGCTCGATCCGACCTTCGACGATCTCGATGCCCTGCTGATCGAGGACGATGACGCCTGACGACAAGCTTCCCTGTTACGATAGAGTCGACGACGAAGGGGGGGCGGCCCACCGCACCTCACCCCGGGTCTCGGAGGCGGCATGAACCGGCGTGAGCGAGCGCGAGCGCATCTCGAGCGAGCCGACGCGCACGAAGCGCGCGGCGAGCTCGTCGACGCGGTCGAAGAGCTGCGCAAGGCCCTGCGATGCGAGCCCGACGATCCCGAGCCCGCCCGGAGGCTCGCGCGCTGCTACGAAGGCTTGGAGCGCTGGACCCGCGCGGTCGAGTGCTGGCGGCAGGCGGTGGCGAACGCCCCCGACAACGCACAGCTCACCTTGGGGCTCGCCGAGGCGCTTCGCCAAGCGCGCTGCCATCACGCAGCACTGCGCTCCTACGAGCGCGTGCTGCACCTCGAGCCCCAGAGCCTCTACGGGCTCGCCGGCAAGGCCGAGACGCTCCGTATGCTCGGGCGCTTTCGCCAGGCGTTGAGCACCTTTCAAGAGGCTCTACAGCGGCAGCGGGATCACGCCTTCGCCCTGCGTGGCCAGGCGGCAACCCTCAACGCCCTGGGACGCTACGAAGAGGCTCTGCCGCTGTGGACAGAAGCCCTCGTGCTGGAGCCCTCGTCGAGCTTCGCGATCGCAGGCCGCGAAGAGAGTCGCACGAAGCTCTCGGACCTCCGAAGCGGTGAGGCGCCAGCCCCACCCCCCAAGGACCTGTCCACCCCCGACAGCACCCAGCTCACCGCCGAGCTCGGGCTTGAGTGGGGGGTGGCGCTGCTCGCCGAGGGTCGGACCGCTGAGGCCATCGTCTCCCTGCGCGAAGCGAGCGAGGCTGCCCCGCAGTCCCGGGCGCCACGTCTCGCCCTGATCGACGCCTTGCAGCGCCTCGATCGTCAAGAAGAGGCAGCCGAGGTATGCGCGGCCCTGGCCGAGATCGACCCCGACGACGACGAGATCCTCTATGGCCTGGGCGACGCCCAACGCCTTGCAGGCCGATATGCCGAGGCGCTGGACACCTTCGACGTGCTGCTCGCCCGGGCCCCGCGCCATGCCAACGCCCGCGCGGGCCGCGCCGAGTGCTTGCGCATGCTCGGTCGCTATGACGAAGCCTTGAGCGAGTTTGACGAGGCCGTCTCGCTCCAGCCTCGGCGCGCCTTCTCCGTCCGAGGCAAGGCCGCGTGTCTGGCCGCCCTCGAACGCCACCCCGAAGCCATGATCTGGTGGAGAAAGGCCCTCCAGCTCGATCCCGACCACCCCTTCGCCCGAAAGGGTCTGGAGCGTAGCGAAGAGGCGGCGAGCGCTTCCGCATCCGACCAAGCCGCCCGCGATCGGGCGCGCGCCCACTTCGACATGGGGCGCGCCTGGCTCCAGCAGGATCGCCTCGCCGAGGCCATCCGCGCCCTCTCCGCGGCGAGCGAGATCGCGCCGACCTGGGACGAGCCCTGGTTTCTGCTCGGCATCGCCCACGCGCGCGCCCAGCGCTTCGACCGCGCGGTGCACGCCTTCGAGAACTGCCTGGCGCGGCGCCCCTCCCACGTCGAAGCGGCCTACCATCGCGGTCGCTGTCTTCGACGACACGGCCGTCTCCAGGCCGCCCTCGACGCCTTCGAGGCCGCCTTGGAGCTGGCACCCGGCGATCTGCGCGCCCAGCTCGGCCGCGCGGAGTGCGCCCGTGAGCTGGGCCTGCTGCAGGAGTGCCTCCCGCTCTACGACACGATCCTCGACAAGCACCCTCGACACCTGGGAGCCCTCTGCGGCAAGGCCACCGTTCTCAACGAGCTGGAGCGCTTCGACGAGGCCATGCCCTTGTGGGTCGAGGCCAGCCACGAGAGCCCGAACAGCGCCAACGTGCAGCGCGGACTGGTCGCGTGTCAGCTCGGCCTCCGCCAACAGCGGCCCAAGCTCGAGACCTCCCAAGTTCGACGCGCCGCCGCGGTACGATCCCTGGAGCGCGCCCGACGGCTGCACAACGGCCGCGACATCGACGGCGCGATCAAGGCCTGCGAGCATGCACTCTTCTTAGACCCCACCTACGCCGACGCCAGCTTCCGGCTCGGCATGATCCACGAGCAGCAAGGGCAGCTCCTCGAAGCGATCGCTGCCTACAGCCAGTGCCTCGAGATCGACCCCGGCTCCTACCAGGCCGCGACCAACCTCGGCGAGAGCCATCGCAAGAACGTGGACTACTCAAAGGCCATCGAAGCCTATGATCGAGCGCTGAGGATCCGGCCGGACTACCTGTACGCCATCGCAGGCCGAGCCGAGAGCCTCCGTATGCAGGGGCACTACTCCGAGTCCCTCGGCTGGTTCGACCGCGCCTTGGCGCTCGAGCCCCTTCACGCCTTCGCCATCCAGGGCAAGGCGGCGGCCCTCAACGCGCTGGCGCGCTTCACCGAAGCCCTGCCCCTGTGGAACCAGGCGCTCGAGCTCAACCCCGAGAGCACCTTCGCCACCGAGGGCAGAGCCTTCTGCGAGAACGGCCTTGAGACCATCGAGGCCCCCCCCGAAGACGCCGAGGCCGACGCCGACGAGAGCCCCACTCCCCTCCTCGACGAGCAAGGGCGCGATCTGACCGCCCTGGCCCGCCGAGGGGAGCTCGGACCCGTGATCGGCCGAGCCCGCGAGATCCGCACCCTGATGAAGACCCTGGTGCGCCGACAGAAGGCCAACCCGCTGCTGCTCGGGGATCCGGGCGTGGGCAAGACGGCAGTCGTCGAAGGTCTGGCGCAGCAGCTCGTCGGCGAGGACGTGCCCGAGCGACTGCGTGGCCTGCGGCTCATCGAGCTCTCGATGGGATCGTTGGTGGCAGGCACGAAGTACCGAGGCACCTTCGAGGAGCGGCTTCGAGGCATCGTGCAGGAAGCGAGCGAACAGCCGGGGGTCGTGCTCTTCATCGACGAGCTGCACACCCTGGTCGGCGCGGGGCGCACCGAGGGCGGCTCCCTCGATGCCGCGAACATCCTCAAGCCCGCCTTGGCGCGGGGCGAGATCACGGTCATTGGGGCGACGACCCTGCCCGAGTTCCGAAAGCACATCGAACCCGACTCTGCCCTCGAGCGCCGCTTCCAACCGATCTCCATCGCCGAGCCGAGCTTGCCCGAGAGCTTGGAGCTCCTCCGCGGACTGGCGAGTACCTACGTCGAGCATCATGGCGTCGACGTCGACGATGCGGCGCTCGCGGCTTGTGTCACGCTCTCGCACCGCTACCTGCCGGATCGCCGCCTGCCCGACAAGGCCCTCGACCTGCTCGACGAGGCATGCGCCGAGGCCAGCCTCGATGAGATCCCGGTCGTCACGAGCCGGATCGTCGCACAGGTGCTCTCGGAGCGCACCGGGATCCCCGTCCACCAGCTCACCGCCGAAGAGCGCGCCCGGCTCTCGGCCCTCGAGATCGAGCTCTCTCGGCGCGTGAAGGGCCAGGATCAGGCCATCGCTCGCCTGGCTCGCGCCGTGCGCCTCTGCCGCGCTGGGCTTCGGGATCCGCGGCGGCCTCAGGGGGTCTTCCTCTTCGTCGGTCCGAGCGGCGTCGGCAAGACCGAGCTGGCCCGGCAGCTCGCCTCCGCCCTCTTTCCGGGGGGTGATGCGGTCATCCGCCTGGACATGTCCGAATACAGCGAGCGCTTCACCACGAGCCGCCTCATTGGCGCACCCCCTGGCTACGCGGGCCACGGGGAGCCAGGTCAGCTCACCGAGAGGCTACGCCGACGCCCCTATGCCGTCGTCTTGCTCGACGAGTTCGAGAAGGCTCACCCCGAGGTGCAGTCCCTCTTTCTGGCGCTGTTCGACGAAGGGCACCTCAACGACTCCGAGGGTCGCAAGGTCGATGCGCGAAACGCGCTCTTCATCCTGACCTCCAACGCCGGGGCCCCCCGGGTGGGTCAAGGCACCGTCGGATTCAGCGCTTCCGATCCCCACAGCGCCGCCGACCGTATGGTCGAGCAGGCGCGCAAGCACTTTCAACCCGAGCTGCTCAACCGCATCGACGGGGTCGTACCCTTCAGCCCCCTCACTCCCGACGCGCTGCGCGCCATCGCGATCCAGCACCTCGATGCCCTCGCCAAGCGAGCCGCTCAAGCCAGCGTGGTCTTCACCTACGACGACCAGGTCGTCGCCCGCTGCGCAGAGCACGACAAGAGCGATGCCTTCGGCGCGCGGGCGGTGCTGCGCGCCATCGACACCCTCATCGCTGAGCCCCTCAGCCGCCTTCTGCTCTCCGATCCCGCCGAGCGAGGCCCCGCGCTGCACGCGGAGCTCAGAGAGGGCAGCATCCATCTGGGCCCATCCCAGCCCGCCGTCCTCGATGAGTTGGAGCTCGAGCAGGTCTGAGGACTCCTTGCGCCCCGTCGAGATCCGACTTCTTGGACTACAGCGGCGGGCGAAAGCTTCCGATCTGGTACACTCCGCCGAGTGAAGCGGAGGATCCGTGGCGAGCATCGGAGAGCAGGCCCTTGTCGAAGAGGCCCTTGAGAACCTGGTCAATCAGTTCGCGCGACCCCTCGACTGCCTACGGGAGCTCGTGCAGAACAGCCTCGACGCCGGCACCCCACGCATCGAGGTGGCGGTCGACTACGCCCCCGAGGACGACCAGCGCGGGGTGGTCACCCTTCATGTCGACGACTTCGGCGAGGGCATGAACGAAGAGATCATCGACAACCAGCTCACCCGCATGTTCTCATCGACCAAAGAGGGTGACCTGACTCGGATCGGCAAGTTCGGCATTGGCTTTACGAGCATCTTCGCCATGCGCCCCGAGGCGGTGCTCCTCCATACCGGGCGCCACGGCGAATACTGGGAGCTACTCTTTCACGCGGATCGAAGCTACGACAAGGTCCGGGTGGACCGCCCCGTCACCGGGACCCGGATCACCATCTACCGCCGCGCCCGCGCCGCCGAGGTCCCGGGCATCGTCCGCGAGGCGCGCGACGTGCTCACCTACTGGTGTGAACACTCCACCTGCCCCATCAGCTTCGAGGACCGAACCCTTCGTACCGAGTCCCAGGCATCGGTCGATGACGACGACCCCTTCGCCGCCTTCGCCGAAGAAGCCGAGCCGGTCGTCGAGCGGATCAGCCGCCCGATGGACCTGCCCGAGACCCTGCTGAACACCTCCGAGCTCCAGCCCGAGCTGGAGCTGCATGTCGGCCTCGGGGGCGAGCCCCTCTACGGCTACTACAATGGGGGGCTGACCCTAGTGCGCGGCACGAGCGCGGAGCTGCTCGGGAGCTTCGCGCAGCAGCTTCGACACGTCAGCTTCAAGGTGCGTGCGGATCGCCTGGATCACACCCTCACCCGCGACAGCGTCCTTCGGAACGAGAACTGGGCGGCCGTGCTACGCGAGGTCGTCCGCGTGGCCGGCGAGCTCACCTTCCAGCTCATCGAGCGGGCTGAGCAGGCCTGCGAGGCGGGCGAAGACCTGAGCGCCTACCACCAGGTGCTCGCCCTCGTGGCCCAAGCCCACCCCAGTCGCGCCAGCCGTGTTCAGCGCGCGCTGCGAGGGCGGAAGCTCTTTTACGGCCACGAAGAGCCGATCTCTTTCGACCTGATCGAGAGCCAGGAGTCCAGGACCGGAGGAATCCTCCTCCACCCGGGCGACGGGCCGCTCGCGACGGCGATCCACCAGGCTCGCTGGCTGATGGTGCGAGCCAGCCCCGAGACCGAGACCCTCCTCCGAAACTTCGCCCCGCCGGTACTCCAGGGGCTCCTGCGGACCGGCCCGCGCCTGATGCTGCGCGCCCAAGACCGCTTCGTGCTCCCTCGACCCATCGACGACGCCGATCTCGACCCCCAAGAGCTCAAGCTGCTCGAGCGCCTGCGCCACTACATGGCTCGCGCGACGCAAGGGAGCACTCGGGTCCATATGGGGGATCTCTCGGATCAAGGCTTGGACGACGAGTTCTTCGTCGAGGCCCCTCCGGGCCAGGCTCTCTACGAGCGCGGGAAGGACGGCTTGCTTCGCGCGCTCTGGCGACGCTTCACCAAGCGGCAGATCCTGGTTCGGCGCGATCATCACCTCTATCAAACAGCGCTGGCCGCCTCCTGGTCCGACGTGAACCGGGCTGCAACCGCGCTGGCCTACGCGATCCTGGTCGCGGAAGGCCGCGACCAGGATGCCATGCGTCGCCTGCTCCACCACCAGACGGGACTCCCATGACCACCCTCGACGAGCTCCTCGCCCGAAGCCGCGCCCCTGGCACCTTCGTCGAACAACGAACTTTCACCCTCGCCCGTGACAAAGCCATCGAGAAGATGCGCGAGTTCGCGCTTCGGTGGCCCGACCGGGCCTGCCTCGAGGTCGTGCAAGCCGCCAACTTCGCTGGAGCACGCTTCCTCGCCGTCGACGCGACGCGCGGTCAGCTCGTGATCGCCTGGGTCGGCGGGCGCCCCTTCACCCCCACGCAGATCGAGAACCTCTTCGATCACCTCTTCATCAACCAGACCGATCCCGAGCGGCGTCACGTCTTTCAGCTCGCTGTGGGGATCAACGGGCTCTTGCAGCAGCGCCCGGTCTCGATCCGGATCGAGAGCGGCGATGGCACCGCCGAGGGCTCGATCCGCTTCGAGATGACCGGCACCGAGGAAGCAAAGGTCGGCCGAACCGATCAGCCCATGCAGGGTACCTACGTCTACGTGCAGCATCGTCTCTCGATGCTCCACCGTCTGCGAAGCCACGAGAAGGGCGCAGAGGCCGAGATCGTCGAGATCAACTGTGGCCAGTCGCCCGCGCCGATCCTCGTCAACGGAGGGAGCCCCATCGGACTGTGCAGCCGCATCGGGCTCACGGTCTTCGGGGTCGACAAGCAGCGACGCTTTGACTTCGGCGACGTCCGAGGCTCCCTCGCGGTCGGCCCCGACACCCTCACCATCGTCATCGGTGGCGTACAGGTCGTGCGCCGCGAGATCTTCGGGGGGAGGATCGGAGGGATCCTCTCGACCGAGCGCCTGCGCAAGACAGCCGACATGAGCGACATCGTCGAAGATGCCGCTTGGGCCCGACTCCTGCACCAGCTCGTGCCCGTCGCCAAGCAGCTCCTAGGCTCGTCGTGGTCCCCCCAAAACCTCCCCCCCATCCCCGATGAGATCGCGGAGTCCACCGAAGGTGGAGGGCCGGCGGAGCCTCGCATGGAGCCGCTTCCCGACACCCTCAAGCAGCTCCGCCCCCGCGGCCCCCTGACCAAAGAGCAGCTCCTCGACCCCCAGGCTCACCCCCCCGAGCACCCCATCTTCTTCATCGAAGAGCCGACCGTGCCCATGATCGCCGCCTGTGACCCGCTGGACTTCCCCTACCGAGTGCTCACGATGACGCAGGGACAAGCCGCGACCTTGGCCGAACACCTGCCCCAGCTCGCGCGACTGACCCAGTCCCAGGACGTCACCTTCGTCAAGCACGCCCTGGAGCGCGACGTGGTGATCTCGACGCACCGGGTCGATCCGGGGCTCGTGAGCAGCGCGCTGGGGATCACAGCCGACCGCGACGCGTGCCGCCTCGAGATCCGCCTCCACCTCTCGGGGCACGAGCCCGCGTGGGATGCGGTGCCTCAAGGCTCGGGCACCCCGATGCTCGTCCGCCACAAAGACAAGACCCTGAGCTGCCATCGTCTCCTCCCTGAGCTGCCTCATGTCAGCCTGGTCTTGACCTTTCCCTCCAAGGTAGAGCATCACAGGCCCGCCCTCGATAGCCTGCCCAACCTGGGCCCCCTCGTCGCGGCCGAGGTCATCGGCGCCATCCCCGAGTCCTTCGATCCGAGGGCCTCCAGGCTCGTCCGCACCTTGCTCCACAGCTTCGCTCGACCCTCTTTCCTCCGAGGCGAAGACGGCGTCGCTACCCTGAGGATCCACCTCCCGACAACGTGGGAATCCCGCCGAGACTCTCTGCTCTCCGCCCCCCTCGCCGAGGCAGAGGACGGGGACTTGACCCTGAAGGACTTGGTCGAGCTCCAGGGCAACCCGCAGGTCCGTCGCCTCCGTGACCCCGAGCAAGAAGTGGAGCTCGCCCCGCTCGAGGAGCGCTTCGGTCACGGGCACCTCCGTCCGGCAGGACCTCGGCGTCCGCCCCTCGCCATCGTGGGCCGAACGGGAGACGTCTGGTCCAGCCGCGCCCTCGATGGCCTGTCCTCCGCGACCGAGCTGATCTTCGTCGATGGCCTGTCCACCCCCGAGACTCCCCCGACTGGCTGGCGGGCGCTCCCCCTCGACGCTCCCTTCCTCGCCCACTGGGTCCACCACGACGAGCACCCCCGTGACCGAAGCGGGGGCCTGAGGCTGCTCGCCGCGGAGATCGACAAGATGCAGCACACAGGCAAGAACCTGACGGAGCCGCGCGCCCGCCAGCGTGCCGACCTCTTCGAGGTGGCCTCGCTTCACCTCGCCCGCCTGCTCGAGCAGCCCGGCCTGGCGACCCTACGCGATGGGGCTGGGCGATCCATTGCTATCCAGCAGCTTCTCAGCGGAAAAGAGGCTCGGGTCAACGCGCGGGGTGGCCTCCACACCCATGAACCCGGCGTGGTCGATCTCACCCTCGACGGCCTTCACGCGCTCGACGCCCTGGTCAAGGCCATGGGGCACGAGCAACAGGTCACGCTCCTCGTCGACGACGACCCCACGGTGTGGGCTCGTCCCGAGACCCAGTCTTGGCTGGTGCGGGAGCCCCTCAACGCGCCGGGTCTAAGTGGGTGGCTCGGACTTCGGCTACCCTTCGATCCCACGCCGAGCGTGCTCGTCGAGGGGCTCTCCCACGACGAGGTCCTCACCCCGACCACGACCGACATCCCCTGCGCCGGCGTGGTTCAGGTCGAGCGCGGCACCTCGCTCACCCCCGGCATGCTCCAGCAGATCCGACTCGGGGCGCTCCGGCTGTACGAGCTCCTGCTCCCGTGGCTTCAGGTCGATGCCTCGGGCGATCCCCAAGCGGCCGCAGCGCAAGACTACCTGGGTCGCTATCTGGCGGGTCGGATCTATCGAAACCCACACGAGCCCTTCGCGGGGCTTACGCACACCATCGCCCACCGCCTTCGGCTGCCCGAGCCCCACCAAGCCTGGACCGTCGAGCGCTGGAGAGACGCCGACCCCGACAGCAGGCCCCGCCTGCCCGAGGTGTGGACCGCTGAACTGGCGCCTCGGTCGATGCGTGAGCCCATCGATCCCGACGAAGGGCTGTCCGATCTCATCATTCGACCCATCAACGAGCAGTACGAGCTACTAACAGGCCATTCCTTGAGTATCGTGCTGAAGGTGTGGGCAGGCCGGTACCTCCGCGTCCAGTTCAACCCGATCAACCAGCCCGAGCTGCTGGTGCCGAGGCACCTCATGGAAGAGCCCGACGTGATCAAGCGGGTACCGCTCGCGATCTACAGACTTCAGCTCGTGATCGTACAGGAGCTCCGGTCCAACCTGATCCGGGACCGGACCTTCGACCCCGGTGCGCTGGCGGTGGCCATCGCCGCGGCCAGCTCCATCTGACGCTGGCCGCGTGGCCAGTTTTGACTTGACCCCGGCACATCCATGACGTCATGATCGTGATGTACACGGAGGTTTCTATGTCACTACTACGCCGAGCCCTCAGCCGAGTCCGCCGTCGTCAGCCCTCGTCGATCCCTTACGACATGTTCAATGTTGAGCATCTCGGCCGTGAAGCGCGCGCGGCCAAGAGCCTCGAGCGCGTCTATCACCAAGGCCAAGAGCGCATCTGGGATGGGCGTGAGATCCTCTCGGAGCTCGTCGAGAAGCACGGTGGGGTCCACCTGCCGGAGCCCAAGCGGCGGGCGCTGCAGAACCTCTTCTCGATCATCCTGTGGGGCGAGCTCGCCGCCTGGAAGATCTCCGCCGAGTTGGCTGCGGAGCTCGAGCCGCTCGAGGCCCGGCTCGCCGCGACCTCTCAAGCCCACGACGAGGCGCGCCACTTCTACGTCATGCACGACTACCTCAAGCTGATCGGCTACGAGCCCGCCCCCCTGCCCGGCGTGGCCGGAGAGATCCTCGACCGCGTGCTCCGCGCCGACACCCTCGCCAAGAAGCTGGTCGGCATGCAGCTCATGATCGAGCCCATCGCCCTCACCTTGTTCACCATGGCCCGCCGCTCGCGTGTCGAGCCGGTCCTGTGCGAGCTCCTTCCTTACTACGAACGTGACGAAGCGCGACATGTCACCCTGGGCGTGCAGTACCTCCCCACCCTGCTCAAAGAGATGAACTGGGCCGAGGCCCTCGACTACTGGCTCTTCCAAGCTCGAATGTTCGCCCTCGAGACGCGAAGTCTCCGCGAGCTGCGCGACGACTTCGCCGAGCTCGGCTTCCCTCCCCGCGAAGCCTTCCGTCTGGGACAGGGCAAGCAGCTCATGGCGGTCCAGCTTCTCGCAGACGAGCTGAACGTCTCCTCCCAGCTCCCGATCCGCCTGATGCGCGCTGGCTTCGACTTCGCCGTGGTCTACAACTTTCCCGAAGACGGGGAGCGTACCGATCCCCTCTCCCGACTCCACGCCGCCGCGCGCGCCGCCTGGCACCACGAGGCCATGCCCACCGAGCTGGTCACCGCCTGATCGCTGTCGATCGCAGCGGATCGCGACGAACTCACCCGCTCTCAGAGCTCGACGACCTCGCACCGGGCATGCGTCGTCGAGAGCCAGGCCCGGAGGGGCTCGCGGGCCCGCCCGCTCGAGACGAAGCGGCGCTGCCTGGCCCATCCATAGCCTTTGGGGGAGCGCAAGCTGCTGGAACCGAGGGGATCTTCATCGATGTCTCGCCGGATCTCGGTCGCGAGGACCTCGAGGGGGAGGTGCACCACCAGCCCCTTGCCGAGCTCAGGCGGGAGCCCCTGAGGGAGCGCGACGCCCGGAAACCAGACCGGACCGATGATCCCTCGGCTGAGCTCCACGACCTCACCGATGATCACCTGGCTGAGCTGCGCGAAGAGCGCGGCCAGGGGGCTGAAAGCGTGACGTGCCAAGAGGTGCTCCACGCCCGGATCGAGCACGACGCGACCGTCCGCGGTGATCTCGGCACAGCCCAGCTTGGTCGTCGGCCCTTGGAGGGCGACGAGGGTGCGTACCCAGCGGCCGTCGGGCCCGACCCGATCGCTGACGACCCGGATCTGGTGGGGTGGCCCACGACGCTGCACGCGCGCGCTGATCCGACGGAGGGGAAGCACCTCGCGAGACGCGAGGTGAGCGAGCAGATCGCGCCGGGCGATCATGCGCGCGGCGAGCTCTGGATCGAGTCGTTGGGCCTGCTCTATCTGGCGGGCGTCGGGGGTGCCCTGACTCTGCGCTTCGGCGCGGACGCGCTCGACCCAGGCCCAGCTCGGCATGCCGGAGCGCTCATCGACTTCGGCGGGCTGGAGCAGGGTTCCCGACACCGCTGGATCGAGCGCTCGGAGCAGCGCCAGTCCCTCGAGCAGCGGCGGGTGGGAGGCGTTGGGCGCTGCGGCGTTGAGGGCGGCGGCCAAGGCCCGGACGTAGGGCCCGACCCGCGCATCGGGGAGCTTCATCGACGTCCCCGCGAGAGCTCTTCGACCTCGCGAGCCGCGGCCTCGCGCAGCGCGCGCTCCGCCTCGGCGCGGGCCTTGACGCGATCGAGGTGTTCGAGGTCGGCCTGCGTTCCCGCGTTGTTGGACTCGGCTTCGGCCTGGAGGCGGGCCGAGAGGTCGGGCAGCTTGTGGGCGACCAGCTCTCCGACGTGCTCCAGGTAGATCTCGGTGGCCCGCATGGCCTCGCCGAGCTCGGTGAGCGACTGCTGGAGCTCCCCCACCACGATCGGCGCGTCGGCTGCGGCCCCGAGCGCCTGGATCCGGCGCCCGGCCCCATCGACGATGGTGGTGGCCGACAGCACGAAGTGCTGCATCTCTTCGTGGAGGTCTTGGACCGTGCCACGAAGCTGCTGGGCGACGGGGATCTCGGCCGCGATGAGCTTGGCTGCGGCCCGACCGACCTGCATGGCCTGACTCTGGTAGCGATGTTCGAACTGTAGATCGTCGAGGGTCGCGGCACAAGGCTCCCCCGCCTCGTGGGCTCGGATCTGCTGCTCGATCTCGAGCACCCGCCGCGCGGCGCTCTCGACCGACTGGTTGGCGGCTGCGCGCTCCTTGTGCAAGCTCTGCACCTCTTCGTGGAGCTGCAGGGAGGCGAGGCGGAGCTCGTCGGCGAAGGCTGCCGCCGTTCGCAGGCGGGTGCTCACCGCCTCGTAGCGGCGCACGAGCGCGTCGGTCGCGCTGCGACGTTCGAGCACCAGCCGTCGCCCGGTGATGCGCCGGAGGAGGCCGTCGATGAGGCCGGGCTGCGTCGCTTCGAGCTCTTCGAGCTCATGACCCTGCCGTTGAAGGGCCTCGAGCTCGGAGCGAAGCTCCTGACCGATGTTCGCCTGGCTGTCGGCGAGACGCTGGACGGTCGCCAGCGCGCTCTTGCGTTGCTCCTTGGCGCGCTGCCTACGAGCCACGAGCTCTTCGGGACTGCTGACCGAGATTGGCGGCTGTGCCGTAGCCATCGACGCTCCTCGCGAGAAGATCAGAATAGCCGGTTCTGGCCCGCCGGTGCTAGCGGGCTGACGGGAGAGCTGGTCCCGCCCGTCTCACCTCGCGATCCCTGGCCGCTGTCGGCTCGTCGGTCACGCAACCCCACCGCCTCCTGGCCCAAAGATCGCACCCAGCGCAGCGCGGGGCCAAGGATCGAAAACCTTGTTTAGTTGGCGAGCTTATCCCTGGCAATCTGGTTCGCAAGCTTGCCGTCGATGTCCTGCTTGTGGTGGCGCATCAAGTGACCCATGACCTTGCCCAGATCCGACGCCTGCGCGGCCCCGGTCGCGGCGATCGCTTCGTCGACCCAAGCCTCGGTCTGCGAGGCGTCGGCGAGCTTGGGCAGGAAGGCCTCGATGACCGAGAGCTCCGCCCGCTCGTCGGCCGCCAAGTCGTCGCGGCCCCCTTGTTCGTAGGCGGCGATGCTCTCGGCGCGCTGCTTGGCGAGGCGCCGGAGGAGGTCGAGGGCGTCGGCGTCGGGAAGGACCTCGCTCGCCCCTTCGGCCTTGAGCGCCTGGAGGAAAGCAGCCCGGATATTTCGCAAGGCCTGCAGGCGCGGCTTGTCCTTGTCGCGCATGGCCTGCTTGAGCTGGGCGCTGACTTCATCGACGATCGACATCTCTTCCTCCGAGGTTGGTGCGCGCCTTATCGTCTGACCCGACCCGGCGCACCCCCGAGCCCGCACCGACGAAGTAGCGTGCTCCTTCCACCACCTTGGACAGTGGCGCCGCAAAGCTCCGACGCAGGGTTCCTCCGCTGGTAGAGTCGGGGCATGGAACAACAAGACTTCCGTGTGCTGATCCGGCGCCTGCCGGGCTATGTCCCTCTCGTCACCCTTCGTTTCGAGATGAAGGAAGGGTACGGGGAGCTGATCGTCGGAGACGATCGCAAGGCCTCGCCCGCCGCCGCCGGTGAGGTGGCCGAGGCGACGGGCGACCAGCTCCGGGCCGGGCGCTTCGTGCATGTGCTCGCCTCGGGTCGTCGACGACAGAGCTACTCGATGTCGCGCATCGACGACGATCGCCTCCAGCGCCTCGACGACTCCCGATGGACCGAGCTCCAGAGCTTCACCGAGTTCGGGCTGCGCTACCTCGACCTGCCCGACCTCAGCGCGAGCGCGCCGGTCGTCGCGGCGGTTCAGGTCAGCGCGAACCCCGCCCCCGCGCGTGCGAGCGGCCCCGCCACCACGCGGACCCGCAGCGTCAACCCGGCACCCGGCCGCTCCGTCACGCCCGCCACGGCCCGGTCAGCCACCCCCGCCTCCGCGCGTACCGCCTCCCCCGCCCAGCCTCGCGGCGCCAGCTCCGCGGCGGTCAGCACCGCCAACCCTGCCGCCTCCCGAGGCCACTCTCCCAAGAGCCAACCCCGCTCGGTCCAGCCGGAGCTCGCGGCCGAGTCGATCAAGCGCATGAGCACCGATCAGCTCCGCGCTACCCTCCAGCGCGAGATGCACACCGTCCAACAGCTCAACCAGTTGATCGAGCGCCTCGAAGGCGAGCTCGAAGCCAGCCGTGAGCGCGAGCGGGACCTCATCGAGGTCATCAGCAAGTGGCAGAGCCGGGGCTGAGCTCTAGGGCGCCGGCGCTACATGCTTGGCGATCAGCGCTGGGAGCCGGGGAACGGACTGGGCGGTGTGGGCGAGCGCTTGGCCTCTAAGTGCACGATAGACCTTGAGCATGACGCGATTCTTCGCCTGCTGAGCCTTCGCATCCGTCACCTCGAGGAGAGACTCGGCGATCGCCGCCGCGTGGCGGTCGAAGTAGCCACTGGGATCGCCTGAGGCGACCGCCCGCTCCCAGTGCGGATCGACCTTAGGCGCGAAGCTGGGCAAGAGGTGGTACATCGCCTCTTCGATGATCCCGGGCTTGAGCCTTCGGATGGTCTTGAAGCCAGCCTTGAGCGCCGCGGCCCGTAGCCCGGAGCGGGAAGCCACCTCGTCGGCGACGAGCTGGGCTCCGTCGCGAGCCACCGCCCAGCGCCGGGTCTCGTCGTGGAGGATCTGGGTGAGGGTCTCGCTCATTCGAAGCTCATCTCGGGCGATGGGGCGCCCTTGCACGTGGGCTTATGGGCCTTGCCCCCAAGGTCGTTCGTCCAGACCGCGAGGTAGTAGCGCCCCCAACAGGAGTAGCCCCCTTGGGCCCTGGCGCGCTGCACACAGTCGTAGGAGTTCTCGAAGTCGCGGTTGTTCTGATGCTTGATGATGTCGGCCCCCTGCATACGGGTCACGGGGAGATCCTTGACGTACATGCGAAGGAAGGGGCCGATGTTGTCGCAGAGGATCTTGGGCGACCTCGGCGAGGGCGAGGCGTAGATCGCCTTCATCGTGGCCTCGCGCACCTCCGCGTCCTCCTCGTGCTTCTTGAGGCGGCGCTCGAGACAGTCCAACGCGACATCGCGCTTTGAGCCCTTAAAAGAACGCACGGCTCGGAGCCGAACGCGGGCGTCGGGGTCGTCGAGCATGGCGGCGCAGACCATGGCGTCGGTCTCGGGGATCTTGAGCCGAACGACGGCCTTGAGGGCTGCGGCGCGCACCCCGCCGTCTTCGTCTTCGCGGGCGGCCTTCGTGATGGCCGAGACCACCTCGGGCTGTTCGGCCCCTTCGAAGACCTTGGCGATGGCGGCCCGGACCTCGGGCGCGGGATCGTTCGCCATGGAACGAAGGAGCAGGTCCTGCTTGGCCTCGCGCGCTGGCAAAAGGCCCAAGGCCGCGGCTTCGCGGACTTCGACCGGCTCTTTGAGGTCGCCGACCATCTCCGCAAGCCTGTCGTTCGAGACGGAGGAGCGGATCGCGCCGAACTCCCGTACGAGCTGCAGCCGCTCCTCGCCCTCGGCCTTGTCGAAGGCGGGCAGCGCACAGGTGCTCAGATCATCGCGTTTGGAGCCTTCGAGCCCGCGCAGGACGGCGTCGTCGTAAGGACCATGCCGGTACGCCATGATCCGCTCACAGATGCAGTCGTTCACCACGGTCTGATCCGGGTACGTCGCCAGCAGGTTCGCCGTGTACTGACGCAGCTTGGGCTCGCGGTCGTTGCGCAGGGCGATGCACGCGGTGCCGAAGCGCCCCTGCGAGATGTAGATGTCGACCTCGGCGGGGGTCTCGATGTAGGTCGGCTCGCACGCGGCTGTCACCAGCCCGAAGCAAGCCAGCACAAGCCAGCGCATCCGTCCTCCTCTTGGGCGGCCTCAATAGCGCGTGACAGGGCTGCGTGCCCGTCGCGGCCAAGCGGCGCGATGGGAGGCCCCGCAACCACCGGCTAGACGTCGACGGAGCGTGAAGGCGGGGCTCCTTCGTCGCGGAGCGCCCGATAGGCATCGAAGCCGACCCAAGTATGGAGGCGGTTCATGACCGACAGAGCGTAGATGAGGGCTGCGCAGATCAGCGCGAGGGACATGACCGCGGTGGGGATCCCCGTGCACGGGGTGAGGAGGATCTGCAGCGCCCCGGCGACGAGGCCCAAGGGAGCAGCCAGAGCCAACCCGGCCCACGCGAGGCCTCGATGGCGCAGCCGGTAGAGCTCCAGCCCCGCGACAAGGAGGCACAGGGCGGCGGGCAGGCCGCTCATCGAGGCGATCAACGGGGCCGCTCCCCAGAAGACCAGCACGCCGGCCAAGGCGTCGAGCCCAGCCCCCGAAGCGAGAAGGATGATCGTCACGGGGATCAGGGGGAGGACCCCGGCGAGGAGCGGGACCAAGACGACGAAGAAGCCCGAGAAGAGGAGGAAGGCCGAGGCCTTGACCGTCCCCTGCCTGGAGGCCTCGAACAGCGCAACACCAGGCCGCTTGGGGGTCACGACCTGCGGATCCGCCCGCGACGACGACGTTGGACCCGGTAGCGCGACAGCTCGGGCGGAGGATCGTCAAGACACGCGACCAACCAGCCGAAGGTGGCCTCGGCCTCGGCGTCTTGAAAGGAGAAGCCCGCCTTCTGTAGGCGCTGAGGCACGGCTCGGATCGAGGCGAGGTAGAGCTCGTCTGCGAGATCGCCCAAGGCGCCACGGAGGGCCCACTTGGGCGCGTTGCTCACCACCGGCTTGTTCAGGGCCCGCCCGAGGGCCCGAGCCCACTCCTTCTGGCGCGTAGGCACGGGAACACAGCCGTTGAAGAGCCCCTCGAGTTCAGGATGATCGAGCAGGAAGAGGAAGGCGCTCACCGCATCACGCACGCTGATCCAGGGGAGGTACTGACGCCCGTCGCCCAACCACCCGCCCAGCCCCACCCGGAAGGGCTGAATCATCAGGGGAAAGACCCCGCCCGTCGGAGAGAGCGCGACCGCCATGCGCAGCACCGCCGTGCGCGCCTGGAGTTGCCGCTCGGCCGCCAGGTGAGCCTGCTCCCAGTCCAGCGCCAGCTCCGCCAGGAAGCCCTCGCCCGGGTCGTCCGACTCGTCGAGGATCTGCTCACCGCGCTCGCCGTAGATCCCCAGGTGGCCCACCCCCACGTAGTGCTTCGGGGGAGCGTCGAGGCGGGAGAGGGACTGGAGGATCGTGGCGGTGGACTGGATCCGGGAGTCTCGGAGTGTGTTCCGCCGCATGCGCGTCCAGGGGCGATCGGCGATCGGCGCCCCCATGAGGTTGACCACCGCGTCCGCGCCTTCGAGGCGCCGTAAATCGATGATGCCCCGGCTCGAGGTCCAGCTCAGCTCGTGCTCTTCTTCGGCCTCGGAGCGGGTGACCACGAAGACCTCGTCGCCGCGGTCGCGCAGCGCATGGCCGAGCCATGTACCGAGCATTCCCGTTCCGCCAACGATCACGACCTTCAAGACTTACCCCTGCCGCGCGAAGAACCCCGCGTTCAGGGTGTACGGGACCCACCGCCCGGGGTCAAGAGCCATCCGAACCGTTCCCCCTGCGAGGGGATCCTCCCGCCTCGACGCGTCGGGCCGCACCCATCCCCGGAGGGGCACCGAAGGGCCGGTCGCCAGACAGGTCGCGACAGCGCGCCGCGATCCCCTCCAAGCCACCGATCTCCCCTTTACGTCAGGCTGGGCACCCGTTACACGACCCGACTAACCACTGAATGGGAGAAGGATGTCCACATCCGAAGATACCCCCTCAAGCGCCGAACACCGGCCCGAGGGCTCCGACTACGTCAGCGATCGTGACTTCGTTGACTTTCCGCTATCCCGCGAGCTCATCCAAGGGATCCACGAGCACGGCTATCGCACCGCGACCCCTATCCAAGCCGCCACCATCGAGCCCGCGCTCGCCGGGCGCGACCTGCTCGCTCGCGCCAAGACCGGCACCGGCAAGACCGCCGCCTTTGCGATCCCCACCATCGAGCTCGTCACCCCCGGCCAAGATCACCCGCAAGCGCTGATCCTCGCTCCTACCCGCGAGCTCGCTCAGCAGATCGACGCCGAGATCCAGGCCCTCACCAAGTACAAGAAGGTGCGCAGCGCCGTGCTGGTCGGCGGGCTCGCCATGGGCCCCCAAGAGAAGGCCCTCCGCGAAGGCGTCGAGATCATCGTCGGCACCCCAGGCCGGGTGCTCGACCACGAGCGCCGCGGGAACCTCGATCTCTCGCGCGTGCGGATCGCCTGCCTCGACGAGGCCGACGAGATGGTCAGCATGGGCTTTTATGAAGACGTGACCAAGCTGCTGTCCCACACCGCCAAGGATCGCCAGGTTCTTCTGTTCTCTGCAACCATCTCGCGCGAGACCGCGCGGCTCGTTCGGCAGTTCCTCAAGGAGCCCGAGAACATCATCCTCTCCACCGATGCAGACGGCGTCGAAGGCATCACCCACTACGCCTACGAAGCCCCCTCGGGCATGCACAAGGCCCGGGCGCTACTCTACGTCATCGACGTCGAAGATCCCGACGCCGCGATCATCTTCTGCAACACGCGCGAAGACACGAACACCATCGCGAGCTTCCTCGATCGTCAGGGGCTCGACGTACAGCTCATCTCGGGCGAGCTGCCTCAGAGCCGCCGCAGCGCGGTTATGAAGCGCGTCAAGGCCGGTGAGGTTCGCTTCTTGGTCGCGACCGATGTCGCCGCTCGAGGGATCGACATCGAAGACCTTACCCACGTCTTCAACTACTCGCTGCCTCAGGATCCCACGGTCTACATGCACCGGATCGGCCGCACCGGCCGAATCGGCCGCGAGGGTCGTGCCGTCAGTCTGCTCAGCGGCACCGACATGAGCACTCGTCGATCGCTCGAGAACGTCCACAAGGTCGTCTTCACCGAGATCCCCTTCCCCGACGAGAACACCGCGACCAAAAAACGGGTGGACCGACAAGCTCGCCAGATCCGCGGCGCCATGGGCTCCATGGTGTTCGAGTCCTACCTACCGACCGCGCGGGCGCTGCTCGAGCGGGACGACGGCGAGATCTTGATCGCCACGGCGCTCAAAGCCTTCTTCACCTGGGATCGACAGCGCAAAGCCGCCATGGTCGACATCGCTCCCGACGACAGCTCCCCCTCGACCGACGAGCCCGCACGCAGCCGCTCTCGCACGGCCAAAGAGCCCAAGGGTCGGTCCAAGTCCAAGCGCTCAGACTCCAAGAAGTCGAGCGCCAAGTCCAGGTCGGGGCGCGACCGAGGCCGAGACCGCGACCCCAAGCCGCAGACCATCGCGGGCGAGAGCTTCGAGGATCTGCTTGAGGTCGACGCGGGCTCCTCGAAGCCCAAGGAGGCCAAGAAGCCGAAGAAGGCCAAGAAGGCCAAGAAGGCCAAGACCGACGACAGCATGGATCTCGACGCGCTGCTCACGATGGAGTGACCTCGGTGAGCGACGACCGAGCCATCGCCTTGCTCGAGGCGCTCGCCGAGACCCCCGAGGTCTTGCTGACCGGGCCGGCTAGCCCCGATGGTGACAGCGTTGGGGCCTGTCTGGCGCTGGCTCGGGTGCTCCGTGCGCGAGGCGTGAGCGTCACCGTGGCGGGGGTCCCTGGTTGGCGATACCGCTGGCTGCCCGACGCCAAGACCATGGTTCCGAAACCCGAAGGCGACTTCGGGGCCGTGGTGATCCTCGACGGCGATCGACATCGGCTAAGCCCCTCTGCAGACGCTGCCTTCAAGCGCGCGCCGTTGCGGGGGATCATCGACCACCACGCCTCGACCCTGCCCCAAGAGTACGACCTCGCCTGGGTCGAGCCCCATGCCACGAGCACCTGCGAGATGGTCTACCACGGGCTGGTCACTTGGGGCGCGGCCCTCGACCTCGACACCGCCACGCTGCTCCACGTCGGCAGCCTCTTCGACACCGGCTGCTTTCGGTACGACAACACCACACCTTCGACCCTCGCGATGGCCGCAGATCTGATCGGGCGGGGGGTGGACCACGCCCAGCTCGCCACCAAGATCCTCTTCGCCAAACGCTGGCGAGGGCTCAAGCTGGCGGCCCTCGTCACCTCTCAGGCCGAGCGTCGACTCGACGGGCGCCTGATCCTCGGCCATGTTCCCCTCGCCGTCATGCGGGAGCTCGACGCGGTCAAGGATGATCTCGAAGGGCTGGTCGAGTCCCTCGCCGACGTCGTCGGGGCCGAGGTCGGGGGGATCTTCGTGGAACAAGCCGATGGCAGCCTGAAGGTCAGCCTGCGCAGCCGCGGCTCCGTCGATGTCTGCGCCGTCGCCCAGCGCGTCGAGCCCAGCGGCGGAGGCCACCGCAAGGCGGCCGGGGTTCGCACCGAGCGGCCCCTGGCCCAGATCCAGGCCGAGGTCGAGCAGGCGGTCGCCGAAGCCCTGAGCTGAGCCCTACTCGAGCGCTTCGAGCTGCTCGACCAACCACGAGAAGGCCTCGTCGACGTCATCGGAGCGGTGGAGCAGCGAGGGATCGGTCTTGGAGATGGTGCCCATGTCGACCATCGCCTTGAGGTTGAGCACCGAGTCCCAATACTCGGTTCCGAAGAGCAGCAGCGGCAGAGGACGCTTAATCTTCCCGGTCTGGACGAGGGTCAGGGTCTCGAAGAGTTCGTCGAGGGTTCCAAAACCGCCGGGGAAGAAGATCACCGCCTTGGCCGGGTAGAGGAACCAGAGCTTGCGCGTGAAGAAGTAGTGGTACTCAAAGGCGAGCTCTTCGGTCGCGTAGTCGTTGACGCCGGGCTCGAACGGCAGCGAGATCCCCAGCGCCACGGACTGGCCGCCCGCCTCGTTCGCGCCGCGGTTGCCAGCCTCCATGATGCCCGGACCACCGCCCGTACAGACATGATACCGCCGACCGGAGCTGCGACCATCGCTCCAGGCGGTGAGCTTGTTCGCGAGCTCGCGCGCCGCTTCGTAGTAGGTGCTCATCTTCACCATGCGCTCGGCGTGAGCGACCGCCTCGACCTTGTCCGGGGCTGCGGGATCCAGGGCGAGGGCCTCTTGCGCTTCCTTGAGCATGGCCTCGGCGCGATCGGCGGGGGGAGTGCGCGCGGAACCGAACATGATGAGGGTGTTGTGCACGCCGTGGCGCAGGAAGCGTTGGCGAGTCTCCTCATACTCACAGAGCACACGAATGTGCCGGGCGGGAGCCGAGTTGAGGAAGTCAAGGTTCTTGTACGCCTTGGTCGGGTATTGGGGCATGGGTCCTCCGTAGGGTCACGAACCCGGAGGGTAACGCCCGCCGACAAGGCGCGCCGCCGCTACTCGACGATAGAGAGCTCGGGTCGATCGACCAGGCTGCAGCGCATGCGCACGAAGGCTTCGCCGGTGCGAGAGTCGCGATCCATGACCTCTTGGACGCTGAAGCCGGTCTCTTCGTAGACGCGGATCGCGCGGCGGTTGTCGAGGCTGACGAGCAGGCTCACCGCCTGGGCGCCGATCTGGCTCAGCCGATGGAGAATGCCCTGGACGAAGCTCAGACCGAGTCCCCTCCCCCGCCATCCGGGCCGGATCCCCATGGAGAGGATCAACACTTCGTCGGGATCGCCCCAGGTGCGCATGCACACGCAGGAACCGATGATGTGACCGTCGGCCAGGAGGAGCAACACACGACCATTCCCGAGGAAGGCGCGGGCGGTGTAGTGAGAGAAGGTCGACTCCGAGAAGGTCTGAAGATCGATCTCGATGAGGGTGCGCACCAGCTCTTCGCTGATGGAATCGACTTCTTCTATTCTGAGTTCAAAGCTCCGTCCTGTCGCTCCGTCGATGCTGAAGTGCTCCATGGACGATGCTCCGGTGCTCGTGGTGCCAGAGAGCCTGAACGCTCTCCCGGAGGGAAGTATATCGCACTTAGGCCCTTACGCAAGGCGAAGCTTAGCGTTCATGGCGCTCTCGCGCGCTTCGTGAGGTGCGGGATCCGAGAAAACACGATACCCGCGGAGCGCCGTTGGAGGTTCGATGTCTCACCTGCGTCTGTTCTGCTTCGTCGTTCTCGCGAGCTGCTCGTCCGCCCCATCCGCACCCGCTGAGCCCGCGCCCGACGTCGAGCGCGCCGAGTCCGCAGCCCAGACCGAGTGGGCCACCTTCGGCGAGCACTTCACCGAGACTGAGCCCACCTCGCTCTCGGATCTCCTCGCTCAAGCCAACGAGCACCTCGGATCCCAAGTCACGGTCGAAGGTCGAATATCCGAGGTCTGCCAGAAGGCGGGCTGCTGGCTGGTGGTCTCCGAAGGCGACCAACACATGCGGGTGCGCATGAAGGACCACGCCTTCTCGGTCGACAAAGACGGCGCGGGTCGCGTCGGCCTGATCCAAGGCGAGCTGATCTCGCGCGAAGTCGACGCCTCGGAGGTCGCACACTACGCCGAAGAGACCCGCGAGGGCGGCGTGGTTCCCGAGCACACAGCCCAAGGTCCTTCCTACGAGATCATCGCCAGCTCCGTCCGTCTCAAGAAGAGCTGATCCTGGCCTTCTCAGCCCTCCCCTCGCCCGAGGTCCCCATGCCCCCCGCGCTCCTCAGCTTGCTCGCGCTCCTCGCGGCCTCTCCCGCCTTCGCCCAAGAGGGTGTCAACGCCCACGGCTTCAACATGACCGCCCAAGATGGCGACATCCGCGACCCGCTCACCGTCGAGCGGCCTGGGCGCATGCACGCCGGCGATGGCTACGCGACCGCGCTCGTCGAGTACGGTCGGGGTCACATGGACCAGGTCATCCGCGACGCCGTCGGCAACCCTGGCACCCGCTTCACCTACCTCGACCACCTGACGGGGGTGAACCTGGGCGCGGGGATCTCACCCCACCGCATGCTGCGCCTCGATGTGCGCATGCCGGTCTTCTTCGCCGCCTATGGCTTCGATCCCGACGACCCCGACGGTCAGCCGATCGGGGGCGGGCTCGGCAGCATGCGCGCCGCCGCCATGTTCGCTCCCGTCCAGCCGGGCGCCAACGGGGGCTTTGGCCTGGGCGTGGTCCCCTGGCTCGATCTCCCCACGGCCACGGCGAGCAAGAACTTCGGCTACGGTGGCTTCGCAGGCGGAACCAAGCTCGCCGCGACCTACGAAGCCGGCCCGCTCACCCTCACGGCCGATGCCGGTCTGGCCCTCCGCCCCACGATCGAGGGCTTCGAGACCCTCCAAGGCGGTCCACAGCTCGTCTCGGGGCTGGGCGTAGGCCTCGCCCTCACGGACAACCTGGGAGTCAACGCCGAAGCGAACCTGAACCCGCTCCTTCGTAGGGTGCCCGACGTGGCGGGCGTGCCTCAGTGGGCGGAGTCCCCAGGCGAGGCCCTCGTCTCGGTTCGAGGCCGGACCAAGTCGGGTCTGCACCTGCTCGCAGGAGGCGCGATGGCGCTCACCCGAGGGGTCGGCGCCGCACAGTACCGCGTGTTCGTGGGTGGAGGCTTCGGAAAGATCAGCGATCCCGACGTCATCGGCGACCGCGACGGCGACGGCATCGCAGACGACATCGACCAGTGCCCCGACGAGCCCGAGACCTTCAACCAATACCAAGACGACGACGGCTGCCCCGATATGCTCGGCATCGCCCAGATCACCGCCACCGAGGTCGGTCAGGTCGTCGAGGGCGTCGAGGTCACCGTCTCAGGCCAAGGTCAGAGCTTCACCGTCACGACCGGGGCCGAACCCGCCTCGCTGCCTGAGCTCATTCCAGGCATGTACGACGTCCGCGCCACGGATCCTCGCTACGACGGGGCGGTTCAGGTCCGGGTCCGCCAGGGCGAGACCCCGATCACCCTCGAGATCATGCCCGTCAAACCGGGCACCCTCACCATCAACGTGCGCGACGAAGACGGCGCCCCCGTTCAGGGCGCGCTCGTCACCATCACGGTCCCGAACACCGAAGGTGAGCAGGCCTTGAACGCCGACGAAGAAGGCCTCCTCTCGACCGAGCTGAACCATGGCTTCTACGCCGTCTTCATCCAGGCCGAGGGCTTCGGCATCTATCGCGAAGATGTCTCGATCCGCTCCGAGGCGACCGCCGAGATCAACGCGGTCCTCGAGCGCCCCAAGACCGAGGTCAAGGACGAGAAGATCGAGATCTTGGAGCGCGTCTTCTTCGAAGTGGGCAGCGCGACGCTCCAGAGCCGTTCGCACAAGCTCCTCAACGAGATCGCGAACATCATGCTCCGTAATCCCGACATCGCCCTCCTTGAGATCGCGGGTCACACCTCCTCGGAAGGCTCGATCGATCTGAACACCCAGCTCTCGAAGGATCGCGCAGCCTCGGTCAAGCAGTACTTGGTCGACCAAGGCGTGGCCCCCGATCGTCTCAAGCCTGTCGGGTACGGGCCTTCCCAGCCGCTCGTATCGGAGCAGACCGAGGCCGACCGCGCCAAGAACCGAAGGGTCGAGTTCAACATTCTCGAGCGCGAGAAGTAGGATCGGGCCGGACTCAGGCTTGGCTCCTTCGGGCTCGGCTCCCCGAGAGAGAAGGCGTAGGAGCGGAGGGACTCGAACCCTCAAGACCAAAGGTCAGCGGATTTTGAGTCCGCCGCGTCTGCCATTCCGCCACGCTCCCGTAGCGAAGCTCTGGTAACCGACAGGCCGACGAGGGGCACGTCGTGCAGTGAGCCGGCTCGACTCCGGCCCCTCGTTCAGGAGTACGATCGATCCGCCAACAGCCAGCGGCCCGAGGTACGACGCACGATGCCCTTACCCTCGAGGTCCCGGAGCACCGCGAGGACCTCAGCGCCGGTCACCCCCGGCTGCTCGGAGGCGATCTGCATCGGCACCGACTTGAGCAGGGCGAACTCGGCCAGCCCTTTCGCCGCGTATTTGGCGAGGCGCTCTTGGACGGTCTGGCTGATGAGGAGCTGGCGTTCAGGATCCTCGGCTTGTTTAGGCGCACGAGACCGGGAGCTGGTCGAGGCGCGAGGGCCCGACGACGCCCGAGACCGCCGCTTGGGAGGTGCGCTGGAGGCTGGAGGGGCCGCTGCCCGACGAGCGACCTTGATCCCGCGGGTTCCCAGGTTGAAGGGCTCGGGCGCGACGGCGGACCACCGTTCAAGGGAGGCCTGGAGGCGCTCGATGCTCACCGGAGGCCGATCCTCGCGGGCGGCCTCGAGCTGGAGCTGCTCGCGGAGCCAGGGGGGGATGCGCTCGGGCGGGAGCTCGTCGATCTCGGCGAGGAAGGCACTCCACGAGGCGCCGTCTGGAATGTCGGCGATCTCGCGCGCGATCCGGTCGCAGAACCTGCGGATGGCCGGACGCAGCGAAGCCGGCAGCTCCGCCGTAGCGAGCGCGAGCAAGTCGACGAGGGTGATGGGCTCGATCTGGCCCATGGGCTTGCGAAGCACATCGGTAATCGTCACTTCGAGGGTGACAGGATCCATTCCGCGAAGATTGTCGAGTCGGACACGCCGATGCACCGTGAGCCTCCAGCCGCGTTCGGTTACCCCGCGCGCTGTAACGGACCGTCCCGTCTCCCACCACACCCGCCCCGAGGCTTCTCCATGCGAATCACCAAGGTCTACACACGAACCGGCGATAAAGGTCAGACCCGCCTCGTCGGAGGGCAGGTGGTCTCGAAGGATCACGTCCGCATCGAAGCCTACGGCACCGTCGACGAGCTCAACGCCGTGCTCGGCCTGGCGCGAACCTTCAACGCTTCCACCCAGGCCAGCCCCGAGGCGGTCGCCAAGATCGAGAGCCTCCTTCGGCACATCCAGAATGATCTCTTCAACGTCGGAAGCGATCTCGCCACCCGAGCCGAAGACCGATGGCCTGGCATGTTCCGGGTCGGCGACGCCGATGTCGAACGACTCGAGCACTGGATCGACGAGCTCAACGCTAGTCTGCCACCCCTCGAGGAGTTCATCCTGCCCGGTGGCGGCGTCGTGGGCGCCTTCCTCCACCAAGCTCGTACCGTCTGTCGGCGGGCAGAGCGGCGCGTGCTCACCCTGATGGAGTGCGACACTGAGGACGACGTTGGAGACGGCTGTATGCGCTACCTCAACCGGCTCTCCGACGCGCTCTTCGTGCTGGGGCGATGGGCCGCGCGCGAGCTCGGAGAGCCGGAGTACCAGTGGGAGAAGCCCGCTCGCTGAGGCTCAGAAGCGAACGTCGATGCGTGGCCCGATCGGTCGCCCGGCATCGTCGATGATGATGCCGTAGGTCATGACCCCCGATCCCACCGCGATCGAAGCCAAGCTCGCGATCACCAGGCGGTTGGTGAGCCGCTGCGACTTGGCCAGACGCTCTTCGTCGTCTCGGATCGAGCTGAAGTTTCGGCGACTCACCCCCGATCCAGCGTAGAGCGCGATGCCCGTGGCGATGCCTGCGGCGCCGCCGATGATGAGGGGGACTTGCTCGGGCGGGGAGGAACGATCGACCTCCATCGCGGAGGAGCCCATCTCTTGGACCTGCACATCGAAGCGCGTTCGACCACGCCGACCCTTCTGCTTGCCGTCCTTCTCGTCGGCGCCGATCGCGGCCACCAGCACCGACTCGGGAAAGGACGGGCCCTCGATGAGCCAGGTCTTGACTTTGCCTTCGTGTTGACGCTGGAAGATGTGGTAGCGCTCGGGGCGGGCCATGGGGCGCGAGAGGCGGCGGCCGTCGAGAAAGTAGTCCCCTTCGGTGAAGACCTTGTCTTCGAGGCGGACGGGCTCAGATCCTGAGCTCTGGAGACGGGCCGCGTAGGCGTCGCGAACGGGGTGGTCGGAGGGCAGGTCCTCGACGCCGTAGCGATAGGTACGATCGAGCTCAATGGCGGTCTTGAACCACCGATCCGCGCGATCTTCCTGGCCACCGACGTAGAATGCTCCGGCGAGCCCACGGTAGGCTCGACCGAGGAAGCTGAGCGGCAGGCGCTGCTCGACGCACTCGATCCGATCTTGGATGGACGCTGCGAGCCTCTTGGCGTCATCGCGCTCGATCACGATGATCGCCTGCTCGAGTTCCTGGATATCGACGACGAGCTGGTCGGAGTCATAAGCCTTGTCGCAGGTTGGGTTCTGAGCGAACGCGTGCGCTCCCCCCCACGTCGAGAGCCCGACGACGGTCAGCATGGCAGCACGACGGCTCAGGGTGACGTTCATGAACACATGCTCCTCGGGTGGACTGGCGCAGAGGGTAGCAGAAGCCGAGGCTTCATGCACGAGCAGACGGTCGGGAAGAGGGACTGAGCAGCGCGGAGGGGATCCCCCCCAGCCAGCGAGCGGTTGGCGCCTTCGGTGGGTGTCAAGGCCGGATCCAGAACAGGACAGCCCCAGCCTCGACCGCGCCACCGTCGTCGACGCAGATCCGCACCAGCTCGCCGGCCATCGGCGCACGGACGGGGGTGAAGGTCTTCATGACCTCGACGAGCCCCACGGTGGCCTGAGGCGCGAGCCGGTCGCCGACCTGGGCAAAGGGGGGCTTGTCGGGCGCTGGACGAAGGTAGAGGGTCCCGTCGGTGTCGGCGCGGATCGGCTCGACCTCGTCGGGGAGGTCCGGCTCGCGGTCCGGACGCGCGACGGGCGCGCTGAGGCTCCCGCCCCCCTCCCCCATCGTGACGAGGACCTCGCCAAACGCGACCCATGCCCCCGAGGCGAGCAGCTCGACCGCCACGCCCCCAGATCCAGCCGGCGCCATGATCGGCAGCTCGCGGCCCGCACGCTCGAGCATACCCAAGAGCTGGCCCGGAATGAGCGGAGTGCCCTGCGCGATCGACGGCCACCATCGCCCGACCGACGGCGCCTTCAGCTCGAGCTCCTGCCTCACCGCCTCGCGCATAGGACCTCCAGGTCGTGAATACTCCAGATCCGTGGGTTCTTGGTGCGACGATAGCCCGCCGACTGCCAGGAGGCCTCGATGAGGCAGCTCAGGTAGGCGCGGAGCTCGGCGAGGGGGACCACCTGATCGGTGTCCATACGGCTCGCCGCGTCGACCGGATCCATATCGGCCTCGATGCGGGAGGCGGTCTCGGCCATGCCCTGCTCGATGGCAGCACGCTCTTGCGGATCGTCTGTCGCGATCTGGAAGTCATCGTCGAGCTTGCTGTTGAAGGCCGCGATCGCCAGCGTACGCCCCTCCATGACCGCTTGTCGAGTGATCGGGGTCGAGAGCTGGACCACCGGGTCGTACGGTAGGCCCGACATCGCGTAGTAGCCCGCGCCCGAGGCCTTTCGCAGCAGGACCGTGAACATCGGCGACGGCTGCGTGGAGTTGGCGTAGATCAGGGAGCTCCCGTAGCCGAGCAAACCTTGGCGCTCCGCTTGGACGCCAATGTCGAAGCCGCTGATGTCTTGCAGCCACAGGACCGGGATCCCGTCTTCGCCACACGCCCTGGAGAAGGTGCTGATCTTGGCGATCCCCTCGCGGTACAGCGCACCGCCGGGTCGCTTGCCGACCCCCGGCTCCTCGACGATGCCCTGGCGATTGGCGATGAGGCCGACCCAGAGGCCCGAGATCCGGGCAACCCCCGTGAGCATCTCGCGGCCGAGGCCGGGCAGGACCTCGTGAAAGAGGCTGTCGTCGACCAGCCGGGCGATGACCTGCTCGATGGCGTAGCCCTGGCGAAAGTCGGTGGGGAGGAGCGCACGGAGATCCGTGGCGGGGAAGCGGGGCTCGGCGGGCTGGACCCCGTGCCGATAGAAGTCCGCTCCCGAGCTTGGTAGCCGCGCCACCTCGTCGCGGATGCAGCGGAGGGCCGTAGGATCGTCAGGCACGCGCTCATCGGCGCAGCGGCTCTGGTGCACGTGGACTTCAGGGCCACCGATCGAGAGGCTCGTCAACTTCTGTGACTTCGCCCCTTGAATGAGGGCCGCCCCGGCGATCACCATGTACGCGGACTCGGTCATGTAGACGCGATCGCTGATCAGCGGCATGTAGCCCCCGCCGGCGATGCAGTCGCCGAAGACCCCCGCGATCTGCGCGACCCCGTGATCGGCGAGGCGCGCGTTCTGTTTGAAGATGTGACCCGCACCCCGCGCCCCGGCGAAGGAGCGGCTCTGCTCAGGCAAGAAGAGCCCCGAGCAGTCGACCAGATAGACCACGGGCAAGCGCAGCCGCAGCGCCATCTCTTGGGCCCGCTGGATCTTCTCGGGGGTCTGGGGCCACCACGCGCCGCTGGCGACGGTGTTGTCGTTCGCGATGACCACGACCCACCGATCATGGACCTTGGCGAAGCACGTGACGACCCCCGCTCCAGGGGCCTGCCGACGGCTGCCCGCGAAGTCGCGCCCCCAGTTGACCAAGGAGCCGACCTCGAAGATCTGCGAGCCGGGATCGATGAGGGCCTGGATCCGCTCCCAGGTCGTCATCTTGCCCTTGGCGTGGACCCGCTCGACGTACTTCGGCCCCCAGCCCTCGCGCACCGTCTGATGCTTCTTGGCCAAGGCGGCATCGAGCTCGTCGTGGTAGGCACGGTTCTGAGCGATGTCGTCGGGACCGAGCACCTGTTGGAGCTCATCGCCGATGGGGTGAAGGTGGACGCGGGCCATCTCAAGCACCTCCGAGGAGTTCGGGCAAGGCCTGCTCGAGGGAGCGGGTGTGGTAGGCGCCACTGACGAAGGGCTGCCACCGGAGCAGCCGGCCGTGCAGCGCGAGGTTGGTCGGGACCCCCTCGACCCGGGTGGCGCGAACGGCCTGACGGGCACGCTCGAGGGTGGTCGCCCGATCGGGGCCAGACACGATGATCTTGGCGATCATGCTATCGTAGTTGGGCGGGATGCGATCCCCGCTGCGCAGGTGGGTATCGACGCGGATCCCTTCTCCCTGAGGCCAGCACAGCTCCGAGACCACGCCGGGAGAAGGTCGGAAATCTTGCGCTGGATCCTCGGCATTGAGGCGAAGTTCCAGGGCGTGCCCTCGCAGCCGGACCTCGGACTGGCGGAGCGGGAGGGGCTGGTTGGCCGCGACGCGGAGCTGTAGCTCGACGAGATCGAGACCCGTGATCTGCTCGGTGACCGGGTGCTCGACCTGCAGGCGGGTGTTCATCTCCATGAAGAAGAGCTCGCCGCTGGCGTCGCGGAGCATCTCGATCGTGCCCGCGTTGCGATAGCCGCTCCGGGCCACCACCTGGGCGACCTGAGGCAAGAAGCGCTCGCGCTCCTCAGGAGTCAGGGCGGGGCTGGGCGCTTCCTCGATGACCTTCTGGTGGCGGCGCTGCACACTGCACTCCCGCTCCCCCAGGTGCAAGCAAACCCCGAAGCGGTCGGCGAGGATCTGCACCTCGATGTGTCGGCCGTCGACGATCCGTCGCTCGAGGTAGAGCCGGCCATCTCCAAAGGCGGAGGTCGCCTCGGCGGTGGCCTGTTCCCAGGCCTCGCGGAGCTCTTGGGGATGGTCGACCGCGCGCATGCCGCGCCCCCCGCCCCCCGAGACGGCCTTGAGCAGGGCTGGACCCGCGATCTGTTCGAAGACCTCGCGGGCCTCTTCGAGCGAGGAGAGCGGGCCATCGGAGCCCGGGATCACCGGCATGCCGAGGGCCTTCATGGTCTCGCGAGCGCGGGCCTTGTCGCCCATGAGCGACATATGGTGCGGATCGGGACCCACGAAGGTGAGCCCAGCCGCCTCGCAACGTCGAGCGAAGACTGCGTTCTCGGCCAGGAAGCCCCATCCGGGATGCACGGCCGCGCAGCGGTGCTGGACCCCGACCTCGATGAGCGCGTCGGCGTCGAGGTAGGAGTGGGCGGCGGGGGCGGGACCCAAGGGAACGATCCGATCGGCGCCCTCGAGCCAAGGAGCGCCGAGGTCCGCCTCAGAGGCCACGACGACCGCTTCGATGCCCAGGCGTTGGCAGGTGCGTAGGATGCGCGCCGCGACCTCGCCCCGATTGGCGATGAGCAGCCGTCGAAACATGCGCCCTCCTCCTCAGGTGGTGGCGCAGGGTAGCGTGATCGACCGCCTCGCGCCGCCCAGGAAGCGCCCCTCGCTCAGCGCTCGTCGAGGTCAGACGGCTCGGGTCCCGGCCGACTCCAAGCTTCTTTGGTGAGCACCGCGTCGCGATCATAGTCCGCATAGCGACTGCGGGCTTGCGAGTCCATGCGCTGCTCCAGCCGAAGCGCGACGGCGCGAACGACGAAGACGCCGACGCCGATCACGATCATCAGGAGGGCGGTGAGGATGAAGCCTTGCAGGAAGGACAGGAGAAGCAGCCCAGGGTCCAGGGCGATCCACCAGATCTCGGGCAAGTCTTCTGGACGCACCCCTTCGGCCTCGCGCAATCTCTGGAGGGTCCGACCGACCTCGATCCCCTGAAACATGGCGACAAGCAAGATAAAGACCGGGGCTGCGATGATGAATCCGAGCCACAACAAGGAGATCGATCGGCCCCACAAGGTCTCACGGGGCCCAGCCTCTTCGTCGAGCTCCACCCTGGGCGCTGCCGCCGTCGCCGAGGGCGGCTCACTCGCCGAGGCCTCGGGGGGGTGGGGGCCGTCGGAGGCGGCTCGATCGCCCTGGGCAGGGGTCGGATCAGGGTCTTGGGTCATCGGCGCCTCCATCCGTTGAGGGGGGATTGGGATCCGCAGCCTGTGCTGCGGGCCCAGGCAGCTCGGAGCGCGTCGCGTCGGGCTCGAAAGGAGCCTCGTCGCCCGAAGAAGCGCCTGCCTCGTCAGGGTCGGCCCGTTCTTCGTCGGACGGGTCTGTCGCTTCAGCCTGATGCTCCGAGGGATCGAGACCCGCAGCCCGATCGGCCTGGCTCGGCTCCCCGTCGAGGGCCCAGGGCTTGAAGTCGCGGTACGGAAGCCTAAACAGAATGACCACCCCCGCGATCAGGATGGCCGTAAGCCCATACTGCGCCGGGGTGAGGCCGAAGTAGGTCGCATCGTCGATGCGGAGGAAGTCGAGCCCGATACGAATCGGCGCGTATAACGTGAAGAACAAGACCGTGAAGAAGCCCGGCACCCGATCCTTGCGGCCCAGGTAGATCCACAGGGCCATGATGGGGATCATGAAGGCGGCCTCGTACAGCCCTAGCTCGTGACGCACCCCACTCACCCAGGGGTAGGGATCACCATCGACCCATTGAAAGTTCATGAAGCCACGGTCGAAGTCCATTCCCCAGGGCATCGACGTCTCGGTGCCGATGTGATCGTGCACCACCGCACAGCCGAGCCGCCCGAAGAACCAGCCAAAAGGAAACCCGAAGCTGATCAGGTCGGCGTATCGAAAGTAAGGCCGCGGACGGATCACCCGGAAGAACAAGACGGATCCGATCACAGCCCCGAAGAAGCCCCCGACCGAGGAGAACCCGGTCCAGACCTTGAGCAAGGCCCAGATCCCCTCGTCGGCCAAGCGCTCGGGGAAGTAGAAGATCACGGTGTAGAAGTGGCCGATCACGAAGCCCATCACCACGGTGAAGAGCGCCCCGTCGACCACATCGCGCACGTCGAGCCCCATGCGGATCGCGCGGTGCCGGCTGATCTCGAGCCCGATGACGAAGCCGATGCAGACCAGGATCGCCCAGGGATCGAGCGGAACCTCACCGATGCCAGGGACTTCGAGCCGATAGACGCTCAGCCCGAAGAAGGGAATGGCAGCGAACATGCGAGGGTCCTCCGAAGACTCAGCCGGGGTATCACAACCGCCGGGCGGCCGCAGCCAGCGCGACACCCCGAGACGGCGCTCACAGCGGGGCGACCAGCTCGACATCCCCGGCGTGGACGACAGACACCTGGCCCAAGTCGTCGGTGAGCTCCAGGCCCCCGTCGGCGCGCAGCCCGGTCGCAAGACCGACCCGCTCCCCCACCCGTACCCGCTGTCCCAAGGTCGCGTCGTGGCGGAGCCAAGCGTCACGGACCGGATCCGGGTCCCGCTCAGCCTGCGCGGCCCACCGAAGCAATCCCTCGGTGAGCGCAGCGGCGAGGACAGCGGGCTCGGGAGGGGGGCGCAGGGCCCCCAAGTGGGTGGCTGGAAGCCGATCAGGAGCGTCGGCTACGTTGATCCCGATCCCCAACAGGAGGAAGCGGACCCGGCCGGCACCAAGCTCCGCTTCGGCAAGGATCCCTGCGATCTTGCGGCGATCGGGGGCCACCAGATCATTGGGCCACTTCAGGCGGGCCGGAGGGCCACAAGCCTCGGCGAGCGCGACCCCCGCGGCGAGCGCGACCGTGCCGAGCCGAGCGGGCGAAAGGTTTGGTCGAAGCACGATCGAGAGACAGAGGGATCCTCGCTCCGAGGAGAGCCAGCTGCGCCCTAGCCTGCCTCGACCGGCCGTCTGACGCAGCGCGATCACCGCCTGACCGTGGGAAGCTCCCTGGCTCGCCAGCTCGCGCGCCACGCGGTTGGTCGAGTCGACCTCGGCCTCGACCCGCGGCGCGAGCAGCCCCCGCTCCGCGAAGGCGTGACGAAAGGCGGAGGCGCTCACGCTCGCTCGGGCAAGGCGAGGAGCTTCATCGAGAGATCCACCCAGCGTGCCTGGTGGATCAAGCCGCCAGCGCTGACCATGTCCAGCCCCAGGTCCCGGATCGAAGCGATGCGGTCGGGGTCCATATTGCCGGAGGCCTCGATCAAGACCTCGGGTCGCTGAGCCCGGGCACGACGGACCGCCAGACCGAGCTGCTCCTCGCTCATGTTGTCGAGCAAGACGACATCCGCACCCGCGCTCAGGGCCTCGTCGAGCTCGTCGAAGCTCGTGACCTCGACCTCGATCTTGACGAGGTGGTGCACCGAGGCCCGAGTTCGCTCGACCGCACGCTGGATGCTCCCCACCGCAGCGATGTGGTTGTCTTTGATCATCACCCCGTCATAGAGGGCGAAACGATGGTTCTTGGCACCCCCATGTCGAACTGCCGCCTTCTCGAGGGCGCGGAGCAGCGGGGTGGTCTTGCGGGTGTCGACCACCGTGACCTTGGCCCTGGCGGCCTCGACGTAGGCGCGGGTATGCGTGGCGATCCCCGACAGCTTCATGAGCAGGTTGAGCGCGAGGCGCTCGCCTTCGAGCAGGACGGCCAAGGGAGCCTCGATCTCGGTTAGAAGGGTTCCGCGCAGGATCCGGTCCCCCTGGGCGACGTGGTGCTTCACCGAGGCGCTCGCCCCGCGACGGTCGGCGACCTGCGCGAAGACCTCGCGTACAGCGGGGAGTCCCGAGACGACGAGATCCTGCTTGGCGACGATGGTCCCCAGCCCACGGAGCTTCGGATCAACGCAGGCTTTGGTCGTGAGGTCGCCCGGACCAAGATCCTCGGCGAGCGCGAGGGCGACCAGCTCAGGCAGCTGCACTAAGCACCCCCGAGGCGTTCGCGACTGGCTCGGAGCGCTTGCTGTCGGCCCACGGCCGCGTCGAGCTTGTCGCGGAAGCCCTGGACGACGTCGGCGGGGGCTCTGTCGGTAAAGCCCTTGTTCGCCAGGCGCTTCTGCAGATCGGCGACGTCCTTATCGACCTTGGCGAGCTCCTTGTCGAGACGCTGCCGCTCCTCGTCGAGATCGATCACCCCTTCGAGGGGGATGGCCAGCTCGACCCCTCCGGCGACCGCCGTCGCGACCGCGGTGGGCCGCCCCTGCATGAGCTCGACCGTGGCGTTGACGAGGTGGGCGAGCCCATCGGCGTGGGGCGCCAAGCGCTCGACCATGCCCCGATCGTCGACCAAGACCGTGAGGGGCACCTTGCGCGCGATCTGCATCTCGCCCCGGATCCGGCGGACCTCGGTGATGATGGCCTGGAGCTCCGCGACGGCCTCGAGGGCGGCCTGATCGACGGGATAATCGGTCACCTCGGGGTAGGCGGCCGCAGCGACCAGGCCTTGCGTCCCTGGGAGGAGGCTCCAGATCTCTTCACTGAGGAAGGGCATGATCGGGTGGACCAGCCGCGCGATCGCCCCCATGGTCAGAAACAGCGTGTGACGAGTGCCGTTCTTGCGCGCCTCGCTCGCCTGATCGTCGTACAGGGTCGTCTTGGAGAGTTCGAGGTACCAATCGCAGAACTCGCCCCAGACAAAGGCGTGGATCTCGCTGGCGGCTTCGTTGAAACGATAGCCGTCGAGGGCTTCGCGCACCCGCCCCACCGCCGCGCCGGTCCGGGCGGCGATCCAGTGTTCATAAGGGCCAAGCTCGACCGGCGCGCTCGGGTCATAGCCTTCGCCGGTCAAGAAGCAGAAGCGCAGCGCTTGCCACATCTTGTGAATGAAGCGCCCCGAGACCTCGACCCGCTGCTCGTTCCAGAGGATGTCGCGCCCCTGAGCGGCGAGCGCGACCATGGTGAAGCGAAAGGCGTCGGCGCCGGAGCGGTCGACCGCGACGAGCGGGTCGACGACGTTGCCCTTGGACTTGCTCATCTTGTCACCCTTCTCGTCGCGCACGAGGGCGTGGATGTAGACGTCGGAGAAGGGCACGGATCCGGTGAAGTGTAGTCCCGCGAACATCATCCGGGCGACCCAGAAGAAGATGATGTCGAAGCCCGTGATCAACACGCTCGTTGGATACCAGCGCTCCAGATCCTCGGTGCGCTCGGGCCAGCCCATGGTGCTGAAGGGCCACAGCGCCGAGGAGAACCAGGTGTCGAGGACGTCTTCGTCTTGGGTGAGGCGGTCGTGCCCCGCCTGCTCGCAGGCTTGCTCGAAGGTGCGCGCCACGTAGACCTTGCCTTGTTCATCGTACCAGGCGGGGATCCGGTGCCCCCACCAGAGCTGACGGCTGATGCACCAGTCGCGAATGTCGCGCAGCCAGGCGAAATAGGTGTTCTCCCACTGCTTGGGCACGAAGTTGGTGAAGCCGTGCTCGACCGCCGCGAGCGCCGGGCCGGCGAGGGGTCTCATCGAGACGAACCACTGGGTCGAGAGCATGGGCTCAACCACCGCGCCTGAGCGCTGGGCGATGGGCAGCTTGAGGGGATGTTCCTTGACTCCTCGGGCCAGACCGAGCTCGGCCAGCCGAGCTTTGACCTGCTCACGCGCCTCGAAGCGGTCGAGCCCTGCGAAGGGCCCCCCCTGCTCGTTGAGCCGGCCGTCGCGCTCGAGGATGTTGATCATGGGGAGGTCGTGCCGCTGGCCGACCTCGAAGTCGTTGAAGTCGTGGGCCGGCGTGATCTTGACGCAGCCGGTGCCGAAGGCCGGGTCGACCAGGATCGGATCGGCGAGGATCGGGATCTCGCGATCGACGAAGGGGTGGCGCACCTTCTGGCCGATCAGGTGCCGATACCGCTCGTCGTCGGGGTGGACGGCGACAGCGGTGTCGCCGAGCATGGTCTCGGGGCGGGTGGTGGCGACGACGATCTCGCCGTCGCCCTCGACGAGGGGGTAGGCGAAGCTGAACAGCTCGCCCTGTCGCTCCACGCTGTCGACCTCGAGATCTGAAAGGGCGGTGCCGTCGACGGGGTCCCAGTTGATGAGCCGCTCGGCGCGGTAGACTAGGCCCTGCTCGTACAGGCGCACGAAGTGCTCGATCACCGCGGCCTGCAAGCCCTCGTCGAGGGTGAAGCGCTCGCGAGACCAGTCGCACGAGACCCCAAGTCGCCGAAGCTGCTTGCTGATCATGCCGCCCGATTCGGACTTCCATAACCAGACCTCGTCGACGAAGCCCTCGCGGCCCAGCGCGCGCCAGTCGACGCCGCGCGCCGCCAGTCGATCGCGCACCACCTTCTGCGTCGCGATGCCCGCGTGGTCCATGCCCGGGATCCACAAGGCGTTGAAGCCCGCCATGCGCTTGTAGCGGACGAGGACGTCTTGCAGGGTATTATTCAGGGCGTGGCCCATGTGCAGAGCGCCCGTAACATTGGGCGGGGGGATCACGATGCTGAACGGCTCCCCCTCGTCGGCGGGAGACGGCGTGAACAGCTCTGCCTCTTCCCAGGCCTTGGACCAACGCTCTGCGGCCGCGTGGGGGTCGTACTCGCTCGGAAGCTCTCGGGCGCTCATCGCTCCTCCAACAGACCGCGGCTCGTAACGTCCTACCCGCGCCATGCCAGCCCGACGCGCTACTGGCGTTGCATCCTTCCGCTGACCCGGTCAAGGGAAGATGCGGAGGAGCGATGACCGAGACCCCCGATCCCCGAGCGGCGCTCGAGGCCAAGGATCTTCCCACCCAGGCCGCGGGCGCACGCGACCTCGCGCTGATGGGCACCTGGGACGACCTCCCGATCCTCCTCAAGATCGCCTCGACCGCCCGAAGCACAGGGCTGAGGCTCACCACCGGAGCCGCAGCCGCCGACATCGTGCACCGCTACCGCACGGGTCGAGCCCGTCCCGCCCCGACCTCCTCCCAAAGGCAAGCTCTCATCCAGACCGTCAAGCGGCTGGACCCCTCGATCAACCCCAACGTGCTCATGGTCCTCTCCGCCTTTCCCGACCGCGCCGTCATCGAGCGGCTCGGAAGACTGCTGCGAGACCCGCGCAACACCGTGCGGCTCGGGGCGACGGTCGCGGTGCGTCGCATGGCCCTCTCCCACACCGATCTCGACCTCGCGCCCCTCCAGAGCGCTCTCGCCTCCTGGGTCCAGGACAAGCGCCTCCCCCCTGACAGCCACAGCGAGGTCTTCAACATCATCGGCGATCTCGGCCTCCTCGACCTCATCGACACGGTGTCCGACGCGCCCTGCACCACCGCCACCGAGGCCGAGCTCCAAGCCGCCGCCCTCGCCCGGCTGCGTGCGCGCCACCAGCTCTCCACCTGGGAAGGTCTCTGGCTGAGCGACGGTCGCGACGTGCTCGAGCCCGGCGCGGCCGACCCAGAGCCGAGCGTGCTGGTCATCCACCGGGAGCGAGCTGCCCTCGACTTCGGCGCCAGCGAGCCCTTCACGCTTCACGACGGGCGCGTCATGAGTCCGGGCTTCCTCGCCGACGCCCGCTGGGTGCGCGCGCCACGGCTGGGCTACCCCGAGGCCCAGCCCGCCCTCCAGATCCAGGGCCGCACCTGGTTTCATGCTGCCCTCCCCAGCGAGCTCATCGAGTTCATGCGCGAACGTGCGGGCTCCTTTAACGAGCGGCCAGACCCCGTCTGGGCCATCCTCCCCCAGCTCCTCGGGCAGGCCGAGGGAACGGCCGCCAAACGGGCCATGCCCCTGGCCTCGCTGCTCTCGGGCGACCTCGTTCAAGCCCATGAGCTGCTCAGCGCCGCCGCCCAGGCCAAGCGCCCCCGAAGCGAGGACGTGCTCTGGCTCGCCCGAGCCGACGATCTGCTGGGACACTCCCAGGCTGCCATCGAAGGGTATCGCTCCTACCTCGATAAGACCGGCCGAAAGGCCTGGGGCACGAACCTCGCGACCGAACGCCTCGCAGCCTTGGACCCCTCCTCCTCATGAAGCGTGCCCTACCGATCCTGCTGGTGCTCGGTGGGTGCGCCAAGAGCATCGTGCCCGAGTTCCAGGCGGCACGCGATGCGGCCTTGTCACCGGCGCTCCAGGTTCCCGCTCGCTGGAGCCCCGACGCCGTGTTGACCCTGAGCGAGGAGCTGCTGGCACCCGTGATCGAGGACGCCTTGGAACGCTCCGGAAGCTTCGAGCACAAGTACGAGCTCGGCTCTGGGAGGAACTTCATTCGGCCCAAGCTCGCCATCCAGACCCTCGAGCTCTCGACCACCGACCGCTGCGTCGCCTGCCTCGCCTTCAAGACCACGCTGTCCGGGGAGCTTCAGTGGCAGATCGGCCCAAACTCCGGCAGCCTGCCCATGGCTGGCGAGCTGGGCTTCGACGCCCTGCTCGGTGCTGAGCGCCGAGACGAGGACTGGATCGTCACCTTCCTGCCGCGCGACGTGAACCATGTCGCGCTCGAAGTCTCTGGGCGCACCTTTCGCACCGTGCGCACCATCGCCGAGAGCGCCATCGACGAGTGGGCTCGCAACCAGGTGTTCGACCGGATCCAGCCGATCGTGCTCACCACCTTTCAGGCCAGCGACCTCCCCCTCCGCGCGGCACGGGTGCGCCCTGAGCCAGGAGCCTTGGTGATCGAGCTGCTCACCCAGGCCCCCATGACCGAGCACGTCGAACCCCCGGCCCGACAAGACGGAGAGTCGTGGTCTCTCGCGCTCTCCGAGCCTGCCTTGCTCCACGTCGCCAGGGTCCAGGCCTTCGAGCGGGGCCCTGTGGCCCATGGGGTCGTGGTCGAACCCACCGGCTTGGTCCTTCGTGACGGAACCTTCGATCTGGGAGTCCGGCTGTGGCGACCCGTGGGTCGCGGTTGGTGGCGCGACATCGCGGTCGATGGCACCTTCACCCCGTCTCGGCGCGGGTTCTCGATGGAGGCCGTCGAGGCGCGCGAGGTTGATCGCTCCAAGGGAGCACGCCTGGTCGATCCCCTCGCGGCTCTCGCCGAAGGACGAATCTTGCATGCGGTCGAGCGGGCGGTCACCACCACCCTTCCCGGGGGGCAGGAAGGGAGGGTCGCCGGTGCCGACGTCGCGGTCTCCATCACGCGACTCACCGGGGAGCGGAGGACCTTGACCGCGGGAGGAACGTCGACTATCACAGCATCGGACTCTCGCTCCGGCCGAAGGATCCGCCAATGAGTCGCTCCCTCCCCCTCTACCGTGCTAAGCTCCCGCGCGCCTAGGAGGTCTGGACCATGCGAACGCCGATTCTCATCGCCGCAGGGGCGTTCCTGCTCGGTGCGCCCGCTTGCCTCGTCGAAGACCAGGCCCACGATCTCGAGCGCTTCCTCTCGCCCCTCGACGGCCAGACCGCCTGGCCTGTGGGCGCGCCGCTGACCGTCTACGCCGAGGCCCTCGATCTGCCCGTCGACTACCCCGTCGATCAGACCCTCCGGGTGACCGACGTCGAGACCGGCGAGGAGCTGGCGGGCTGGGTCGAACCCTCCACGCACTTTCTTCGCTTCCACCCCAACAGCGCCTTCGAGTCGGGCCGAACCTACCGCTTCACCGTCGACGTCGCCGACGGCGTACCCCACGGCCCAAGCCTCGGTCTTCCCCGCGAGTTGCGTGGTGATACCCACTTCTCGACCACACACGAAGTGAACGCCCTGGGCGTCAGCGCAACCACCCCCTCGGAGCTGTGCGTGATCTTTTCTCGTCCCCTCAACGACGACGACGTCGGCCGCTGGCGCCTCCGGGTGAACGACGAGCGCGTCCCGAGAGTGGTCGCCAAGCTCCTTCCCGCGTCGGAGTGGTCGAGCACACTCACGTTCCCCGTCGAAGATCCCGGGATCGACGTCGTGTGCATCGAGCTCTTCGACGTCGACGGCGACGCCTTCGAGCTCGTCGAGGGCGATGAGCTCGACCTTCGCTGGGGCGGCCGAGGCCCCTGGACCTTTCCGCTCGGGACCACCTCGGTGCTCGACGAGCTGCTCTCTTTGCGCAAGGGGGCCCCGTGACCCGACGTCTCGCCTTCTTGCTCTGCCTGCTGCCGCTGCCCTCCCTCGCCGACGACGAGCCGACCCTACCCGTCGACGACGAGCCTCCGGCTCAGGAGCCCTCCCCCGACGTGCCCCCCGCAGACGCGCCACCGGCAGACCCGCCCCCCGCGGACACGCCACCGGCAGACCCGCCCCCCGCGGACGAGTTGGTCGACTGGGGTGAACAGTCCGACTGGTACGGCGCCGAGCCCTTGGCCCCCTACGCCGGGGGCAACGTCGTTCGGGGGATCCGGATCCCGAGCTACGGCGCGGGAACGGGGATCGAGGTGGGCTACATGAACGTCATCGGCTCCAACGGGGGGACCCGCGTCGGCTCCTTCGCCGCCCGCTATGGCACGGAGCGCTTCGGGGTGCAGCTCACGCTTCCGCTCGCGAGCTACCGCGTCCCCGGGAGTCGCGACGTCGGGCTGGGCAACCTGCAGCTCGCGGGTTGGTACACCCTGCGTGACGACAGCGAAGGGTTCCTCGCCCTCGGCCTCGAACTGCACGGAAACCTCGGGGACCGAGCCTATACCTGGGCCCACGATGTGCGCGAGATCTGGCCGGGCTACGGCGCGAGCGTCGTCGTCCACGCGCGCCGCGCCTTCGGCGACATCACCACCCTGGGCCGGGGCGCGATCGGCGCTCGAACCGCGGCCCCCTATCATCCGGTCGTCGCCCGGCACATCAATCTCGAGCTCGCCTTCGCCCTAGACTACCAGCTCGGGGATCGCGTGGGCGTGCTCGGCGAGACCACCTTCTCGTACTGGGACCTCTCCCCTTGGGACATCGCCCTCCTAGGCCGCGTCGATCTCACCGAGGGGCTCCGCCTGCGCGCCGGCACCGTGCTCCCCGTCGGAGTCTGGGTCGGGTTCAGCCCCATCGCCCCCGAGCAGCAGGGCCTCCGTGAGCTCACCCTCACAGCCGACCTCTCGCTGTCTTTCTAGCGGGGAGCAGGCGGCGTCCCGTCGCTTCGCTAGACCGAGGGGCAGACAGAAGCGGGGGCAACGGGATTGATCTACGAATCGTATCGTAGATCTCAGATTCCTATCTAAGCCGTTCCAGATCAGAGCCAAGGAACGGCAGAAGCCTACGATCAGTCTGGCACGGGTCCTGCAACACCTCCAAGTGGTTCGCACCAAGCGAGCCTTGACCCAGGAGGACCCCATGAGAAGCCCAATCTTGATCACCCTGTCCCTCGTCGCGCTCGGCTGCGCGAGCTCTCCCGAGCCCACGCTCAGCCTCGAGGAAGAGCGCGCGCTGACCGAGGCGATCGTCCAAGAGACCCAGGCCTTGCGCGTCGAGGCGCGAAGCCGTCCTGAGCCTCCGCTCCGCGATGAGGAGCTGGAGGAGGAGGATGCCGAGGAGGACAACGCCTTCGCCTCCACCCTGCCCGATCTCGAAGACGAGCCACTTCTCGAGGCCGACCCCGAGGAGCAAGGTCCCGCCCACGTCGCTTCCTTCTCGCTCCGCCGAGGCGAGACCCTCACCCACTTCGCGCGCTGGGCCGAGCTCCCCGTCGAAGACATCGCGGATCAGTCTTCTCTGGAGCTCGACGAGCTTCATCCCGTGGGGACCGAGGTCCTCATCGCGCTCAGCCCCGAGGAACAGACCGCGGTGGAGGAGCGTCGGGAGCGCCACCGCGTGCAGCGCGTCAACCACTACATCGCCTCGCGAGGCGGCGCGTCGGGGATCGGGTTTCACCGCGTCCGCACCGGGGAGTCAGCCTGGTCCATTGCCAAGAACAGCCAGGGGATCCCCGTCTGGCTCCTGGAGGCCTACAACCCCAGCGTCGATCTCGAGCGGATCCGTCCCGGCCAGGAGCTTCGAGTGCCTCTGATCGACGACACGGTCGCTGAGGCCGAGTGAGGCTCAGCCTTGCTCGAGGCTCGAGCGCAGCGCCTTGAGGCTCGCCTTCCAGTCCCGAGTGAGGGTGTCGAAGGTCTCGTCGTCGTCGAGGCTGTCGCCGCCCGAGACGACGACCGAGAGGCGGGTCTCGCCGCCCGCCCGCGCGAGCTGGAACTGGACCCGGCTCGCGCTGGAGGGGGCGGCTCCGAGCTTGTCCCACGCGATCTCGATGCGCCGTGTGGGTGAGAAGTCCAAGAAGATCCCTCGCTCTTCGAGGGGCTCGCCCAGCTCGTCCGTGCTCGTCAGCACCACCCGACCCCCGACCCGTGGGTCGACTCTGGCGTCGTCGACCCACCAGCTCGTGAGCCCTTCGGGGGTGGTGAGCGCGCTCCAGACGGTGCGCGGGGAGGCAGCGATACTGATCTGTTGCCGGATGGCTGGCATGGGCGTCCTTGGGTGGCGGGGAGAACCGCGAGCGGCGCTGGCCTAACGTACCGCCGCCTCGCTGGCCATCGAGGCTCGTTCGCAGGTCAGGGCATGCCCTGCAGGAGATGGACCTGATCGCCCCCCGGATCCCCAACCGCCACGCGCAGACCGTCCGCCGCGAGGGCATGGCCTGCGTAGATCCCCGCGAGACCTTCGATCCACTCGATGTGGGAGCTCGGCTCCATCGGCGTACTGAGCCAGGCCACGCCGCCTCCGCCGCGACGATCGGGAGCTCCGACGAGCAGGCCACGGCCCACGCAGGCAAAGCTCATGCCCGCTCCACGTCCGAGATCATGGCGCACGGTGGGGTGAGCGAGAGAGAGGTCGGCGAGATCTTGGGCTCGGCGAACCTCATGGATCTGCACCCAGCCACGGACGGGGTCCCCGACGATCAGCTCCTCGCGCCCGTCTCCGGTGAGATCGCAGGCATGAAGCCCACGGCCTAAGGCTCGAGAACCGACCACCACCCCGTCGGCGTGGGCCAGCCCACCTCCGACCCGTCCGGCGATGAGGGAGTGACCACGACGATGTTTCAGCACCGCGAGCGACCAGAGCGGAGCGCTGCTCGCGAAGCCCCCTGCCCCGCTCACCCCGTCGTGACGGAGGGAGGCGAGCCCATCGGGGGTCCACACCGCGCGCTGCCCCTCGCGCTGCGCGGGATCCCCTTGCCAGATCCGATTCCCCTGCGGATCGAGGAGCTGAGAGAGCCCAGGGGCAGCGACCTGCACCTGAGGGGTGAGGAGGATCGAGGCACCGACAAAGGCACCCTCCATGCCGGGGAGGACCTGCTCCTCACGCTGAAAGAGCCCCCCCTCGATCGCGTAGGGTGCCCCGATCCACAGCTCCCCTTCCGCGTCGAAGGCCAGGGCCGCGCCGAAGCCCGTGCCGCTCGGGCCGTCGAAGGATCGCTGAATCGTGAAGAACCGAGGCGTGTCTGGGTCCTCTGCTCGACGCTGGCAGCCCGCGATCAGCGCGAGCAGGGCAGAGGCGTACAGGGTGCCGCTGAGAAGCTTCATGGGAGGAGTCTAGCCTGAGTCCACCTCGAACGCCGCGCTCATCGCCTGGATCCCACGATGACAAAGGGGCCAAGGATCGCCTCGAAGCGTGCCCCTCCTTCGGCGGTGAGCCGCATCGAACCGACGTCGACGAGCACGATGGCACCTCGACCGAGAGCGGCTGGTGGAGCGAAGTCGAGCTCCGAGAGCGCGTGCTCCCCGCCGCAGGCCCCGCACTCGGCGATCGTGGCCTGTCCCCCCGCGCGCCAGCTCGACAGGGCCGCGTTGAAGGAGGGCACGATGTTCTGTCCCCCCGCGGGACACCGGACCCGAAATCCCCCTTGGCGGTTGGCGTAGAGGGTGAGACGTGGCGGCCTGTCGAGCCGGATCGAGGCGAACCCACCGTCGACGAGGCGCCCGGAAGCGTCGCCCTCGAGGTCGATCCCCTGTTCGGAGAGGGCGGACTTCAGCACCTCTTGAGAAGGTAAGGTGCGCCCTTGTGTGGGGACGAGGTAGAGATCGAGCCGAGAACCGGGTCGGGGGGGCATCTGAGCTCCTGCGGGATGTCGATGGCCTCTAGGGAGGGTAGGTTATCGGGGAGAGCCGATGATGTCCGACACCCAAGCCAGCTCACCATGAACGCCTGCCGCGCCACCGCCGGCTTGGTGGGTCGTCCGCAGCCCGCCCCCAGGCGCCACCGGCTGCGCTTGGGCTTCTTCATCTTCCTCAGCGCCGCGGTCCACGGTGCGGTGTTCGTGGCTTGGCTGCTCGACCCCAAGCCCCCCTCCCCGAAGGACGTGCCCGAGGCCCTGACCTACCTCGAGCCCCTTCCCGCGGAGCTGGAGCCGGGCTCAGTGCTCAGCGAAGCGCCTGCCGACGGCGCAACCGGCGTTCTGCAGACCGATCCACAACAGCCGCTCCCCAACGCGCAGGATCGACGCGCAGGGGCCTCACGCCCCGAAGCGCCGGAGCCCCTCGTCGAGAGTCCCCTCGATCGAGACCGCGATGCGCCCCGCCTCCAGGCCGAGCCGCACCGACCTGAGACCTCGACTCCCCAAGACCCCTCCGCCGATCCAACCTCGCCTCCCGAGCCGGAGCCCGCTCCCGCGCCACCGCCAGACTGGACCTCCTACATCGCCGCTGCCGGCCGGAGCCAGGGCGTCGAGCAGGAGCCAAAGACTGCGGTGATCTCGACGGTAGACCAAGACTACCAAGAGCAGAGCCAGAGCGATCGGCTCGCGCCGCAAGCCCAGGCGGTCCCGACCACGAGCCCCGGCGCCCCTCACGCCTTCGGGCAGCCCGTCGACCGACCCCGCGATGGCGAAGAGGACGGACAGCCCGCGGCCCGCCCCTCACCCACCGACGGCCCAGCCACGGCCCCCCCGGTCCACGGCGGGGGTCGCGCCTCAGCGCAGCGAGCCAGGCGCGCAAGCCCCGCTTCGACCGCGCCTCCCCCGCCCCCTCCCGCCGAAGGGGCCCCCTCACCTGCTCGTCTCGCGGTCACCGGAGCTTCGGCGCCCCACGACGTGCCCCAGCGCCTCCTCCCCCTGCGCGAGCTCCCCTCGTGGTGGTCCCCCTCGACCGCGATGGTCGCCATCGCGCCCGAACAGCGCGCGAGTCCCGGAGCGGAGGAGACCGCCCCGAGCGCGGCCTCACGATCTGCCGCACCGATGGTCTCGCGCCCCGAAGATCGAGCGGCCGAGCCACAGGCCGAGCCGATCGAGCCCTCGACGGAGCCCCAGACGGTCGACCCGACAGAGCCCCAACCCGAACCGGCCGATGAGCCCGAACCCCATGAAGACACGGCGCAGGAGGGTGTCGAGATCCCGACCGAGGGTGTGGCCCTCCTCGAAGACCAGGACCCTCGCGCCGACGCCGACGTCGCCGCCCTCGCCGAGGCCCAGACCGAGCTCCCCGAGGCGACGCCCACCGAAGATCCCGTGGATCCCGACCAGGCCGCCCTCCGCTTCGATCTTGGACTCGCCCGAAGACCTGACGCCGACCAACCCTCCGAAGCCGCCCGCCCCGGCGCCCCGACCGCCCCCGGCCTCGGCACCGTCTCGAACCAGGCCCGCCACGAGGCCCTCACCCGGCACCACGTCGCGCGGATCACGACCGCCGACACCCCCCTCGGACGCTACCGAGCGGACCTCGACGAGATCATCGCCGCCAACTGGCTCGCCTCCGACCTCCCCATCCACGAGCGGTCGATGGGCGTGCAGGGCGACACGACGGTCATCTTCCGCGTCAAGCGCAACGGCAAAGTTCAGAACAAGCACCTGACCCAGCGCAGCGGTTTTGACGCCCTCGATCAGCTCGCCTTCGACGCCATCCCCGACAAGTTACCCAAGGTCCCCAGAGAGCTCGGCATGCGGTTCGTGTACCACCGCTATATCTTCCATTATCGTGCCCAGACAAGCGCCGAGAGGTCCGACGGAGCCCGATAGGCTCAGCGCGTGCCATCGTAGAGCGCGAGCTCCTCCGGCTCCCGCACCTTGGTCGTCGAAAGCCAGGCCACCCCGATGCTCGCCCCGTACAGTAGGATCAACGGAACCCCTAGAAAGAACTGGGTGATGATGTCGGGCGGGGTGACGACGGCCGCGACGATGAAGATGCCTACGATGGCGTAGCGAAAGTACCGCACCATGTCGCGGTGATCGACCAGCCCGATCCGAGCGAGGAACCAGACGACCACCGGCAGCTGGTAGCAGAGCCCGAAGGCGACGGTGATCCGAAGCACCGTACGGACCGCGTCTTCGATGGACAAGGTGGTCTCGAGATCGAGAAAGGTCAAGAAGAACCCAAAGGCCATGGGAACGATGAAGAAGTAGGCGAAGGCGGACCCGATCAGAAAGAGCGCGGTGCTCGCGACGGTGAGCGGCAACACGATCCGGCGCTCCGTCTTGTAGAGCCCCGGCGCGATGAACTGCCAGATCTGCCACGCCACAAAGGGCAAGGCGATGAGCCCCCCGAGCACGAAGGCGGCGCGAAGCCAGGTCCAGACGCCTTCGAGCGATCCAATGATGGTGAGATCGCCCCGCGCCTGGGCCTGGTTCAGCCAGTTCCACCCTGGGAGCATGGTGAAGGGCTGGGTGAGATCGTGGTAGATCAGGTCCATTCGGGTGGGCTCGCCCGTTCCCGGAAGGATCTTGCGGACGGGTGCGACAGCGAGATCGATCACGTCCTTGGCGAAGATCATGCCCACGATCAAGCCTGCGCCGACCGCGATGAGCGCCTTGACCACGCGGTTGCGAAGCTCACGAAGGTGCTCGAGGAGCGGCATTCGGACCGCTCCGATCTCGTCGAGGTCCTGGAGTTCTTGATCGGTCGGTTCACCCGTCATGGTTCCCCTTGATCCGGCGATCGTTCCAGCAGGAGGCTCTTGATGTGCGGAGGCAGCTCCTGCCACTCGCGGGGGCTGATCCCCGGCGGGAGTCGCTCGGGAACGGAGGGCTCAGAGTCGAGGGGCGAGGGAGGACGGTCGGTCTCGGTCACGCGAGGGGCCTGGCGCCACTCCTTCGCCACGTCTTCGAGGGAGCGACCGGCGGCGTACGGGCCGGTCGCAGCGGCGAGGAAGGCCTCGTACTCAGGATCGACTTCCGGTTCAGGGGGCTCGTCCCGATGAGGATCGGGCTGGGCCTCGACGCCAGGATTGGCTTCTTGCGCCTGTCGAAGCTGCTCTTCGGCGCGCTCGCGACGTGCCTTGAGCTCTGCGAGCCGGACCTCAGCGTCCTGGCGATCGGCCTCGATGACGAGGCTCCGGCGAAGCTCATCGGCTGTGCGGCGTAGCTGACCGTACAGCCGACCCATGCTCCGCGCGAACTGCGGCAGGTTGTCGGGCCCGACGACCAGCAGCGCGATCAGGCCGATCACTAGGATCTCGCCGAAGCTGAGCCCGAGCATGCGTCTCCTGGTGAGGGGGTCGTTGAGAGGGAGAGGTAACTAACCGCTCGGGCGACGTCGAAGGGGACCCCGCCAGGGTCAAGGGGTAGGCTCGGCTGTCGCCGGACTCAGGAAGAGGGTTCGATATGGATCAGTAAGGCCCCGCTCTCGACCGCCTGGCCCGACGTCACATGGATCGCCCGGACCACACCGCTGACCGGCGCCTTGAGCTCGTTCTCCATCTTCATGGCCTCGACGACGATGACGGGCTGGCCTTCGACCACCTCCGCGCCTTCGGTACAGAGAAGCCGAACGACGACGCCAGGCATCTGGGTCGAGACATCGCCGAGCCCTCCAGCTCCCCCCAAGCGCAGCGCGGCCCGGCGCGCATCGAGGGCGGTCCCCGCCATGCCGCGACCCGCGACCTGAACCGCCACCTCGCCACGGCTCGCCAGCGCCCCGACCACCGCGCGTTCCTGCTGGACCCGCAAGGACCACTCGCCCCGCGACAGCTCCTCGGCTTCGACCTCGATGGGCTCTGCGCCTTCGAGAGCGATCCGGTAGCGCCCTTCGTCTACCGGCGTGACCTCGACCGCAGTGGTGGTCCCTTCGAGCGTGATCAAGAGCTCCATCTCAGCGCCCCCTCATGGCGGTGATCCGTCCCGCCTGCACCCAAGGACTCGGCCCCTCCCGACGGGGCGGCCTGGATTTGGCCTGCTCGTGATAGCTGGCGATCGCCGCCGCGATCGTGGCGAGTTTCTCCTGTTCCGGTGATCGGATCAGGTTCTCGTCGAGCCACTCTGGAGTCAAAAAGCCCGTGTTGTACCGCCCTTCGATGAAAGAGGGGTCTTGGAAGAGCGCAAGAAAGAATGGGATTGAAGTAGGGATACCAACAATCTTGTAGGTTCGGAGCGCCCTGGCTGCCCGCGCGAGGGCCTGGGCGCGATCCTCGCCCCAGACCACGAGCTTGGCCACCATGGGGTCGTAGTGAATCGGGACGTCCGCGCCTTCGACTACGCCGCTATCGACCCTCACCCAGGGGCCGGACGGCTCGCGGTAGACCTTGAGGGGGCCGGGCGAAGGCATGAAGTTCTTGTAGGGGTCCTCGGCGTAGATCCGGCACTCGACGGCATGCCCCCGAAAGGTCAGCTCCTCTTGGCGCAGACCCAAGGGCTCGCCCGCCGCGACTCGAAGCTGCGCGCCGACCAGGTCGACTCCGGTGATCATCTCGGTGATCGGGTGCTCGACCTGGAGCCGGGTGTTCATCTCGAGGAAGTAGAACGAGCCATCCTGAGCCAGGAGAAACTCACAGGTGCCGGCGCCGATGTAGCCGACGGCCCGCGCCGCCTCGCAGGCGACCTCGCCCATGGCGCGACGAGTCTCGGGTTCGAGGACGGGGCTGGGGGCCTCTTCGAAGACCTTTTGATGCCTGCGCTGGATGGAACAGTCGCGCTCGAAGAGATGCACGACCTGACCTGCACCATCCGCCAGTACCTGGATCTCGACGTGACGACCGCGCTCGATCAGCTTCTCGACGTAGACCGCGCCATCGCCAAAGGACTTCTCCCCTTCGGACTGAGCCGCTGAGAGGGCGTGGTGGAGGTCCTCGGGGCGATCGACCCGCCTCATGCCCTTGCCCCCGCCGCCAGCGGCCGCCTTGAGCATGATAGGAAACCCGATCTCGTGGGCGATCTTCATCGCCTCGTCGGGGTCAGCCAAGGCCTCGACCGTGCCAGGAACGACCGGCACCCCAGCCTTTGACATGGTCTGGCGCGCGGCGGTCTTGCTTCCCATGGCCCGGATCGCCGAAGGGGGAGGGCCGATCCACACCAGCCCAGCGTCGAGCACGGCCTGTGCAAAATCAGCGTTTTCTGCCAAGAATCCGTAGCCAGGGTGCACGGCGTCGCAGCCGGTGTCGAGGGCCGCCCGCAGGACCCGATCGGCGAGCAGGTAGCTCTGGGAGGAGGGCGCGGGACCGATGGGCACCACCTCGTTGGCGAGTCGAGCCGGCAAGGCGTGAAGATCCGCATCGGAAGCGATCGCGACCGCCTCCAGGCCGTGCTCATGGCAGCCTCGGATGATACGTACGGCGATCTCGCCCCGGTTGGCGACGAGCACGCGATGAAATGGACGAAGGTTCATCAGGCTACCTCGGCGAGGGGCGCCCGTAACCCAGGAGCCCACCCTCAGCCCGCCTCCTCCGGCCAGCGCGGTCGGCTCGTCGCTCGAGGCGATCGCCCAGGCCCGCAGGCGCCTCAGGGCCGGCAGGCCGCTCGGAGCAAGCGACCGTCTTCGGAGCCACGAAAACCCCGACGCCCCAGCCACGCCGCGACCTGCTCGCCCTGACGGTGGGAAGGGCGCACCAGGTTGGTGAGGTAGCGGAGGCCCATGGCGCGCGCCTCGAGCTCGAGCTGATCGAGAATGTAGGAGCCGACCCCACGCCCCTGCTCCGCAGCGTCGACCGCGAGCAAGATCTCGGCGTCGCCCCAAGAGACGTCCATCCAGCCATAGCCCACCACCCGAGCCCCACGCTCCGCGCGCCACCACGTGCCCGGCAGGAGCGTCCCCGGCTTCGAGGCGAGCAGACGCAGATCGAAGGCCCCCTTGGGAGCTCCTCCCAGGACGCGAGCCTTGGCTTCGTCCCAGCGGGGCTCCGGTTCATGGATCCACCGGAGCGCCTCGACGCTCACGCCTGGGCCTCGCCCCCGGTCGCCTTGACGGTCGACTCGGCCTGACGCACCAGGCTGAGCTCTTCGCGCAGCCGGTCGAGGTTGTCTTTGCCCAGGGTCTCATGGAGGACCTCTTCCATGCGGGAGACGAAGACGAACTCGAGCTCGTCTTGGATCTCGTCGGGGACCTCGATCAGATCCTTCTGGTTGCGGCTGGGGAGCAGCACCTTGCGGATGCCCGCCCGGTGGGCGGCGAGGACTTTCTCTTTGATGCCTCCGACCGGCAGAACGGCCCCACGCAAGGTGATCTCCCCGGTCATCGCGACCGTGGGATCGACCTTGAGCCCCGTGAGCAAGGAGGTCATGGCGGTGATCATCGTCACCCCGGCCGACGGACCATCCTTGGGGATGGCCCCCGAGGGCACGTGTACGTGCAGGTCGAGGGTCTCGAAGGCGCTCTCGGGGATCCCGAGATCGATGGCCGTCGAGCGAACGAAGGACCGCGCGACGCTGACCGACTCCTTCATGACATCGCCGAGCGAGCCAGTGAGGGTCAGCCCGCCCTTGCCCTTCATCTTGGTCGCCTCGATAAAGAGGATGTCACCGCCTACCGCGGTCCAGGCCAGCCCGGTCGCGACGCCGGGCACGCTGGTACGCTCTGCCACTTCTTTGAAGAAGTGGATCGGCCCGCGGATGGTCTCGACCATCGCGGGGTCGACGTTGACCGGCGGCTCGCGGTCTTCGCTGGCGATCTCTTTGGCGGTCCAGCGGGCGATGGCGGCGAGCTCTCGCTTGAGGGAGCGCACCCCTGCCTCGCGCGTATAGGACTCGATGACCTTGTCGAGAGCCTCGGAGCCGATGGTGAGCATCTCGTCGGTGAGGCCGTGCTCCTCGAGGACCTCGGGGATGAGGTACTTGATCGCGATCTGCCGCTTCTCTTCATGGGTGTAGCCAGCGACCCGGATGATCTCCATGCGGTCGCGCAGCGGTCCGGGGATGGTGTCGGGCACGTTGGCGGTCGCGATGAACATGACCTTGGACAGGTCGAAGGTCACGTCGAGGTAGTGGTCCTGGAAGGTGTCATTCTGCTCAGGATCGAGGACCTCGAGCAGGGCGCTGGAGGGATCACCGCGGTAGTCACTGCCGAGCTTGTCGATCTCGTCGAGCACAAAGACGGGGTTGTTGGTGCCGGCCTTCTTGATGCCCTTGATGACCTTGCCGGGCATGGAGCCGATATAGGTCCGACGGTGCCCTCGGATCTCGGCTTCATCGCGCACCCCACCGAGCGAGATGCGGACCATCTCGCGGTGCAGCGCCCGCGCCACCGACTTGGCGAGCGAGGTCTTACCCACACCTGGGGGACCGACGAGACAGAGGATCGGACCCTTCATGTCTTGCTTGAGCTTGCGCACCGCCAAGAACTCGAGGATACGCTGTTTGACTTTCTCAAGGCCGTAGTGATCGGACTCGAGGATCTCTTCGGCCTCGTTGACATCGAGTCGGTCGGTCGACGACTTGTTCCAAGGGAGCTCACAGAGCCAGTCGAGGTAGGTGCGAGCCACGGTATACTCGGCCGCACCAGGGCTCATACGCGCCATGCGCTTGAGCTCCTTGAAGGCGACTTTCTCGACCTCGCGCGGCATGCCGGCCTTCTTGATGTTGCGCTTGAGCTCTTCGAACTCTTCTTGGCGCTCATCGACCTCGCCGAGCTCCTTTTGGATGGCCTTGAGCTGCTCGCGCAAGAAATACTCGCGCTGGGCCTTGTCCATCTCGCCCTTGACCTCGGTCTGGATCTTGTTGGACAGCTCGAGCACCTGGAGCTCTTTGTTGAGGATCGTGATGACCTTCTCGATACGCTCTCGGGTGTCGAAGGTCTCGAGCAGCTCCTGCTTGTCTTCGGAGGAGATGCTGAGGTTACTCGCGACGATATCGGCCAGAACCTCGGGCTCGTCGATACTGCGGACCAGGAAGCTCGCCTCGGAGGGGATCTGCGGCGAGAGATCGATGATCTTCTGGGCCAGCTCTCGCAGGTTGCGCAGCAGGTCGGAGACGTCGTCCGTCTCGTCGGGCTGGTTGGGGAAGGTTCGGACCCGCGCGCGCATCGAGCCGTCGGCATCGAGCCAGCGCTCGACCTTGACCCGAGCGACACCCTGGATGATGACGTTGAGCTTATTTCCTGGAACCTTCACCATCTTGAGGATCTTGACCACGGTGCCGACCTCGTAGAGCTCGTCGGGTCCGGGGTCGTCGGTCTTGGGGTTGCGCTGGGCGACAATGCCCAGGAGACGCTCGTCGGTGGCCAGGGCCTCTTCGACCGCCTTGACCGACTTGGGACGCCCCACATTGATGGGGCGGGCCAGGACGGGGAAGATGACGGTGTTGCGGATTGCGAGGACGGGGATGTCGAGCGACTCGGGCAGGGTGCCACCGTCGCTCGAGGGGGGGGTGTCGAAGGCCATGTTCACTCTCGGGAAGGAGGGAGCCCAGCACGCGGGCCGTTCGGTCAGACCGTAGTCGCTGCGAGCCACCGGGCAAGCGGCAGGCGTGACAAGCGCCAACAACCATGACAGTTCACGACTTCGAGGCGGGTGTGCCAGCGGGCTCTGCGGGGCTCGCGCCAAAGGTTCGCCAGGCCGCGACGTCGAGGATGATGCTGACCGCGAGCAGGATCGCCACCAGCTCGGGCAGCCCGAGCACCAGATCCATCAACCGAACAGCCCTTCGGCGCGCCAAGCGTCAAGGCGCGCCGCTTCGATCCCCGCGTCCTGCACGATCGTGGCGGTGTGCTCCCCGACCTTGGGGACAGGCCCTGGGGCCCAGTCCCGGTCCGCGAGGGGGGGACGCACGAAGGTTCTGGCTCCGGCACGCACCAGCGCGCTTCGCGCCCGATGCTGAGGATGATCGACCAGCTCGGTCGGCCCCAGGACCGGCCCAACACAGGCCGTCGCCAGCCGATCGACCCAGGTGTCCCGATCCTGGGTGGCGAAGGCCTGGCGCAGGGAGGCACGATCGACGTCCCCGAGCTCCTGTCGAAGCCTCTGCTGAAACTTGGGCTCGAGCGCTCCGACCGTCAGATACCGCCCATCCGCGCAGCGATAGGTGCCATAAATCGGCAAACCACCCGTCAGAAGCTCACCTTCGGGCCTTGGATCACGGGACTCCGCGCTAAAACACGAGACATGAGGGCTCAGCATCGCCAGCGCGCCCTCGGTGAGCGAGACGTCGAGGACTGCGCCCCGACCCGTCCGCTCCCGGGAGTAGAGGGCCGCGCAGATCCCCATCGCTGCGACCAACGCGCCCCCGATGTCGGCCACCTGGACCGGCAAGGGGCGGGGGCCATCCTCGGGGCCCGCAGCACCCGAGAGCACGCCGGCCAGGCCCGCATAGTTGATGTCGTGCCCCGGTCGATCGCGCCAGGGTCCCGTCTGCCCGTATCCTGAGAGCCGCGCGACGATGAGCCGAGGGAAGCGCGCCTCAAGGTACTCGGGGGTGAGCCCGATCGCCTCGAGGACGCCGGGCCGAAAGCCCTCGATCAGCACGTCGTAGCGGTCGAGCAGCGCGGTGAGCAGCGCTAGCGCTGCCCCGTGCCGGAGATCGACAGCCAAGCTCCTCTGGCCGGCGCACAAGGCCTGGAAGAAGACCCCTATCCCCTCGGAGAAGGGGGGCATGGAGCGGGAGGGGTCGCCCGACCTCAGGGGCTCGACCCGGTCGACGGAGGCTCCCATACCCGCGAGGTGCCACGCGCAGGCAGGCCCCGGTAAGAGCCTGGACAAGTCCAAAATCCGCACGTCGTCCAGATCACCCACCCGCTCCTCCTCGCCCCTGGCTCGGGGCCTCAACGCGACGGGGGAGACGTATCACACAGCAGCCGGGGCACCATGACACACCTGCTCACGCCACGCAGCGCACAGCCTCAGCCAGAGCCCCACATCGCCTTCCATGTGGATCTGCCTCCCATCCAGTAAGGCCATGGGGCAGGCGCGGCCTTCGAGCATCGACGTGAGGGAATCGGCCGTGCAGTCTAGTTTGCCGTCGAACCAAGGCGCATCCCCTCGTCGAACCACGGCCCCCGTCGACGCCGCATCCACCGTCCAAACCATGGGCTCGTGCCCGCGAAGGCTCAGGATGAAGCGCACCCCAACCGGAAGCGAACGACCGGCGAGCTCGGCGAGGCCTTCGATGAAGGCTCCTAGGCCCTGAGGCGCATCGATCCCGATGTCGGGTGCGACCACAGGCTCGCTGTCGGGCAGCAGCACACCCGATGGCCACGAGAGCCCGACAAAAGACTCCAGGGATCCCCACAGAGGTTCCCTTCCCTCCTGAATCATCTCGCACCTCCTGGAGCCGGCCGACGCGCCCCAATCCCAAGACGTCGCTGCAATCTATGTGCCAAGGAAGGCCCGTCGTAGACGAGCCCCCTCTCGCGCCTCGGGCTAAGGGACGGATCAGGAAGGTGAGCCTTGAGCCCCGAGAGCCCCCGCCCCATGCCCGTCTACGTCATCTCCGATGGCACCGGAGAGACGGCCGAGAAGGTGGTCCGCGCAGCCCTCCGCCAGTTCCGGGGTCAGCTCGTCCACGTTCACACCTTCCCGAACATCACCGATCCCGATCGACTCAACGAGCTGCTGCGCCAAGCCTCGCGGAACAAGGCCATGGTCGTCACAACCCTCGTCTCGAGCGAGATGCGCCAAGTCGTGCAGAACCGCTCCCGCACCCACAAGTTCCGTCATCTCGATCTCCTCGGAGCCCTCCTCGACCAGCTCGAGTCCTACTTCGGCCACACCCCCGCCGAGGTCCCAGGCCTCCTCCACGAGGTTGACGAGCGCTACTTCCAACGGATCGAGGCCGTAGAGTTTACTGTCAAGGCCGACGATGGCAAAGACCCTCGTATGCTTCGCCGGGCCGACATCGTGCTCGTGGGGGTGAGCCGCACCTCCAAGACCCCGCTGTCGACCTTTCTGGCCCACAAGGGCTACAAGGTCGCCAACGTGCCCCTCGTCCTCGAGCGGCCCCCCCCACCCTCTCTCTTCGAGGTCGAGCCCTTTCGGGTCTTCGGCCTCATCATCGAGGCCGAGGTCCTGCGCGAGATCCGGCACGCCCGCCTCGCCGCCATGGGCCTGAGCAGCAACACGAACTACTCTGACATGGGCTACATTCTCGCCGAGCTCGAGCAGGCCCAGAACCTCTTTCGGGGCAACCCGGAGTGGCCGATCATCGACGTCACCAACCGAGCCGTCGAAGAGACCGCCTCCATTATCCTTCGCACCTTTCAGGCCCGAGGCGTCCTGCAATCGGCAGGCGACGTCGGACAGCTCTGACACACAAGGGCGTAAACCGCGTTACCCTCGAATCGGCCGCACGTTGGAGGGCTGGCCTTGATCGGCACCACCCTGGACAAGTACGAGGTCCTGCAGAAGGTCGGAGAGGGTGGTATGGCCACCGTCTACCGCGGACGGCACACCACGCTCGGCCGCGACGTGGCCATCAAGGTGCTTCATCCGCACCTGTCCTCCTCGACCCGCAACCGGAAGCGTTTCGCGCGCGAGGCGCGTGCGATCGAGCACCTGCGCCACGACAACATCTTGGAGATCTTCGACTATTCGGGGGCCGACGCGGAAGACTGCTACATCGTCACCGAGTTCGTCGGGGGCAGAACCCTGACCTCGCTCCTCGACGAGCACGGCAAGCTCCCCAGTGAGGTCGCCGCGATCATCGGATTCGCCCTCGCCAAGGCGCTCTCCTATGCCCACGACGCGGGGGTCCTGCACCGAGATCTGAAGCCCGACAACGTCATGTTGCGCTTCGACGGCACGATCAAGCTGATGGACTTCGGCATCGCGCGCTTCCTCGACGAATCGCAGGTCACGATGACCGGCGCGCTGGTGGGCAGCCCGGCTTTCATGAGCCCTGAGCAGGCCTACGAACATGAGCTCGATCATCGAAGCGACCTGTTCAGCCTGGGCACGCTGCTCTTCTACCTTGCGAGCGGGCACCTCCCCTTCGCAGGCTCTAACCCAAGCATTATCCTCAAGAACATCATCGAGGGAAACCGTCCCGAGCTGAGCGAGATCGCCCCCTCGGTCTCGGGCACCCTGGCGGAGCTGGTCGAGCGATTGCTCCAGACCGACCGCGAGACCCGATGCACCTCGGCCGACGAGGTCTGTGAAGCGCTCAGGACCTGCCTCGCCGAGGTCGACATTGATCCCACCGAGAGCCGGTGGACCCTCACCGCCTGGCTCGAAGATCCCCAGGCCTACGCCAGGCGCCTCGATCATCACCTCCGCGAGGTCCTGCTCCGCGAGGGCCGAAGGCTCCTCCAACAAGGCGACGCCCTCACCGCCCTGCGCCTGCTCAACCGACTGCTCGCCATCGACGAAGACAACCCCGAGGTGCTCGCCCTCGTCCAGAGCCTACACCCTCCACCGCCCAAGCAGCGCAGCCGCGCGATCGCCGTGGTGCTCGGTGCGGCTGGACTCGCGCTGGCAGCCTTCTTCGTGCTCAGCTTCATGGCGGGGTGGTGGGGCACGTCGGAGCCCACTCAGCCCACGGCGCGGGCGGATCGGGCGCCGCCCGACGTCTCGGCGAACCCGTCGGAGGCTGTCGAAGACCCCTCCCTCGACCAGAGCGACGCCACCGATCCGGCTCCGCCTTCTCCCGAGCCTTCTGATCCACCTCCCCAGCCGGCGCCACGGTCCACAGCCGAGACACCGCGGACCACTCCCCCACCCCGTCGACGCGCCGATGCCCTCCGTGAGCTCCGAAATCCAGCTCCTCCTCCCTCGCCGCCCTCCCAAGGCTGCCTCGAGGTCCGTCCCCGGAACGGGTGGGCCTACATCTGGCTGAATGGGGAGCCGACCGGGCGAAAGACCAACGCCCCTGGCTGTATCGAGGTCCCAGCCGGCACCCACACCGTGCACCTCGGCGGTTCGCCACTCGCCGAGGACTTAGAGCTCCACGTCACGATCGCCGCAGGCGAGACCCAGCGCGTCGAGCCGACCCTGCGCTTCCGACCCATCCGCGTGCTCTTCGATGATCACTATGCCGAAGAATGCACCTTGACCGTCGGAGAGCGGCGTCGGGGAACCCTGGCCGAGCTCGGTCGAGTCCTCGAGCTGGATCGCAACCCGAACGTGAACCACCAGATCTCGCTCCGCTGCGCGGACCGTGAGCATGTGGCCCAGGTGCGCTCCGATGCTCCGCTCGAGTGGTCCTTCGAGCCCGAGGGGACACCGTGATCCCCGTGCCGCACTTCAGTCCCTCCCCCGACACACCCTCCCCGTCGAGACGTCCACCCAAGAGCGCGTACAAACAGTTTTTTTTACGCTCCAGGCCCATGTGGCGCGCCGCTTGCATTCTCCTCTTGACGACGGGCTGTCTGATCACCAAGGGTCCTTGGACGGTGCGCACCAACAGCCCTCCCGAGGAGTTCATGATCAACCCCCGCGACGAGATCAGGCTCGACAACGAGGTCCAGAGCGTCATCGTCGGCTTCCGCGACGACGACGGGGACCCCTTGTTCTTCACCTGGATCATCGACGGGAACCCCGCCGATCCAAGCGACGTGACCTCCTTTATCGACACCAATGACCCCCTGCTGCACTACAGCACCTTTCGCGCCCGGCGCGCCGTCCTCAACCATGGGCAGCTCATCGAGGTGATCGTGACGGACGGTCAAGACGCGGTGCGGGTCAGCTGGCGAACGGTGCAGCCATGAGCCGGCTCCTCCCCCTGTGGCTGGCTCTGAGCGCGTGCGGCGGCTTGGAAGAGCTCGACACCGAGACCTCCTCGGAGGGGCTCGAGAGCCTCCTTCGGATCGACGTGCACCCTCCCGTCGACGCCAACCTGCGCGACGAGGCGGGCGAGCTCCTCACCCTTCGCCCCCAGACCTTCTACATCGAGGCCGACGCCTCGAGCACGCTGGATCTGGTCCTCACCCCCGCTGTGCCGGTGACCGGCCGGGTTTCGGGCTCCGAGCTCACCCCTTGGTCCGCCCAGGACCTTCCCGAGCGCGAGGTCGTGGTCGCAGGCGCGACGGTGGGCTTCGGGCTGGCCTCGACCATCCAGCAACCGCGCACCACCACCGACGAGGACGGGCTCTTCGACCTCTTGGTCGTACCGTCGACCGAGGAGTACGAGGTCACGATCACGCCGGCCACCGCCACGATCCCCCTCTATCGCACCCGAATGACCATCGGCCGCGCCACCCCGGAGGCCGACATCGAGCTGCAGAGCCCCGCACCCCTGTGGGGCTTCGTGCGCGATGCGCGGGGCGATCCCATGGTCTCGGCCAACGTCTATGTGACGGGCTCGGGCGGACTACGCAGCGCCTCGACCTCCACGGATGCCGAGGGGCGCTTCCTGATCGCGGTGCAGGCCGACCAGCGCTACACGGTGGTCTCGACCGGCCGCGGTCCTCTGGACCCTACGGTGCGTATCGATGCGGGGGTCATCGCGCCCGAAGGGGCTCGCGTCGACATCCCCGCAGGCCAGCTTCAGCCGCGGGGCACCGTGACCGGCACCGTGCGAGGTCCAGGGGGCAACCTCGTGAGCGACAGCGCGGTTCGGGTCCGGGTGGTCGCGACCGAGCTACGCGACCTCGATGGCGCAGTCTACAGCTTTCAGCGCGAGATCGGCACGGACGATGGCATCTTCACCGCCGTCGTACCCCCCGGCACCTATCGGGTCGAAGTCCTCCCTCAAGACGTGGAAGGCCCTGCACCTCTCGCCGTCCAAGCGATCCGCAACGACGGGGTGGTCACCGACGTTGGAACCCTCAACCTTCGCCCACTCACCCAGCGCTTCGCCGAGGTGATCGACCCGGGCGGTCTGCCGGTGAGCGGAGCTGTCGTCACCTGCACCGAGCAGGGCTTCTCCCGTAGGACCTGGTCTTCTTCCTCCGACCCCAGCGGCCAGGTCCTGATTACCAGCCCCGAGGTCCCTATGTCCTGCTCGGTCAGCCCACCGGGGGGCCGCAGAGATCTCGCGACGACGCGGCAGGCCATCGGTGAGAGCCTGCTCGAAGACCCCGAGGGTTCTTGGACCTTTCAGCTGGTCGAGGGAGTCGTGGTGCGCGGCGTGGTCTCCAGCCGACTCGCTCCCGAGCTGACCTCCACCGACATCGAGGGGCTGCCCGCCGCCTTGGTCGAGGTCCGAGACGGTAACGACCGACTGCTGGGTTCGAGCGTCACCAGCTCAACCGGGGCCTTTCAGATCCGGATCGCTCGCTGATAAGCAATGAGTCTCGGATCCCTCGTTGCGGTCCAGACCATCCGGCGGTAGCCTGCGAGCCTAATGCACGGGTGCCCATGTGGTGGATTCTGGCAGGTTGGCTGTATGGCGCTTCGGCCTCTCCCGAGGGTGAGGATGCCCCGAGCGCGGGCGTGCCGTCCAACGAGTCCGCCCCCTGTGCCGCCAGCCCCCCCGACGCATCCGCCCCCTTCGAGTCCGAGCTGGAGCGAGCGCGATCCCTGTACCGGCGCGGCTGCCACGACCACGCCCTCGATCTGCTGCGCGCCCTGGACCTCCGCCGCCGCCTTGAGCGCGTCCCCGAGCGACAGCTCGTGCGTACGCTCTTCTACCTGGGCGAGGTGGAGCTCGTGCTGGGTCGCCGAGAGGAGGCCCGAGCCATCTTTGAGTCCCTGCTGAACTTGGTGCCGAACGCCTCCCCCAACCTCCTCGAACACGACCCCGACGCGATCGACCTCTTCGATGGGGTCAAGGCGAGTCGTCCCCCTCCGCCCCCCCAGGAGCCCGCTCCACCTCCGACCCCGCCCCAGTTCTCGAACCGTGACCTGCCAGCGCGCGGGGCCCTCACCTACGCCCCCTACGGCGTGGGTCATCTGCTGCTCGGGGACAAGCGGCGCGCTCTAGGCTACGGGGGAGCGCAGATCGCGCTCGGATCGACCATGATCGTCACCCACCAGATCTTCGATCGCCAGTTCCCCTCAGGGGGGCCCGCCGAAGGACCTGGGGAGCTCCGCCGCGCCACCCTGCTCCGCAGCCTCAACTATGGAGCCTTGCTCGGACTCCTCTCGACCTACGCCGTCTCCCAGCTCGACGCGACGCGGCGCTGGCGCAAGTCCCAGCGCGAACGAAAGCTCGAGGAGTGGTCGAGAGCCCAAGAGGCGCGCTCCTCTGTACCTCTGCCTCTGCCCCCCCTCGCCGTCTCGGAGGGCAGGCGCTCCAAGCCTTGATCCCTCGGCCTTGTCCAGGAGGGTGGCCAGCCGGTCGAGTCCTGCTAGGGTAGCCATCTGTAGGAGGCCCGATGCCCTGGGTAGAGTGCGAACACACCCTCGACAAGTCCAGGACCCGCTTCATCGTGCGAAAGCCGATCACCAGCATCGGTCGCGCTACAGGCAACGATCTGGTCTTGAACGATCCTGCCATCGAAAAGAGCCACGCGAGCCTGCTCCGTCAAGGCGGAAAGCTCACCCTGACCCAGGCTTCGCGATCGGGCGACCTCTACGTCAACGGCAAGCGAGCCAAGAGCGCGAGCCTCAATGAGGGAGATACCGTCCAGATCGGGCTGTACCAGCTCACCATCCATCTTGGCGACCCCGCCCCTGAGCCGGAGCCCGCCTCCCCCGAGGGGCTCTCGCTCGACATCCTTCAGCGCCTCGTCGACCTCTCGGCCGAGCTCATGCGCGACACCGAGCCGCAGCGGATCTTCGATCGATTGCTCTCGGGGCTGGTCGAGCTGACCAACGCCGAGAAGGGGTTCTTGATCGTGCTGCAAGATGGGCGTCGGCACCTCGCGTCCTCGCACAACGTCGACGGTGAAACCCTGGATCTCAGCCGAGTGAGCGACACGATCGTCGATCGTGTGGTCGAGCATCTCCAGCCGGTCATCGTCAGCGATGCGCTGAACGACGGTCGCTTCGGCCGCGCCAAGTCCGTCGTTGACCTCAAGCTCAGCAGCGTGATGTGCGTGCCGATGATCTATCGCAGCGATCTGCTCGGCCTGATCTACCTCGGCAACGACAAGATCACCGATCTCTTCACCGAGCGCGACCTGGCCCTGCTCAAGGTCTACGCCGCCCAGGGCGCCTTGGTGATCCATCACGCCTTGCTCGTCAATAAGCTCCAGGTCGAGACCCGCGCCCTCCGCCGCCAGCTCAGGCAGGCATCGCAGGGCGAGATGATCGGCAGCAGCCCCCCCATGAAGCGGGTCTTCAAGATCCTCAAGCGCGCCTCGCCCACCGATCTCTCGGTCTTGGTCCTCGGCGAGACCGGCACCGGCAAGGAGCTCGTCGCCCGCGAGGTCCACCGCCTCTCGGAGCGAAAGGGGCAGCCCTTCATCGCGATCAACTGCGGCGCCATCCCCGAGAACCTGCTCGAGAGCGAACTGTTCGGCCACAAAAAGGGGAGCTTCACCGGCGCGAACACCGACAAGGTCGGAAAGGTCGAGGCGGCCAATAAGGGCACGCTCTTCCTCGACGAGATCGGCGAGATGCCCACCCAGCTTCAGGTCAAGCTGCTCCGAGTATTGCAGGAGCGAGTGATCGAGCGGGTCGGCGACCTGACCCCTCGACCCGTAGACATTCGATTGGTCGCGGCGACCAACAAGAACTTGCCCGAGCTCATCCGCGACGGGACCTTCCGAGAAGACCTCTACTATCGACTCAACGAGCTGGTGGTCGAGCTCCCGGCCCTCCGCGACCGCGGCGAAGACATCGCGGTGCTCGGGCACTACTTCTTGAACAAGTACCGCGAGCAATACGGTGGGGCCGCCAAGGGCTTCACCAACCAGGCCCTCCTCGCCATGAACCACTACGCCTGGCCCGGCAACGTGCGGGAGCTCGAGAACCGAGTCAAGAAGGCCGTCATCATGAGCGACAGAGCGCTGCTCAACGCCGATGACCTTGGGCTCATCGGCACCGACAAGCGCCATGTCCGCGGCCTCGACGACGCGGCAGAGCAGTTCAAGCTCGACTACATCCGCCAGGTGCTCGAGCTGAACAACTGGAACAAGGCACAAACTGCGCGCGACCTCGACGTCGATCCCCGCACCATCTTTCGCTACATCGAAAAAATGACCGACATCCCCGAGGGCTGAGATGGATCCCATCCTTGAGATCTACGAAGACGTAGGCCGCGGCCGGGTTCCCGCGCCGGTCGACTACAACGAGTACAAGCGGCTGCTCGCCAAAGCTCGAAAGGCGACCAGCGCCGAAGACGAAGGAGAGCGCCTTCTGGCCGTCGATGTCGGAGCGGCGGTCGGACGGGATCGCGGCATGGGGGTGGTGCGGCTCTTCCTTAAGGATCCCTCCCCTGCGGTGCGACGGCACTGCATCGAGAAGGCCGTCGAGGGGGGCGAGCACGGGATCATGGTTCTCCGACACGCCATCGAAGACGAGGATCCCGAGGTCGTGGCGCTGGCGCTCCCCTGGCTCCGGCGGGCGCTGGACCCCGGCTGCGCGGGCGCGCTTCGCAAGGTGCTGAGACGCTCCGAGCCGGAGCTTCGGGCGCAGGCAGCCGAGCTCATCGGACACGTCGCGGGCCCCGGCTTGGTGATCGCCCTGCGGTCGCTCCTCGACGATCCCGAGCCCGAGGTCGCCGAAGCAGCCCGGGAAGCCATCGATCGACTCGACGGCAAGCTCGCCAAAGACGAGCCGGACCCCTGGTGGGATCTCGAAGAAGACGAGCACTACATCGCCGTCGAAGGCGAAGATCTTCCTCAGGAGTGGCCCGAAGATCCCTTGGAGCTCATCCGGCTCCTTGGAAGGATCAAGGCGGACCACATCGACGAGGTCGTGGCGCACCTCGAGCCGATGGGCCCCTCCAAGATGGGCTTTGTCGTCAGAAAGGCGCGCCCCAATGGGGATCGCGCCCTCAACATCGGTGCGGCACGGCTCGGCAAGGCATGGGCCCGCGGGGACTGGGTCGTGCCGCTGCGACGGCTCCTCCCCGACGACGACCCAGGGGTGCGCATCGCCGTCGCCGAGTGCCTAGCCGAGATCGGAGGCGCCACCGTACTCACGGGGCTCGCGCAGCTCCTCGATGCCCATCAGCCCGAGGTCCGCGCCGCCGCTGTTCGCGCGCTTGCGAACTTGTGCGGCCCCGCCGAGCTCTCGCGCTGGCTGAAGGCGCTTGGCGATGAGCAGGATCCTGACGTGTTGCACGCCGTGGCCACAGCCGGCGTCAGCCTGTGATCGAAGGCATGAAGGTGATCGGCCTGACCGGCGGCATCGCCTCGGGAAAGTCGACGGTAGCCCGCCTCCTCCGCGAACGGGGTATCCCCGTCCTCGACGCCGACCAGGCGGCCCGCGCGGTCGTGGCGCCCGGCGCGCCAGCCCTCGCCCAGATCGTGGCCTCGTTCGGCCCCGAGGTGCTCGACACCCAAGGCGCCCTCGATCGCCCCGCCATGCGCGCGCGGATCATCGAAGATCCGGGCGCGAGGCGCACCCTCGAGGCGATCACCCACCCGGCGATCTTCGCGCACCTCCGCGAAGCGCTGGCCGAGCTGCACGCACAAGGCCACCGCGTCGCGGTGGTCGAGGCCGCCCTCATGGTCGAGACCGGCTCCTACAAGCTCTACGACGAGGTGTGGGTCGTCAGCTCTGACCCTGTGACCCAACTCATGCGGCTCCAGGCGCGCGACGGGATGGAAGAAGCCCAGGCCCGCGCGCTCATCGCAGCCCAGCTCCCCCTCGCGCAGAAAGAAGCCATCGCCGACGCGATCCTCTGGAACCACGGCGATCTGGAGGCCCTGCGCGCCCAAGTCGACCGGATCGCCCCCAAGGCAGGGGCTCAGTAGCGAACCAGACTGGTGACCGGGGTGCCGTGCAGCTTTCGGCGACCATCCAGAAAGCCGAGCTCGACCAAGAAGAGCGCACCGACGACCTCGCCGCCGAGCCGCTGGACGAGATCGAGGGCCGCACAGGCTGTCCCCCCCGTCGCGAGAAGGTCATCGACGATCACGCAGCGGTCGCCAGGCGAGATGGCGTCGGTGTGGATGTTCAAGCTCGACGAGCCATACTCCAGGTCATAGCTCACCGTCTCGACGGTATGGGGCAGCTTGCCCGGCTTTCGCGCCAACACGAGCCCCGCCCCGGTAGGCTCGACCATCGGGGCCCCGAAGATGAAACCGCGGCTCTCGATGGCGATGATCTTGTCGATGTTGGCGTACTCGACGGCCATCCAGTCGATCACTCGGCCGAAGAGCGCCGTGTCCATCAGGACGGGGGTGATGTCTTTGAACAGGATGCCAGGCTTCGGAAAGTCCGGCACATCGCGGATCGTGTTGCGTACGTCGTCGGCGAGATCGCCCATGGAGTGCCTCCGGAGGGTGGGGGCCGCGAGGGCCTTGGTCAGAGCAGGTAGCGGAACAAGAGCAATCCGCCAACCACGAGCACAGCAAAGCTCACCGCGAGGAGCTCGAACCAGCGCTCGATGAAGCGCGCCATGCGCTCACCAAGCCAGTAGATCAAGGCTGCAACCGCCAAGAATCTTACGCCGCGCCCCAAGAGCGAGGCGCCGGTGAAGACCATGAGATCAACCCCAACGGCGCCCGCTGTGAGGGTGACGAGCTTGTAGGGTACCGGCGTGATCGCGGCCAAGAGCACCGCGATGGCCCCTTGGTCTCGGAAGCCCTCGGCTAGGGGCTCAAAGGCGTCGCCTTTGCCGTAGATCTCGAGGATCGGCATCGCGAGGGTCTCGAAAGCGAGCATGCCTACGAGGTATCCTAGGAGCCCGCCGATCACGCTGCCCACGGTGCAGAGGCCGGCGAAGTAGAGGCTCTTGCGACGATTTCCCAAGCAGAGCGCGATGAGCAGAGGATCGGCGGGGATCGGCAAGAAGCTCGCCTCGGCGATCGCCACGACAAAGAGCACGAGGGGGCCCCAGGGAGTCTTGGCCCAAGCCAGGATCCAGTTGTAGAGCCGGCGCAAGGGGGCGAAGACCGTTCGCCAGGCGCGCTGGAAGACGTTGGCGTTTACTCCAGCCATCGGCGAAGACCCGGAAGGAGATCATAGCGGGTCAGGTCTGCGTGCAAGGGCGTGAGCGTGGCCCAGCCGCGCTCCACCAAGGGGCCATCGGTGTCGGGCAGGTCTTCGAAGCTGGAGTGGGCACCCCCAAGCCAGTAATACGCCTTGCCCCTTGGATCGGTGCGCACATCGACCGAGGCTTCGTAGTGCCGCCACCCCTGCGCGGCGATGCGGATACCGCGGATCTCGGTGGCGGGTAGATCGGGGACATTCAAGTTGAGACAGGTGCGACCGGGGAGATCCTCGGAGATCAGCCGCTCGATCAGCGTCGCCGCGAGCTCGGCCGCAGCGTCGAAGTTCGTATAGGGCGTATCGCCCGTGCGGTGGAGGCTGACCGCCAGGGCGGGGAAGCCCTGAAAGGTGGCCTCCATGGCGGCTGCCACGGTGCCCGAGTAGAACACGTCACCGCCGAGGTTCGAGCCGTGGTTCACCCCACTAATCACCGCATGGGGCCGAACCGGGAGGATCCCGTGGAGCGCGACGTAGGCGCAGTCGGCCGGCGTGCCGGTGACCGCCCAACGGCGCTCTCCCTTGGGCTCTACCCGAACCGGCGCGTGGAGGCTGAAGCCATGCCCCTTGCTGGACTGCTCGATCTGAGGGGCCACCGTGTAGACCGTGCCCAGACGCGCCATGGCCCGCTCAAGGGCGTGCAAGCCCGCCGCGTCGATGCCGTCATCATTGGTCAGAAGAAGCTCCACGACGCCTCCAGCCTCCGTGCGTAACCTGCCTTCGCGTGGAGCGTTGCCTGGTTCAGCCGGCTCGGGGGACCCCATTGACCTTGGAGCCCAAACCGACGATCATAACGTCATACCTGGAGTCATCGTGAACGCTGAGCCGACCCCCCTCGCCCGCCCCACCCAGTCCACCTCCGAAGACGCCACCGCGCCGGATGAGCGCTACCTCAACCGCGAGACGACCTGGATCGCCTTCAACCAGCGCGTGCTCGCCGAGGCGCGCGACGCTCGCAACCCCCTGATCGAGCGACTGCGCTTCCTCACGATCTTCCACACCAACCTCGACGAGTTCTTCATGGTGCGGGTGAGCGGGCTCAAGCAGCAGGTGCACTCAGGGGTCGAGGTTGTGTCGATGGATGGCCTCTCGGCACGAAGCCAGCTCCACTGCATCCGCGAGCAGCTCCTCCCCATCCTCGACGACTGCCAGGACTGTCTCGATCGGGATCTCCTGCCCGAGCTCCGTGAGCGAGGCGTCGACATCGTGCACTATGCGGATCTCAGCCCCGAGCTTCGGGAGCGGGCCGATACCTTCTATCGTCGAAAGGTACACCCCGTGCTGACGCCCCTCGCGGTGGGGCCGACCAAGACCTTCCCCTTCATCAGCAACCTCTCCCTCAACATCGCCGTCTACGTCCGATCTCCCTCGACCGGCGAGCGACGCCTGGCTCGGCTGAAGATCCCTTCCATGCTGCCGCGCCTGGTCCGAATCGACAGCGGAAACCCCCTCGAGCTACGACCTCCGGTCCAGCTGCTTCCCCTCGAGGAGCTCATCGCCTCGAACCTCCACACCCTCTTTCCTTCCATGGAGGTTGAAAAACCCTGGATCTTCCGAGTCACCCGCGACGCGGATCTGGAGATCAAAGAGGATGAGGCCGACGACCTCCTGACCGCCATCCGCGAAGAGGTCCGAAATCGCCGCTTCGGACGCGCGGTTCGCATCGAGGTCCAGCGGACCATGCCCGAGGACCTCCGCGAGGCGCTCCGCAAGGGCCTGGAACTAGATCCCGAGGATGTCTACCTCAGTCGAGACCCCCTCGATGTGCCTGGCCTCAAGCAGCTTCTCAACCTCGACGTACCTGCCGACAAGTTCCCCCCCTTCGTACCTCGCCCCCAGCCCATCGAGGACATCTTCGCCGAGATCCAACGCGATGACCTGCTCTTTCATCACCCCTACGAGGCCTTCACCCCCGTCGTGGAGTTCCTCGAGTCCGCCGCACGCGACCCTCACGTCCGGGCCATCAAGCAGACACTCTACCGAACCAGCGGCGACAGTCCCGTCATCAAAGCCCTGCTCGAGGCCGTTCAGAACGGTAAGCAAGTCGCCGCCGTGGTCGAGCTGAAGGCCCGTTTCGACGAAGAGAACAACATCACCTGGGCTCAGATGCTCGAAGAGAGCGGGGTCCATGTCATCTTCGGTGAGATCCGAAGGAAGGTCCACGCCAAGATGTCCTTGGTGGTCCGCAGCGAGCAGGGCGAGCTCCGACGCTACGCCCACATCGGAACCGGCAACTACAACCCAACCACCGCGCGGATCTACACCGACCTGAGTCTCTTCACCTGCAACCCCGAGATCACGGGGGATGTCGCCGATCTGTTCAACCGACTCACCGGCTTCAGCGAGCCCGTCGGGTACCGTCGGCTCCTGGTCGCCTGGCGCTTCATGCACGATCGGCTGCTCGAGATGATCGCCGACGAGATCGCGCACGCCCGCGCCGGGCGGCCCGCTCACCTGATCTTCAAGTGCAACGCCATCGCGGAGCAGCGGGTGATCGACGCGCTCTATGAGGCGAGCGAAGCCGGGGTAAGGGTCGATCTGCTCGTGCGCGGGATCTGCTGCCTGCGCCCCGGCGTCGCTGGTCTCTCCGAGAACATCACCGTCCGCAGCGTCCTCGGGCGCTTCTTGGAGCACAGTCGAGTCTACTGGTTCCGAAACGGTGGAGAACCGAGGGTCTATTTAGGCTCTGCCGACCTGATGGACCGGAACCTCAAGAACCGAATCGAGGTGCTCGTCCCCGTCCTACACGCAGGGCAAGCGGACTGGCTCCGCGAGGTCTTTCTGGAGCGCTACCTGACGGACGAGGGTCGGAGCTGGATCATGCATCCTGACGGGCGGTACTCCCGCACCCCGGGCAACGGGAAGCCCAACCTCGACGTGCAGCAGGCCTTCTTGGACGAAGAGTAGCGCCGGAGAGCGGGCGGGTCGATCAGCCGCCGTGCTCGACCATCGCAGAGGAGGCGTCGCGGAAGGCTGGGAGCCACGTAGGAACCCCGACCTGCACCGCGAAGAGGTGTTCGCCTTCGACCAGCCCTCTTTGGACCAAGGCCTCGACGGCGCGCCCCTGCGCGTCGGCCGACTCGAAGGCGAGGGTCAGACTGTGCTCGGTCTCGTCGAGGCGCTCCCCTCCAGCTTCGCGCACGAGCTGCTCCGTGCTGAGCTCCGCCCTCTGGGCGGACGGCAGCGCGCTCATGAGCACGATGAGGCCATGACAAGTATCGGACATGCTCCCTCCAAGGCCGGGCTGGCCAACGCTGAGCGTTGCTATCGCGCTCGGACCAACCTGCACGGGGGGGCGGGCTGGGTCCAAGACACTTCAAAACAAGAGAGCCCGCCGATCTTGCGATCGACGGGCTCCATGATCGGGGCGACTGGATTCGAACCAGCGACCACCAGACCCCCAGTCTGGTGCGCTACCAGACTGCGCTACGCCCCGATGGTCTGCAACGGGCTGGGGGTGTCCCGAAGCCCCCACGGGGTAACCAAACAGGATCAGGGCGTCAACGCGAAGCGGGCAGATCGGGTAGCGAGGGAACCAGCAAGTCGCGGCGCAGCGTACGGATCTGCCTCTGAACCTTGCTAAGCTGGATGAGGGCCTCGGCCACCCGATCGGGATCGACCCCCTCCGCCATGGGCTCCACCCCCTCCGAGAGGGCCTTGCGGGCCCCCTGGATGGTAAAGCCCCGCTCGTGCACGAGCTGCTGGATGCGCAAGAACTTCTCGACGTCGCGCCGTCGGTACATGCGATGACCCGACGACGAGCGCTGAGGTCGCATCCGGAACTCGGACTCCCAGTACCGCAGCACATGGTTCTCAACCCCGACGATCCGTCCGACCTCGCCGATACGAAAGAAGAGCTTGTCGGGGATCGACGGATGGGACACAGCTCAGTCCAGATCTTCTTCGAAGTCGGCGTCTTCGTCGACGTCCGCCGCACGCCAGAGCTCGACACGGAAGGTATCTTCTCGCTCTTCGCCGACCTCGCCGTAGGAGCGCAGCTTGAGCTCCCACAAGCTGGGCTCGGCGCTATCGCGCACCAGGTTGTGTACCTGCTCGCCTCGCTCGCCCACCGTGACGACCCGCGCTCGGATAACCGCATCCTTGTAGTCGGGCTCGACCCAGATCAGGACCTGATGATCCGTGCCCACGGGCCCGCTGCCAGGGCTGACCTCGGCCTCGCCCACCACGATCGCGCCCGTGTTCGAGCGGAGCGGGATCTCAAGGGGATCTCCGAGCTCTTCGCTCGCCGTCACCCGGAGCGTGAGGCGATCGTCGGGGTTGTTGAACCGCTTGAGCGCGATGGTGTCGTCGCTGTCGCAGCCCATGAGCCCCAGGGCCACGCCGAACACGAGGCTGAGCGCAGTGACGGTCGAAGGCATGCGCATGCTGGAGGCTCCTGGTCAACATGAGCGCGGGCGGCGCACAAGCACCCCAAGAGGTACTTCGACGCCGCCCGGTTCGCCACCCCTGATGGGGCGAACCGCTACGCGAGCGCGGCCTTGGCCCTCTCGACGATCGAGCCGAAAGCAGCGGGATCGTGGATCGCGAGATCGGCGAGAACCTTGCGGTTCAGGTCGATCTCGGCGAGCTTAAGGCCGTGAATGAGCCGGCTGTAGGATAGGCCGTGTTGACGGGACGCCGCATTGATTCGCTGGGTCCAGAGCCGGCGGAAGTGACGCTTGCGATGCTTGCGACCGACGAACTCCTGCGACTGCGCCCGCAGGACGTGCTCGAGCGCCTGACGGTAGCGTTGACGGCCCAGGAAGAAGCCCTTCGCGCGGCGAAAGAGCTTCTTCTTACGGGTGTGACGGATCTGTGCGCGCTTGACGCGTGCCATGGGAACTCCTTGATAGGCCGGGTCCCAAGCTCATCGGGTGAAGAGCCGGTAGCGGCGAGCGTGAGGGATAGTCGGAGGCTCTCAGCCCCCGTTGAGGACCCGGTCGACCACCTTGGCATCGACCGACTTGAGGTAGCCCGTCTTGATGAGGCGCTTCTTCTGGACCTTGGACATATGGCCGAAGTTGTGCTGCATGTTGGCGTGCTTGAACTTGATCTTACCGGAGCCGGTGCGCGAGAAACGCTTGGCCGCACCCCGGTGGGTCTTCATCTTGGGCATGAGAAACTCCAGGAGGCTCTGGCCGGAATCGCCGACCGGATAATGAGTCCCGCGCCCCTAACGTGACGCGCGCTCGGCGCCAACCCTAGCGTGAGATGGGCGCCACGGAGACGGTCGATGCCCTCTTGAAGTCCGGCTCACTCCTCGCCGTCTTCTTCGCCATCGGCGCGCGTTTCGCGAGCCTTCTTGGGGGTCGGTCGGCGGGTTGGAGCGAGGATCATGAACATCTGGCGCCCCTCCATACGAGGGTGGCTCTCGATGGTACCGAGATCACCAACCGCTTGAGCGATACGCATACACTGGTCTGCACCGATGTCTCGGTGCGCCATCTCGCGCCCGCGAAAGCGAACGGTCACCTTGACCTTGTTGCCCTGCTCCAAGAAGCGCATGGCATGACCGACCTTGACGTTCATGTCGTGATCGTCGGTCTTGGGGCGGAGCTTGACTTCCTTGAGCTGCTGCTGAACCTGATTCTTGCGAGCTGCGGCTTCGCGCTTCTTTTTTTCGTACTTCATGCGGCCGTGATCGGCGATCCGGCACACGGGCGGCCGCGCGTTGGGCGCGACCTCGACCAAGTCCAGTCCCCGCTCTTCTGCGAGGCGAATCGCATCTTGCGTGAGGAACTCACCGAGCTTCTGACCCCGTTCGTCGATCAGGAGGACGCGCGGCACGCGGATGCGCCGGTTGACGCGAAGCTCATCTTTTTCTGGCTCTACGGGACGACGACGACGGGGACCTCTACGCAAATTAACTCTCGGGGCTTTGGGGAACGATGGAGCGACCCCCCTAGGAGGCCGCCTGTCTATCATGGCGTTGACGTGGCGGGCTGTCAAGCGCGCAAGGGCGTTCTTGGCGGAACCCACAACGGGCTGAGGCCGGGACCCATCGGGCCTCGGCCTCAAGGAAAATGGTAGGAACGGGCGGATTTGAACCGCCGACCCCTGCCGTGTCAGGGCAGTGCTCTCCCACTGAGCTACGTTCCTAGAGCCTAAGACGCGACGCGCGCACGAACGCGCCCGCATCGAGCGCACCGTGTGTATCGGGGCTGCACAGCGGTGTCAACACCTCAATGTGCAGGGCTCGGTCATCCATCGAGAAGGCCGGGCCCACACTCCTCTTGCCCTCCGCGAGCTCTCCATGGCACGGTCGCGTTCACCTTCGGCCGGCTAGGACGTGGCTTGGTACAGCGACCACAGCAAGGCCTCTTGGAGCGCCGGAGCCGCCTGCGCTGGATCGATCGCGATCCCCTGAAGCTGAAGGACGCTCGTCACTCTCCCGTTTTGAAGGCCACAGGGTGGAAACCAGTCGAACGGCTCGAGATCGCACGTGAGGTTCAACGCGCAGCCGTGGAGGGTCACCCCCTTTCGAACATGTACACCGACGGAAGCGATCTTGGCGCCCTCAACCCAGAGCCCTGGCCGCGCAGGGACCCGCTCCGCCTCGACTCCTCGCCCGCGCAGAAACGACGCCATGCCCTCTTCGAGCCCCTCGATGAAGGCCGGCACACTCAGTCCACGAGATCGAAGTCGGAGCAGCACATAGGCCACGATCTGCCCAGGTCCATGCCAGGTCGCGAGCCCGCCGCGCTCCGTCGACACGAGCTCTGTCCCGAGTCGGCGAAGAGCTCTGGCCGACGGGAGGCCCCGTGGCACTCGCCGGCCGGTGGTGACCACCGAGGGGTGCTCCATGGTCCAGATCACCTCGGACAGCACAGGGTCTTCGAGCATGGCCTCGCGATGTTGACGCTGCGCCAGAAGCGCCTGCCGATACGGCACGCACCCCCAGTGACGAGGAACGATGGGGGGCAAGTCGCTCCAGTCGCTCACGGATCGACCAAGACCACGACCCTGCCCTCATGCAGGGCGGGCGAGCCCAGCACATGACGCCGCACCGCGTGGACGTCGGGACCCGACAGGATCAGGTCCGGTCCAGTCGCGCGCTGCGCCCGAACCACCAGCGGTCGCTCCCCTGCCCTCGCGGCGACGGGGTGCGCTGGGTCCGCGACGTAGACCACCGGCGTGACCTCGAGCACCCGATCCCGCCAGACCTGTCCATCCCACAGCTCGCCCCCCTCGTCGTCGAGGATGCGAGGTGCGAAGGCGAAGCTCACACCCGAGCCTCGGGCATCGACCACCAGGCCCGAAAACTCCGAGACCGTGGGGGTACCTGGGCGGTGCGAGGCACGCTGTAGGCTCCAGGGCCTGAGATAAACCGATAGCGAGAGCCTTCCTTCGAGGTGCACCTTGCCCGATGTATGGTAACGGGCCTCCGTCACGGCCCACAGCTTGATACGGTTGTGGAGGACCTCGGCGAGCTCCCCGCGATCGAGCAGCTCCGAGGAGTGGACGGCACTCGTGACCGGGATCGCGCGCACCGCCGCCACCATGGCCGGACTGATCCGCCGACGTGCCTGCTGCTCCGTCGCTTCTTGGCTACCCCCGACCCCGGTTCCCACGACGGAGGCCGAAGCTTCGAGCTCCATGGTCGTCCAGTTGATCCATCCCCCCCCGGCCACCGCACGGCGAACATCGACGGGCTCGGGTGGCCCAGCCAGGGCGACCGAAGACAGCACGACGAAGAGGAGGGTGACGTGACGCATGGGATCACGGGGGCTTAGGCGGGGTGACGATCTTAGCCCAGCTCATGCGGAGGTGCGACGAGGTTCAAGAGAGGACCACCACATCGGAGCGGCCGAAGTAGGCGTGCAGGTGTTCTTCGAGGGGAGCGCCCGCGTCGAGGCGGATCTTGGGGAGCCCCAGGGTCGCGACGAAGCGGTTGGGCACATCGAGCACGACTCGGGCTGCACAAGTCCCTGGGTAAGCGAGGAGCAGCTCATGAAACCGCTCAAGCCCCCGCCCCGCCAGATCCGACGAGGTAAGCATGAAGGTGATCTCACGAGTCGTCCGTGCCCGCGCCTGTGAGAGCAGCTCGACAGACTCGGCCCGCAGCTTGAGCTCGCCATCGCGGCTCTCGACTTTTCCAGTGATCAACACGGGGGAGCCCGCTTCGAGGGTGCGCTGCGATCGCATCCACGGCCCGGAGAAGAAGGTGCACTCGATCGAGGCGTCGACATCTTCGACCTGAACGAAGGCCATGCGATCACCCGACCGGGTCTTGATGGTGCGGACGTCGCCGGGGAAGCCCACCAGCCGGACCTCGGCGCCAACATGGTCGATCCCGAGGTCGCCGATCCCGCAGGTCGCGAAGCGCTCGACATCGCCACGGTGCACATCCATGGGGTGGCCGGTCAGGTAGAGGCCCAACACATCGCGCTCATACTGAAGGCGCTCGGTCAGGGGCCAGTCGGGCACCTCGGGGAAGCGAAAGCGAGGGGCGAAGGCCTTGGAGGTGGGTCCGCCAAAGAGAGAGCCCTGCCCCGCTGCCTTGTCGCGCTGCTTGCGCTGGCCAAGGCTCATCGCCGCCTCGACGCCCTCGAAGATGGCGCGTCGCGGAACCCCCGAAAAGTCGAAGGCCCCCGCCTTGACGAGCTGCTCGACCACACGCTTGTTGACGCGCTTGTAGTCGACGTGCTCAAAGAAGGCGAAGGCGTCTTCGAACTGACCACCCGCGGCCTCGCGGGCCTCGATGATGGCCTGGACCGCGTTGGAGCCCACGTTCTTGATCGCCTTGAGCCCGAAGTAGATCACATCGCCGTCAGGGCGCTGTTCGGGCGGAGGGACCTCGAAGTGAGCCGAGGAGCGATTGAGGCAGACGGGCTGAACATCGAGGTCATGGGCGAGGCAGTCGCGGACGTAGAGCAGCACCTTGTCGGTGTTCGCGGACTCGACGGTCATCAAGGCAGCCATGTACTCCGGGCGATAGTGCGCCTTGAGCCAAGCGGTCTGGTAGCTGATCATGCCGTAGGCTGCGGAGTGGCTCTTGTTGAAGCCGTAGGCGGCAAACATGGCGAGCTGCTCGAAGACCTCCTCGGCGAGATCGCGCGCGATGTCGTTTCGCACCGATCCTTCGACGAAGCGAGCGCGCTGCTTGTCCATCTCGGAGGCGATCTTTTTGCCCATCGCCCTCCGGAGCATGTCGGCCTCGCCCAGATCGTAGCCGGCCATGACTTGGGCTATCTGCATGACCTGCTCTTGGTAGATGATCGTGCCGTAGGTGGTCTTGAGGATCGGCTCGAGCATGGGCAGCGCGTAAGAGACCTGTGTTCGACCGTGCTTTCGCTCCACGAACTCGGCGGTCATGCCGGACTGGAGCGGACCGGGGCGGTACAGCGCCACCAGGGCGACCATGTCGTCGATGCAGCTGGGCTTGAGCCGCGTGAGCAGCTCCCTCATGCCCGAAGACTCAAGTTGGAAGACTCCGAGGGCATCGCCCCGTTGGAGGAGCTCGTAGGTCGGCGGGTCGTCGAGATCGATGGCCCCGATGTCGAGAGCGAGGCCATAGTTGCGCTCGATGGCGAAGAGAGCATCACGGATCTGATCGAGCGTTTTAAGACCAAGAAAGTCGAACTTGATGAGCCCGATGCCCTCGGCGGACTTCATGTCGTACTGGACGACGGGGCCGCCATCGGGGCCATCGCGGTAGAGCGGGGCGTACTCGACCAGAGGGCGGTCGGCGATCACCACACCGGCGGCGTGAACGCCGGTTTGTCGACACAGGCCCTCGACTTGACCGGCAAGGGTCAAGACGCGCCGGACCTTCGGGTCCCCGTCGCGGAGCGCGCGCAAGGCGTCGACCTCGCTCAAGGAGCTCTGGATCGTCGCCTTGAGATCATCAGGGATCAGTTTGGCGATCCGGTCGCCATCGTTGAAGCTCAGCTCGAGCACCCGGCACACATCTCGGACCGCTGCCTTGGCCTTGAGGGTGCCGTAGGTGATGATCTGGCTGACGAGGGGCGCGCCGTACTTCTCACGCACGTGCTCGATAGCTTCTTCTCGTCGATCCTGGCAAAAGTCGACATCGATGTCGGGCATGCTCACCCGTCGCGGGTTGAGGAACCGCTCGAAGAGCAAGCCGAAACGGATCGGATCGATGTCGGTGATGCGCATGGCCCAGGCCACCAAGCTTCCCGCGGCCGAACCGCGGCCAGGGCCGACCGGGATGTGGTTGTCTTTGGACCAGTTGATGAACTCCGCCACGATCAACATGTAGGCGGGAAAGCCCATCTGGTTGATGATGTCGATCTCGGTCTGCAGACGCTCGTGGTAGGCCTCGTGCTCCGAGCGCTCGATGCTCTGCAGCCGCAGCGCCAGCCCCTCGCGACAGTACCAGGCGAAGTAACCCTTTAGGTTGCCTGCGCCGGGAGGTCTTTGGGGGATGGCCTGCTGGGGATCGGGCAGGCCAAAGTCGCGAGGAGGAGGAAAGGCACGGTAGAAGTAGGCCCAGTTCGGATCGGTATCGGGCTGCTCCCCGTCGGGATCGACGTCGGGTGGGGTGGTGGCTGGAAAGTGGTAGGTGCCAAAGTCGAAGTCGTAGTTGCAGCGCTCGGCGATCTGCACGGTACGCGCCAGGGCGGGATCGTCGCCAAAGAGGAGGGCCATCTCTTGCGCGGACTTGAACCAGGCCTGATCGGTCGGGGTGCGAAAGCGAGAGGCGTCGTCGAGAGAGCAGCCGAGCGCGATAGCGTGCAACACGTCGAGTACGGGCGCCTTCTCGCGCTGCAGGTAGTGCACGGCGTTGGTGATGACCGTCTGGACGCCGTGGGCCGCTGCGACGTGGCGAGCATGGGCGAGCAGCTCTTCGCCCTTGGCCAGACCGAGATCTTGCAGCTCGACGAAGAGGTTGTCAGGTCCCATTACCTCAAGAAGCTCAGCGAGAGCCGGCCCCGCGTCTTCGGGAGCGCCGCGCTCGACCGCGCGACCCACCAGGCCCTTGCGCCCGCCGGTCAGGACGATCAGCCCCCGATGGTGGGCCCGAAGCATGTCGAGATCGATCCGGGGCCGATAGTACTGACCGTCGAAGATGGCGCGCGTGATGAGCTGACAGAGGTTCTGGTAGCCCTCGTCGTTCTCGACCAGGAAGACCGCCTGGTAGCCACCGTTCTCGCGCTCAGGATCCCGAAAATCCACCCCCTGAGGCTGAACGGTGATCTCGGCCCCGAGGATCGCCTTGACCCCTTTCGCCTTGCAGGCCTTGTAAAAGGCGACCGCCCCATAGAGGTTGCAGGAGTCGGTCAGCGCCACCGCGGGCATGCCCAGCGCGGCGGCGCGGTCCGCGATGGCCGCTGGTGAGGCGGTGCCGTCGAGCAGCGAGAACTGACTGTGCACATGAAGATGGACGAACGACACCGGGAGCTGGCCTCCTTCGGATCGCTTATCCCATCGATGCGCCAAGTTCTGTCCGTCTCACCCGTCCGCTCCCTCAGCCGGGCGGTGCGCAGTCCGTCCCGTCGACGACCGCAGCTTGCAGCCGCGCGTCCGCGGCGATCCAGCGCTCGATGATAGGCTCGGCCACCCCACGCTCGGCGAGCACCGTCCGCACGATCGCCAGCCGGCGCCGGAAGTGCCCGGCGTTGATCCGAAGCGGACGATGAACCTTCGCGATCGGACGCCCTTGGTAGGTCTCGCTCCCCCCCAGGTGCTCGCAGGCGTGCGCCGTCTCGTGGACGATGATGCGCTCCAGGTCCCGCCCCTCGAAGAGATAGCCGATGATGAAGTCTTGGGCGAAGCGCTGAACGAAGGCCGTGACGTGAGCACGGATGGCCTCGCGCCCGCCGAGTGCGTGGTAGTCGCTGCTCCTACTCACTCGGGTTTGGCCTGATGATTGAACTCGGAGAGATCCGGGAAGGCCTCGCTCTCGTCGAACTGGAAGCGATAGGTCTGCCAGGTGGTCGTGACCCGACGCACGTAGCCCCGGGTCTCACGGAAGGGAATGCGCTCCACATACTCGTCGGTCGGCACGTTACCCCAGGCGGTGAGCCACTGTCTCACCCGACCCGGGCCCGCGTTGTACCCGGCGAGCGCCAGAAAGGGGCTGCCCGAGGAGCTCTTGAGGACCGACTCGAGGTAGCGCGCCCCGATCTTGAGATTGTTGGAGGGATCATCGAGATCTCCCACGGGGATCCGCATCCATCCCGCGGTCTGTTTGGCGGTCGCCGGCATGAGCTGACTGAGCCCGATCGCGCCCGCATGAGAGCGGATCTTACGATTGAAGTTTGACTCCTCTCGCACCAACGCGTGAAAGAGGCGGGGATCGTAGCTATAGCCCTCGGTGGCTTCCTGGACCTCGGCCCAGTAGCGGTCCGGGTAGCCCACTCGGATCACCCAAGGCTGACGCTCGCCCAAGGTGCCAGGAGGGTTGTGCTCGAGCCAGGAGCGCATGGCGTCGTGGGTCATCAGCCAGTCGCCGGTGAGGATCTGGAGCTCAAAGAGCCAGGCGTGCTCATCGGGACTCTCCGGCCCATGCTCCGCACGCGCCCAAGACTCTCGGGCTTCGCGGACCAGGCCCATCCGCGCGAGGTCCACCCCCGCTCGTATGGCCGGATCGCGGTAGAACTCGGGGCGGACTTGCCAAGGAGGAGGCGAGATCCCACGCACATGATCCTCGGGGCGCGCCCTGAGCGCCTGGGCGCGCTCCGGTGCGACCTCGACGAGCCGGCTGAAGGCGAGCACGGAATAGTAGCTGTGGGGAAGCTCGCGACACAGGGCCTCCCAGCCTTCGACCGCACGCTCGCGCGCGCCCGGTAGCTCGCTGGGTACCGTCGGATGGTCGACGTCGGGGTAGAGCTGCCACCGCGCGGCCCAATATCGCCCCGACTCGACGTGGCGGCGATCGCCGTGAAGCGACAAGGCACCTAGACGCTCGGCGATGGCGATCGCCTGCTCTGCGTCGCCGTCGAGGTACCACGACCAGGCCAGCCTCCAGGTGGACTCGGGGGTCGTGTCGCCGTCGGGCTGCTCCTCGAGGGCCTTGAGCCAGTGTTCACGGGCCGACTCGAGCTGCCCAGCCTCTTGAAGAGCGATGCCTGCGTGAAGCCACCCATCATCGGCGTAGGTGCTGGCGGGGTAGAGTTCAGGGATCTTGGCAAAGGCGGCCGCCGCCTGCTTGTGCAGCCCGCGACGAAACTGGGCCATCCCGATCAGGTACAGCCCGCGGGCGCCCCAGTCTTCGGAGGCCGCGGGGCAGCGCTCGCCGATGTCCCCGAAGGCGGAGACGGAGTTGGCGAGTTGGTTCTTGCGGTAGGTGGTGCGCCCCTTCGTGAAGAGGAGCATGCACGCCTCGTCGGAGGTGTCGCCCGCGGGGGGCGACAGGTTGAGCGTCTCGGCATGCGCTTCGGCAATCCAGCCCTTGCGCATCATGATATAGGCCCGCTGCGCCCGCTCTTGCCAGGTCGGGTTCCGCCCGTAGGCCTTGAGGGCAGGCCAGCCCTCGCGGGAGGCGTCGGACTTGGGGTAGCGGACCCACACTCTGCGGAGCAGCGGGTAGGCTTCATCGGAGCCATGTCCCGCGCGCTGTGCGAGGGCGAGCAGGGCCTCGGGGACACCGGGTGTTGGATCCGGCTGCTCGATGAGCTGACGATAGATCTCGAAAGCCTCCTTGGTGCGATCTAGCTTTCGGAGAGACTCGGCCCGAATCACCTGCCCCCGGAGCCAGACGGCGCTGGACTCGGGGATCGCGTCGAGGGCCTCGATCGCCTCGCGGTGGTTCCCCAGGGCGGACCTTACCTCAGCCCGAACCAAGGCGGCGTGCGGCTCGGGCACCCCCTCGCCGCGCGTGATGCGATCGAGGAGGGGCTCCACCTCTTCCGCCCGACCCGCGTGGATGAGCGCCCAACCACGCAAGAAGGCCAGCGTGCCGCGGCGGCGACCCGTGATGTCATCGAAGGAGATCTCTTCGAGCGCCTCGGCCGCCTTGTCCCACTGGCGCTCACGGAGCGCGGTGCGAACGGGATCGGGCAGGTCGAGCAAGGGCTCTCGATCGGAGGGAGTCACCCCGTGGAGCTCGGGCGTTGAGGGCTCGGCGACGTCTTCGGCCTCGGCCACCGAGGGGGCCGCCTCGGCGGGATCATCGAGGCCATCGGCACAAGGACCGAACGGCGCGATCATGAGGGCGACCACCAAGGGTCGAAGGGCGTGCAAGGCCATGGCAGACTCGGGAGGGGATGTCGGAGGGTCGCAACGGGGTAGAAGAGTCTAACACCGGAGGGACGTCTGTCTGAACATCGAACCCCGTGGTTACGGCTGATCATCCTGCTCGCCATCGCAGTCGGCTTCGGCTGGGCGTGGCATCACTGGGCCTTGTGGCCGCTGAAGATCATCGTGGTGCTCTTTCATGAGCTCGGCCACGCGACGGCGGCATGGCTCACCGGCGGCGAGGTGCTCGAGATCGGGCTGAGCCCCCAAGAAGGGGGGTATACCGTCACGCGAGGTGGCAACCCGCTGGTCATCCTGAACGCGGGCTACCTGGGATCGATGCTCACGGGCATGGCCTTTCTGCTCTTCAGCCGCGACACCATGACGAGCCGAGGGGTCGCGCTCTTTCTCGCCGGACTCTTGATCGCCCTGCCCTTTCCGCTGATGGCGTGGCTGAGCTTCGGGCAGATCTTTACGTTGATCAGCGGCCTCGTGCTGCTCCCCCTCGCGCTCTTCCTCCCTTCGATCGCCCTCCGGTGGGGCCTGCGCGCGCTCGGGGTCTTCAGCGTGGTGTACGGGATCTACGACGTGTGGAGCGACGTGCTCGTCATGGCTTCCGAGCAGGAGCTCCTCAGCGACGCGGCCAAGCTCGAGCAGCTCACCGGCGTGCCCTCGCTCGTATGGGGCATGGGATGGGTGGTACTCGGGATCGGGATCTTGATCGTCGGACGGAAGCTGCTCGTCTGAGGGTAGGAACGGCTCAGTCCTTGGGAAAGCGCTCGACGATCGTCTGGATCCAGGACTCGTCGAGGGTCGTGATCGGGCCGCCCGATACATCGCGCAGCCGTCGCTTTCCCCCTTCGACTGACCCGATCTCGATGACGCGCGTGCCGCGATCCCCCTGGCGGATGCGCACCTGCCCGGTCCGCTCCCCCAGCGACTCCAGCCGCTCTTTCGGCGGCAGGTCGAGTCGCGCTCGACGGACGGCCTCGACGAGGCGGATCGCGTCGGCACCCGAGAGGCCCTTGGCTTGCCAGCGGCCTTGTCCTCCGCGGAGCTCAGCCCGCTGGCCGTCGATCGACAGATCGATGCCATCGATGCCGTCACGACGGATTGGGAAGGCCGCCCCATCCATGAGATCGGTGGGCCCCTGGTCGAGCAGGGCGAGCATCTCGCTCGGAAGCACCCCGATGTCACCGGCATAGGTCTGGACCATTCGTCCCATGGGCAAGTCATCTCCGAAGCGGGCCTCGACGGCCGCGCCGTCGGCGAGCCGCACCACCGCGCGATGCTTGGGATCGGTCAGCCCCCCGGGCACGAGCTCATCGTGAAAGGCCTGAACTCGAAGATCGAGCAGAGATACCACCAGGTTCTCGAGGGCGTCGAGATCGGCGCGCCCCCAGTCGACGAGCCACCACTCCCCCGCCTCGTCGCGCTGGACGCGCAGCACCCCGCGCGGGCTGTGCAGCTCGACCCCGACCACGGACGTCAGCTCGTAACGAAGCACGCTGGACTCACGAAAGGCACTTGGAGGAAGCAGAACTTCGTCGTCGAAGTGTCCCGGGAGCACCACCAGGGTGCCGTCGGGGGCGCGGGCGTAGGTGTGCCACCCGACCGGCGCGATGTCCCCGAGATCGAGCTCGAGCTGCTCGCCACTTCGCAGCTCGACCTGGACCTTTCCCCGAGGTGGCTCGCCCAGACCCAGCTCACGAGGGTCGGTCCGCTCCAGCGGCACGCCAAGCTCGATACGACCGAGCTCCCGTAGCACCCTATCCACCACCCGCGGGTCCGCCTCGCGAGCTTCGGGTTCGACCATCTGCCAGGTTCGGCCCTTCCGGCGAAGGAGTGCCGGCGGGCCCTGGCCTCGGGTCACCGACAGCGTCTGGACCTGATCAGGCTCCAGGGTCCAGACACGATGGGTCGCTTCCTGGGCCCAGGGCTCCTCGGCGCCTTGGCGGGGGGCGAGCGCGTAGATCAGCCCCAGAACCGCCACCATCGCCGTGAGCACCACCAAGATGCGCACCTGTCGATCGTCCACCGCTCCTCCTTGCCGGGCACCTGGGCCGGGGCGAAGCCCTAATGCGCAGGAGCCCTAGCGGCGAGGTCTTGCCCGAACACCAACCGCGGTTACCCTCCCCCACATCCAACCCGAGCCGTCTTCCCCTCCCGAGGCAAGCCATGATCGAGCGCGACGAGTCTACAAACCCCGAAGAGCCGACCGACGAGAACCTCGAGTCCGAGACCTCCGAAGCCTCCGATAGCGAGTCCGAGTCCCCCTCCCCGCCCCAGCCCGAGGGCGACCCCCCAGACAAGGCCGAGGCCCTCGAACCCGAGGTCATCGAGCCCGCCGCGGATCCCGAGCCCCTTCCCTCCGCAAACTCCGGGGAGCTCGAGCGCCTGCGCGCGCAGCTCGAAGAACAGTCCGCGCGCCTGCGCACCGTGAGCAAGGCGTACACCGATCTTCAAAAAGAGATGGACGCCTTTCGGAAACGTCAACAGGTCCTCGCCGAAGCCAAGGCCGAGCGCAAAGCTGGAGAGGTCGTGGAGCGATTCTTCGAGCCAGTCCAGAACCTCAAGCGTGCCCTCGACGCAGGAGGTACCGCCGACGATCTCCGCGGTGGGGTCCGGATGGTCCTGCAGCAGTTCGGCCGTCAGATGAAGGAGCTCGGACTGAGCGAAGTTCCAGGCGAAGGCGCCGCCTTCGATCCCAGAGTGCACGACGCGCTGGCGATCCTGCCCGTGACCGACCCCGAGCAGGACGGCAAGATCGTCACCGTACACAGCACCGGGTGGTGCGTGGGCGACCGGGTCATCCAACCAGCCCAGGTCGTGATCGGCAAGTACGAGGAGCCTGCAGAGGCCTGATCGGCGCTCGGCTGACCTTCCCGTCAGCCTTCTAGACGAGCGGTGGGGATAGGCGTGGGGACTTATTCACGCGGCGGGACCACCAAGCGACCTCGCCGAAAGAAGCAGCCTCGAGTTGGCGCGCAGCCTCGACGAAGAGGCCCAACAGCGCCAGGATCATCAGCAAGACCCCAAGGCCGTTGACGATCAGACCGGCAAGACCGACGATCCAGACCAGCGCCACGCCGACCGCCTGCACGATGAGCCCACACAGGAGCACGATCGCTGTGAGTCGAGTCGCCCGCGCCACCATGCGCAATGCGTGGGCCGTCTGCGCCTCGTCAGAGTCATCGACCATCGGCTGAAGCAAGAGCTTGAGCCCATCGATGACCTGACCTCGACGCAGGTAGATGTCGAGCAAGGCGAGGCGGGCGTTGGCCGCACCGGGCCGTGAAGCGAGCAGGGCTCTGAGAGGTGCCGCGGCCTGGGACCACTGGCCCGCACGGGACAAGGCCACCCCAAGCCAGAGCTGAAGATCAGGATCGCTGGGAAAGTACATGGAGCCTACCTGAGCCAACGCGAGCAGCTCCGCTTCGCGATCGAGATGATCGGCCAGGACCGCCCCCAAGATGTAGGCTCTACGGTCCATTGGCTGGGCCTCTACCACCTCGTGGACCGCTCGAAGGGCGTCTTGGTAGCGGCCGAGGCGGACGAAGTCGACGGCGCGCTCCCAGTTGGACGGCGCGACATCGCGGATGATGCCGTCGTCGGCTTGGAGGCTGACCAGGCCGTCGAAGTGCCCCTCTTGGGCCGTAAGGATGAAGCCACAGTCCGCCGCGTGGTGGAAGGCGAGCAGTTGCTCCTCGGGGTCGGAGGCCTCGTAGCGCTTGAGAACGGCGAAGAACCGCTCCCGGACCGTGTCGCGATCTTGCCGGTCGAAGCGGTAGACGTACAACATCATGCCCTGATCCGATCCGCGTGGGCTCAGATACCATGTCCCAACACCGTCGCTCCCCTCTTCGACGGGATCGAGCCGAACGTCGGGGCGGCCTTCGACCCGCAGGACCCGACAGATGAAGGCTGCGATCTCGCCTGCGAGGTCGCCGAAGACCTGTTCGGGCTCGGGCTCGCCTTCGGGCGTACCCCACCCGAAACGGTAGAAGAAGGACCGACGTAGCTGATCAATACGACTTCGACAGTGGCTGATCTCGGCATCGACCAGATCGCGGTCGCGGTACCGGATGGGGGCAAAGGTGACCCGACGCTGGTAGAGCCGAACCGCGTCTTCGAAGCAATAGCGACGGATGACCCCGTCTCGACCTACAATCTCGACCGGAAAGTCGACGACCTCGGTGTAGTCCTTATGACTGTATCGGTGGAGTTTGCTCTGCTTATCCAAGGCGGTCTGTCCACGGCACAGGGGCTTCCCTATGCAGTGTAGCACCGAAGTCGACCACCTGGAACTCCCATCCCCCCAAGGCGCGGGGGTCGACTACTTGGGTAACCTGCTCCGCACGCGAACTCGAAGGGCCTCAAGGTCCACCAGAGGCTGCTCGCCAAGGTCGAGATCCGGCGCGTCGGACCGCGCCCTGTCGAGGGCCTGATGGGCCCGAGCCCGCTGTCCCAGCCCGTGACGGGCCGCAGCCAGGCAGAGCCAGAGATCGGCGCGGAGCGGGCTCGGGTTGAAGATCAGGTCAAGCCCTCGCTGGGCCTGAGCCGCCGTCTCGTCCCAGTCGTTCCGTCGCCAAGCCAGCTCGGCCAATCGGAGGAGGACCTGCGGCTGGTTCGCGTCGTACGCGAGGCTCCGCTCGTAGTGCTGGGCAGCCTTATCGGCCCGACCCATCTGATCGTCGAGGATCCGCCCCTTGGTCAGGTAAGCGGCCGTCACATCGGAGGGCTCGGTCGCGTGTCCGATCACACCGTTGTAGATATCGAGGAGCTGCGTCCACTCTTGGTGGTCTTCGTGGAGCAGGGCGAGCCCTTTGAGCGCATCGACGTGGTGCGGCACCCGCGAGAGCGCTTTATCGAAGTGCTTGCGCGCCTTGTCGGAGCGGCCCAGAGCCCGCTCCACAAGCCCGAGTTGGGCGTACATGCGCGCGACCTTTTTGGGCTCACCTTGGCCTCCCGAGAGCTGGAGGAGCTGTCGGAGCACATCGTAGGCTCGATCCCAAGACTCATTGGCGATCAGCAACGGGGCGGCCATCTCGAGGGTGGGCTGATGCGAGGGATTGAACTCGAGCGCTCTCTCCGCGTAGCTCAGGGCCTCGCCCGCACGATCCTTGTCGATCAACATGCGAGCCAGCCGGTGGAAGAAGGTCGAGAGCTCCATCCGCACGTCGAAGTCGTCGAGATCCTGCCCCTCGGCGACCGTCGGTGCGAGGCGCTCGAAGACAGGTAAGGCTTCGGCGATCTCGCCCCGCTCAAAGAGATGATCCGCCAGATACCTGAGCGCTCTGGGCTCGTCCGGCCGGATGTGGATCGCCTTTTTGTATAGCTCGATCGCCTTATCCGTCTGCCGCGCCTCCTGGAGGATCTCCGCAGCATCCGCGTACAAGGATCCCTTCTTTTCGGGATCGGCGACCCCGTCGGCCTGCGAGGACAGGACGCGGACCACCTGATCTCTCTCGCCACGGCCTCGGTACCACGAGACGAGGCGATCCGCGGCGGGTCCGTAGGAGGGCCCCTCGGAGATCGCTCGCTCGAGCAGGTCGACACTCGAGGCCCGTTCCAGCTCGTCGAGACCTACGAGCCCCGCCCGCCCCAGGACCTCGGTTCGTTCTGCCCCGGAGAGATGCTCCGCGAGATGGACGGCGAGATCCAGATAAGATTCCCAGCTCTTCTTCTTCTCGGCGAGCTCCAAACTGGCTCGTAGCGCCTCGACATCGTCAGGGGCCGCGTCGAGCACCGAGCGCCAGGCCTCGAGGACCACCCCGTCGTCATCGACGTGCTCAGCATTGAGGCGAGCGATCTCGCGCAGGACTTCGATCTTGCGATCCCCCTTGACGCGCCCCTGCTCCAGCTTGAGCACATCGAGCATGGCCTTCCAGTCGTCCTGCGTCGCTGCCAGCTTCTTGAGGCCCTCGAGGGCCGGCTGATAGTCGGGCACGTAGTCGAGCGCATCGAAGAGCGCCTGACGCGCATCGGCGACGTTCTGAGCGTGTTCATGGACCTCAGCGATGCGGACTTGAAGCGCAGCAGATTCCTTGGGATCCGACGCCCCCTGGGCGAGGTTCTCGAGAAAGCCGATCGCCATCCGGGTCTCGCCGCGGGCCATCGCGATCCGCGCCAAGGCCGAGGTCACGTCGCGGTCATCGGAGTTCTCTTCGTGGAGCGACTGGTAGAGAGACCAGGCCTCGTCGGTCTCGGCCAGCTTCTGCGCGAGGAGCCAGCGACGCTTGGCGTGGATCACCTCGCGCTCGTCCTCATCGACGACCGTCTCGGCGCGCCGGGTGGCGATGTCGTAGACCTCGCGCCACGCGTCGACCCGCGACAAGGCGACCTCGAGCTGCGACCAGATCCCGAGATTGGACGTGTCCCCTCGGTCCAAGGACCTCCAGACCTCGACCGCCGCCTCGTAGGCCTCGACCTGCTCTAGATCCAGCGCCAAGCCATAGGCCTGGTCCGGGCGCGCCTTGGACCAGAGCTCCTTGAGGCCCTCGGCATCGGACGCGTTCAAGAGCAGACGCCGCGCCCCATCGAAGGCTGCGACCGAGACCGGACGAAGCTCGAGGGCGCGATGGTACTGGGTGAGGGCTTCGTCGTGGAGGCCCGCTGCCTCGGCGAGCTGTCCAGACCACAGCGCGTGCGCCGCGCTGACCGGCTCGGCGTCCACGTGCTCCGAGAGGATCCCGTGCGCACGAGCAAGCAACTCGGTATCGCCGGTTCTCTGGGCCAACGCTGCCGTACCGAGCGCGGCACCGAGCGCCGTCTCGGGGAGGCTCAGCAGGGCCTTGTAGAGCTCGAGCGCCTCGTCGGGACGCTTGAGGCGTACCGTGAGTAGACGCGCCCGCTCCAGCCGGTCCTCCGCGGAGTCCGACTTCTCGAGTGCGTGGACGGCGAGGTCCCACAACCGGCGGCTCTCGGCGAGACGAGCCAAAGCGCGAAAGGGGGTTCCCTCGGCCGCGCTCTGGATCGCCTCGGTGAGTGGCGCGTGGGAGCCAGCGTCGTCGCCGAGGGCTTCGAACAAGCCCGCCACCCGGGCGTTCAAGACGACTCGACGCGGGCTGTCGGGGGTCGACTGCAAGACCCGTCGATAGAGGTTGAGGAGCCCGACCTTTGCGCCCAGGCTCAGCAAGCGCAGCTCCTGCGCTGCGACCGCGCCGGGATGGGTGGGGTCGCGCTCCAAGATCGCGCCGAGATCTCGGCCGGGGTCCCCCCCCGTGAGCCGATCCGCCAGGTTCGCTGCCGCGAGCAGACGCCAGTGGCGTGCACTGGGTTCTTCGAGGGCTTGGGCTTGCTGAAGGTAGAGCCGGTAGATCTCTTGGCCTTGGTCGGATCGTGCGGCGATCTGCTTGAGCATGCCCAGGGCTGGAAGAAAGCCGCTATTGTAGCGGAGGCAGTTACGGAACGCCTCGCCAGCACGCTGGGGATCCCCCACCCGGTCGAGCCAGACTCGCCCCGATCGATAGCTCAGTCGAACCTTGTCGTCGTCGAGGAGAACGGCGTCTGCCGCCGATCGGAGAACCCTGGCCTGCTCCTCCCACTCTTGCGCGTCTTCGAGAAGATCCACCTGCTCGTCGAGGGCGATGGCGTGACCCGGCTGAAGCTCGAGAGCCCGCCCGTAACAGTCGCGCGCCTGCGCAGGATCCTTGGCTTCGTACCGCCAGACGTTGCCGGCACGGGCGAGGTGTTGAGCCCGTGCCTCGGGCGCGGACTCGATGGAGGCGAGGGTCTCGTAGACGACAGCCAACTCCGCCCATGACTTGAGGCGACGGTAGATCCGCCGCAGCGACTCGAGCGCCGTTCTTTCCTCGGGCTTGATCCCCAAGAGCTGCTCAAGGTAGGCCCGCGCCCGGTGATCATCGCTGAGGTGGGCCTCGGAGATCTCGGCCATACGGAGCAGCACCGAGCACCGAAGGTCGGGATCGTCGGCGGCTTCGACCCGCCGTTGCCAGAACTTGATGAGCTCTTCGTACTGCCCATCCGCCAAGAGGACCCTCGCGACCGACTCGGCCGCAGGTCCTGCGGCCGCGTCGAGGTCGACCGCGCTGCGGTAGGCGGTCAGTGCCCCCTGAAGGTCTTCGAGCTCATGCTCGCGGAGCCAGCCCAGGCGATACCAGGCGTGAGCGACCCCTTCTTCGCCTTCGAGCTCCTCGATTTCGGCGACCAGGGCACGCTCGTAGTCCCTGTGGCGCTGGGTCGCGACGAACCAGGCCTGCTGCTCCCGCCGCGCCAAGGGGTGGCCGTGCTCGACAGCGATGCCGAAGGCCTCGTCCGCCGCGTCAACCTCGCGGGCGTCGACGAAGGCTCGGGCGGCCTCGATCGCCCACTGGCCCGCATCCGGTCCCTCAGCTCGTTTGCTCTCAACCATGTAGAGCTGGCCGAGGGCCATGTCGTCGCCCAGGTGTTGGTAGAGGGTCTGCAGCGACAAGAAGCACTGCGCCTGGGAGGGATCCGCGGCCCGCCCCTGCTCGAAGGCCGCTCGGGCGGCGTTAATCTCGTCGAGTCCCAGGTAGAGGCGCCCGAGCTCCCACCAGGCCTCGGCCGCGACCCGACCCGATGCCAGCTTGCTCAGGTCCTGGAGCACCTCGGCCCGCTCGGCCTCTCGCCCCTTGACCGCGAGTTGGTCCCGAAGGAGCGAGAGAGAGGCATAGTCCGACGGATCGGCCTTGACGGCGCGTCGCAGGTGACGCTCAGACATCTCCAAGTCGCGCAGTCGTCGCCGGGCGATCATGCCCGCCGCTTGCCAGGCCTCGGCCGCGGCGGCGCCGGTGAGCCTCTCGGCGCGATCGGCCATGGCCCTCGCCGCGTAGTCATAGTCGGCCAGACGAACCGCCGTCTCGGAGAGAAGGGCGTGGAACTCAGGCCCGGTGGCCCCCTTCTCCTTGGCCTGCTCGAGGAGGCTCAGGGCCTCGTCGGGCTCCCCAAGGCGGTCACGACGGATCCGAGCCGCCTCGATGAGCAAAGCCGCGGCGACCTGCTCATCGCTCACCGATCTCGCGAGTCGCTCCACCGGCTCACAGAGCTCGCGCCAGGTGGTCTCTTCGTCGGAGGGGGACCAGGAGACTCGGTCGTCACGGACCGGGGCCGGGCCCTCGTCGGGCTCGGGCTCGGGCGCCTCGACCGGCTGGGCCGAGATCACGATCTCTTCGGAGGGCTCGTCGCGGGAGAGGGGCGAAGGGGAACCAGGATTCGATAGATCAGCAATGTCTTCGGCGCGATCTTCTTCGACCACCACGTCGGGGAAGGGACCGGGCTCGTCGTCGGTGAGCGTGGCTTGATCGTCGGGCGCCGAGACGGGGGGGCCCTCGGAAACAGGCTCCAAGAAGGAGCCAACGGTGTCGTCTGCCACGTTGTGAGGGGCTGGGTCCTTGGAGGGCGGCTGCCGCTCTTCGAGGGTCACGCCCCGCGGCTCGGTCGGGGCCGCTCGGAAGGCCTCGGTGGCGGGCTTGAGCGGAGGAGGAGGCGGTGGAGGGACAGGCGGGCGCACCGGAGGCTCCCTGCGCTCTGGTGCCGCTCCCTTGAGCTCGGGTGCGGGTTGGGGCGGTAACGTGGGCGCGGGATCGGGCTGTTTGGGCACGCTCCCCGTCTCGTCGTCGAGCCAGTCGGTATCTTCGCCGAAGAAGTCGGCGATCGGATCGTTCTCGTTCTTTCCGCCCACGGGTCAATCTCCTGAACCGTCATGCCACAGCTAAGTGCGACGCCACTCGGACCTTCTCGATACCACCGATAGGGGGGGCGGCACAAGCGCGGCACACCCGGTACCCCTGGGATCTCACCGACTTGTGACGAGCGGCCCCAGCAGGAGCCCCTGACCCGACATGACCAACGCAGAGTCTATCGCCCGATCGGCAACGCAGCGAGGAGCAGCTTGATGTCATTGTCGTTGAAGTGGAAGCCCGCACCTGCGAAACCCGTAAAGTAGCCATATCGAAGACCGGGCACGATGTTCTCGGTACCAGCCTCGAAGAAGAGACCGCGGCGGGGTTCGTAGCGGACGAGAAAGCGCGTGTTGAACCCGAGTAGATCGGGATCATTGATGGCAGGGTAGCCGCCGTAGGTCCAGTCGAAGAGATCGGCGTGGAACTGGAGCCGATCCTGGGCCGCGAAGTAGGTCAGCCCCGCTCCACCGCTGCTCTCCTTGACGCCGACACGGAAGGCGAAGTCGTACCAGCGCTTATTGATCATGAAAGAGTACCGGAAGGCCTGAGTTACGCGCCACTCTTGGAAGAAGGTACTCTCGCCACCGCCAAAGCGCGAAGGGAGTTGGTACTCGTTGTGAGTGATGCTCCCGATGGGGTGAGCGATGAGCTCGAAGGTGTACCAGAAGTCTTCTTGGGGACGAAGGTCAACCCCGATGGCGTGCCCCGAGATCATGTTGTAGCGGTTGTCGCCAAACGGCGGAAAGAGCTCGCGCGCCATCTCATCGGTGAGGGCCACGCCCCCAGGCCCCCGCGAGGGGTTGGTGCCAAAGTAGAAGCGGTTCCAGTTGTAGACATCCGCCTGAAGGCCGGTCCAGCTCTCGACGATCTCGGTCACGCCATCGAAGGCGTCGTTGATGGAGTCGACGGTGTCGCGTTCGTTGATCAGAGCGCCGACGGTGCCTTCGCCTCGATCGACCTTGCCCGTGATCGACGACATATTGTCGAGGCTCTCTTGAAGTGTGTCGGTGGCGAGCTTGATCTTGTCGAACTCTTCGTCGAGGTCGCGCCCGGTCTCTTCGACGACCCCTTCGAGGGACTCGGATAGCCGACGGATGCTCTGAACGATCGCTCGAATGTCGCGCTGGTTGCTCTCGGCCATGCGGCGGAGCTCCTCGGTGAGGGCGCTGGTGTTCTCAAGGGTGGCCTCGACGTTGTCGCGATTCTGTCGATCCTCGACCATCTCACGGAGGACCTTGGTGATCGCAGCGACGTCGGTAGAGACCTCCTCGATCTGACGGGTGATGTTGTCGAGATCGCCCGCCGCACGCCCAAAACGGATCCGATCCCCGTCTTGAAGGAAGGCCATCTCGTCATCGCCGAGGGTCACCATGACGAAGGTATCCCCCAGCAAACCCGTAGCCTTGAGCTCGGCGATACTGTCGATCGGGAGCTGGTAGCGCTTGTCGAGGATGAGCTCCACCTCGGCCTCGCCGCCCGCGAGACCGATCCGACGGACACTGCCGATGTTGACCCCAGCGAGCTTGACCGCAGTGCCTTGGTTCAAGCCATCGGCTCGCGGGGCCCGGAGCGTGACCGAGTAGGTGCCAGGCCCGGCGAAAAGACCGTCGTAGGTAAAGAAATATACCCCCACCAACGCCGCGATAACGACGATGACGAACAGCCCGACCTTGAACTCATCGTTGAACCGACCAGCCATGCCCGGCATGCTAACGCAAGACTGGACGCCCGGCTTGCGCCAACACCGCTCTGGCGGGCTCGGCGACCGAGGCCGGACCTTAGCCCCAGATGATCCAGCACAAGGCGACGCTGGGTCGCAGACCCTTCGAGGGTGAGGCGTCGGACTCGCGCTGCGCGGGGGACCCTCAGACCTTCATGGGCCCGTCGACGTTTCCTTCGACGAACTGACGTACGAGCGGGTCGGTGCTCTGAACGAAGTAGGACGGCGGCCCTTGATGCAGGACCACCCCATCCACGATCATGCAGATCTTGTCCGCGGTACGGAGGACGGCCGACATATCGTGGCTGATCACGACGCTCGTGATCCCAGGGCGCGCGTTTTGGGTCTGCACGATGAGCTCGTCCATGGCGGCGGCGAGGATCGGATCCAAGCCCGTGGTGGGCTCATCATAAAAGAGAAACGCCGGATCGCGGATCAGCGCCCGAGCGAGCCCTACCCGCTTGCGCATTCCTCCCGAGAGCTCGCTTGGGACCTTGTCGTCGGAGCCCGACAGCCCCACCTGGGCTAAGAGTTGGCCTACCTTCTTCCTCACCTGAGCGCGGCTGTCTCGTCCATGCTCGACCAGCGGGAAGGCCACGTTCTCGAAGACGGTCATGGAGTCGAAGAGGGCTGCGTTCTGAAAGACCAGTCCGAAGCGGTTTCGGACCGCACGAAGGCGACGGTCGGGCATGGCGGTGAGCTCGTCAGGCCCCACCCAGATCCGCCCTCGGTCAGGGCGAAGGAGGCCCATGACGTGCTTGATGGTCACGGACTTTCCCGTGCCCGAACGACCGATGATCGCGGTGATCTTTCCCTCTGGGATCGCCAGGTTGAGGCCGCGCAGCACCTTGAAGGTGCCAAAGGCCTTGTGGACGTCGGCGTATCGGATCACGATCGGGGCGCCCGTGACGGCACAGCTCAGCTCATGCACGCCGGAATGATCGGGATCGACCTCGACCACCCCTGCCCCTTCTTCGACGAGAGCGCTCCGCCCCCCCTGGGAGGGCGGGCGGTCATCGGGGGCCGTCTCGGGACCGGACCCAGGGACGGGCTCGGTGGACGTCATGGCAGCAGGGCCGACATGAAGTAGTTGCTGACGAGCAGCGTCACGCTCGCGACGACCACGCTGGTCGTCGTGGCGATCCCGACCCCTTTGGCGCCACCCGTGGTATACAGGCCCTTATAGCAGGCCACGATCGCGATAATCGCGCCGAAGACCGCGCCCTTAAGAAGGCCTCCTCCGACATCCTCCCAGTCGACCCACTGCCGAAGACGTACCGAGAACATGGGCCAGTCCATGCCCAGAACGAAGGTCCCGACCACCCAGCTTCCGAAGACCCCGACGACCACGAAGATGGCGGTCAGCAGCGGCGTGACGAGGACGGCCGCGACGAGGCGAGGCTTGACCAGGAAGTTGATGGGATCCACCGCCATGGCCTCGAGGGCGTCGATCTGTTCACTCACCCGCATCGAGCCGATCTCCGCCGCCATCGCCGAGCCCGCGCGACCGGCGACGAGCAGGCCCGTGAGGGTCGGCCCCAGCTCTTTAGCCAAGCTGATTCCGACAGTTCCACCAACATAACCCTCGGCCCCAAACAGGCTGAAGGCCCGGAAGGACTGCAGGGTGAACACGGCCCCCGTGAAGAAGGACGTCAGCGCGATGATCGGGATGCTCTGCACCCCGATGAAGGCCATCTGCCGGATGATGAGCCGAAAGCGAAAGGGGGGAAGCAGGATGTTGAGAACACCCAGGCCTGTGACCCGGGAGACGCGGCCGAACTCTTCGATGAGGCCGAACGTGTTGCGGCCTACCTGGCGCACGATCCCCATCACAGTCGGAACTGCACTCCGGCCGCGAGCACGATCAAGTAGCCTGCTGGGTAGCGACCCGCGACGAGGTCATCCGCGTTCGCGGGCTGGTTTGGAGGCTCAAACTCGAAGTAGTAGCCGCGCTCGGTGAGGTGAGAGGTGATCGTGCCCTCGACGAAGAAGCCCACGATCGGGCTCGGATCGATCAAGAAGCCCAGCCCACCCGAAGGCCCGACCGCCACGCCCCCCGGAGGAGGCTGATAGCGCACGTTCGGCGGAGGCCGGAGACGCCAGCGGTCGAAGAAGCGAACATCGACCCCTCCCACGAGGTATGGCTTGAAGGGTCCGGTGCGCACGGGGTAGAAGCGCACTCTGGGCTGAACGTGGAACTGCACCGCCTGCGCCCGATCGACGCCCGAGTCGGACTCGGCCGGGGTGTTCCAGCCCGAGTTTAGCTCACGCTCCCCGTACTGAAGCCCCATCAAGACCCCGATGTCGACCCAAGCGCTCGGGGCATAGCCGACGTAGAGCTCCCCTCGGAGCCGCTGCGACTGGGCGGGACCTTCGAGGAACCAGAGGAATTCCTGATCCTGATCGTCGTAGCGCGTGCGGACGAAGGCGATACGATCGGCGTCCCCGATCCCAAAGCCGCCTCGGACCTCGATGATGACTCGACCTGCGTGAGGGGCGTATTGGTAGTTCCAGTCTCGGATGTCGAGATCCCGATCGAGGAAGTGCTGCCGCACGCCTTCTAGGTGGCGCAGCTCGAAGTCGGTCTCGTCGAGGGCTTGCTCGATCCGCGCGTCGTCGCTGAGGGGTTCGGAGTTGGGCCGAGGGCGGGCGGGGCGAGTGTCGGCGGGCTCCTTGGAAGGCGCGGGCGCAGAGGCCGCCTCAAAGTCTGCGAGGATCCGGCCCGCCTTGACGAGCGCAGACCCATCCGCAGGCCCCATGACGCTGGCCAGATCCGTGACCATGTCGGCGATCTCGCGCCCCAACAAGCCCTCGCGGCCATCGACGATCTCGACCGTTCGACGCTCGAGGACCGCTTCGGCCGCGACCTCGTGCAGTTCGATGTCGGTGATGATGCGGCCCCCGCTGGTTCGCCGGACCCCCACGACCACCGCGAACCGCGCGGGGAGCTGCTTGAGCTGGGGAATCGGACAGTCGGCATCGTCGATGCAGCCGAAGGTCGGCCCAACGATGGACTCGACCGCTTCGGACTGGAGCACCACATGGCCCGACTTGTTCAGCTCGTCGACCGCGGCCTGCTGCAGGAGCATGGCAAGGCTAAAGTCCGACGTAGTCGTCGGCGTGAAGTCCGGGAGGAACACCGGCTCCCCCGCAACCGCGAGGAGCGGCGCGAGCAGACCTAAGAGCAACGCGGGCAGTCGATGAATCACGGCGCCTTCTCTACCACCCCCGAGCGGTAGTGACCACAAGGCTTGCGACCGAAGTCGTTCCGGGTGAGTCGGAAGCCATGCAAACTCCTCTACCCTGGCTCATCCTCCTAAGCGGCTGTGTGCCCCAGGCGGAGCTCGCCTGCGCGGAGCTCTGCTACGTCGCAGAGCCTCTTCAGGAGCAGTGCCTCGTCGAGGAGGGGCTGACCTGGGAGCAGAGCCGGTGGGGCAGCGCCGAAGCCTTCGCCGCGTCATGCCAGACTTGGATCTGGAGTCAACGGCGCCTGGCACGGAGTTCGCACTCCCCGCTGCGACGAGAGGGCGATCGGGCTCTCGCCGAGGCTTGTCTCGCGCACGTCGAGGCGCTCAACCTCGAACCGAGCTGCGCGTCCTACCGCGCCATCGGCTGGAGCGAGCCGGCGTGGCGAACCCCATAGCCGACGATTGGCCCGCTTTTCCACGGAGACGACATGCCACTTCGCACCATCCTGGAGATCGGACACCCCACCCTACGGAAGTCCGCCCGCCCCCTACGCCCCGACGAGATCGCCCTGCCCGCGTGGCGGGACTTCATCGAGGATCTGGTCGCCACGATGCGCCACGCCAACGGCGCTGGCCTCGCCGCGATCCAAGTCGGCGAGACCGTCCGAGTCGCCGCCTTGGAGGTAGGCGATAACCCAAGGTATCCTTACAAACCTCGCATCCCTCTCACCGTCGCCATCAACCCGGTGTTGACCCCTCTGAGCGATCAGACCTTCGAGAACTGGGAGGGCTGCCTCTCGGTGCCCGGCCTCCGCGGCCCCGTCACCCGGCACCAGCACCTCGCGGTGCGCTACCTCGACCCCCACGGCCAAACCCACGAGATCCAGACCCACGGCCTGACCGCCGGGACCTGGCAGCACGAGTGCGACCACCTCGACGGCATCCTCTTCGTCGACCGCGTCACCGACCCCACCCGCCTCACCACCTGGCAGAACTGGGAGCGCTTCTACCGCGAACCGTTCCTCGAGACCTTACCCGAGATCCAAGCCAACACCCGCCCCGCCCCGACACCCCTCGGAGCCAACCGGGGCTGACCGGAGCCGACCCGAGCGAAGCGGAGCCGACCCGAGCGAAGCGGAGCGAAGCGGAGCCGACCCGAGCGAAGCGGAGCCGAGGATGGGAGTTGAACCCACGACCTGCTGATTACGAATCAGCTGCTCTACCACTGAGCTACCCCGGCTGACGCCGACGCTCATATCCCGCGCGGTGGCGCCGTCAACGCCGATCAGGCCAAGACGTCTCCGAGCAGGGTCAATCCTAGCACATCCTCGATGCCTTCCAATCGCTGGGCCGCCTCGACGAAGGAGCCCGCGACCACGTAGACCTTCGAGCCATCGGTACGGTTCACCTTGAACACCTTGCTCCCGCTGCTCGGTGAGGCGGAGACCTTGGACAACGACGCTGCGGCAGCGGCCTTGGGGGCCCCAGCGGCCGGTGGCTCGCTGGGATCGAAGGCCGGGATGTTGCGACGGCGACGGTAGTTCGAGACCGCGTTGAGGGTGACTCCGGCCTTCTTGGCGACGACCCGGTCCGGAACGGTACCGAGAAGCTCACGGTAGTCTTCGATCTTGGAACGGCGACGACCCGTCGACTTTGCAGGGCCCTTGGATGAGCCGTCGGCCGAGGGATCGAAGGCTGGGATGCTCCTGCGGCGACGGTAGTTCGACACCGCGTTGACGGTGACCCCAGCGAGCTCCGCCACCTGGGAGTCGGGCACCGTGCCCAGCAGATCGAAGTACGCATCGATCTTGGAAGGCTTGCCACCCTTACGGGACTTGGCGGGACCGGCCTCGGCCGAGGTCGGGACCTTGTACGGTTCGATACCGTGCTTGCGACGGAAGGCCCCCACGACGCGTGGACTGGCGCCCACGAGCTTTCCGAAATCCGGGTCGGAGATCTTACCGAGCTGGTCGATGTGCTCCGCGATGGCGGTATCGCGGGTGTTTGGACGACACGGGATGCCGTTGACCATCACGACGTCACCGGAGTCGGCAGGAGTCGCTGAAGAAGAACTTTTCGTCTTGCCTTTCTTGGGTGACGCGGCAGCCTTGGCACCCCTGCCCTTCGGCTTCTCGGTCGTGTCGTGCCGGACCGGATCCCGCGTCAAGTTCGTGCCGACGGCCGCCAAGGCGATCTCAGAGACAGGCACCCCGTACTTGGCGGCGACCTCGGTGAGGGAGAGAGACTTGAGATCTTTGGCGATCTCGGGCCAGTTTTCGTTCTGTTGCAGCAACGGAACCTCCTAGCGTCTCAACGTAGCACGAGGTGCAGGACCGGGCACGTCGGGTCCAGGCTCCCACCGTCGTCCAACTCATGTGCGGGGGTCATGCTCGACCATCCACGCCCCGATGGCCTCCCAGAGCGGCTGCATTTCGGAGGTGGTCACCAAGCCCATGTGGTCAGGAGCCCGAGCCAAGCCGTAATCTCCGTCTCGCACGTACCAGAACTCTGCGCGTCCAGGGCCCAGCTGCTCCACGAAGGCCCGAGCCCCTTCCACGTGGGAGAATAAACGATCGCGCGCTCCCACCACGCTCAACACGGGTCCTTGAACGTAGGTCAAGCAGGACAGGTAGTCGTGCCGACCGTCGGCACTGAGCCAGGCATCACTCCGCCACGCGCGATGGAGGTCCTCTACGTAGGCTGCCGCCTCATCGACCGGACCCCACCGGAGGCGACGGGCAGGAAACCGACCTGTGATAGTGGAGATCCGAGAGAAGACCTGGAGGGCGAGCGCCTTGGAGATCCGACGCCTGCGAGAGCCTTCGAGGCGAGGCATCCACACGTTGACGCCCAAAAGGACGTGACCATCCGGTGGAATGGTGCTGGCCCCAACCCCGGCGGTCGCCAAGGCGACGTGCCCTCCGAGGCTGTGCCCCACCAACCACAGTGGCCCCCCCGAGCGCTCCCGCACGGCGTCGACCAGGCTGGGAACATCGCGCAGAACCAGATCATCGTACGACCACTGGGCGCCTTCCCCGGTCGTCGGCCCAGAGAGCCCCCGGCCTCGGAGATCGGCGATGTGTACGTCAAAACCCAGCGCGGCGAGGGTAGACCCAAAGCCCTTACCCCTCGGCCGATCCAACGAACGACCGTCCACCATCATGGCGTGGAGCAGCAAGGCCGCCCCCCGACGCGGGCCTTGGTGGGTGATCTCGCGCACACCGAGGGTCCAACCGTCGGACGTCTGAACCAGGTATGTGTTCATAGAGATCGTCTACGAGCGCACCTCTCCTGCGCCCACCACGCGCGACAAGGATTGACACCCTGGCCCCCTCTGGATCCGCTACATTCTTCTTCGCCACCTCGACGGAGACTTCAGGACCTTGATGACGCTTCTCCTCACTCTCGCCGCCACCGCCACCCCACCCCAGGGTACCTACCTCAAGGCTACCCCCGAGGCCCAGGCGAAGGCAGAGATCGAACGTGCTGTCGACGAAGCGGCCAAGGGCGTCGCGTGGGCCTTCCGCGGCATGGCCAGGCCTCGCCTGGCGAAACACGCCACCGCTTGCGAGCGCTACATCTTCGAGCCCGCTGGCGACGAGTTCCGCGTCCAGTGCGATGGCCGAGACCCCTTCGAGTGGCCGCTCGGAAAGCGAGACACCTTCACCGACGAGCGAGGCAACCAAGTCACGGCCGAGGTCACCGAAGACGACGGCGCATACACGGTCGTCATCGAAGGGGATCAAGGTGGCAAGCGCTGGCTCTATCGGTTCGGCGACGACGGCGGTCTGCGGGTCACCCAAGAGATCTTCAGCCCTCACATGAGCCAGCCGATGCGGTGGACCCTCGACTACCAACGCTCCTGATCCCTCGCTCGCTCCGACGCGTCGGTGTTGACAGGCCCCTGTAATCATGTAGAATAGAGGGTGAACGGCGATTGGAGGCCATCTTGCGTCCATGGCTACTGCTGCCCATACTCGTCCCCGCAGCCTGGGGTATCGTTACCTTCTTTGGGTACTGGCCCGCCCAATACCAGGAGATCCTCTCAAGCCCACTGGTTGGGGTCGGGAGCACCGCGATCGGGCTCGTGATCGTCTGGATGGCGGATCTCATGCTCAGCATGGGGCACAACTACCGCATGCCCTCCGAGAAAGAGATCCAGAAGGTCCAAATCAAGAAGTCCCCGACTGGCGAGCGCACCTTCGTCGAGGGCGTCACCCCGGTCCCAGAACCAAGCCGGAGCGCTCCTCCGCCCGACATTGTCCAGCGCTACGGCAACGTCCGCGTCCCCATGCCCGACGACGACAGCAAGACCCCGGCGTTCCCGGGCTGACCCCCCCTACTCCTCGCTCGTTCCACCCATCCCTGTGACGCGGTGGAGCCAGGCCAACAGATCGGCGGTGACCTCCTCGCGGTTGGTCTCGTTGAAGAGCTCGTGACGAGCGCCGTCGTAGAGGGTGAACTGTGCGTCGGTAAAGCCTCGGCCGACGTAGAGATCTCGAAGCGCGTCGAAGCCCTTACCCCCGTCGTGGACGGGGTCCTCGGAGCCGCTTGCGATCCACAGCGGCAGGTCGGCCCGGATCCGGGCGACTCTGGAAGGATCGGCGAGGCGCGGGAAGCTGTCGAGCAGATCGATCCAGAGCTGAGTCGTCGCGCTGAAGCCACAGAGCGGATCTTCGATATACGTGTCGACCTCGGCCGGATCGCGCGAGAGCCAGTCGTAGTCGGTGCGGCGCTTTGGGATCGTGCGCGCGAAGGCGCCGAAGGAGAGCCGCGTGAGCAGCCAGCTCGACCTGCGCGGCCCGCGACGGATCCGCTCGATACGAGCGATCTTACGCCCGAGAGCTGGCAACAAGCCCGTGTTGAGTGAGGAGCCCGTCATGGCCGCCCCTGCGAGGTCGTCGTGCTCCATGAGGTAGGCTTGGGTAAGGTACGAGCCCATGCTGTGCCCCAGAAGCACCAGCGGACAGCCAGGGTGCTCGGCACGTACATGCTCGGTCAGCGCTCTCAGGTCCGAGACCACCTTGGCGAACCCCCCCTCCTCAGCGAAAAAGCCCAAGTCTTGCACCGTTCGAGCGGTGAGGCCATGCCCACGGTGGTCCGGGGCATAGACCGCATAGCCCTGCGCCGTGAGGGCCTCGGCCAGGCGCCGGTATCGCCCCCCATGTTCGGCCATGCCATGGGCGATAATCAGCACCGCGCCTACGTCGTCGTCGGGCAGCCAACCGTGGACGTTGATCTGCATCTGATCGACCGTAGCCAGCGAGAAGGGTCTGTCGCGCATTCGTGCCTCCAGGTCCCCCTGTATGTCCCATCCGCATGCAGTTTGCCAGCCACGTGGTACGAGTCGCCTATGGCACAGCTCTGGACCCGACCGCACTACACCCCCGGCCCTCACGCCGCAAGGGTCGCCTCCCTCGCCCTCTTCTCGGGGAGAGTGCCCGAGACGATCGGGCTGGATCTCGGCTTCCCCCCTCCCGAAGACCTCCCTGATTCGGTGCGGATCGAGGCCCTTCACCGCGGACAACACCCCGCCCTCCAAGACTGGCTCTCGGATCGCTCCCTACGCCGCGCGGCACAGACCCTCGGCACCGCGGCCGCGAAGGACCTCGGGACCGCGACGGGAGGCGTGCTCCTCAGGATCGACCGAGCCACCCCCGTCGACCTTAGCCACATCCAACTTCAGTGGGCCTTTCGCGCTGCGGCCGAAGCTCTGGGTGCCCGTGCCCACTTGGACCTGATCTCGGGAGCCTGGCTCCCCAAAGGGCCGCTCCCAGAGGATCTCGACATCGGCCTTGAGATCTCGACGACCTTCTCGCACACCGCGGATCCACAGACGGGATACCCCTGTTATACCCAAGGTCTGGCCAAGTTCGGCCAGCCCGATCTGCTCTGCTTCGCCTCGAGCCCCGCCGAGAAGCGCTTCTTCCACGCCCTTCTCCGCTCTATCGCCCAGGCGGGGGCCCTCGGCCTCCCCCTCAGCCCCGGCGCGACCTTCAACGACGGTCACAGCGCGCGCTTTCGCGTGCAGCCTGTCCAAGAGCGCCTCACCCTCTCTCTCCCCGAGCCGCTGGTCCAGCTCGTTCGGATTTCGATGGCCCCCGACGCCTGATGGAACTCTCTTCTCGCAACTACCAGATCGACTACGTCCTGGGCGAGGGGGGCTTCGGCACGGTCTACGCCGCGAGAATGGTAGGAGCGGGAGGGTTCTCCAAGCAAGTCGCGCTCAAGGTGCTCAAGCCCGAGGTCGCCAGCTCGATCGACGTCATCCAGCGCCTCCGCGACGAGGCCCGTATGCTCGGACTCCTGAAGCATCGCGCCATCGTTCAGGTCGAGGGCTTGGTCAAGCTGCAGGATCAGTGGGCGGTGGTCATGGAGCTGGTCGAGGGTGTCTCCCTCGCGGAGCTGCTCCCCACCACGACCGTCCCGCTCTCCTGTGCGCTAGAGATCGGCGAGGAGGTCGCGGCGGCACTCGAGGTGGCCTACGCACGCCCTTGTCACACGGGGCAGGTCCTCTCGCTGCTTCATCGAGACATCAAGCCGAGCAACGTGCAGATCACCGCGACGGGCGACGTGAAGCTCCTCGACTTCGGTGTCGCCAAAGCGCACTTCGCGGGAAGAGAGTCCGAGACACGCTCGCTCCTGCTGGGATCCCTCGCCTACCTGGCCCCGGAGCGCCTCGACGCCCACGACACCCACAGAGGCGACGTCTACGCACTCGGCGCCACCCTCTTTGAGATCCTCACCGGAGAGCCCTTCGGACGCACCTCCGCGAACCCCCAAAAGCACCAGGCCCGACTCCACGACCGGATCACGTGGCTGCCTCAGGCGGTCCAAGACCAAGCCGTCGTCGACGTGCTCGCCGCTTGCCTCGCGTTCGAGCCAGCCGATCGCCCCGACGCCGGCTCCCTCGCCCGACGCCTCCGATCCCTGCGTCGGAGGCACGGGGAGCCTTGGCTCCGAGACTGGGCCGAAGAGGTGGTGCCGGGTATCGTGGCAGCTCGACCGACGATCACCGATGGCTGGTCAGGATCTCGCCTGAGCGAGGACTCCGGTACGGGCTCCGGCAGCCCCAAGACCCTCGACCTCGAGGGCTTCTCGCTCTCGACCGAGCCCACGCCGGATCCCCGCCCTTCGGAGGAGCCCTCCATCGGCGCGCCACCCCTCCCTCCCGCGCCCGGGCAGACCCCTCTCCCCTCCGAGATCCCGACCCTGGATTTCGCCGAGGCCGCGCCGCACCGCGCCCCCCCGAAAGAGCCCCAGCCCTCGGGCTTCCCCGACTCCGCGCTTCGCGAAGACTCCCGAGGTTCCGCGCCAGCGACGGTCTCCTCGACCGCTCCCCGCGACCCGCCGCCGGCTCCCCGCTCCAAAGCGTCCTCGATCGGACCCCGAACCTGCCTGCTGGGGGCGATCGTCGGACTGCTGCTCCTCGGGGTTGGAGCCGTCACGATCGTCGCCGTGCCGGCCGCCATCTACTCCATGCTCAGCTCAAGCGGCATCATGACGGCGGCCTGGATCAACTCGGTCGAGGAGTCCATGGATGAGGCAGCCCAAGACGTGATGACGTGCATGCCCGGTCCCGAGCGAGATCGCACCCTCGCGCTCATCGAGCTGGCCAAAGAGCCCCATGTCGCCGTCGAGTTTCACCTCTTCTCCCTGGCCTTCTTCAACGCGACCCTCGTCGATGCGGCGTCCGACGGCACCATCACGCCCGACGAGCTGCGACTGATCGAGCAACGCTTCGAGATGTTGACGGGCCATCGCCCCGATCAGGTTCCGCGTGTCGCTCAGTAGACCGTCAGCCGGCCAGGCCACTGCAAGCCGAGCTGGAAGCGACCGCGTAGCGCACCGTCGACATCGCGGACCATGGCGCCATCGAGCACCACGTTGACGAGCCCCACCCGTGCGCCAAGGATCGGTGAAGCGAGCATGGTCTGGGTCGTTCGGAGATCGCCCGGTTCACCCACCCGCACGATCTGCTGGACCCCCGCCAGCCCGCCGTACAGGTCGAGCCGTGCGCTGAAGATCCCGTGGCCGACGCGCTGACGAAGCCCGATCACCCCCTCGGGTCCGACCCAGCTCGACACCCCGAAGCGCAAGGCGCTGAGGGTGGGCTGAAGCGCTCTCGCGTAGGAGCCACGCACAACGATCCGGTCCCTCACCGCCAGCTCGAGGTTCCCACCCAGAGCGATGGCGCCACCCTGTCCTTCCCACAGACTGCCCAGAACCTCGGCGCGGAGGGAGCCCCCCAGGACAGGGCCCCGTCGAGCCGAGTCCACCAGCTCAAGGGCGTGATCCGATCGCGTCGCAAAGCCCAGAGCCTCCGCGCGAAGACGCCGGCTCACGACTCCGACCTGGCAACCCCGCGCATCGACCACGGGCCCACCGCTATTGCCTGCGTTCACCGCAGCGGTGATCTGTAGGCTGGTCGCTCCGACCGCTGCCACCACCCCTTGCGAGACGGACCAGCGCAGCGTGCCCTGAAGAAAACCGCCGGGGAGCTGAGATCCGAGAGGGTGCCCCCACGCCTCGATGGCGGTGCCTTGCGTCGGAGGGCTTGGCGAGAGCGCCAGCGTCGGTTCTCCTGCGAAGTCGGGCGCGTCGAGGAGCGCGAGATCCTGACGAGGGAGGCGTCGGCGCACGGTGGCGACGCCCCGACGGCCATCGCGGGTCTCGACCCGGACCCGCCCACCGTCGGCCACACAGTGATAGGACGTGAGAATCGTCCCATCGCCGTCGATGAAGCTGCCGGCACAGGCGGTGGCTCCCTGGCGCAAGAAGACCACGGCGGCGCCGGGATCCACCCCGCCGGTGGTACAAGGGCCATCGCCTTGCTCGCAACAAGCAGCACGGGCCGAGCCAGCATGAAACGCGATCGCAACGCCCAAGATCCATCGCCACATCGCGCACCCTCCGGGCGGGAGGCATATCGCGCTTCCTCCACCCGCACAGCGCGCTTAGGATCGGACCTCGCGACGGCGAGGATCTGGGATGTTCGCCGTGGACCCAGGACCCCGGCCTAGCGGGTGTGCTCCGCCCCTCAGGAGGCTAAGAGGGCCCCATGCGTCTGGCTTCGATCCTCCTGCTGCTCGCCTGTACCGAGCGCCCCCCCTCCAACCCGGAGCCCGGCGCTGAGCTTTCGACCCTGCGCGCCTCAGACATCGCAGACGCCGCAGAGGACGCGCCCTCGGAGCCCAGGTCCGATCCAGCGCCCAAGCCGCTCCCAACCCCTACCGAGCCGCGCTACGGGGTCTCCCACATCCTCATCTCTCACCGCGACGCCAGTCATCACCGACACGACCGCAGCCTCGACGAGGCTCGATCGCTGGCCGAGCAGCTCCTCGATCACCTTGAGCGAGGCGAAGACTTCGCGGCCCTCGCGCGGCGACACTCCGACGATCCCAGCCGCGGTCGTGGCGGCTGGCTCGGCACCTACGCCACGGGGACCTACCTCCCCGAGTTCGAGGCGGCGGTCGCCAGCGTGCCTCCTGGCTCGATCGGCCCGCTGGCCGAGACGACGCACGGCGTCCACATCGTCCGCCGCGAGCCCGTCGTCGAAGCCGAGGCCCGACACCTCCTCCTCCAGGTAGGCAAGGGCCGATCCGATGCAGAAGCGCTCGCGGCCATCCGAGCGCTTCGACACCGACACATCCAGGGAGAGTCCTTCGATTCGCTCGCACGAGCCCACAGTGAACACCAGGCCACCCGGTCCGAAGGGGGTCAGTTAGGCCTCATCGGGCGGGGTCAGCTCGTCCCCGATCTAGAGCGCGCCATCTTCGAGCTCGAGCCAGGTCAGGTGAGTCAGCCGGTGCGCACCCCTTGGGGTTGGCACCTCCTCTTGCGGGAGCGCTAGCTTTCGACCGCGACCGCCTCATTGCACGGCTTGCCTGTCGCGCCGCTAACGATCGCAGTAGCTCTTCGGGGCTTCGGAGTTGGGAGGTAGCCCCCCCACCTCTTCGACCGCGCGACGCACCGCCATGTCGACGGCATCGGGTGGACCACCCACCTCGATGCGGGCGTAGACCTTCATCTCGCGGTCGACCACCACGAGAGCCGGATAGCTATTGGTGGGCGTGCCTGGGCGAGACCAACCGTGCTCGGGGTCCGAAAGGATCGGAGCGGTGATCTTGAAGTCTCGGGCCCAGTCCTGCAGATCGCTCACCGACGGAGGCTCCCCGTGGGTGTTCTGCGGGAGGACCGTAAGGTAGGTCACGCCATGATCGACGTAGCTCTCGTGGGTATGTTGCACGTAGCAGGCGATCTGCCGGCAGGGGCTACACCACATCGTGCTGATGTCGACCACGACGACCTGGCCGAAGAACTGCCAGGGATCGACCATGTCGCCGTGCTGGTCCACCATGAGCCCGCGCGGCAACGTGTCGCCCGGAAAGAAGCCGTAGCGGATGCTCGAGTCTTGGAGCGTGGCGGGCGGGATGTCGCAGTCCCAAGAGTTCTCGGGACAGGCCCAGTCGGAGAGATCGGGCGGACCGGGTGACTGAAGCTCGGGCACACAGCCCGAACCCAAGCAGATAGCGATGAAGCCCACAACGCGCATGACCCTCTCCCGGTAGCCTAAACTAACCGATCCCTCCGCCCTCCGCGAGGTAGAGGTCCACCCGAAGGCAACACAAGCTGACCAGGCCTCCCTGTCCTCCCACCCCCATCAGGCTAGAGGGGCGCGCGTCGGGTGCGAACGCTCGACGAGCCGCCCGTCGCCACGTCACGACCTCGCGCCTCCCGAGGGACCGTAGGAGCCACGATGCACGCGCTGACCCGAGACGAGATCCTTCGCACCTTCGCTACCTATGGGCGCCCACGGGAGTCCTGGCTCGTCGGCGCAGAGTTTGAACGGCACCTGCTCAAGCCCGACGCCACCCCCCTCACCTACTTCGAGCCCTTCGGGGTGAAATGGATGCTCGAGACCTTCGAGCAGCGCGGGTGGAGCCTTCAGTACGAGGGCGAGCATCCCATCGCCGCCCTCCGCGACGGCGCCTCGATCACCCTCGAACCCGGCTGTCAGTTCGAGCTCTCCGGCTCTCCCCGTCAGCGGGTCGTCGAGGTGCTCGACGAGGCTACCCGCTTCTCCAAGGAGGTCGAGGCCGTCCTGCGGCAGGGCTCTTCAGGAGCGCACCAGATCTTGATCGGCTTTACGCCCTTCGCCGACATTCAGCAGATCCCATGGGTGCCCAAGGGCCGCTATGAGCAGATGCGCAACTTCCTCATCAAGGTCGGCGACCTCGCTCATCATATGATGAAGGGGACCTGTGCGGTTCAGGTCAGCTTCGATTTTCTCGACGAAGAAGACTGCGCACGCAAGATGACCCTCGCCAGCCAGCTCGCCCCCCTGACCGTCGCGCTCTTCGCCAACTCCCCCATCTCTCAAGGCCAACGCACCGGATTTCATAGCTATCGAGGCCATATCTGGACGCGAACCGACCCCGCACGTACCGGCGTCCCCAACGACCGTGCCTTCTCCTACGAAGGATGGATCGACTACTTGCTCGATGTGCCGATGATGTTCGTCAAGCTCGATGATCGCTACGTCTCGGGACGCGACTTGACCTTCCGGCAGTGGATGGATGACGGGATCGACGGGAGGCACCCCACCTGGGACGACTGGGACCTCCACCTCACGCAGGTCTTCCCCGAGGTCCGGGCCAAGAAACAGATCGAGGTCCGCGGAGCCGACGCCGTCCCGCTCCCCCTGGCCGGTGCCTTCTGCGCCTTGTGGGAGGGCCTGTTCTACTGCCAAGCTACGCTGCGGGAGACCCTAGAAATCGCTTCAGATTTTAGTCGATGCGGCACAAAAGAAGAGCGTTTTGACGTTGCGTGCCGCCAGGGGTTTCAAGGGGAGATCGCGGGAAGGCCCATGCTGGACTGGGCGCGGGAGGTCGTGGGCCTGGCCGGTCGGGCCCTCGACGCCTGCGCGCCCTGGGATCGCCACCTGCTCTTCCCCCTCGAAGATCAGCTCGATCGGGGGGTCTGTCCCGCTCAAGACCTGCTGGATACCTTCGATGCCGACCCTCGCCCCGCAGCGCTGATCGATCGACTCCGATTTCGAGGCTGATCATGAGGCTCGCCAGCAACTCCCGAGCACGATACAGCCCCCTCAGGCGCGTGTACGCGGCCGGCTGGAGTCCCCGATGTCTTGCCATGTGACCGAGCTTGACGTCCCGGGCTTGCTCCCGGCTCATCTCGAGCGCCTCCAGCTGGCTGGCTACGAGACCGCAGAGCAGATCGCCGATCTCTCCGAGCGGGATCTGGTCGGCACCATTCAGCTCGAGACCGAGCTAGCCAAGGCGCTCTTACAAGCCGCCCGCGCTCAGACCGAGCCGCAGCAAGCCGAGGTGGTCGCCCTGCACTCCACCCCCCATCTCGACGATCGCGACCGAGGCCGCGGTCTGAAGCTCGCGCGACGCTTAGAGCGGACCGCGGACCTCCTCCGTCAGGCGCGCCTTCGGGTCGAGGGGTGCGAAGCCAATGGCCGGCGCAAGACCCTCGCCCGAATCGATCGGATCTTCAGCGTCGTGCAAGGCATTGAGCACGACGTGCTCGCGTTGGGGGCGAGCAAGGCCTTCGCGCGCGAGCTGCGCGCCTCCCTCGACGAGACCGACGGCCACCTCAGCGCGTTGATCGACCGCAAAAAGGCCCTAAAAAAGAAGCACCTCAAGCGACTTCGCAAGGCCCTTCCTGAAGTTCGGCGACGGCTGGAGGCCCTCCTCTGAGCGCCTGATCAAGGGACCAAGCGGCCCCTCAAGCCCATGGCGGAGACCCGACGAGCCCCATACAGGCTCAGGAAGGCTCAGCGCGGTCTTGCCTGTGTTTCTCGTACATGAGAACGGCGGCGGCCACACTGACGTTCAGCGACTCCAGCTCGCCTTCGAGCGGGATCGAGACCACCCGATCGCATCGCCCTCGCTGACTGGAGCTCAGCCCGGCCCCCTCGCCGCCCATGACCAGGGCGATCGGCCCCCGAAGATCGGCCTCACCGATGGACTGTCCACCGAGATCGGCCGCCACCAGCGGGATCCCTGCCCTCTGCAGGTGCTTGGCGGCGGAGTGAAAGCTCTCGCGCACGACGGGGATCTCTTCGGCCGCTCCCATCGCGACCCGCTGTACGACCGGGGACAAGGCTGCCCCCCGGCGGGTAGGCACGATGACGCCGTGCGCACCAAAGCCGAGGGCCGAGCGAAGAATCGCCCCAAGGTTGTGCTCATATGCCAGCTCGGCGCACAGCAGAAAGAAGGGCGGAGACCCCGAGGCGAAGGCCCGATCGATGAGCTGGGCGACGGTGAGCTGCGGAAGCGGCTCCGCCCAGGCGATGACGCCGTTATGGACCCGTCCCTCGGCCTTCTCGTCGAGGGCGCGGCGCGGCTTGCCCTGGACCTGCACCCCTGCTTGCCGAGCGAGCGAAGCGATCCGCTCCAGTCGGGGATCCGCACCGGCCCGCTCGTCGACCCAGATCCGAACCACCCGTCGACGCCGGCGCGCGAGCGCCTCGACCACCGGGTTTCGTCCTTCGATCTGATCGAGCATGGTTCCAGGCCCTCAGAGCAGGTTCGCGGCGAGCTCGGCGAGCTGGCTGCGCTCCCCCTTGCGAAGGGTGACATGCCCCGCGATGGGCGCGCCCTTAAAGCGCTCGACGACGTGGGTGAGCCCATTCGACAGCGCGTCGACGTAAGGGTTGTCAATCTGGTAGGGGTCCCCGGTCATCACGATCTTCGTATCTTCACCCGCGCGCGTGAGCACCGTCTTGACCTCGTGCGGGGTCAAGTTCTGGGCTTCGTCGATGATCATGAACTGGCGCGGGATGCTGCGCCCACGGATGTAGGTCAGCGGCTCGACGACGATGATCTTCTGGTCGAGAAGGTATTGATACTGCGGATCGCGCTGCGACTTGCCCCGGCCGTTCTCGCGCGGGGTGTTGACGACCAGCTCCAGATTGTCAAAGACGGGCTTCATCCATGGGTTGAGCTTCTCTTCGAGATCACCTGGCAGGAAGCCGATGTCGCGGCCCATAGGAAAGATGGGGCGACTGACGAGCAAGCGGCGGTAGGCCTCATCGTCGGCGACGAGCTTGAGTCCACACGCTAACGCAAGCAAGGTCTTGCCCGTGCCCGCGACGCCGTTGAGGGTGACGAGCTTGACGTTGTTGTCGAGGAGCAACTCCATCGCGAAGAGCTGCTCCTTGTTCCGGGCGAAGATCCCCCAAACTCCTTCCTTGTGGCGATTGACCAGACGAAAGCGACCCTTCCGGCCATCAACCCGCACCATCGCGCTCTTGCCGCTGCCATCCTCAGCCATGAGAACAACGAACTGGTGCGGATAAAACTCACCGATCTCTTGTGCCTCAGCGGTGCCCTGCTGGTAGAGATCGTCGATGAAAGTGGCGGAGACGGTGCGCTCCACCACCCCACTATACTGCTCTTCGACCTCGACATGGCTGTGCTCGTAGTCCTCGGCCGTGACCCCCAGCGCGTCGCACTTCAAGCGCATGTTCGTGTCGCGGGTGATCAGGCGAACGCGATCGCCGTGGGTGCGAGCGAGCTGGATCGCACAGCGAAGGATCCGGTTGTCGTTGGTGTCTCCCCCCCACGAGGCAGGGATGAGGTCTGCATCGATCGCGAAGTCGACCCGCAGCTCCCCCCCGTGCTGAAGCTCAACGCCATCGCGCAGCGAGCCGCGGTTGCGGAGCTCATCGAGGTAGCGCGAGACGGTCCGGGCGTTGCGACCCGTCTCGTTCAGATCCTTCTTGAAGCGGTCGATCTCCTCGATCACGGTCATGGGGATCACGACGTCGTGCTCGTCGAAGACGTAGAGCGCACCCGGATCGTAGAGGAGCACGTTGGTGTCGAGCACAAAGATGCAGCGCGGCTGGTCGTCAGAGACGGGGGGAGGCGGGGTCACGGCGAGACTCCTCGACCCGCGGGGCGAGCGAAGCCCAAGGGGAGTGCGGGCGGCAGCAGGGAGGGAGGGAGGGAGGGAGGGGAGAAAGGACGGGGAGCCGGACGGCTAGGGTTGAGGCAGGGGAAACAGCCTCGACCAGAGTGTAGCTCAACGGAGCGTCTGAGGTCGAGCAAGATCCCCGATCGCGAGGTTCGGTACCGGCCAGAGCAGGCACAGCCTAGGTTCAAATCATGGATGATCCCGACCGTCCCCACCGCTCTCTACCGGAGCCCTCCCCGTTTGATCGATAGAGGAAGGGAGCGTTGCGCCCCCTACTCCACCAAGAGCCGAAAGGGACGGCTGTGCTGGCCCCGGCGGGTCGGCCCCAGTCCGAGCTGGATCTCGGGTTTGGCGAGGGTGACGGTTCCCCCTTCGTTGGAGCCGGGACCGATGTAGACGAAGAAGGTGCGGCCTTGAGGATCGACAGAGTTGCTGTGGATGAGGACCTCGTTATCGCCCCGCCGCAGGTGATGACTGATGTCTTCGATGACCTGGGGCTCACCCGATCGCACCGTGCGTACCGCGACCCCGTTGATCTCGATGGTGACCTCGTGCCCCGAAGTACCGTTATCTTCGGAGGCGAGCCAGTAGCTCCCCCGGGGCGGGGCCCCGACTGGGCGCTCCCGATCGGCTTGCGCCATCGCTTCCGCCGACTCCTTGCCGGGCTGGGGAGCGACGCGGGTCGGCCGATCTGCGGGTCGAGCGCGCTCCACCTCGGCCCCCGGAGCCTCGTCGCTGACCTCGCCCTGGACCTTGTAGCGATCCGAGGAGATGTGTACGGCGCCCCGGTCGTCGACGTAGACGTCGACGCTCTTGAATCGCTGGTCGCGGACCGCGCTGATGTCGACCCCGTTGAGGGTGAGGTCGGGGCCCTCGGCCCAAGCCAGTGCGAGCAAGAGCATCCACATGTCTACCTCCTAACTTGGACTCGGGCTCATCGCTCCCCACCGCCCTTCGCGGCCTCGGCCCGCTCTTGCCGACGACGTGCGCTGGCGGTGAGCGCAGCCTCGCCCACGCCTTCCTCGCCGTCGACCTCGTCGCTGAAGTCGGGCATGAGCTTGCGCAGATAGGGCATCACGCGCTGCATGACCAGGATCGTGGGGCTGGCGACGTATACCGTGGAGTAAGTACCGAACACGATGCCGAGGAGCATGGCGAAGGCGAAGGACCAGATCACGTCGCCGGCGCTGGGCATACCGAGCAGCTCAGGCAACAGAGAGCCACCGAAGAGCAGGAAGGGCAGCACCGCCAGGAAGGTCGTGACCGAGGTCGCGACCGTGCGGGTCATGGTCTCGTTGATCGAGGTGTTGATCAGCTCCGCTAGATCCTGTCGGCGGTAGCGGTCCTGGTTCTCGCGGATCCGATCGAAGATGACGATCGTGTCGTTAAGAGAGTAGCCAACGATGGTGAGCAGGGCGCCCACCGTAGGCAGGTTGATCTCGAGCCCGAGGAGGACGAAGACGCCAAGGGTGAGCGAGACATCGTGCAGCAGAGCCAGGATCGCACCAGGGGCGAAGGCGATGTCGAAGCGGAAGGCGATGTAGACCAGGACCAAGCCCAGGGTGATGAGCACCGAGATCATGCCCTGAGTCCGCAGATCTCCACCGACCTTCGGACCGACCGCGTCGAGCGAGAGGGTGCGGAAGGGTCGGTCGATCTCGGCCTCGAGGTCGCGCAAGACGATGTCGGCGAGCCCCGGTAGCCTCACGGTGATCTCTCCTCGTTCCGTGCCTTCAGTAACTTTGAGACCCTCGATGTCGGCAAGATGTTCCCCGGCCTCGACGATCGGTGGCGCGCGCCCCGATGCGAAGGAGATCTCCATGCGGGTGCCGACCTCGGCGTCAACCTTGACCTCGCCGAGGGCGTCCTCGCCATAGGCACTGCGCAGCTTATCAAGGATCGTAGCCTGGATCTCCTCGGAGCCGCTCGTGGTGTCGCGGATCCGGATCTGAAACTCTTGGCGATCTGGCGCGCCGACCGACTGCACGACGTCATCGCCGAGGCCGATCACCGCGAGCGCTTCGCGGATCTGCTCGATGGTCACGGGCTCGGCGTCTTCGAGGCGGTTGCCTTGCTCGTCGACGTTGAACTGGAGATGGATCTCGGTACCGCCTTGGAAGTCGATACCCCACTGGGGCCCAGGCCAGCCGAAGAAGAGCACCCAGCTCGAGAGAACCGCGATGACACTCAGCGTGGCGAAGACTCTCCAAGGCTTGATGAAGTCGATGTGGAGGCTGTCGAGCCAGTTCTTGATCCAGTGCATCGAAGACCTCAGATCCGCAGTCGGGCGGTCGCCCGGCGGGTGACCAGCTCAAGGAGGGAGCGGGTCACAAAGAGCGCGGTGAACAGCGTGGTGCCAATACCCATGAGCAAGGTGACGGCGAAGCCCTGCAAGGTGATGTCTCCGTAGGAGAACAGCACGACGCCGGCGATGGCGGTGGTGACGTTGGCATCGAGCACGGCGACGGCGGCCTTCTTGAAGCCCGTATCAACCGCTTTTCGCGCGTTCTGCCCCATGCGGAGCTCTTCGCGGATGCGCTCGAAGATGATGATGTTCGCGTCGACCGCCATGCCGATGGTCAGGGCGATTCCGGCGATACCCGGCAGGGTCAGCGTCCAGCCGAACAGCGACAGCCCTGAGAGCATGAGCATGATGTTCAGCACAAGAGCGATATTCGCGAGAAACCCTGTTCTTCGATACCACAAGACCATGAAGACCAGCACGACGATCCCTCCGAAGAGGGTGGCGATGCTGCCCGCCTGCACCGCGTCCCGCCCCAGCTGAGGCCCGATCTGACGCACCGAGCCAATGCTCACCGGCGCGTTCAGAGAGCCCGTACGAAGCACGACCGCCAGAGCCTTGGCATCTTCGGAGGCGTTGACCTGTGCTCCCATCGAGATCCGAGCCCGTCCACCGCAGATGCGCTCATTGATGCTCGGAGCGGACTCGACGACGCCATCGAGGATGATCGCGAAGCGATCCTTGACGTGTGCGCCGGTAAAGTCACAGAAGATATTGGCACCTGCCGGCTTGAACTCAAGCCCGACTCCCGGCTGCTGGGTGGTCGGGTCGAACTGGACGTCGGCGCCGCTCACGTCTTGGCCGGTGAGCACCACGGCCTTGACCAGCGGGTAGGCAAAGGCGCGCTTGGCGATGACCTCACCCGTCTCCTCGTCGAGGGACTTGTCGTACTGAAAGAGCACGATACGATCTTTGGGAAAGTCGGTGTTGTCCCAGAGCCACTCGTTGAGCGCCAGATCGTTCTCGAAGACCTCCTTGGGCATGGCCTCTTCGGCCTCGCGCACCAAGCGGTTCAGCTCGGTCTGACGGAAGTCGGGGTCGACCAAGCGGAACTCGAGCACCGCGGTCTTACTGATGGCCGAGACCGCGACCTTGGAGTCGGTCATGCCGGGCAACTGCACGCTGATCCGGCCGCCACCCTTCTGAACCACCACCGGGTCGCGCACCTTGGTGTCGGCCACGCGCCGACGGATGACATCGATCACCTGCTGGACAGCCTGGGTGTTCAGCTCGGACTGGCGCGTGCTGGTCATGATGAAGCGGTGCCAAGTCCCATCTTTGTCGTTGATGCTGTCGTAGTAGTCGTACTGATCGCGGAGCGTCTGAGTGACCAAGGAGGTAAAGCCGCTGGCCCCCGTGGTGTCGGAGCGCAGCTCGAGGATGGGATCGAAGCGGTTGCGCCGGGCCTCTGCCAGATCAATGCCCTTTTCGTTGGCGCGCTCTTCCAAGTACATGGCATCGCGGGCCGTCTGACCCAAGAGCGCCTCGGAGAGCTCCACCTGCAGGGTGAGGTCGATGCCGCCTTGAAGGTCGAGCCCGAGCGGCATGCGGGTGTCGGGGAGGAGGTTGCGGAACCACTCCGGCAGCCAGTGCTCCTCTTCGACGGTTTCGGCGGCGAGCTCTTCTTCTTCGGCGGGATCCATGGGAACCTGGAGCCGACCAGGCAGCGGGACAGTGCGAATATCGTCTTGCAGGCTGTCGTATCGGCCCAGGCTCGCCCAGCGACCCGAGGAGACCGAGGGAAGCTCGCCGGTGACGGGATCGACCGTGACCGAATCGAGGAGGATTACCCCGCTGATCTTACCGTTGACGACCAGGGCGAGCGGCGGAGTGTCACCGGGCAGGGGCTCGCTGAGACTGACCGCGCTCGAGGTCGCACGCGACAGGGTGACGGGCAGCGGCGCCTGATCGCTGTCTTGCTCGTCGAGGCGCTTGACCTCGGGAAGGTCAGCGAGGCTGCCGACGGTGGTCGGGAGCTCCTCGGGGAGGTCGACCGGAAGCGGCACGAGGTGAATCGTGGCCGCGTCCCCGATGTGACGGTAGATATCCTCGACCGGGGTGTCGAGCTTTCGCCGCACGACGACCTGCTCCTCCTCGGTCACCACGCCGTCGATGCCGACGTCGGCGGCCTCGAGCCGACGCCTGAGCGCCTTGGCCAAGGCTTCGGGCTCTCCCTCGACGACATCGAGGCGCACCCGGCGCAGCTCGCTGACCGAGCCCCCCCCCTGAGTCCGCCCGCCGACCTCTTCGGCCTGCTCCGCGAGACCGGGGTCTTCTTGGAGAATCGTGGGTAGGAGCACATAGAAGCTCCCGATGAAGAGCGCGACGATCACGCTGATGCGAAACCAGTTGGTGGGTTCCACCGCGGCTCCCTACTTCTTGTCGGCTGGCGGCGGATCGCCGGCCTTCCGGGTGATGGCGGACTTGTCGACGGTGACATAGCCCTTGCCGCCGATGTCAACCTTGACGATGTCGGCCTCGACGATGATGATCTTGCCGTGCAACCCACCAGCGGTGACGACGTCGTCGCCCTTGGTGAGGCTGTTGAGCAGCTCTTCTCGCGCCGCCTTCTCGCGCTGCTGCGGGCGAATCATCAGGAAATACATGATCGCCAACATGGCGCCGCCCATGAAGACGAGCCCCATCCAGTCGGTTCCCCCCGCGCTGGCGGCGGCCTGATCCATGGTGATCAGGAGGTCGTTGGCGGAGGAGCCGGGCATGGAGTCTCCAGGGGAGGTGGCCTCGCCTACTAGAAGCACGGCGAGGGAGGGGTCAAGGGCAGCGGCGAGGCGACGGCGCGAAGTCGCCGCCGGCTATCCGGGCTGCGACGTGCTCGCCACCCGGGCTTCTGAGTGAAGCGCTCGCAAGGCGGCCAGATCGTCGTCGATGACCGCTCGTCGCACCCTCCGAAGCAGTCGGAGAAGGTAGGCCAAGTTGTGAACGCTGACCGCAGAGCGAGCGAGCAGCTCTTTGCTCTTGAAGAGGTGACGGAGGTAGCCGCGGCTGAAGGTGCGACAGGACGGACAAGGGCAAGCCGGATCGATAGGATCGCGGTCTTCCGCAAAACGGGCACCACTGAGGTTCAGCCGACCGACGCTGGTAAAGGCTGTACCATGACGACCGGCCCGCGTCGGGACGACACAGTCGAAGAGGTCGACGCCGAGCATCACGCTCTCGACGAGGTCGATCGGAAGGCCGACCCCCATGAGGTAGCGAACCTTGGACCTAGGGAGCGCCCCAGCCGCGACCGCCGCCATGTCGCGCATGCGCTCTGTCCCCTCCCCGACCGAGAGCCCGCCGATGGCGTAGCCGTCGAGGTCGAGCGCGCTGAGCTCCAAGGCATGCTCACGCCGAAGATCCTCGAACATACCCCCTTGAACGATCCCGAAGACGGCCGTGCGATCAGGCCTCTCGCGCGCAGCCAGCCCGCGCTCGAGCCAGCGGGTCGTGCGCGCCGTGCTCCAGGCCGCGCGCTCGCGGTCGGCCCCGGCGTCGAGACACTCGTCGAGCTGCATGGCGACATCGACCCCGAAGGTCTCTTGGAGTTGGATGGCCAGCTCCGGCGTGAGAAAGCGCTTAGCTCCATCCTCGGGATCTCGAAACGACACCCCCTCTTCGGTGAGCTTGACCCGAGCCCCGAGCGAGAAGACCTGGTAGCCCCCCGAGTCGGTGAGAACCGGCCGATCCCACGCCATGAAGCGGTGGATCCCACCAAGATTCGCGATGGTCTGGGGCCCTGGGCGCGCCCAGAGGTGGTAGGTATTGGCGAGCAGCATCTCGGCCCCGACCGCCTGGAGCTGATCGGGGCCGACCCCGCGTACGCTACCCCGCGTACCGACCGGCATGAAGGCGGGGGTCGGCACGTCGCCATGGGGCAGGTGAAGCACGCCAGCGCGGGCCTGGCCGAGCTCACTCAGCAGGTCAAAGGAGCAGCATCGCGTCGCCATAGGAATAGAACCGATAGCCGCTTTGGACGGCATGAGCGTAGGTCTGAAGGAGCCGCTCTCGGCCGCACAGGCAGGCCACGAGCATGAGCAGGCTGCTCCGCGGGAGGTGGAAGTTGGTGATCAATCCATCGCAGACCCGAAGGCGAGCGGGAGGGGCCAGGAACAGCCGGGTGGAGCCCTCGCCCGCGCAGGGCACGAGCTCACCTTCAACGGTGGCGGACTCTAAGGTGCGCGCCGAGGTGGTGCCGACCGCGATCACCCGCCCTCCCGCTTCGCGCGCGCGGCGGATCGCCTCGCAGGTAGACTCGGGGACGAGGTAGCGCTCCTCGTGCAGCTCGCCTCGATCGAGATCTTGGGAGGTCAGGGGGCGGAACGTCCCCAGCCCGACGTGCAGCGTGACCCGCGCGACGCCGACCCCCATCGCTTCGAGATCGCGAAAGGTCTTGAAGGTAAAGTGCAGGCCAGCGGTCGGAGCGGCCGAAGAGCCTGGAGCCCCCGCGTAGATCGTCTGGTAACGCTCCTGATCCGAAGGTTCGGCCGCACGTTCGAGATACGGGGGAAGGGGGACCTGCCCTTGCGCATCGAGGACCTCGAGAGCGGGGCTCCCGAAGCGAAGATCCACCTCGCCCGGTGCCTCTGCGGGGCCCACCACCTGGACCGCTCCGCCGCCGTCGAGCTCCAGCACTTCGCCAGGTCTGAGCTTGCGGGCGGGCCGCGCCAGCGCCCGAGCGCTGACACCGTCGACATGGAGGACCAGCAGCTCGACCTTTCCGCCCGTCTTTCGTCGCGCGAAGAGCCGTGCGTGCAGGACGCGGGTGTCGTTGACGACAAGCAGGTCTCCTTCGCGGAGCTCGTCGGGCAGATCCGAGAAGGTCCGGCTGCGGGGCGAACCACCGCTCAGCGGCAGGATCAGCAGGCGCGACGCATCCCGCGGCTCGACCGGGTAACGGGCGATACGGTCGCTCGGTAGCTCGTAGTCCCAGGCGTCCAGGGGATCCATCGGCGCGGCGTATCACGAGGGCACAGCCCTGGCTCGGAGGGATCGCGCCACGGCTTGGTGGATGCCCCCTGCCTCAGCCGTTATCCCCCCGCTTCTCGAACATCTGGAGGCCCCCTTGGCCCGCAACCCTCGCACCCGAATCCGCAAGCCCGGCGATCGACGCCAAGAACCCGAAGGCACGGCGCCGTCCGAGCCCGCGTCAGCTCCCAAGGTCGAGATCGACCGCAGCGGGCCGGTCCAGGCCGTGCGGCGAACCGCGGGGGAGCGCCAGTCCACAGCCCCCGAGCCCACGGCTCAAGCGCGCCCGAGCCTGGATCTCTCGAGCCTCGAGGCGCTGGCGCAGATGGATCGCGACGATCTCGCCTCGCTGCTCGACGCGCAACCGCTCCACCGCACCCTAGAGGTCGGCGATCAAGTCACGGCGACGATCTCCCGCGTCACGGAGGAGCACCTCTTCCTCGACGTAGGCCAGAAGACCGAAGCCCGCATGGATCGACACGAGCTGCCCGAGGCCACCGCAGGTCAGACCCTCGACGCCTGGGTGGTGTGGACCGACGGCGTCGAAGCCGTCCTCTCGGCTCGGCTCCGAGGCGAGTCCGCCGCAGCCTTCATCGACCAGGCCCTCGAAGCTCAGATCCCGGTCGAAGGCGTGATCGAGTCCCGCAACGCGGGCGGCTTCGTCGTCTCGCTCGGCGGCGTGCGCGCCTTCTGTCCCGCGCGGCTGATCGACCGGCACGCCTTTGGCGATCTGGATCGCTTCGTCGGCCGCGAAGAGAGCTTTCTCGTCATCGAAGCCGGCGACAAGCTGGTGGTATCGCGGCGAGCCCTGCAGGAGCGGGAGCTCCACGATCATGTGGAGCGGCGCTGGTCTGCCCTCGTCGAGGGCGAGACCCTGCACGGGGTGGTGACCGGGGTCCAGCCCTTCGGGATCTTCGTCGACTGCGAGGGCCTCGAGGGTCTCGTTCCCCGGTCCGAGGCCTCGTGGGAGCGGGGCATCAACCTCGAAGCCACCTTCGAGGTCGGCCAGGAGGTCGAGGTCCGGGTTCTCTCGTTCGATCGCGCGGAGCGTAAGCTGACGTTCTCGATCAAGGATCCAGGTAGCTCTCCCTGGGCGCGGGTCGGGGTCGACTTCGTCGAGGGTGAGCTCTACACCGGCACCGTCGAGGGTGTCGAAGAGTATGGAGCCTTCATCCGACTCGCGGCCGGGATCACCGGGCTGCTCCACCGCTCCACGGTACAAGGCGCTCTGCCCGCTGCGGGCGAAGAGATGCAGGTCCGGCTGCTCTCGGTCGACCACACCCGCCGCCGGCTCGAGCTCGGGCCGCCTTCGGCCGAAGCGAAGGAGCGCACGATCGGGCAAGAGGTCGAAGCTACGGTCGTCGAGGTCCTGCGCAACGGGATCGTGCTCGCGCTGGCCGACGGGCGCACCGGCTGGCTCCCCGAGGCCGAGGCCGAGCTCCCTGCCGGCACGATCCTCGCCCAGCGCTTTCGGCGAGGCAAGGTCATCCAAGGTCGGATCTCAGCCTTTGACCCCAAGCGGGACCGCGTCACCCTCACGCAGCGCACCGACACCGAGGCCGAGGCGTCCCGCGCCTGGCGCGCCCGCGATCGCAGCGACGACGGCGGGAGCTTCGGCACCCTCGGCGACCTGCTCGGAAAGCTCAAGGGGAGCTGAGCGGACCTTCTTCGGGCGGAGGCGTCCCAGGCACCTTGAACAGGGCGCCGGTTCCAGCCAGGAACGCCAGCGTGAGGCCGGGCAACAGCCAGCCGGTCACGCCCCGGAGCCCGACCCACAGCAGATCGGGTTCCGTACCCTCGAGGTGAAGGGTGCCCACGAGCCCCGCGCTCGCAGCCAGTGCTCCACGCGAGAGCAGGACGGGCCACAAGCTCTCGCTGACCAGACGCACCCAGCCCAGCCAGACGCCCCAGAGCGTGCCGAAGACCACGAAGACGAGCACGCTGAGCGCGGGCGCGTGGGGGCTCATCGGGCTCAGCCAGATCATCGGAGCGTGCCATACGGTCCCTACGAGAGCCGAAATCGTGAGCGCGGGGCCGACCCCAAAACCGCGCAGTCGGGGGAGCAGCCAGCCGCGCCAGCCGAGCTCTTCGCCCAGGGAGAGGCCGGCGTAGACCAAAGAGCCCAGGATCACACTTGCGAAGATGGCGGGCCGAAGCCACCACGGCTTCATCGCCAGCCGCAAGGCGTCCGCCTCGACCAACTCGGCGAAGGTCTGCCGATAGCCAGAGAGCGCGGTCAGATCGAGCGCGTACCAACCGAGGATCTCCGCCAGAAAGAGGGAGCTCATCGCGGCGAAGATGGGAAGCACTAGGGCGATCCCCGAGTAGGCGAAGACCCTCTTCCAACGCCCCGAGCAGAGCCCGAGGGAGATCAGCGCCCCCTCGACCCGCTCCCGACGCGACAAGACCCCCAGCGCCACCAGCGCGGGCCAGGCGAGCAGGCCGGCCTGGAGCGCGAGGAAGACCAGGCCCGACGGTTCCCGTAGCCCGAGCAGGTAGGGGCTCAAGACGACCCACGGCAGCGCGAAGGTGGGACCGAGAAACCACACCAAGGATCGCAGGGGAAGGGGGGAGCTCATGGGGCCTCCTAGGACGGATCGCCCGAAACCTGTCAGGCGCCGTATCGCGGTCGCGCCAGCGCGGGCGAGAGGGTAGACCTCTGCGCTATGACCCTGCTGCTCGTCATCCTCATCCCGCTCCTGGGCGCCATGCTTCCTCCGCTGATGATGCGGTGGGGGCGGGGCGCGAGCGCGGGCTCGGCGATCCTGGTCACCCTCGCCGCCCTCGGGGCCTGGGGCAGCATGGTGCCGGCCGCGCTCCGAGGCGAGGGGGCCACGTTCAAGCTGCCCTGGATCCCGGCCCTGGGCCTCAACCTCAGCCTCACCCTCGACGGCTTGGCCTTACTGTTCTCGGGGCTGATCCTTGGCATCGGTCTGTTGGTGGTCCTCTACGCCAAAGACTACCTGTACAAGAGCGATCCTATGGGTCGCTTCTTCGCTTATCTGCTGCTCTTCATGGGCGCAATGCTCGGGGTCGTGCTCTCGGCCAACCTCTTGCTGACCGTGGTGTTCTGGGAGCTCACGAGCATCACCTCCTTCCTGCTCATCGGCTTCTGGGGTCACCGGGCCGATGCCCGACGCGGGGCGCGCATGGCCTTGACCATCACGGGTCTTGGCGGGTTGTGCTTTTTGGGGGGCGCCCTCCTCTTAGGCCACTTGGCGGGCACCTTCGAGATCGCCGAGCTCACCAGCCTGCGCGACAGCACGCTGAGCCACGGCTGGTACGTGCCTGCCCTGGTGCTGATCCTCCTCGGAGCCTTCACCAAGTCCGCCCAGTTCCCCTTCCAGTTCTGGCTGCCTCAGGCCATGGCCGCCCCGACGCCGGTGTCGAGCTACCTTCACTCCGCCACCATGGTCAAGGCCGGCGTCTTTCTGATCGCACGCCTTCATCCCGCCCTCGGCGGCAGCGAGGTCTGGTTCTATCTGGTCGGTGGCGTCGGGCTCGCGACCCTGCTCGTGGGGGCCTTCCTCGCGAACCTCGCCTACGATCTGAAAGGTCTGCTCGCCTACTCCACGGTCAGTCACCTGGGCCTCATCGTGGCCCTGCTGGGGATCGGCACCCAATACGCAGTCGTCGCAGCCATCTTTCACATCCTCAACCACGCCCTCTTCAAGGCCTCCTTGTTCATGTCGGCGGGCATCGTGGATCACCAGGCCGGCACCCGCGATCTGCGTTCGCTGGGCGGGCTCTGGCGTCTGCTGCCCTTCACCGCCCCGCTCGCCCTGATCGCCGCGGCCGCGATGGCAGGGCTCCCGCCGCTCAACGGCTTCCTCTCCAAGGAGCTCTTCTTGGAGCAGACCCTGGAGCTCCCCTTCGCCGCAGGCCCTTGGTGGCTCGTGCCCGCGCTGGCGACCCTGGGGGCGCTGTTGAGCATGGGCTATGCGGTGCGCTTCGGAGTCAACACCTTCTTGGGCCCTCAGCCCAAGACCTTTCCAAAGCCACCGATCGAGCCTCCGTGGGGCATGCGCATCCCCGTCGCCCTGCTCGTCGCCGGCTGCGTGGCGATCGGCCTGCTGCCAGACCTCCTGGGCGCCCCGATCGTCGAGCTGGCCGCCGCCGCCAGCAGCTACCTCGAGGTCGAGGGCGTGCACTTCGCCCTGTGGCACGGCTTCACCCCCGCCCTGCTGATGAGCGGCATCGCCATCGTGGGGGGGGTCGGGCTGTGGTACTTGCAGCGTTGGTTCGTCCCGGTCTTCGACCAGAGCATCCCGCTGCCTTCGGGAGAGCGCCTCTTCCGAGCGACGATCGCGGGGCTAGTCGACCTGTCAAGGAGCGCGAAGCGTGCGTTTCATCCAGGTAAGCTCCAGACTGCGATCGCGTGGATGATCCTGAGCGTGGTGCTGCTGGTGGGGTCCGCCCTGCTGGTCAAGCTCCCCCGCTGGACCCCGAGCCCCGCCGACATCGACCCATCGCTGCTCGGGGGGGTCGCGCTCCTGCTCCTCGCGATCGGTGCCGCGCTCTACTTCCACCGGCGTCGCGCGGTCTCGCTGGCCATTCTCGGTGCCGTCGGGCTGCTTCTATCCATGGGCTTCGTCTACCTCTCGGCCCCCGACCTCGCCCTCACCCAGCTCTCGGTCGAGGTCTCGACCATCGTCCTCATGTTGCTGGCCCTGCACCTCCTGCCTGCCCAGAGCGTGAAGGAACGGGTGGGGCTCCATCACCTGCGCGATGGCGTGCTGGCGCTGGGGGCCGCGGTGGTCGTCGGGACGCTGACCTGGCTATTGCTCATCGATCCCCCGACCTCTGCGACCTCCGCCTACTACCTGGCGCAGAGCAAGCCTGGAGGCGGCGGGACCAACGTGGTGAACGTCATCTTGGTGGACTTCCGCGGCTTCGACACCTTCGGCGAGGTCATCGTGCTGGGGATCGCGGCCCTCGGGGTCTACGCCATGCTCTTCGGCATGGGGCTCCCGACCCGCTGGACTCGCCCAGAGACCCCCGACGAGAGCGCCTATCCCCTGATGCTCGGGGTCGTGGCGCGCGTCTTGCTGCCCCTCGCGCTCGTGGTCGGTATCTACCTTTTCCTTCGAGGGCACAACGAGCCCGGCGGCGGCTTCGTGGCGGGGCTGGTCTTCTCGGCCGCGATCATCCTGCAGTACCTCGCAAGCGGCATCGGCTGGACCCAACACAAGATGAACATCCCCTTTCACCCCCTGATCGCGCTGGGGATCTTCGTCGCGGGTCTGACCGGCGTGATCGCCATCGCCTTCGGCCAGCCCTTTCTGCGCTCTTGGTTCGAGTACTACCACGTTCCCATCCTGGGCGAGATCGAGCTCGCGAGCGCGATGGCCTTCGATCTGGGGGTGACGCTCACGGTGGTCGGTGGACTGCTGATGGTGTTGGTGAACCTGAGCAAGCTGCCTCGATCCACCTCCGTGCGTCCCCTCACCCTCGCCGAAGAGGAAGACTGAGATGCCCTTGCTCGTCTCGATCGCGACCGCAGCGCTGGTCGGCGCTGGCGTCTGGCTGATCTTGCGGGCCCAGACCTTCCCGGTGATCCTGGGCTTGATGTTGCTCAGCTACGCGGCCAACCTGGTGCTGTTCGCCTCCGGGGGGCTCACGGTGGGTCGAGCCCCGATCCTTATCAAGGGTGTTGAGACCTACCCCGATCCCATCCCCCAAGCGCTCGTGCTCACCGCCATCGTCATCGGCTTCGCCATGACCGCCTTTGTGTTGGTGCTGGCGCTCAAGGCCCGCTTCGCGCTCGATTCCGACCACGTCGATGGGGATCCGGTCGAACCCCAGGAGGGACGGTGAACCACCTCATCCTGGCCCCTATCCTTATCCCCGCCCTCTCAGCGGTGATCGTGCTGCTCACCGCACGAGCCGATCTGCGGCTCCACCGCAGCCTCAGCCTCCTGGCCATGCTCCTCTCCTGTTCTGCCTCGATCGCGCTGGCCTATTCCGCCTTCTCGGGCGCCCCCCAGGTCTACGCCATGGGGGGCTGGCCCCCGCCCCACGGCATCGTCTTCGTGCTCGATCGTCTAAGCGCGACCATGCTCGTGCTCCTCGGCGTGCTGGGGCTCGCCGCCTTGCTGTATGCCAGCCAGGGCTGGGATGCGCGCGGCAAGAACTTCCACGCGCTCTTCCACTTTCAGATCATGGGACTGAACGGCGCCTTCCTAACTGGCGACCTCTTCAACCTCTTCGTCTGCTTCGAGATCCTGCTCATCGCGTCCTACGGGCTTCTCCTGCACGGCGGCGGCCAAGAGCGCCTCCGGGCGGGACTGCACTACGTGATCCTCAACCTTGTAGGATCGGCCTTCTTCGTCATCGGGCTGGCGCTGGTCTACGGGGGGTCCGGCACCCTGAACATGGCGGAGCTCGCGCGCAAGCTCACCGTCGCCTCCCCCGCCGAGGGCGTCGTGCTCACCGCCGCCGGGCTGATGTTGCTCTTCGTCTTCTCGATCAAGGCTGCTGCCGTACCTCTCCAGTTCTGGCTCCCCGCCGCCTATGCCAACGCGGCTGCGCCCGTGGCCTGCCTCTTCGCGATCATGACCAAGGTGGGGCTCTACGGGATCCTTCGGATCCATGGGCTGGTCTACGGCCTCGACTCTCCTCATATCGTCCGATACGCCCCCTTTCTCCTGCTGGTCGGGGGGGCCGTGACCCTATTGGTCGGCGCCTTCGGAGCCCTGGGTAGTCGCGGCTTGCGCGAGCTGCTGGCGTGGCTGGTGATCAGTTCCGTCGGAACCGCGCTCCTCGCCATCGGGCTGCTCGGCACCGAAGCCACCGCCGCCGCGCTCTACTATATGGTGCACTCCACCTTGGCGGCGGGCGCGATGTTTCTGCTTGCCGAGCTCATCCGAGAACAGCGCGGATCGACAGGAGATCTCCTCCGACCCGGCCCAAACGTCACCCAGCCGACCCTCCTGGGTGGCCTCTTCTTGCTCGGCGCCCTCACCGTCGCAGGCCTCCCCCCCACCAGCGGCTTCATCGGGAAGGCCGCGGTCCTGGCTTCCGCCACGCACCGCCCCGAGGTCGTCGCGACCGTCTACGCCGTCGTCCTGCTCGGAGGTCTGATAGGCTTGGTCACCCTGAGCCGCGCGGGGAGCGTGTTGTTCTGGAACCTGGGCCCCTCTCCCGACATCCAGCCCCGCGCCGCGGGTGTGGGACGGGTCCTGCCCGTGCTGCTCCTGTTTGGGCTAACCCTGGGGATGAGCGCGGGAGGTGGCCCCCTGCTCGAGCTCATGACCGGCGTCGCAGCCCAGGCTACCGATACCTCAAGTTATATCGACGTCGTCTTGAGAGACTCCGGAGGTCATCGATGAAGGAACAGCGCCCCACGCTCGTCGTCCTCGAAGACGCCCCGGACCATCCCTGGCGACTCCGCCTCTTTCCACAGCCGATCACCTCGATCGCGGTGGGGCTGACTTGGCTGTTGTTGGTCAACAGCGTGCACCCGGCCCACCTGACCCTCGCCGCCCTCCTCGGGGTGATCGTACCGCACTTTTCAAGTCCTTTCATGCCGATCGCGCCTCAGGTGCGATCGTGGTGGGCCCTCCTGTCCTTCGCCCCCATATTCCTCTTTGACCTGGTCATCGCCAACATCTCGGTCGCGATCCTGATCCTGCGCATCGGCTACGTGCCGCGCTCCCGCTGGATCACCATCCCCCTCGATGCCCGTGACCCCTTCGCGATCACTACGCTGGCCGCGGTCATCTCCCTCACACCGGGCACCGTGTCGTCACGACTCACCGAAGACCGTCGCTTCCTTCTCGTCCACGTGCTCGACTGCAACAGCAAGGAGCTCGAGGTCGAGAAGATCAAGGCCCGCTACGAAGCACCCATCCGAAGGATTTTCGAGTCATGATCCCGATCGCCCTCACCATCGGATTCTCCGCGGTCATGGTCTCGATGTTCATGGCGCTCTTCCGTCTGATCCGCGGACCGCGCCTGGTCGATCGGATCCTCGCGCTCGACACCTTGTCCATCAACGCCATCGCGCTGCTGATGCTGGTCGGGATCTACCTCAGGAGCGACATGTTCTTCGAGGCCGCGCTGCTCATCGCGATGCTCGGCTTCGTGGGTACCGTCTCGCTGAGCAAGCACGCCGTCGGCCGGAGTGTGATCGAATGATCGAGCTGCTCTCCGAAGTGCTGGTCTCCGCCCTGATCTTGGTCGGCGCCTTCTTCACCCTGGTCGGCTCGCTGGGCCTGACCCGACTTCGTGACTTCTTCGCGCGACTCCATGGCCCGACCAAGGCGACCACGCTGGGGGTGGGCAGCCTGCTGCTGGCCTCGCTGGTCTTCATCGCGCTCGAAGGGGACGGCCTTCGACTGCACAAGGTGCTGATCGCGATCTTCCTCTTCCTCACGGCGCCGGTGAGCGCGCACCTGCTCGCGAAGGCCGCGATCTGTCTCAAGGTCGGAACGGGGCCCGCCGGCGAGGTCCCCGAGACCTTCGACGCGACCCAGAGCCTAGAGATCCCGCGGGATCCCGTATCGACCCCTCCAGCTACCTGAAGTCGTAGCTGGAGCAGTCCACCACGCGATCGAGCTGACAGGTCGGTCCGACCGGCTCCCCGGCCGCCCGGGCCATGGCCCAGTTGAGCTGCGCCGGCAAAGAGTCGACCGCGCCGCGTACATGGTCGGCCCCCTCACACTCCAAATAGTCGATGGCATAGCCCGCCTCGCAGAGTCGAGGTACGTTCTCGCGCTCGACGCTCGCCAAGACTAGCTCGTCGGCGCCCGAGATCTGGAGGAAGACCGGCGCGTCGTGCTCCCGCGAGGCCTGGGAGGTCAACAGGGAGCCTTCACGCATATAGCAAGAGAAGGGAGGAAAGTCGTCGAATCGATCCTCAACGACCGCCTGGAGGACCTCCTCGGTGAAGATCGCGTCGAGGGTGTCGTACCCTCTAAGCAGGCGGCCCGGGTTGCAGCTCGACGACATCTCTTCGTAGACCATCCTGTCGAGCGGGGGACGGAGCACCTGCCCCAAGAGCTCCAGATCCCCGTGCCAGGAGGCCATTCCGACCATGCCCCCCACGAGTCCGCCGGTCGCGGGGCTGATCTCGGTGAGCGCCTCGCGGGTGATCCCCTCGAGGTCAGTCGGCGGCACCGAGGCGATGGTGCCGATGGGGTTGGCCTCGGGGAGGTAGTGCGTCACGAAGCGATCGGCGTGAAGAACGGTGAACCCACCCTCGGAGACGCCCCACAGGAGCAGATCGGGGGTGGGCACCGACGGCAGGTCATCGCGCAGCTTCGCGAGTCGCCACAAAGCCCGCACGCTGTCGAGCGCGCCGACTGCGGCAGGCTCGGCCACGAGGTAAGGATGCAGCTCATGGGCGGGCTCCCCAAAGCCATTCATGCCGATATAATCGGGGGCTGCGGTCGCGAAGCCATGCGCCGCCGGCAGCAGCCCAGACGCCCCCTCTTCGACCCCTCCGGCAGACGGCGCACAGGCATCGGTAAAGCCGGTCGTGCCATGCCCCCAGAGGGCGGTGGGTACCGAGGGCAGCGGCCCATCTTCACGGGGCTGGGGAAAGGAGAGGATCGCGGTCGCCTCGATGGGACGACCCTTGTCTTGCGTCAGGTAGCGCACCCGGAACGAGACGACGCCATAGGGCACGGGCGTATAGTCCCCGAGGCCCGCGCTCCTGAGCGCGATGTCGAGCACGGGAGCAGGAAAGGACAAGTCCTGAGCCTCTCGGACCTCGATCAGGCTTCCCATCTCGTCCAGGTCGACCCAGTCGTACGGCTCGTCGACGCAGGCAGAGGTCGGGACCGTCGGATGGTAGGGCCCCAACTCCTCGTCTTCGAGCGGGGTGGAACATGCAGCGAGCAGCAGCAGGGGCACAGAGCGCAGCATCGGACCTCCGAGAGACGGCACGCTGTATCATCGTCAGCGGCCGACGGCCCATGCGGGGGCCGGCTCAGCGGAGCTTTTCATGGTTCGCAGCGATGGCCTCGCCGACCACCCTCAACAGGCTGTGTCCGGTAAAGGGCTTGGGCAGGAGCGCCGAGGCTCCCGAGGCCAGGACATGCTCCCGGGCATCCCCGCGGTCGAGACCCGTCATCGCCACCATCGGGACCGCGGGGTAGCGATCTCGGACCCGCCGGATGAGCTCGTAGCCATCGAGCTGAGGCATCATCAGATCGGTCACAACGCAGTCGAAAGCACCATGCTCTCGCTCGATCGCTCGCAGCGCGGCCTCCCCGTCCCCCGCGACCGCCACCTGATAGCCCCCGCCCTCGAGCAGCCTCGTCGCGATGGTTCGCACCGCTGGCTCATCGTCGACCACGAGGATCCGCTGGCCCTGGCCCGATGGCTCGACCTCTCGACCCGAGCACGGCCCATCGACGGCGCAGTCTGCAACGGAGACAGGTAAGAAGACACAGACCCTCGTGCCCTCGTTGGGCGCCGTAGAGAGCTCGATGAAGCCCTTGTGGGCGCGCACCAATGCGAGCACCGTCGAGAGGCCGAGCCCCGTCCCCGAGCCGACCCCCTTGGTGGTGAAGAAGGGCTCGAAGATCCGCTCCTTGACCTCGGGAGGGATGCCCGTGCCCGTGTCGCCGACGCTAAGCTTGACATAGCGCCCTGCCCTCGCCTCGACGCTCGCGAGGTGGGGGAGGTGCTCGGGTAGGATCTCCACCGTCGTCGCGACCAAGGTGAGATCCCCGCCCTCGGGCATGGCGTCGCGGGCGTTGATCACGAGGTTCAAGAGGACCTGGTGGAGCTGCGTGGTGTCGCCTTGGACCGTGGGCAGGTCGGCCTCGACCTCGACATGGAGGCGAACGGACCTCGGGAGAGTGTCGCGGATGATCCGCCTCACCTCCGACATCAGCAAGACCAGATCGACAGGCCCCCTCTCCGCCTCTGCCCCACGAGCAAACTGAAGGAGCTGCTGCACCATGGTCGCCCCTCGCTCCGCGGCGTCTTCCATGATCTGAAGGTTCTCGAGCGCCGAGGGATCGCTGACCTTGAGCCGTACCAGATCGACGGAGGCGAGGATCGGGGTGAGCATGTTGTTGAGATCATGGGCGACCCCGCCCGCGAGCGTGCCGATGCTCTCGAGGCGCTGGGCTCGGAGCTGCTGACGCTCCATGCGAAGTCGCCCGGTCTCGTCTGTCTGGACCAGCACCAAAGATCTTGGTAAGCCCGCGTTGTCGCGAACAACTCGCCACATGGATCGTAGCTCGCGCACCTCGCCGTCGGCGCGCTCCAACCGAACGGAGGCGCTCCGGCGCCCCTCAGTAGCCAGGACCTCGCAGAGCTCGTCGAAAGGCATGTCCAGCGCTACGCCCGTGCTCCGATAATCCGCGCCCTCGGCCTGCCGCGACGGAACGCCATACAGACGCTCTGCGGCCCGATTCCAGACCGTGACCACCCCTTCAAGATCGATCACGATGATCGCGCTCTGCACTTGGTCGAGGACCTCGGCTTGCTCCCGCAGACGCTGCTCGGACTGACGCCGTGCGCCGTCGTCGGAGAGCCCCCCGATCATGCGGAGCGGCGTGCCCGAGACATCGAAAATCGTGAGGCCGCGATCGAGGACCCAGGTATAGGAGCCGTCAGACCGACGGAAGCGATAGCTGGCCGCCCACGTCTCGTCGCCGCGATCGACGGCCTGATCCAGGCTCTCGACCACCGCAGCGCGATCGTCGGGATGGATCAAGCTCGCCCAGGTCTCAAGGCCCTCCTTGGAAGAGGCACCCAGCCCGAAGGGGTCGTTCTCGCCCGCGTGCCAGCGCAAGGTCCTGGTCGCGAAGTCCAGGTCCCAAATCGCCTGGGAGGTCGCGCGGGCTGCGGCCTCGAAGAGGACCTCACGATGCTCCAGCGCCTCGCGCGCCCGACGGAGCTCCAACGCGAGGGCGGCGATCTGGGCGAAGCTGTGGAGCAGCTCCCGAAGGTCTTCGGCCGGCTCCCCTGGCGTAGGAAGGTAGATGGCGAACGTGCCCAGAACCTCGCCTCCACGGGAGAGGATCGGCACCGACCAGCACGAGACCAGCCCGACCTCGACCGGGACGTGTGCGAAGCCTTCCCAGGCGGGATCGACGCGAACATCCGACGTGTAGATCGGCCGCTTGAAGTACGCCGCGCGTCCACAGGTGCCGACGTCGGGCCCAACCGGAAGCCCGTCGGAGCACCGCGCCAAGGGGGAAGGGAGGTTCGGCGAAGACCCCAGACACAGGCGGTCTGGCTGATCGGGATCGATTAGGAGCACGCTGCCGATAGCCCCTGTGATCGTCGCCTCGACTCCTAAGACCAGCTGCTCGAGGACACGCGTATCTGGCTCGCCGGCCACGAGCTGACTCAGCAAGGCGCGCTCGATCTCGAGCAAGCGACGCTGGTCCACATACGTAGGCCGAGATGCCACGGTAAGCTCTTTGGCCCCCGCGGAAGCCTCGCACGCCCGAAGGACCTCGACGATCGCGTCCCCGGTCCTCGACAGCGCGCGCTCTGCCGCCTGGGGATCGTCATACTCCAGCGCGAGCACGTAGCCCTCGAACGCTCTCAAGACGAGCACCTCGCCTACGCAGGCGGGGAGGCCTCGGTCGACCCCCGCCCGGACGACCTGCGACTCGACGCCACCGGGCCGCCCCGCTCGATAGACCCAGCCTCGCTCCCGTTGGGCCCACAGCGAAGCCCTCGCTCCCGTGAGAGAAGCGAGATGCGGGAGCATGGACGTGAGAGACGCGGGGGGGACGTCAAACTCTGCGGGTAGGGATCTCAGCGCTACCTCCTGGCAGATAGTGATCCAGCAAGGTGGCGCTGTCAAGGGTGTCCGGGAAGAGTCAGGCGCGCGGCCCCAGACGCGACACTTCGAGGCAACAGTCCGTGTCCACCTCATAGACCTTTTCGTAACCTGTTCACCCTATGCCTTCCATCGGGCAGCGCCTACCCTTCTCTTATCGACCGATTCGCCCCAGCGCCGCAATCATGCAGCTCCTAGCGGCGACCACCTCGGCTCGACGGGAGGATCTATTGAATCATGTAACTCTTCAAAACCTTCGCAAACTCTCGCCCGCGGTGGACCTGGCGATCCTCATCGACCCGGAGGGAGCGATCCTGGCCTCCAGTCCAGAGATCGATGAGGGCAACCCCCTGGGTGAGATCGCGGCCCCCATGTTGACCGCGCTGGCAGGTCTCGCGGAGCGAACCACCCGCGAGCTCGGCCGCGGACTGCTTCAAGAGTTCATCTTGCGTGGGCCCGCTGGCCACGTCGTCGCGCGCGATCTTGGCGACGGGCGCATTCTGGCGATCGTCGCGCGCCCCTCGGCCCAGCTCGGGCTGCTGCTCGACGACATCGACGCGGCTGCCGACACCCTCACTCGCAGCGCTGCCTGAGGTACATCATGGATCTTCTCTCTATCAGCCTGATGCTCGCCACCGGATCGCTCGGACTGGGCTCCCTGACGGCCCTGCTCGTCCTGGGATCTCGCGCGAAGCGCCGGGAGCGCGAGAAGGACGAGGCCAACGCAGCCCTCGTGGACGATCTGCGATCGTTGAAGAACGCCCTCTCCGTCACCCGAGCGGAGCTGGACAAACGACACGACGCCGCGACCGAGCTCAGCCAGCGACTCAAGAGACTGGAGCCCGAGGTCGCCGACCTGCGCCTCGAGCTCGAAGAGCTCCGACCGATCCGCGCCGAAGCCGAGGCACTGCGCTCCAGCCAAGCTGAGCTTCGTGAGGCCCTCCATCAACGGGACCAGCGCATCGACAGCCTCACGGCCCGCAGCCAGCAGTTGAACCGAGACAAAGAGCGCCTCGGAGTCGAGATCGACGCCGCACGGCGGCGCTTCACCGACGCCACGGAGCTCCAGCGCCGCGCATTCGACGAGCGGCTCCGAGAAGAGCGACACCAACGGCGGCGGCTGGAGGTGGTCCTCGATGCGCTCGACCTGGAGATCTCTGGCGACGTTTCTGACCCGCTTGCGCCCGAGGCGCGTCGGGGCAGCAGCGAGCACCTCACCGATCTCCTGACATCGACGACCTGCACGGCCGCCGCGATCGTGGACGACCGCGGCCACTCTCTCCTGGCCGTCGGCCCGACGGACGAGATCGCTCGGCTCGGGCGGCTCGCAGCCATCGGCGCGCAGGCGATGTCCTCCTTGGAGCAAACGCTTCGAATGCCCATTCGGAGCCTGACCGCGATGCTCACCTCGAGCGGTCTTCATCTCCACCGTCTGGGCCCGGACGACGGCCGCTGGGTCGGCGTCTACGGCCCCGTCGAGACTCCAGATCTGGCGCTTCGCATCACGACAGCGCGCATGGTCGGGGAGCTCCCCAGCCTGCCGCCTCCCTCCGCCCCCCTCTCGCTCGAGCCGCCTGCGGACGCGACGGGAGAAGACGCTGACCGAACCTTTCTGGCCGACTGGACCTCTCGCTGGAAGGCCATGGCCTGTGTCCTTCTCGACGAGGAGGACGAGGTCCTCTCCGCCTCCGACCCCGGCTGGAGCGAGGACTTTCGCGACCTGTCCGCCTTCCTTCGCACCTGGTTCCGCCGCCTGGACCGGGACGGGGAGGACCTGGGCGCCGCCGCCCTTCGGATCGGTAGCTACGCGGGCGGTTGGCTCTCGGCTCGGGTCGTGGAAGACGATCCCGACGGCCTGATCATCATCGCGATGTCGGACATCGCCCTCCCCCCCGAGGCCCTCGACGAGCTCGGTGGAGCGGCGCGATGGCACCGCCTCGTCTCTTCGTCCACACTCACCACCCGTGAGGCTTCGGCATGAATACCCTACGTTCGACACCCAACCTGCAGCGACTCCAGCAGGTCCGCCGCGCCCTCGACGAGGCCCTCGATGAGCGATCCAGGATAAATCGTCATATCCGAAGACTCCGCGACGCGGGTAAGATGCTCGAAGGTGGAGAGGTCCCTCCTCTCCTCGACGACCTCCTCGGCTTCGCTCCGCCCCTAGAGCGTCGCCCTCCACCGGCCTCAGAGCTCTCCGCTCCGGCCCCAGCGCTCCCCGCTTCGCCCACCGCTCCTTCGCCCGGCTTGGTCGGGCACCTCGGCGCCCCGCTCCCCCCCGGCCCCATGCCCACGTCCAGCTCTGGGGCCCCCGCGCTCCCGAACAGCGTCGACGTGGGCCACCTCCAGCAGCTCTCCCCCGAGCAGCTCGACAACCTGCCTTATGGCGTGGTGACGCTGGATCGGAACGGACGGGTCGTCGGCTACAACGACACCGAGTCTCGCATGGTTGGCCTGCCGAAAGAGGCGGTCATCGGACGACACTTCTTTGGCGAAGTGGCCCCGTGTGCGCGGGTCAAGGAGTTCGAGGGTCGCTTTCGCGAGCTAGTGCAGCAGAGCGGCGGTGTCCCTGTCACCAGCTTCGACTTCGTCTTCCGCTTCAGCTCCGGGGTGCAGCAGGTGGCGATCCTGATCTCGCCCGCGCGCCTGCGAGGGCGCTACCACGTCAGCATGATCCGTCGTTGAGACTGCTCCGAAGCTGGTCGAGGGCGTCGCTCATGCCCTCAACCAGCGCCTCGGGATCGGGGATCCGTCCAGCATCCGCGCTGACCCCCCACCACACGGTGCCCGCGTACGAGAAGAGGCTGACCCCCAAGCTCACCCCTGCGGACTGAGGCACCCAGAACAGCACGCCCCGAAGCTCGGCCCCAGCCAAGTGAAGCGGCGCCGTCGGGCCCGGCACGTTGGTCGTGATCAAGCTCGCCTTGGCGCCAAAACTATCGGTAAAGAGCTTCTCGAACTGGAGAGGGGTCCGACCGACGGCGTTGAGCAAGGCGTAAGTCAGCGCGGGCTCCGTGCTGTCCTTGAGCGCCTTCATACGGCGGCGGACCTCGTCGAAGCGCTGCTTTGGAGGTAGGTGGTCCACCGGAAGCGGCACGAAGACCATGCCGAAGTGGTTGCCTAGGTCGCGGCTGACGGGCTTGTCGGCGGGTCGAAGGTTGACCGGGACCAGGGTACGCACCTCGCGCTGGGGAGTCCCGCGCTGACGAAGGTAACGACCCAGGGCGCAGGCGAGCGCGTAGAGCAGCACGTCGTTCACCGTGCCGTGAAGACGGCGGGCGAGGCTCTTGATCTCGGCGAGGGGAGCCCCGCTGCTCCACACCGCTCGCTTGAGGGGTCCGAGCTCACCCTTGAGGGGCGTGGGGGGGTCATCGCTCATGGTGAGGAGGCGGCCGACGACGGCGGCGGTCGTGCCGCCCTGACGCGCGACGTCGAAGACCCGATCGGGCTCGTTGCGCAGGCTGCGCCCCAGGTCGAGCAGCTTCTCTCCCGCGCTCGCAGGGTCGCGGAGCACGCTGCGCATCGAGGAGGGCTCCTCGGTGGAGCCAGGTTCGGCGTCGAGGGTGACATCGTCGACCTCGTCGGCCAGCGAGAGCAGCACCCGCGCGAGCGAGATCCCATCGGCGAGCGCGTGGTGGAGCCTGGCGATGATGGCGCTGCCACCCAGGTAGCCATCGACCAGGTGGATCTGCCACGGGGACCTGGACATCTCGAGCGGGCTGCTCAAGAGCTGGCTGACCAGGTTCTGAAGGGCGGGCTGCCCCCCCGGCGCGGGCAGCCCGATATGGTGCAGATGAAGTCTTAGATCGAACTTGGGGTCGACCGCCCACCGAGGCTCGCCGAGCACCCCATAGACCACCCGCTGCCGAAAGCGAGGATAGGGCCCGATGAGACGCTGGGAGAGAAGATCCGAGAGATCGGCGTAGCGAAGCGGACGGTCGAGCCAGAGGACCCCCGTGATGACCATGGGGTTCTCGGGGCTGTCCATCTGAAGCCACGCCGCGTCGAAGGTAGACATGCGCTCGCTGCGTGCCAAAGGACCTCCCCGTCGCTCGACCGAACGGGATGGGTCTAACCCAGGTCCGGCTCCTGAGCCCGACGGTGCCCGCGCGGGTTAGCGAGTGCTTATGCGCAACGAGCTCGGAGCCCTCGACAGGCTCGCCGCCATCGCCGAGACGCTCGCGACTCCCCTGCTTCCGGCCTGGGGTGTGGTGCACTTCCTTCATCCCAGGCTGCGCGCCGATATGGGAGAGCGATGGGGGCTCTCGAGCGCCCCTTGCCTGCCCGGCTCTATCTGGATCGTCGCGAGCTCGGTGGGCGAGGTCGCGGCCGCCGAAGCCCTCTTGCCCCACCTCCAGGGCCCAGTCCTGCTGAGCGCAGACACCGACACCGGCGCTCAGGCTGCGCGGCGCGCCGTGCGCCCCTACCCTCTCGCGGTCGCGACCGCCCGACCCGTCGACCACCCCTGGACCCTGGCGCCGCTGTGGGCCGAGGCTCGCCCGCGAGCTGTGGTCTTCGTGGAGGGCGCTTGGTGGCCCTCCCTCGCAGCGCTCGCCCATCGCGCGGAGGTCCCGGTCCTCGGGGTGCAGGCCCGGCCCGGCCGCCGCGCGTTCTCCGGCTGGCGCCGAGGCCTGAGGGCGATCGCGGCGAGGGGCGAGCGCGAGGCCGAGGCCTTGCGCAGGGCTGGGCTGCCGGTCGTGGTCCTGGGCGACCTCAAAGCGGACCGCCCTCTACCTCCGCCCCCTCTCGGCGGTCTCCAGGGCGCGATCGTCGGGGTCAGTACCCGCAGCCTGGACGAAGAGCTCGCCCTGGTTCGCGCGGCGCAGGCCGTGGCCCCCAGCCGCCGGGTCGTGATCGCGCCCCGCCACCCCGACCGCTTCGAGGCCTGCTTCGAGGCCCTCCATCAAGCAGGGGTCTCGGTGCAACGCCGCTCGACCCTAAGAGGACCTGCAACGGCCCCCGTGCTGCTCCTCGACAGCCTGGGCGAGCTCGCGGGCGTGCTGAGCGTAGCGAAGGTCGCCTTCATCGGCGGCACCTTCGACGCCAAGATCGGGGGGCACAGCCCGGCCGAGGCACTTCGTGGGGGGGCGGTCGTGCTCGCGGGTCCGCACACCTGGAGCCACCCCGAGGCCTTCCAGGCAGCCTTGCCCGCCGATCGGACGTCCCTCCCCGAGGCCCTGGAGCGCGCGCTCGAAGCCCCGAGCGCCCCCCGCCCCCTCTCGGGGGCCGGAGCGCGGATCACCCAGGCCCTCGAGCCCTGGCTGCAGGGCCCGCCGGCTCCCGAGCACGCGCCCCGCCCCTGGGCCCGGCCCCTCGCCCCCCTCTTCCGACCCCGCGCCCCCCGAGGCCTCCCCCAGCGCCTCGACGCCGCCATCCTCGCGGTCGGCTCCGCCAACGTCCGCGGCAGCTACAAGACCGCCGCCGCGGCGTGGGCCGCCCGCCACCTCAAAGCGCAAGGGCACCGCGTCGGGATCGCCGTCCGGGGCCACGGGCGCACCCTACTCGGTGGGCCCCGTCGGGGGGTCTTCCTCTCGGAGCATCGCCAGGAGGCCCGTTGGCTAGGGGATGAGGGGGCGCGCCTCGCCCTCGCCGGGTTCCGCGTCGCGGCTTCCCCCGACCGGCGGCGAGCTTGCCGGGCCTTGATCGCGTCAGGGTGCACGGCGGTGGTCGTAGAGGACGGCCTGCGGCTTCGGACCCTCGCCTTCGACGAGATCCTGGCGGTGATCGACCAGCGCTGTCCGGGCGGACGAGGCCCCTTTCCTGCCGGAGAGCGGCGCGGTCCAGCCGTGCCCCCCCACGCGACCGCCCTTCTGGCGGTCGGGGAGGGCCCTGTTCCTCGGTCCGGCCTGCCCTGCGCGGTCCTCAGCGCCCACGCTGGCCCGTGGCATCGGGGCGAAGCTCTCTCCGACCCACCGCCGGTGGCTGTCGCCATCCTGGGGGTCGGGTCCCCAGGGGCCGCCCTGGTCGCGCTGCGCGAGGGCCCACTCATCCACAAGGTCGTACGCCGGCCGGACCACGCACCGATCGAGGCCCAGGTACGGGACCTCCTGAGAACCAGCGCCGCGATCGTCACCTCCGCGAAGGACGCCGCGCGGCTGCCACCAGAGCTCCGAGCACAAGTCTACTGGCGAGAGGTCGAGCTGCGCGGCGCGTGGCCGCTCGGCCCGATACGCTCCCCCTTCGACCCGAAGGAGCGCCCATGATCGACCTCTCCGCCGACCTCGCCAGCTGGATGGCCGCGGGGGGCGATGGTCGCCAGGTGCCCGACCCCCATACGGGCCTCACCAAGTATCGAACCACGACCACACCTCGCTCCGGGGTCGCGCTGGGCTCCTGCACCGCCTCCTGGCCCACACAAGGCGCCTTCCGTGCCGCCCAGCTCGCGCTCGAGGGATGGAGGCGCGAGGCCGACCCTAGCGACGCCCTGCACGCGGCCGCCCACGAGATCCGGGAGCGCCTGGCGAGGCTGCTGGGGCTCGGCCCAGAGTCCGAGCTGGTGTTGACCCCCTCAGGGACGGACGCGGTCTACCTGGTCAGCGCGCTGTGCCTGCGAGACGACGCGCCCGTCCATCACGTCGTGGTCGGGGCGAGCGAGCTCGGGGGTGGCACGCTCGCCGCCGCGCGAGGCGAGGTCTTCAACCCCCTGACCCCTCACGGGGGCCCCGCCGAGGTAGGGGCCCCGGTCGCCGGGCTCAGTGGGCGCTGCTCGGCGGAGCCGCTCTACCTTCGCGACAGGGCTGGGGAGCGGCTCTCACCCGACGAGATCGACGAGCGAGTCCGCTCTCGAGTCCAGGCGGCCCTCGCCGAAGGCGCACGGGTCATCGTGCATCTGGTCGCGCACAGCAAGACCGGACTGCGCGCCCCCTCGCTCCGACTCGCGGAGTCCCTGGTGCGCGAGCGAGGCGAGCGGGTGGTGGTGCTCGTCGACGCCGCGCAGGGGCGCGTGGCTCCCCACGACGTGCGCAACGCCCTGCGGCGGGGCTTCATCGTCCTGTTCACCGGCTCCAAGTTCTACTCCGGCCCCCCCTTCTCGGGTGTGCTCTGTCTCCCGCAGCGCCACCCCCCCCCAGCCCTCCCCGCGGGGCTTCAGGCCTGGACGGCGCGCTCAGACCTCCCGCCGCACTGGACCGCCGCCCGCGACGCGCTGCGCGTCGAGCACAACCCGGGGCTCTTGCTCCGCTGGATCGCCGCGCTGGAGCAGATCACGCGCTACCACGCGATCCCTCCCCAAAAGCGAGGACGGGTCTATCACACCTTCGCCAGCGCCGTACTCGAGCGCTTCGGCCCCTCCGAGATCTTGCAGATCGACGTGCCGCTGCCCCCCGTCCACCACCTCGTCACCGGGCTCGGGGCCTATCCCTCGGTCTTCGGCTTCCACGTCATCGCCAACTCCGAGCCTCTCCCCGCCCCCGCCCTGCGTCGCCTCCACGCGCACCTCGACGATCCTCGCGGTCCGACCCCGCGCTTCCACCTCGGTCAGCCCGTCGCGCTGGGGCCGCCGACCGACGAGGCTCCGGCCGTCCTTCGCGTGGCCTTGGGGGCACAGCTCGTGATCGAGCGCGCCCGCGATCCCGATGCAGGCGCTGCGTGGTTTCGCGAGCATCTCGGGGTCCTCCGAGAGCGCCTCGAAGGGCTCGTGCGAAGCGGCGCCCACCTCTCCGCTACGGAGTCCTCATGAACTGGGCAAGCCGTGTCCCTATGACCGAGATCCCAAACCTCGTCCGGGCTGCAACGGCCGCAGGCGTCTGGGGGCCTCACACCCGCGCCGCCCTCTTCCACGATCTCGATCGGCTCGACGATCACCTCTCGCTCCTCCAAGGGGCCTTCCCCGCCGACACGCTGCACGGCGTCGCGATCAAGGCCAACCCCCTCGTCGAGGTCCTCCGTGTGCTGGTCGAGGGGGGGGCTGGGCTCGAGGCCGCCTCCTTCGAAGAGGTCCAGCTCGCCCTCGCCGCAGGCTGCCCGCCCGATCGCCTCATCTTCGATGGCCCCGCCAAGACCGACGCCGAGCTCGCCGAAGCCCTCGCGCTGGGGCTCTGGGTGAACGCGGACAGCGAGGGGGAGCTCGCCCGCCTCGCGGCCCTGGGCGCTCCAGGCCGAGCCCGGATCGGCCTTCGGGTGAACCCCGGCGTTGGCGCGGGGCGGATAGGCATGACCAGCACCGTGGGTCGGAGCAGCAAGTTCGGGGTGCCCTTGGTGGTCGCCCCCTACCTCATCGAGCAATATCCCTTCATCTCGGGCTTGCACGTCCACACCGGATCCCAAGGTTGCGGCCTTGAGCTGCTCAGCGCCGCCGCGCGCGCCACCGCCGAGGTCGCCGTGGAGCTTGGCCTGTCCTGGCTGGATGTCGGTGGAGGCCTTCCGGTACGGTACACGGACCAAGATCCCGAGCCTCCGACCGTCGGCCAGTGGGCGGAAGCGCTGCGCGAGACCGCCGCCTGGGGAGAGCTCACCTTGCTGACCGAGCTCGGGCGATCGTTGCACGCCGGCTGCGGCTGGGCCCTGTCCAGGATCGAGTTCGTCAAGGAGCTCAACGGAGAGCCCCTCATCACCTGCCACCTCGGCGCGGACCTCCTCTTGCGCCGAGTCTACGCCAGCCAAGACTGGGATCACGAGCTCGCGGTGCTCGATCCACAGGGCAACCCCCGACTCGGAGAGCCCCGCCCGACCTCCGTCGGTGGACCGCTCTGCTTCGCGGGGGATCTCATCGCGCGCGGACGGCCTCTACCCCCTGCACGCCCTGGCGATCTCCTGCTGATCCGCGATGTCGGAGCCTACACCCTCTCGATGTGGTCGAGGCACTGCTCGCGCGCCTTGCCCCCCACCTATGGGCACCGGGGCCAGAACCTCACTCTCCTCCACCCTGGGGAGCGTCCCGAAGACGTGGTGAGGTTTTGGTCAAGATGACAATAACCTCGCCCAGAGCACACCTCGGCGCAGATCTCCCTCACCGCGCCGTCCACGGAGGCGCGGTGAGCGACCGGGGTTAGACCCATGCTACCCTCCCCTATCCCTTACGATTCCCGAGGTCGCCATGAAGCTGAAGCCCATCCCCCTCCTCCAAAGCACCGTCGGACGAGCCAATGCGTCCACCGCGACCCTGCTCCTCTTCCTCGCCATGGGCGCAGCGCCCGCGTACAGCGCGGAGCCCAGTGATTCCTCCGAAGAGGCAGACGACGACGAAGCCGAGGACGACGACGAAGCCAAATCCGACAAGAAGGACAAGAAAGCCAAAAAAGACACGTCGGACGCGCGCAGCGCCCAGCAGAAGGCGCGGGACGCGCAGCAGAAAAAGCGTGAGATCGAGCGCAAGAAGCGCCGTGCCAAACAAACGATCCGGCGCCCGTTCTAAGGGTTCCCCTCTCTTCAGAGCCGCTCCCTTGGCCCCCTCAGTCCGCGGAGGGCTCGGTCGGTCTTGAGCCCGCTTCCGAGGCTTGCGTGGTGATCGACTCCCCGTCGAGGTCGAAGCGCTCCTCGCTCTCGATCTCGCCGGCAAGATCGTAGCGATAGACGATCCGGTGCGCCCCCGACTCGCGATCGATCGCTGGCGCCTCCGCGGCGCTGAAGAACCGTCGCTGCATCACGCGCCCCGAACCGTCGCGCGACAGCTCCACCACCGCGTAGCCAAGCGAGGTCGGGGCGAGGGGCGCGTCCTGCTCGTCGAGAAAGGTCTCGCGCACTGGGGCTCCCGCCTCGTCCACCAAGAGGCGACGGGCACAGACCTCGCCCTGAAACAAGCCGCACCCTCCGCCCACCGCTCGCCAGGACTCCATGGCGAGGGTCCCTCTTCGATCGTAGAAGTAGAGCTTCTCACTCCACCCTTCGGCCCCCTCCGCCTCGCGCCCTCGATCGTCGAGGAAGCGGTGAGATCGGATGCGTCCCGCTTCGTCGTAGGTCCACTCCGTGAGATGGGGCACCTCGGTCGACGGTCGACCCTCTGCATCGAAGCAGAGCATCTCGGTGGGCTCCTCGCGGACGCGATAGGTGAAGTGCACCTCGGCGCAGGCAGGCGTGATCCCGACGACCAGCTCCCCTTCGAGGTTCAAAGTGCGCTGGGTCTGAACGCGCCCGAAGGCGTCGAAGGTCCGCTCGGTCCGGAAGACCCCGTTCGCAAGCTGAAAGGGCTGCTCCTGCGCATCGTACATCTCGATCACCGACCACATCGGGTTCGCCCCCTCATAACGGCGAAGGAAACGGGCCACCCCGGTGGGGGTCGCCATCAGTCGGCCGTCTCGATCGAGTGCCCTGGACTCGATCTCGCGGCTGTGGTGGTCGTGTCGGCGCTCGAGCCCATAGGCTTGGATGCCCGGTAGGAGGGCGGGCCGCCCACTCCCGTCTTCACATCGAAAGAGCGCTTCGTTCCCCAGGTGGTCGTACTCATAGCGCAGGGTGGTGCACCCCCGGAGGGGGCGACCTCGCTCATCGAAGGCCTCGAAGGCGATGACGCGGCTCGCGAGGTCGAAGCGCTCCCGATGGATCCGGCCGCCCAGCGGCTCCTGCGGCACGAGCTCGCCCTCCACCGTCAGGAAGCGGCTCTCGATGACGTTCCCACGGCTATCGTAGGACTGAAGCCGCTCGTGCCATCCATCGGCGCCGTTGACGGGCTCGCCAGACAGGCCGAAGCGCGCGGTGCGGACCTCTTGGTCCAGCTCGTCGTAGACGTGCCGCTCCTTGACCGTTCCGCGCCGTCGATCCCAGGTCGGCTCCCCCTGAGTTCCGAAGGCGGTCCGAGCCACGAGGTTGTCGCGATCGTCGAAGTCGCGCACATAGCGCGTGACCCCATCGCGGTTGGGGGCGGGCTGCTCCGCGGCATCGAGGAACGTGATGGAGCGCGCGCGCCCCCGCTCATCGACGTCGAGCACCCGCCCCGCGTAGCCTTCGAGCCCGCTGACCGGCTGACCCATGGGATCGAGTCCAACTTCGCGCACCAGCCGACCCCAGCGATCGTAGGTTCGGCGGATCATGGCCCAGCCCCGATAGAACGTCGTGGGGTCCCCCTCGATCCCCTCGGTGATAGACAGCACCACCAGCCCGCGATCATCGTGGTTCCAGCGCCGAGCGTTGTAGCCTTGCTCCCGGTGGAGGACCGGCTCGCCGTCCGCGCCCCGGAGCGGCCCGAAGGCGCTGAGATAACCCCGATCGTCGACCTCGCGGGAAGCCGAGGCGAAGCCGAAGCTGTTGTTGACCGGCTCGCCTTTCGTCCCGTAGGACGCCTCGTGTACGACGTAGCCCCGCGCGTCGACGGTGATCTCGCGTGCCGACCAGCCCGCCGAGGACCAGGCGGGCTCCCCCTCGCCATCCAGGCAGCGCACGATCACGCGCTCGGCGGCATACTCGAAGCGCAGGATCGGACACACCCACGGGAGAAGCGGGCTGGGATCCCCCGCGCGCGCGCCGCGGCGCTCGATCAAGCGCCCTTGATCATCGTAGCGGCGGTGTTCCTGTTCCACCCCAGCGGGCCCCACAACCGCAACCCCGCCCATGCCCAGCGTCTGGATCTGGCTGGGCATTCTACCATCACCTTGGTACAAGGTTCGATGCGTGACGATCCCCCGCCTGTCGGGGGATGGCATCCCGTCGAAGCCGACCGCGACGCGCTCGACCAGGCGATCCTGATCGTCGTAGAGGAAGTCGCGCCCATAGGTCGCGTCGTCGGCGCGCATCGGCTCCCCATCGGGCCCTTGGGTGCGGAGCTGGATGAGGCGACCCTGCCGATCGAAGCGAAGGACATGCTGAAAGACTCCCCCGAGCAGCTCAGGGAAGGAGCCTTTGACCGAGCGCTCTGGCTCGCCCTCCGGGCCGAGGTGCACCAGCCTGAGCTCCCCCTCTCCGGGCTCCAGCCGGACCTGATGCAGCGTGAGCCCCGCCGCGCTCCGATAGATGAGGTGCGCAGCGCCCTCCTGCCAGACCTCGGCCCAGACCCCATGACCGAGTTCTAGGGCGAAGAGCGAGGCGTCGAGGTCGTGTTCCGCAGGGTAGCCCGCCGAGGTCACCACCCGCCCGGCGCGCACGCGATCCGGGCTCCCCATGACGAGGAGATGAGGTTGATGCTCAACGTGTCGGGGCAGCGTGATGTCGGCGCGCAGACCTTCTGGACCCCAACGCAGCGCCCAGGCGGGCTGTTCCCCAGAGCTCAGCCCCCACCATAAGCCGCCCACCGAAACCCCGACCGCCGCCAGAACCAACCCCCAGACCCCCCAGCGCCTCACCCCGCGACCCGTCGCCGGGGGTGGAAGAGAGGAGGACACAGACGGCGTGGAGAGCGAAGAGGACACCGGCGACGAGGAGAGGGAGGACGTCGAGCGCGAGTCGGGGGCCTCGTGCCAGGTCTCGGGACTCGAGGAGCCCCCCGAGCCCGATCCGACGTCCGGGGGCTCCATGCCCCCGGCCCACGTCATGGGAGAGGCGTCCGAGCCCGCGCTCCATCCCCCCGACGGCGGCTCGGGATCCGCTCCCTCGTCCATCGGTACGAGCTCGCGGAGGGCCTCGATCTCGGTCAGCCGAAAGGCTGAGGATCGCAGCGTGGTGTCGGACTCCCACAGGGAGAGCAGCGCCAAGGCGTCGAAGGGCCTATCCTCCCGATCGACCTGGAGCGCTTGGTGAACCGCGTGGGTCATGCGCGTGGGCAGCTCGGGGCGTACCTGGTCGAGGCCGACGTAGATCCCGTCACAGACCTTTCGGATCACCTCGACGGGGTCGGGATCTTCGAAGGGGGGCTGACCCGCGAGAAGCTCGTAGAGCACGCAGCCGAGGGAGAAGACATCGGCGCGCACATCGACCGTCGCGCTGTCGCGGAGCTGCTCGGGCGCCATATACCCCGGAGTACCCATGGTCACACCCGATCGAGTCTCTCCGCTCTCGCCCCCGATCAGGATCTTGGCCAGCCCGAAGTCGGTCACCTTGGCTAGGACCCCATCCTCGCTCAAGGCCAGCAGCACGTTCGCTGGCTTGAGGTCGCGGTGGACCCAGCCCCGACCGTGCGCCGCCCCGACCCCGCGCAGCATGTCTCGGGCCAGGGAGTCGACCGCGTCGAGGCTGAGCGGGATGCTGCGCCGGGCCTGCTGGAGGTTCGGGCCCTCGACGAACTCCATGAGCAGTGCGGGCATGCCCCGGTGGTTGAGCACATCGAGGACCGAGACGACGTTGGGGTGCTGGAGCTGAGCCTGGACCTGCCCCTCCCGGAGGAGCCGATCGGCGATCGAGGGTCGGGTAAGGTGGAGGATCTTGAGGGCCCGCCGGGTGCCGAGCTGCTCGTGCCGCACCAAGTAGACCGTGCCCATCCCACCTTCTCCGAGGGACCGGACGATTCGATAGCGCTCGACGATAGCTCCGGGCTGCAGCATGGCGCGACCATAGCGCCTGGCTCCGTGCGGGCCAAGGTCCAAGAGGAAGGAAGGGCCTTGCCGTGCAAGGGCGCCCTGAGAGAGTGCGCGCGAGGGCTCAGGCCGAGCTGCCCCCAAGGCCCGCGAGGATCGCGAGCCCCGTCAGGCACAGGGTCGAGACCCCGAAGAGCGCGGAGCGCAAGACCGCAATATTCGCGACATAGGCCCCGATGTACGAGAGCCGTGCCCCGACCCAGACCAGCCCCAGGATGCCCGACCAGGTCGGGTCGGCGCCCGCCACATGCGCGACAAGGGCGAAGCCGATGAAGACCGGCAAGCCCTCGAAGAGGTTTTGTTCGGCGAACCAGGCGCGACGCGCCCAGCCACGCAGCTCGGGCGCCCGATCGCGGGGGTGGCGGTTATCGTACCGCTCTTCCGACTTCAGGCGCGCGAAAGCCTTGATGGCATGGGCCAAGTAAGGAAGAACACATGCCGCGACCACGCACCAGAGCAAAACGGTCATTCCGCCTCCAAGATCCACCCCATAGCGCGATCGTGAGCGCAGGTCCCGAGGGCCTGCGGAGGCCATGGTCTGCGACGCTACGCCGCCAGGACCTCGCGGAGCCCCAGCGCCCTCTGCGCCTCATCGATCCGTCGAAGCGCCTCCAGGGCCCGCTCCGGGGGGGTCATGGTCGTGCCCGAGAGCGGGACGGCACTCAAGAGGTGCGAGAGCGCTCGGTGGCGCTCGTCCCCACGACGCAGCTCGGCTGCGATGGTCTGGAGCTGGTACCGACACGCTCGATACCAGGCCTCGTCGACCGCATGGAGGTCTGCAGCGACCGGCAGGCAGGGGCGAGCAGCCAGATCTCGCAGGTCGCGGGCCACCGCATCGAGCGCAGGTCCCAACCCAAGCTCCACCACCCAGGCCGAGACTTCATCGCCTACCCACTCGACCTGAGGCGGCGGATGTTCGGACCTCATGCGCGTCAGTCCAAGGACCATCATGCCCGCACCCGAGACTCCGAAGATCACCAACAGGGCTACCACGATCTCCATCACGACCTCCAAGGCCAACGCACGTCCGTGTCACACCCCCATCATCACCCCCATCGAGTCGGTGGACCATGGGGAATACCACGTAGGTAGTCCTACGTAGCGTAGGGGCAATCCTCAAGAAGCACGTCCCGGATGGCCCGGAGCAGCGTCTCGGCCGTATAGGGCTTGGGGAGGAAGTGCTCGAGCCCGCCCTTGCTCGCCCGAGCGACGGCCTCGTCGGTGCCGAGTCCGCTCGCCCCGATGATCTTCACGTCCGGATCCATGCGCTTGAGCGCGCGAATCGTCGTCGGACCATCCATGACGGGCATGATCATATCGGTGAGCACGAGAGCGATCTCGTGGCCGTGTTGCGCATACTCGGCGATCGCTTCGGCGCCATCGGAGGCCGCCAGGACGCGGTAGCCAAAGGCGCGCAGCGTCTGCGTCGTAATGTCTCGCACCGAGACCTCGTCGTCAATAACCAGGATCAGCTCGCCCTGTCCTCTCATGACCTGGGCGGTCTGCTCGTCGAGCGAGGCCTCGGCCCCCGTCTCGTGGGCTGGCAGAAAGACGTGGAAGGTAGAGCCTCGGCCCACCTCGCTCTCGACCTGAACAAAGCCCCCGTAGCTACGGGTGATCGCCGCGACCGTCGACAAGCCCAAGCCCGTGCCCTTGCCCACCTCTTTGGTCGTGAAGAAGGGGTCGAAGATCTGATCGACCTGCGCTTGGGTCATGCCCATGCCCGAGTCGGCGACCGTCAGGCATACATGGGCCCCTAGCGACGAGATGCCGCTCATGGCCGCATAGTGCTCATCGAGCGATACGTTCTTTGCCTCGATCTGCAACATCCCCCCCTCGCTCATCGCGTCGCGCGCGTTCACGAGCAGGTTCATGAGCACCTGGTGGATCTGGGTCGCGTCACCTCCTACCCGGTGCAGCTCGGAGTCGACCTGCACCGAGAGGGAGATGTTCTTTGGAAAGGTGTCGCGCACGATCATGGCGACGTCCTGCACGACCTTCGAGACGTCGACCTCGCCACCGCAAAGCTCGTAACCCCGCGCGAACCCAAGGAGCTGCCGGACCATGTCCGCGCCGCGCTGGGCGCTCGTCTCGATGATCGCGAGCGACTCCGCGAGCTCCGCGTCGGAGATCATCGCCCTGAGCATGGCGACAGAGAGAAGGATGGGCGCCAAGACATTGTTGAGGTCGTGAGCGATGCCTCCCGCGAGGGTGCCGATGGTCTCAAGGCGCTGCGCCCGCAGGAACTGACTCAGGAGCTCTTTCCGCTCCGAGACATCGGTGTGGACCGCCAGGACTCCTGTTGGCTCACCGGACTCATCACGCACGAGGGACCAGCGGCCCTCGACCGGGAGCAGCTCCCGATCCTCACAGAGATGCTCGATCTCCCCGGTCCACTCCCCGTCGCGAAGGACCGCGGCGAGCGCGAGGTCGAAGATCTCAGGCGCTTCATAGAGGACGTCCCGCACCGACCGCCCGATGACCTGGGGCGAAGACCACCCATACATACGCTCCGCGCTACGATTCCAGTAGGTGATCTGGTGGTCGAGACTGAAGACCAAGATGGCGTCCTGGGCCCGATCGAGGAGCTCCGCCTGCTGGCGCAGTCGACGCTCGGCGCGCACCGAGCCCGACACATCGCGGAAGAAGAGCGCGAGGCCCTCGGGAGAAGGGTAGACACGGACATCCCACCACTCTTCGGCCTCGCCCGCCCGGTAGCGCATCGCCACCGGCTCTCGACTCTGAGCGGCCTCCCGCAGGGCCGCCTCAAAGGCGGTTCCGACCAGCTCAGGGCACGCCTGCCAGAAGGTGGTGTTTAGGAGCTCCTCTTTGGATCTCCGAAGGCGCTGCTCGGCGCGCGGGTTGACGTGCAGCACGCGCCAGTCCGTGCCGATCAGGCAGAAGGCATCGGTGATGCTCTGCAGGATCGAGGTGAGCTGCTCCGCGAGGCGGTGCGCGCGTTCCTGGGCCTGAAACGGCTCATGAATGTTGATGGCGCTCCCCACCCACTTCAGCACCTCACCCGAGGGGCCCCGGGTTGGGAGGGCGTAGCTCCAGAACCACTGATACTCCCCCGTAGCCAGTCGGAACCTGGCCTGGAGCTGGTAGGGCTCACCCGTCTCGATGCTGTGAGCCCACGCTCGACGCGTTCGGTCCACGTCGTCGGGGTGAAGGGCACCGATCCAGCCCGTACCGGAGAGCTCCTCGGCCCCTCGCCCGGCCAAGCGCTGGACCGCCTCGGTGGAGGAGTCGACGCGGCCCTGGGCATCCGCCGTCCAGAGCACGTGCGACGACGAGCGCCCCACCCAGGCGTCCGTCATGGGTGGGACCTTCGTCGTCTGGGAGGCCAGGGCTCGATGGAGAGAGTCGCCACGGAATATCACCCCCGAGACCACGCCGTCGGAACGGAGGAGCGGAGAGGGCAGGTGGGGAGGGCGGCGCCCCCCGGCTTCGGACATCGCGTGGATGAGCGACTCGAAGGCGGGCCAGCGAGGACCGAAGACCTCAGCCCCAGACCGGCCCAAGGCGTGGGGGTGGAGCCCCTCGGCAGACAAGATCTCGGCGCAGGGCTCGTTGAAGAGTAGGACGCGCTCGTCCCCCCAGCACAGGAGGGTAGGCTCCGTCGCGCACAGCATGGTGCGGACCGTGATCTTGAGCCCGATCGGCCAGGTGTCGAACGGCCCTAGCGGGGTCTGACACCAGTCGATCTCGCGGTAGTCTCGACCCACCGGCCCGATCCACCTAGCGGCCGTCGCGAGATCAGGCATGGCGCACCATCCGTGAAAGGGTATAATCGGACACAGTCTCTTGGGCTATATCCCACATCGCAACACCACGCAACGCGAACTTTGTGGACAGAGCTAGAATATGGCGTAGCTGTCCCCCATCTCGACCAGAGCGAGCGCCTTCCTTCGCCTCCGGGTTGCCGGAGCGACCTGCCCGCCGCGCCAACCTGCCCGCCGCCCCAACGCCACCACCCAAGGTGTTCCCATGTCCGAGGAAAAAGCCACATCGCGACTTGAGTCCCTCGTGGTGGTCCGCATCGATCCCGAGAACTGGCGGAGCGACCTCTTTCAGGGGATCGTACTCGCCAGCCTGATCTTCGGCGGACTGGTCTACATCCCGAGCGTGATTCTGGCCTTCACGTCTGGACTGCTCAGCGTGGTCGTCATGGACACCCTCGCCATCGTACTGGTCGGGGTGCTGTCGGTTCGGCTCCCAGTGCCGCTGATCTGGCGGGTCGTGGTGTTCTTGTTCGTTCTGTTGGGCCTGAGCGGGGTCTTGATGATCGACGTCGGACCGATCGCGCAGATCTATCTGGTAGGCTTCTCGCTGGTCGCGACGATGTTCATCAGCCGAAGGGCCGGACTCATCGCGGCCCTCATCAGCGCGGCCTTGATCGTCGTGCTGGGACTGCTGGACCTGCTCTCCGACAACATCGTTCCCGGCGCCGACGCCGGCACGCTGTGGGGCCCCCTGCTGGTCGCCGCCAACTTCTCGGTGGTGAACGTAGTCCTGGTGATCGCGCTCGGAGGCGTCATCCAGACCCTCGAGAGGTCGGTGTCCCACCTCCGCGCCACCAACGAGGCGCTGAGCCACGAGCGCGCCGAGCTCGTCCGCACGAACGAAGCCCTCCAGCGCGAGGTCAACGAGCGCCAGCGAGCCCAGCAAGAGCACGCAGCCCTCGACGCCCAGCTCCAGCGTTCGCGTCAGCTCGATGCCCTGGGGCGGTTCGCAGGTGGGATCGCCCACGACTTCAACAACCTGCTCTCTGTGATCATCGGCAGCGCCACCCTCGCCCGTATGCGCGAGACCTCGGAGAAGGAGCGACGCCAGGCCCTCGACAACATCATCGACACCGGCCAGCGCTCGGCGCGCCTGGTCCGTCGCCTGATGACCTTCGCCCGAAAACAACCCACCAAGCCGGTCGCCTTCGATCCGAACGCCACGCTCAAGGCGCTGCTCGACATGCTCGCGCGGCTCTCGGGGGAGCGGATCAAGGTTCGCTTCGGGCCTGGCAGCCGGATCGATCCCATCTACATGGATCCCGCCCAGTTCGATCAAATCATGGTCAACCTCGTCGCCAATGCCCGCGACGCCATCCAAGGCCAAGGGCGGATCGACATCTCGACCTCGATCAGCGTGTTCCTCGATGAAGCTGAGGCCAAGCGGCGAGGCCTCAAGATCGGACGCTTCGTTCAGATCCAGGTCACGGACACGGGGACCGGGATCGACGAGAAGACGCGGGAGCGACTGTTCGAACCCTACTTCACGACCAAGCCAACGGGCCAGGGATCGGGCATCGGCTTGCCGACCGTCTACGGGATCGTCACCCAGAACGGTGGGGCGATCCTGGTCGAGAGCACGGTCGGCGAGGGCACGACCTTCACGATCCTGCTGCCTGCCCGACCGGATCTCTTCGAGGAGGTCGTGGACGATCCCCGCACCGAGCCCACGCCCTTCAGCCCGCACGACTTCCGACCCCACCCCAAGTCTCCCACCCCGGCCTCCTCTGGACGTCTGGAGCGACCCGATCCCTCGAAGAGCCGCAGCGCTCCCCTCACCATTCTGCTCGTCGACGACGAGGCCCCGCTTTTGAAGCTGACGGCCCGGGTCCTGCGTGGTGCGGGCTATCGCGTCTTTCATGCGGCTCAGCCCGAGCAGGCGATGACCATCGCCAACGCCTTCGAGGGCAAGATCGACCTGCTCATCACCGACGTGATGATGCCGGGCATGAACGGACGGGAGGTCTATCGGCGGCTGAGCGCTTCCCGACCCGATCTGCGCTGTCTCTTCGTCTCGGGCTACACCAACAACATCGTCAGCGGCTACGACGACGAGCGAGGCGAGACCTTCTTCCTGAGCAAGCCCTTCACCCCCGAGGAGCTCACCGACAAGCTCCATGGGATCTTCAAGGGAAAGAAGCGTTGATGGGACTCGTCTCCGTCGCGCCACCGGCTCTAGTCCCTCGCCTTCGTCTCACGAGCTCCGATCCAGCTCTCGGTATGGGCGCTACCATGAGGGTGTGGGACGTACGGGGCCCAGGGCGCGTCCTCGGCCCACCCGTCGACCGGCGCTCCGCGCGGCCGATACAAGTAATTCACCACAGGCTCGCGAGAGAGCGGAAGACCTTGGTCCAGCGGCGGTGCCGGGAGTGGCGCTTCGAGGCGCAACGCAGGGCGTGAGTCGGCTCCTCGTAGGCAGGGACGGTCGACAGGCGACCCAGCGAGGCCGCGAGGATCGGGGCCAAGGGGGCGAGCAGCGTGACCTCGGCGTGGGTCGGGGGCAGGTGAGCGCGCCCCGCGACCAAGAGCACCCCGAGGGTGCGGTCGCAGGTGCGGGCTGGCATGCTGAGTACCCACTGGACGCCGAAGCGCTCCATCATCCGGGCGACAGGCCCCCCCACCTCACGGGTGAGCAGGACCGGCCCCTGGGTCGCAGCCAGGCGCCGGAGGAGCAGGTGCGCATCCACCTTTCCAGCCAAGGCCTGTCCCCAACCTTGAAAGTGGGAGGTCGCCACCTTCTGGAACTGACCGCCGCCCACCGCCTCGAATAAGGCGAAGCTGTCGCCGCCGAGCGCCGCCGTGAGCCGCTCTAAGCCAGCGTGGGAGGTGATCTGGCGCCCACCAAGGGTTCCGGTGACGAGAGCCTCGGGGAGCAGGCTCGCCTTGGGGGAGCTGGCCGTGATGAGGTTCGTGGCTTGGTGAGTCATGGTGGACCTCCGTGTCCTTGGTTGATGTTTATAGTGTAGGCCTCCAAGGACATCTCTTCTATTGGGGATGACCACTACGTAGATCCCGCAGGTCCGTCGAAACGCGCACCCACGGTCCGAGCCCTGGGTGGGCGTGGGTAGACACGCGGAGCGCTCAGTCCTCGATGGGGGCGTCGGGGTGAACCACCACCCAGGCACGCACGAGCTGAGCGAGACTATCGAAGCCCGTCTTGCGCATGACGTTGGCTCGATGGACCTCGACCGTACGGGTGCTGATATTGAGGTCATAGGCGATGACCTTGTTCGCGTCGCCCTTGAGCATGCCTTGGAGCACCTCGGCCTCGCGGGGGGTGAGCGCGGTGAAGCGCTCGCGGAGCTCGTCGAGGGTCTCGCTCTCTTCGACGCGATGCCGCGATCGGCGCGCGATCTCCTGCACTTTTTCGATGAGGACCTGCGGGCTGAAGGGCTTTTCAATCAGGTCCGCCGCTCCCAGCCGCATGGCCTCGACCGCCGAGGAAACGTCTGCGCGACCCGTCACCACCATCACGCTGTGTTCCGATCCACGCTCACGCAGGCGCGAGAGGGTCTCGAGGCCTCCAAGCCCCTCCATACGAAGATCCAGGAGGATCACCGCGGCTTCGCCGAGATCCTGACTCTCGAGGAGCGCTTCGCCAGACGCGAAGGTGCCGACTTCAAAGCCGACGGAACGAAGCAACGCGCTCGTCGCGGCGCGGACCTCGGGGTCATCATCAACGATCCAGACATCCATAGAGACGCTCCACGATGGAGGGCGAAGGGAGAGACCCAACCCCAAGACGGGGCCGTGCTCAGACTTTACCGTAGCGCTCGACCCATGAAAAGTCCGCGCGCCCTGAGCGGGCTCCCCCTACGTACTTCTGCGGATGGGCCCCCACGAAGCCAACCGCTACGATCAGTCCTACGGGGGCGCGAACCTGGCACACACCCTGTTCAGGGGATCCTGTACGTCACAGTTGCCCTTCCAACCGAACGTCCACTTAAGTTATCGTCGGTGTGCCCACCCGAGACCTTCATGACCGAGACCCTGCAACAGAACTGGCTCTCCAAGACCCTCGCTGTCTGTGAGCGCCTCGCCATGAGCCCGTCCGAGCCCTACGATCTCGAGATCGACTGGGCCCTGCGGGAGCTGGGGAACCTCGCGAGGGTCGATCGCGCCTACCTGTTCCACGCCGATCATGATCGGCAGGTGGTCTCGAACACCCATGAGTGGTGCGCAGCGGGCGTCAACATGCAGCTCAAACTACTGAAGGACCAGCCCATCGCAGACTACGGAGCCCTCGTCGATCCGTTGATCGGCGGGGAGATGGTCTCGATCAGCGATGTGGAGCGCATGCCGCCTGCGCGGGCTCACGAGCAAGCCATCCTGAACGGGCTCGAGATCGTCGGGTTGCTGCTGGTGCCGCTCGGACACCCCTTGCGCTGGTTCATCGGGTTCGACGCAGTCCGAGCCCCCATCTACTGGGAGCGGGAGCACGAGATCATGCTCCAGATGGTCGGACAGGTGATCGCCGCGCGCCTGGGCGACGCCGTCTTGACGGACCAAGACGACGGCGAGGACGAAGCCCTCCGGCGGATCATGGACTCGATGCCACACACCATCATGCTCATCGATCAGAGCCCTGCGCGGGTTCGTTTCGTCAACGCGAACTATCAGGATCTCTTCAACCGGCGTCCCGACACCCTGGTCGAGGACCCTGCGGACTGGCTCCGCGCCGTCCACCCCATCGACCGCCCCTCGGTGCTCGCCACGGTGGCCAAGCCGCGCACGACGCCGACGGAGCTGCGCTACCACCTCAAACCGCCGAACACTCCCCAGCGTGCCGTCGAGCATCAGGTCTTTCCGGTCGTGGGCTCCCCAAACTCGGCTGTCCATCTGATCCGCGAGGTACGCGACGTCGAGTCTCCCGAAGACCTCCTCCCTCGAGAAGACACGCGTGAGGCCCTCCGCGCTGAGGTCGAGCGACTGCTCGAAGAGAACGCCGAGCTGCACACCATGCAGCGCATCACCCACGACAGCGCGAGCATGTTCCGTGACTTGGCCGAGCGCGCCGAGGCGGCCATCCTCGTCGTGAGCAACGGGCGTGTGCTCTACGCCAACCCCGCCGCCCGCCGCCTCACCGGCCGAAGCGAGCGCGAGCTGACCCGGATCCCTCTCGCCCAGATTTTTGGTACGGCCGAGGGCGTGCGCATCCTCAAGGCGACCCGCGAAGGCTACCACAGCACCCTCTCCGTCACGCGACCCGACGGCGAGCTCACCTCCTGGAGCGCGACGGTCCAGCCCTTTCAGCTCTCGGGCGTCTCCGCGACCCTCATCATCGGTCTGGACGTGAGCGATCATGTGAGCCGCCAGGCGCGTATCGCGAGCGAGCTCAACGACATGACTCGACTGGCGCGGAGCCAGCTCTTCGCTCAGCTCTACGCCCGGCTCGCCCACGAGCTCAACCAGCCGCTCACCGCCATCGTCGCCTTCGGCTTCGGCGCGGCCTTGCAGCTCGAGAAGGCCGGGGCAGATCCCGAGATCATCGAAATCGTCCGACGCATGTCGGCCGAGGGGGAGCGCGCGGGACAGATCGTCCGCGAGCTGCGCTCCCTCTTCGAACAGCCCAAACCCGAGCTCCGGCTCCTCACGCTCGACGAGCTCATCCGACGGCCCACCGAGCTTATGGCGAGCGAGCTCACCCGAGAGCGGATCGAGCTGCGCCTCGTGGTGAGCGAAGGGGAGCAGCAGGTCCGCGGACAGCCCGCTCAGCTCGAGCTGATCCTGCTCAACTTGATCCAGAACGCCATCGATGCCATCAGCGCCCAAGATACACAACGCTGGCTCCGGGTGAGCGGAGAGCGAAGGGGGGAGCGGGTCATCATCGACGTGGTCGATCCCGGCACCCCCATCGCAAAGGACATCATGAACGACATCTTCGAGGCCTCCCTCTCGGCCGAGTCCGACGGACACGCCTCGACCCTCTACCTCTGCCGACGGATCGCCCAACAACATGGTGGAGAGCTTGCACGCATCGACGATCCGCAGCTCAAGATCTTTCGGTTGAGCCTGCCCATCGCCGAGGAGGACGAGTGATCGTGGTGATCGACGACGAGGAGGCCATTCGCGCCTCGGTCCGCTTCTTGCTCCGGTCGCTGGGGCACGAAGTGCGCAGCTATGCCTCGCCCCTCCTCTTCTTGAACGATCCCATCGAGCCCACTCTGGTCTTGCTCGATCACCTCATGCCCGGCATGACCGGACTGCATTTTCTCAAGGAACATCCAGATTTTGTCGAGCGCGTCCCCGTCCTCCTCATGACGGCCTACGCCACCGAGATCCGCGAGGAGGCGCTCGCTGCGGGGGCACGCGCGATCCTGGTCAAGCCCTTTTCCCCAAGCGATCTCGTCGATGCGATCCAGGAGCACGTCGGCTCGTGAGCCCGGACGGCGCGCGTCTTGCCAGGCCGCTCCCGTCGCCTGGCTTGGCTTGGGACTCAGGGCTCCTCCAAGACCTCTCGGATCTTCAGGAGCAGCACCTCGGCGCTGTACGGTTTGGGCAAGAAGTGCTTGAGCCCCGCGTCGGCGGCCCGCGCCACCGAGCCATTGGCGCCCAGGCCGCTGGCGCCGATCACCTTGACCTCGGGGTCCATGCGTCGAAGGGCCCGGATCGTCGTAGGGCCATCCATGACCGGCATGAGCATGTCCGTGAGAACCAATGCGATCTCGTCTCTTCGCTGTGCATACTCCGCGATGGCCTCGGCCCCATCGGCGGCGGTCAACACGCGGTAGCCGAAGGCTTCGAGGGTCTGCCGGGTAATGTCACGAACCGAGCTCTCGTCGTCGATGACCAGGATGAGCTCGCCCTGCCCGCGCACGATCTCGACCTGGGGCGCGGCAGGGGCCCGGCTCTCGAGGTCGGTGAGCGCTCGGAAGTAGACCCGAAAGGTACTGCCGACCCCTTCATCGCTGTAGACGTTGACAAAGCCGCCGTAGCTCCGAGCGATCGCGGCCACAGTCGACAGACCCAGACCCGTCCCCTGCCCGACATCTTTGGTCGTAAAGAAGGGGTCGAAGACCTTGTCGAGGATCGAGGCAGGCATGCCCGCACCACTATCGACCACCGAGAAGCGGAGATAGTGGCCAGGCTCCGCTCCGATGCTCATCGCCGCGTAGTGCTCATCGAGGTGGACGTTCTTGGCCTCAAGGCGCAGCACCCCGCCTTGAGGCATGGCATCGCGTGCGTTCACGAGCAGGTTGATGAGCACCTGGTGAACCTGGGTCGGATCGCCAGATATAGCGCTTAGATCATTTCCTATATCAAGGTCGAACTCGATGTTCTTGGGAAAGGTATCCCGAACCACCCGCTCGATGTCCCCAAGGATCGCCACCACGTCCACTCGGCGTTGCGAAGGCTCATAGCCACGGGCGAACCCTAGGACCTGTTTTACCATGTCAGCGCCGCGCTGAGCGCTCTTGGAGATGAGGTCGAGGGACTCCTGGAGTGCCGGTTCGGTGACCTCTTGGCGAAGCATCGCGACCGAGAGCAGGATCGGAGCCAGGACGTTGTTGAGGTCATGGGCGATCCCGCCAGCGAGGGTCCCGATGCTCTCGAGGCGCTGCGCACGCAGGAACTGGTTCATGAGGAGCTTTCGCTCCGTAATATCGGTATTGATCGCGAGGATCCTCGAGGGGTTGCCGAGATCATCGTACACGAGCGACCAGCGCCCTTCGACGCAGATGAGAGCCCCATCGCTGCGCAGATGCTCAAGCTCACCCGACCACTCCCCGTGATCGAGCACGTGTTGTGTGGCCCGATCGAAGCGCTCAGGTTCGTGGTAGAGCAGATCTCGGACCACCTCTCCGAGGGCTTGATGGCGAGACCAGCCATAGATCCGCTCTGCGCCCTTGTTCCAGAAGAGGATGCGGTGATCCAGATCGCGCACGAGGATGGCGTCTTGGGCTCGATCGAGCAGCTCGGCCTGCTCGCGGAGTCGACGCTCCGCCAGCACATCGGCTGAGATGTCCTTGAAGTAGACCGCAAGACCCTCTTCGGAGGGGTAGGCACGGATGTCGTACCAGCGGTCGAGCGGCGGAAAAAAGCATCGGAAGCTCTGCGTCTCGCCCGCCTGCTTCGCGAGGCGATAGTGCACCTCGATGGTCGTGCCGATCGTCTCAGGGAAGGCCTTCCAGATCACCTCGCCCAGCAGCTCTTGACGATCGCGATCCAAGGCGGCTTCCGCTTCCTCGTTCACATAGGCAAAGCGCCAGTCGGGGTCGAGCAGGTAGAAGGCATCGGTGATGCTCTCGAGGGTGGTCGAGAACCGCCGAGCCATGGCGGCCAAACGCTCCCGGCTCTGACGCTGTTCGTGTACGTTCATGGACGATCCGAACCACTTCACCACCTGACCCTGTGGATCACACACCGGGACGGCCCGGGTAAAGAACCACTTGTACTCGCCCGTCGCGCGGCGGATGCGGAACTCGACCTCGTAGGGCTCGCCCGTGGACACGCTGTGCGCCCATGCTCGCTTGGTCGCGGGGACATCGTCGGGGTGGAGCACCTGGTACCAGCCATCGTCCAGCATGCTGTCGGGAGTCGCGCCGGTATAGTCGAGGATGGACCTGTTCTGGTAATCGACTCGTCCGTCGGCGGTAGCGGTCCAGACCACGATGGGCATGGCTTCGGCGAGCTCCTTGAAGCGACGCTCTCCTTCACGGAGGCGCTGCTCGATCTGCTTCTGCTCGTGGATGTCTTGGAGGACCCCTCGGACCTCGACGACTCGGCCGTCGGCCCCTCGGACAGCCTCACCGATCGTGCGGAACCAACGACGCTCCCCCTGCATGGTGTCGATCTGGAGCTCGAGATCGACGTGATCCCCGTGGGTCAGGCAGCGGGTGAACCGCTCGGTGTCCAAGGCCTTTAGCGCGGGCGTGATGAAGTCGGCCGCCTGGTCGGAGTCTGGATCGAAGCCGGGTGGAGCGCCGTGAAGGTCCCGGACCTCGGGCGACCAGAGCACCCTCCCCTCCGGAAGGATCCGCCACCCCCCGATGCGCCCGACACGCCCTAGCAGGGACAGCATCTCATCGCGCTCCTGGAGATCGGCCAACGCGGCCCGCTCCTGGGTCACATCCTTGCAGAGGACGAGCACCCCTGCGATGGCACCCGCATCGTTGTAGATGGGGTTGTAGCTATAGTTCCAGTAGCGTTCGACCCTTTGCCCGTCGCGAGCGATCGGGAGCTTGGCGCCGTTGACGTAGACTGGCCCTTGCCCGTCGAGCACGCTGAGGAGCTGCGGACCTGAGACGTGCCAGAGGTCCTCCCAGCACTCCCTGGCAGGCACCCCTAACGCCGCGGGATGCCTGCCGTCGTCCCCGAGCAAGGGCTGGAAGGCGTCGTTGTAGAACTGGAGCAAGTCGCGCCCCCACAACACCCCCATGGGGTGGGCGGACACCAGGATCTGACGCACGCTGTGCTTGAGCGAATCAGGCCACGCCGAGGGCGGCCCCAGTGGCGTCAGCGACCAGTCGACGCTGCGGCAAAGGCGCGCCATCTCGCTATCGCCTATGAAGATGTGATCATCCGACGACATCGAGCACCGGGTTGGAGGGAGGGTACGATCAAGCCGCGTATCCTACCTCACTGCACCCATGGAAGCAACGCGGAACCTCCGCTTGCCCAACGAACACTCAGAGAACAACGGCCCCACGCCCAGCCGCATCAGGCGACATAGCGCGCCGTGCAGGAGGGGCAGATCCCATGGGTCAACTCGGCCCCCATGGTCTCCTGTAGATACTCCTCGACTTTAGCCCAATAGCCCTCGTCCGTGCGGATCGACTTGCACCAAGAGCACATGGGGATCAGCTCCTGCAGGACGCGCATGCCGTGGAGGGCCTCCGCGAGCTCGGCGGCCGCTCGACGGAGCTGCATCTGGCCCACCACCTGCCTCGAGAGGGCCTGCAGGGCGTCGAGCTGCTCGGGAAGAAGCTGGCGCGGCTCGACGTCGACGACGCACAGGGTGCCCAAGGCGAAGCCCTGGGCGTCGATGAGCGGCGCACCCGCGTAAAAGCGCACCCCTTGGGGGGCCGTCACGAAGGGGTTGTCGGAGAAGCGAGGATCGAGGGTCGCATCTTCGATCACCAAGGGCTCCGTCTGCAGGATCGTCTGCGCACAGAAGGCGACCTCCCGCGGCGTCTCTTGGAGCGGGGTGCCGACCCTGGCCTTGAACCACTGGCGCCGCTCATCGAGCAGGACGACCAGCGCGATGGGAGCGTCACAGATTTGCGAGGCGATCTTCGCGAGATCATCGAAGGCCGGCTCCGGGTCCGTGTCGAGGAGCGCGTAGCTCCTCAGGGCTTGCACGCGAGCGGTCTCGTTCGTCGGGCACACGGAACACATGGGATCCTCCTCTGCGACGGGGGCTCGGGAGCGAGCCGCTGGTCGCCCGCGGTCGCACCCAAGGTAGGTCCCCCGATCGCCAGCGCCGACTGTGGAAACTACGTGGAGGGGGTGCATCTGGGGGCGCGGGCGCGCGGGCGGACGGCCACGAAACCCCTCGCGTCCGGCGCGTCCGGCGCGTCCGAAGGACGGCTACTGTGCACACTCGACCGAGACGCTCAACGTGGGCAGGGTCAGCTCAAGATCGAAGGTGAGCCCGTCAGCGCGGGCGTCGAGGCGCACGCTGAAGGCCCGGTAGTCGGCGCGGCCAGTCGGCGCGTCGTCGTCGTGGAGGTGGATGGGAGCGTCGACCTCAGCGGTTGCCCCCGCAGACAAGGCCCCGTGCGCGATCTCCCTGGTCTGGGATCCGGGCTTGCCAAAGCACCCCTCGTAGTGAACGGTCATGCGTATCTCGTCGAGGGGCTCGCCCATGGGGTTGGCCAGCGCGAGGTGGAGGCGCTCGCCCTCGACCCTGGCGGTGAGAGCATCAAAGGGCTCGACCGATCTCACCCGGAAGGCCTCGAAGGGAGGCGCTCGTCGCTTGACACGGATCCCGCTGGGGCCCTCGACCCAGTCCGACCGCATCTGCATGGGGATGGGGCACGGGCCGGTGTGTTGGACGGAGGGAAGGGACTCGGGGCTGAGCTCGCGGCGGCCGGTCACCATGACCGCCCGCCCTTCGAACGGCGAGAGGTCCGTGGTGCCCAGCGCCCGGACGAAGCCGATCTCGTGACGGGGGTGGACCCAGGAGCCCTCGGGACTGCCATCGCACTGGCGGGTGCCCTGAGGGGTCACGACGCCGACCAGTCGCTCCTGGGTCGGCGCGCTCGCGCTGTGGACCGGCGTGTCGGCGCGGGCGCAGCTCAAGGTGAGCCCGAGGGCGAGCAAGATCGGTGAGAGCTCGAAGTGCCGTGCCACGCGCACCTCCCATGCTCGAGAGGCTACAGGAAGCGCGGCGCCGGCGCCAACCCTGCACGAGAGGACCTCGTAGGCACCTTCCTCTCCCTTGCGCTTCCGCTCCACTGTATTAGCGTAGTAGAACAGAGGAGCTTCTATGGCTGATCCGACCCTGCCCGACGATCTGCTGGCCGTGCTGGCCGAGCTGCGCCAACCCACGCAGATCCAGTCGGTCTTCACCGATCTGCTCACCCCCGCCGAGGTGCAGGCCATCGCCGAGCGGTGGGCGATCGTCAAGCTGCTCGCCGAAGGCCACAGCCAGCGCGCGGTGCGCGACGCGGTGGGCTGCTCCGTCACGACCGTCACCCGAGGCAACCGGCACCTTCAGTACGGCAGCGGAGGCTTTCATCTGGCCTTCGACGCCTTGAGCCGACTCGGGCTGCCCGATCCCCGCCGTCGGGGAGAGAGCTGATGCGGATCTCTCCCTCCCTCGACGAGGTCCTGGCTCACGACGGGCCCCACAGCCACGTCGCCCTCACCATCACCCTGCTCGCCGACACCCTCACCCCGATCTCGGTCTTTCACGCCCTGTCGGGGGATCAGCCCCGCGGCTTCCTGCTTGAGAGCGTCGTCGGCGGAGAGACGCTGTCGCGGTGGTCCTTCATCGGCGCCGATGTGCGCACCCACATCGTGCTCGACCAGGGCACCGCCACCCTCACCCGCCTGTGCGAAGGCGGTCGTGAGGTCGTGCAGATCCCCTACACCGACCCGCTCCAGATCCTCCGCGACGAGATCGGCGGGGTCCGCCTGTGGGCCCCCGATCCCCTGCCGCGCTTCCCTGGCGGCGCCGTAGGCTACCTGGGCTTCGACTGCATCACCGCCTTCGAGGACCGGGTCTCCCTCCCCCAAGCGCCCGGACTCGGCGCTCCGGCAGGGGAGCTGCTCTTGACCGACGCCCTCGCCGCCTACGACCACGCGCGACGACGCCTGGTCCTCGTGGTCCACGCACCGCTCTCAGGCGATCGCGAGTCCCACTACCGCCGCGCCGTCGAGCGGCTTCATGCCATGGTCGGCCGGTTAGCGACCCGGCGCAGCCCTCCCGAGGCCCCTTGGAGTCTGCCGGGCCCCCTCCCCCCACCCGCAGACGCGCTGCCGATCCAAGCCAACCGCACCCGCGCCGACATGGAGGCCGCGGTCGAGGAGGCCCGCGTTGCCATCACCGAAGGAGAGATCTTCCAGGTGGTGCTCAGCCAGCGGCTCTCGGTGCCCGTGCGGCTGGACCCGCTGCTACTCTACCGGGCACTCCGAGCGATCGATCCCTCCCCCTACATGTTCCTGCTCAAGCTCGGAGAGCGCAGCCTGGTCGGGGCATCGCCCGAGGTGCTGGTGCGGGTCGACGCCGACGGCAAGCTCCTGGTACGGCCCATCGCGGGCACCCGACGGCGAGGGGACTCCGACGACGCCGACCAGGCCCTCGCCCGAGAGCTGCTCGCAGACGCCAAGGAGCTCGCCGAACACCGCATGCTGCTCGATCTCGGACGGAACGATCTCGGTCGGGTCGCCGCGCCCGGCACGGTCCGGGTCGACGATCGGGAGCACATCGAGCGCTACGCGCACGTCATGCACATCGTCAGCGACGTGCACGCCGAGCTGGAGCCGGGTCGCGACGCCCTCGACGCCCTCCGGGCCTGCTTTCCAGCAGGGACGGTCTCGGGGGCCCCTAAGGTACGGGCCTGTGAGCTCATCGCCCGCCTCGAACCCGATCGTCGAGGCCCCTACGCCGGCGCGGTAGGCTACTTCGGGGTCGACGGCAGCCTGGACACCGCGATCGCGATCAGGACCCTGGTGGTCGACGAGGCCGGGGTGCACGTCCAGGCTGGCGCAGGCATCGTGCACGACTCGGTCCCCGAGCGGGAGCATCAGGAGTGTCTGAACAAGGCGCTCGGCTGCCTGCGCGCCGTCCAGCTCGCCCTGCACCGGGAGGCCTCGTGAGCCCGCGCGTGCTGCTCATCGACAACTACGACTCTTTCACCCACAACCTCCGGCAGGCCTTGCTCGAGCTGAGCGCCGAGGTGATCGTCCATCGTAACGACGAGATCGACCTCGTGGCAGCACGCGCTCTCCGCCCCACCCACGTCGTGCTCTCTCCCGGACCCGGTCGCCCCGAGGTCCCTCGCGACTTCGGACTGTGCAAGCACCTCATCGACTACTTCGAGGGTCCCCTGCTCGGGATCTGCCTGGGCCACCAAGGGATCGCCTGGCGCATGGGCGGCCAGATCGTTCACGCGCCGACCATCATGCACGGAAAGATGGAGATGATCCAGGTTGTAGAAGGAGAGATATTCAAGGATCTGCCTTCGCGGCTACAGGTCATGCGCTACCACTCCCTCACGGTCGATCCAGCCCGCTTGCCGGAGTGCCTCCGCGTGACGTCCCACACCGAGGACGGGGTGATCATGGGCGTTCAGCACACGGAGCGACCGCTCTACGGGCTCCAGTTCCACCCCGAGAGCGTCGGCACCCCCGAGGGTCCCGCGATGCTGAGGAATTTTCTTCGCTTAGGAAGCTAGGCTGGAGGCGCTCAGGGAGGCCGGTATGGACCCGAGGGGAACCATCGCGCTGCATGAGTCCCGAGGGAGGGAACTTGGCTCTGGCTTGGCCCCGCTTCAGCGACGTCCACGCCCCTTGGGAAGTCGACTCAACGCTCGAGCGCGCAGGCGAAGGCGCGGCTGATCCGACGTCCGGCTCCGGGGCGGAAGACCGCGTGGAGCCGCCCGTGATCCAGCTCGACCTGAAAGCCGAGCGGCGCGTCGCGGGCGAGTCGCGCCGCCAAGTCGACGGGCACGTCGAAGGGGACCCTCCAGACGGTGATCGTCGTGCTGTCCCGGTTGACCATGCGGGCCGGAACCTCACGCGAGATGGACAGGTTCACCGTCGTTCCGTCGCCCAGGGTGAGCACGACTGGCGTTCCCTCCGCGATGGGATGAGAGAGCCAACCATACTCCGTGAGATCGAAGGTCCAGCGTACCTGCCCCCCGAAGCCTTCGACGGTAGACTCGGCCGGCCCCGGGAGCAGCGAGCCCTCGGCGCTCCAGTGGTAGGGCAGGGCGAACGTCCATCGGTGGACCTTTCCATGCTGCCCGGTGACAGGATCTGGCGAGACCGTGTAGCAGTGGGCGGCGGCTGGGCTTCCGAGCAGGCTGCCCAACATGACCATCGACAAGCCGGCAAAGTGTGACCTCACGAGACCTCCTCGCGGGGAGCGACACGACCCGCGCTCCGTGTCCCTATCGGATCGTGCTCACGAGAGCCGCTCCATGGGGTATATCGGGCCGACAACCCGGTGGTAGCCCTCCCTGCCTTGCCGATACCCGCTCGCGTGCACACCTCCCTCACGCGCCCCCCCTTGGAACCCTTCATGAACACGCTCACCATCACCCTCTTCGTCGTGCTCGCTGTCGCGCTGGTCTTCCTCCTGATCCGCCTTCGAGGTGGGCGGGTGAGCCCCGAGGCGATCCAGGCCGCTCGCGATCGTGGCGCCCGGATCCTCGACGTTCGTTCCCCCAGCGAGTTCAGCTCAGGCCACGTATCCGGGGCCTCCAACCTTCCCGCGGACCGGATCCTCAACGATCCCTCCGTCGCTGGCGCGCGGGACGTACCCCTCATGGTCTACTGCCAGTCGGGCATGCGCAGCAGCCGCGCCGCCTCCACCCTTCGCGCCGCCGGTTACGAGGTGCTCGATCTCGGTGGGATCGCGCAGGCTCGCTCGCTCTTGGGATGAGGGGGGCCAGGGCGCGCCGTCCAGCACGGAGGCGACCGTCACTTCAGCGCCTGAAGAGGCAGGACTCGGCCCTCGAAGTAGACGAGGGGGTCATGGGGGTCCGCCGCGCGGCGGTTCTTGCAGTCGACCCCGTCTCGGCGGACGCCGCTGTCGTCGCTCACCAGCAACACCCCACCGGGCACATCGGTCAGGCCTTCGGGTCGGAGCTCGCCAAGATCATAAGCGATCGGTGTGACCTCGTCTTGGCCATCCCAGCGGTACAGCTTGAAGGGTCCACCCGAGCCCGTGGATCCCGCCGCGATGAGGAAGGTCTTGGCGTTCTCGGACCAGGTGAGCGAGCGCACCCCGAGGCCTGCGAGATCGATCTGGGCGTGCTCGTGTAGCTCCCCCTGGGGGGTCAGGCGAAGGATCCACGCCCGCTGATCCTGCGTGAGCGGGGAGCGCAGACCCAGCAAGAGGTCGCCGCTCTCGGGGTGAACAGCGAGGCCCTCGATGTTCAGGCCGCCCTTCTTGGGTGGGCGATCGCGAGACTCGGCTTCGGCGACACGAGGGCCGAGGGTGGGGAGCTTGAGGATGCGCGGCATGAGGTCCTCGGGCGACACGATCACCTCGAGAGTGGACGGCGCCCCAACGGAGGTCGCGAAGAGCACGCGGCGGTTGGGGCGCAGCTTTCCCTTCTTGGAGCGGCCGTGCCCCCCCAGCCACCAGAGCCGATCGCCCCCACGCGCCGCCGCTTCCAGGTCGAGCTCACGAGGGACGCCCTTCTTGGTGGTCTTCAGCGATCGGTCCCCCGCACGCTCGATCAGGGTCGCCAGGTCGATCCGATCGGTCGGCGCGAGGCGCGACTCCTTGCCCTTGGGCAGGGCGTAGGCCAGCAAGCTCGTGCCCTCGTCGACGCCGATATAGAGCGTATCCTCGACCACGACCGCCGCGGAGCCGTCGCACTCCCCGACGAACTGGACAGACTCGGGGGACGCGCCGGCTCGGGTGCAGGAGATCAGCAGCGCTACAAGCATGGGCTTCATGGAGAGGCGCTAACCATCGACCCGTGCCATCGCCACGATCGCCCGCGTCAACTCGGAAAGAGAAGAGGATGTAAGACGATCAGTCTCGACGTCGCCGGAGCCCCAGGACCCCCAGCAGCGAGAGCGTGCCAGCCCAACCAAGCGCGCCAACCGTCGCGCACCTACACCCGGCGCTCGGCTCCGTCAGCCGCATCGCGAGGGGGGTGTCGGTGAGGCGAACGGTACAGCCATGGCCGGGCTCGATCTCAAGCTCGAAACCTTGGACTAGGGTATCGGGGACCGTAACGGGGACCTCGAAAATGGGACGGGGGGTGTCCCCTTCGCACTTCATCGCGGCCTCGCCCTCGAACCAGGCCCGGAGCTCAGACTCCTCCAGGCGGATCAGCTCCGCGAGCTGGTCGCTCGGGACCAACCAGAACGCAGGCTCCCCATCGGTCCGACGCCCGAACCTGAGGTTGACCGAAGGTAGGACCACCCCGACCTCGGCGGTCGGTGTGCCGTTGGAGAGGGACCAGGGGTAGACGACAAGCATCCGATCGCCTTCCTCGGGGGCCCCTTTGACAGAGATCTCGAAGTCCACGTTCTTGTGGCCGAGGAGCGGAGGCACATCCGCCGCAGCGTCGAGGAGGAACATGAGCAGCCAGAACATGAAGACCTCGGGTCGGGCAAGGGGGAGCATACACCAGCTGAGACAACCATGGGGCTCCCCTGAACACCTCGACGAGCTGGGAGGAGGTCGCCACGAGCCCGTCGAAGGAGGGAGAAGACGCCAGCTCTGGACCTCGGGGGGTCCCTCGCGAAACGCAGGCAGAGGAAGTGGAAGACGGAGGAGTCGCACGCCAGCTTGAATAAAGGAGAGGTGAGCGCGTCTTAGCCACCGTCTTTTCGATACGGCCCCTCAACCCTCAGGAGATGAATCATGTTCCCATTGCTGCTCTCGCTCGCCCACGCCGGCATCGGCCCCCACCAGACTCTCGTCGTCTACAACGCCGACGACGACGACAGCACCGAGACCGCACTCCAGTACGCCGAGGCCCGCGACCTCCACGAGAGCCACCTCTGTGGCATCCGCGGCCTCACGGTCGAAGACCAGCGAGAGATGGACCTGGAGGACGCCTACCCGCTCATCCTGGAGCCTTACCTGACATGCCTGGATGCCTTGCCACAGCCCGAAGACATCAGCACGGTCGTGACGGTGCGGGGGCTCCCCGTGCGCATCGTCTTGAATTCCCAACGATCGACCTCAACGGAGACCGCCCTACGACTCGCCCACACGATCGACAGATTCGATGAACCCTACCTTTCCCCCAACAATATGCGGTCCGAGCGCTTTTGGTCAACCCCTCAAAATCCCTTCATGGACCTGATGACCGTCTTCGAAGAAGACTTCGACCCCGAGATCGAGCGCAGCGGTTTCTTCACGCTGTCTTCCCAGCTCGCGAGGGGACAGAGAGTTCCTGGACCCTTCACCGGGTATGTGGAGCCGCCCCCATTCGAGTTCTTCACGATGCACTGGCAGGAATGGAAGCCCATCTTCAGCCGACTTGATGGGTTCGACCACGAGGATGCCCGGGCGTTGATCCAGCGAGCGCTCGACGCCGACGGCACCTTCCCCGACGCGGAGTTTCTCTGCATGAGGGGGATCGAGACGCAGTTTAACAACAACCGCAACCGGGATGGGGAGTGCAAACACGCGATCGAGATGCTCCAGGCCCAAGGTCACAACGCGACCTGGATCCCAGAGTACGATCCTGAGCTATCAGGCCGAACGGTGATCGGTCTGTACACCGGATCTGATGAACTCCACGACATCATCGACAACCTCACCTTCGCTCCTGGGGCCATCTTCGACAACCTGATCTCGAGCACGTCGGCGCCACGCAACCTCTTCTGTGATGACACCGGGCAGTGCCCCGAGAATGAGATCCGGGTCTCGGTGGCCCACGCCATCCGTGCAGGTGCGACAGGAGCTCACGGTTCGATAGGTACACAAGTCTCAAGACATAGCCCCAACGCGGGCTCTTTGATGCTCTACGCGAACGGGTTCACTTTCGGGGAAGCATGGGTATACTCCCACCCCCATCTCCCGGATGGCACGATCTTCGGCGACCCCCTCACCGTGCCATTCGGAGAGCGCCCGACGGTGAGCGCGTCCTCGTCCTGGGATGAAGACGAGCGGCTTCGAGACGTGATCGAGGCGGATCATCCTGACGGGATCGCTCAGATCGCGGTCTACCACGAGGGCCGACTCGTCGCGGAGGGCACGCCGAACCAACTCCCCGACGTCGGGGAGCTCGAGGTCCCGCACGATGAGCCGATCGAGCTCCTGATCGTCGCGACCGCCTCCGCGCCGCCCCCCGTCACGGACTGGATCAGCTCCTCCGTCGCGCTCAACCCCGGGGTCGTCGGCTGGACTCGCACGACCGTGACCGTGAGCTCGGTGCCCGAGGGAGGCTGCGGCTGCCAGTCGAGCCCGTGGGTGCCGGGCGCCCTGCTGCCTGTGCTCGCGCTATTCGCCCTTCGACGGCGGCGGCCCTAGCCTACGGGCCGAGCCCAGCCCCTCGGCTGGATCTCTGGAAGATCGGGTGCCGAAGCATCCGAGCCCTGAACCGATCAGCGACGGCTGAGCAGCGCCAGAATGTTCCAGAACAGGACCACGATGCCCACGGTGAGCTCAAAGGCGGCGCGGGTGGACTGGTCGGCCGACAGCTCTCGGATCACTCGGTTGAGCGAGACGAGCAAGCCGCCCGCTGAGACCGCGACGAATACCAGCGAGATCAGGATCCCCACGAAGCCCCCGACCGGAAAGACGACCATGAGCGCCATGAGGGCGAGCATGGGCAGGGTGAGCACCGACATGAGGGCGGCGAGCATGTTGAGCTTGCGGGGTGCCGCCAGGAGGTAGATCACCATGCCGGTGACGGTGAGGGCGACCAGGCCGAGGGCCTGAAAGGGGAGGAAGAGCGGCCCGAGGGGATCGTCGTACACCGAGGCCCCGACCAGCGCCGCCATGACGAGCACAAAGCTGAGCGAGACGCCCAGCATGCCCGAGCCGATCACCACCCCTGCGGTGCGGGTGCTCGCATCGGGCGAGGCGATCATGCGGTAGCCAAGCCACTGCGCCCCATAGAGCCCGCCGAGCATGACCGCGATCTGCACGAACCACGGGAGGCTGATCCCGGCCATGAGCATGCCGAGGAGTCCGATCGAGGACGCCATGGCCGACACGCCGACGATCCCGAGAGACCCTGCGGTCTTGAAGGCCACCTGGCGCAGGAAAGCGGTGCGCTCCGCGTCGGGGGCCTCGGCGACCGGGACGGCGAAGGGGTTGGGGGAGGCGTGGTGCATGAGCGACTCCAAAAACAAGGAGAGACGTGACGAACACTTGGCCGCTCCGCTAGCCCGACGGAAGCCCACGCGCCAGTCCGGCGAAGAGAATCGCGGTCCGGCCGCCGTGAGCCCCCCTACGGCGAGTCCAGGTGCCCCGCAACGAGTTGACGCGCAGGGTAGGCCAAGGCGCGATACACCCCCTACACTGAGCGTAGCGCATCCAGCGACGATCCCTGCAGCGGAGACCCCATGTCCACCATCGACTACCAAGAGCGAATCCCGAACAACGTCGGTCTGTCTTCGGATCGAAAGCTGCAGCGGGCCCTCGAGAAGTGGCAGCCCGCCTTCCTCGAGTGGTGGTCCGACATGGGCCCCGAGGGCTTTCAGGCCTCCGACGTCTATCTTCGCACCGCGATCAGCGCCGAGCCAGGCGGCTGGGCCGTCTTCGATCACGTCAAGATGCCCGACTACCGCTGGGGGATCTTCCTCGCCGACCAAGATCCCGATCGCAAGATCCACTTCGGCGATCACATCGGTGAGCCCGTCTGGCAAGAAGTGCCCGGAGAATACAGAAACATCCTCCGCCGCATCATCGTTACCCAGGCCGACACCGAGCCGGCCAGCGTCGAGCAGCAGCGCTACCTCGCCAAGACCGCGCCCTCGCTGTACGACATGCGCAACCTCTTCCAGGTCAACGTCGAGGAGGGCCGACACCTGTGGGCCATGGTCTACCTGCTCCACGCCTACTTCGGGCGCGATGGCCGAGACGAGGCCGAGGAGCTGCTCGCGCGCCGCGCCGGCGACGTCGACAAGCCCCGCATGCTCGACGCCTTCAACCAAGAGTGCCAAGACTGGCTCACCTTCTTCTGCTTCACCATGTTCACCGACCGCGATGGCAAGTACCAGCTCGCCGCCCTCGCCGAGTCCGGCTTCGATCCTCTCGCCCGCACCTGCTCCTTCATGCTCACCGAAGAAGCGCACCACCTCTCGGTCGGCGAGCTGGGAATGCAGCGCATCATCGAGCGATCCGCCGAGCTCTCCATGCTCGATCCCAACGGCGATGCCCGCGCCCAGGGCGGCATCGACATGGCGACCCTTCAAAAGTGGATCAACTACTGGTTCAGCTACTCGATCGACCTGTTCGGCAGCGAGGTGAGCAGCAACGCCGCGGACTTCTTCGGCGCCGGCATCAAGGGACGCTACCGCGAGGCGAGCCTGTGGGATGAACACACCGCCCTGGAGCAGTTCGTCACCCTCGACACGATCAGCGGGGGACGGATCAGCCGCGAAGAGATCCCGCTGCGCAACGCGATGAACGAGGTCTTGCGCTCCGAATACATCAAGGACACCGAGCGGGTCCTCCGACGCTGGAACAAGGCCCTCGCCAAGCTCGACTATCCGGGTCAGATCACCCTACCTGACCGCAAGTTCCACCGCCGCCAGGGGCTCTACGCGGGCCTGCACTTCACCCCCCAAGGCGAGCTCATCGATCAGGCCACGTTCGAGGCCCGTCGCCACGAGTGGCTCCCGACCGACGAAGACCGCGCCTACGTGCGCAGCCTCATGGTGCCGGTGCACGAGCCGGGCCAGTGCGCGCACTGGATCAAGGCCCCCCACCGAGGCATCAACCGCCAGCCCGTCGAGTTCGAGTACGTGCGCCCCTGAGCGCAGGGCTCCGTCGTGACGTTCGGGTGCGCTCCAGGCGGCTAGACGCCCTTGCCCACCGGACCGACGGCGAGCGGGGCGGCGAGCTCGCCCCCGTGCGCGGCGGTCGAGCCCCGATCCCCCATGTCGAGCCGCTCCTGGGCCACCTGGCGCAGGTAGTTCTCGGTCCAGGTGTCGAGATCGACCATGTCTTCCATCTCTTCGATCAGGGCCGAGAGGTGCTGATCGGCCTCGGCATGGGCGTGGGCGACGCGGGCCTGGGTCCAGGCATCGTGAGCCTCGATGGTCGCGCGGGCGGTCTCTTCGCGGGGATCGTGCCGAAAGGCCTCGGCGGCACCAAGCATCTGGGCTTCGGCTTCGGCGACGGCGGCGGCACAGCGAAGCACCAAGATGCGGGTGGCGACTTCGATGTCCATATCACTGAGCTTCATGGCGACTCCAAACGCGGGGACACGACGATGTAGCCCGACCGCCGGCCGCGCGTCGACCATGGTGCAGCCGATCGGGAGGCATGGCGCTGCGAGGCCCCTCACACCCTCGCCTCCATGGCCTTTCCGAACCGCGTATCGGGGGCTAAAGACGCATCATGCCCGACCCCGTGCTCCACCTTCGCACCCTCTTTCTCTGGCAGATCGCCGGCGCGGCAGCCCTAGCAGTGCCGACCCTGCTCCTCGGAGGCTTCTGTGCGGCCTGGGTGCCCCCCATCGGCACCCTCGCCGCCGCCTTCTTCGTTTTCTTCACTCACTTCCACCGACATCCCGACAGCCTGTGCCGCCTCGCCATCCGCCGGCTCGCCATGGGCTCGGGCGCCCTGCACGCCTTCCTCGTCGCCCTCGCCTACGCCGTCCTCTACCTCGCCTCGCCCCAGAGCTTCGCCTTCGAGCTCGGCCCCGCCCTGGTGATCGCCCCGGTGCTCGGGATCGCCTCGGGAGGGGTCGCGGCCGTGCTCACGCTGTGTGCCGGCGATGGGGCAGCTTCGACGGTAGGGGGATGGCCGACCTGAGCGCGCGCGGTTGCCGAGACGCGCTCCGGTGGGCAAGACAGAGGTAGCCGAGAGGAGCGCGTGTCCTACCAGAGTAAGGTCGTCAACGCCCCCCGCCTCGCGGGCGCAGGGCTGCGTGCGTTCGCTCGCCTGGTCGAACAGCCGGTCGGCGGCCGCATCGTACGCGAACAGCTCCTCCGACAACTCGGGCTCGACACCCTGCGCGCGTCGCGGGTCGACGGTATGCCCACGGATCCCGGCCCCCTCCCGGCCGATCCCGCCGCCCACCCAACCGACCCGGGCGCCGACCCCTACGGCCCCCTCCGGCGCGTCCTCGAGCGCACTGCCGGGCCGCAACGCGCCAGCTTTCCCCTGTATCTCGCCTACCGCGACGGTCTCACCGATCCGGTGGCCGTCGCAGAGCGCTTCCTGGCCGCCCTCGAGGTCGCCGACACCGACGAGCCGCCCCTCCGAGGCTTCATCGCGCAGTACCCCGAAGACCTACGCGCCCAGGCCCGAGCCTCGGCCGAGCGCTGGGCGCGGGGCGAGCCGCTGAGCCTGCTCGATGGGGTGCCCGTCTCGGTCAAAGACGAGGTCGACCAAGTCCCCTACCCCACCACCGCCGGCACCCGTCTGCCCGTCTCCGAAGCCACCTCCGACAGCACCCCGGTCGCGCGCCTTCGCAACGCGGGCGCCCTGCTCGTCGGCAAGGCGAACATGCACGAGCTCGGCAGCGGACTGACCGGGATCAACCCCCACTGGGGCACCCCGCACAACCCTTACGACCCGCGCCGGGCCTGCGGTGGATCGTCGTCGGGCAGCGCCGCGCTCGTGGCTGCCGGTCTGACCCCGATCTCGGTGGCCTGTGACGGCGGGGGGTCGATCCGCATGCCCGCAGCCTTCTGCGGAGTTCCAGGGCTCAAGGCCACCTATGGGAGAGTCTCGCACCACGGCGCCGCCGACCTGATCTGGACCACCGCCCACACCGGCCCCATCGGCGCCACCGTCGCCGACGTCGCGCTGGCCTACCTCGCCATGGCTGGGCCCGACCCCAAGGACCCCCGCTCGCTCGTCCAGCCCAAGCCCCACCTCGAGGGCTTCGACCATGATGATCTGCGCGGGATCCGCCTCGGGGTCGACTGGGAGTGGTTCAACGCCGCCGAAGAGGAGATCGTCGCGAAATGCCGCGCCCAGGTCGACCGACTCAGGGCGCTCGGCGCCGAGATCGTGCCCATCGACCTCCCCGATCTCGAGCTCCTCCAGCTCGCGCACGTCGTGCTGATCGGGGTCGAGATGGCCGCCTCGCAGCAGGTCGCCTACGACGCCGACCGGCGGGTCTTCAGCCATGAGACCCGCGTGAGCATGGCTCTGTCCCGTGGCTTGCTCGCCACCGACTACGTGCACGCCCAGCGACTCCGCAGCCGCTTCATCCGTCAGTGGCTCACGGCCACCAAGGGCCTCCACGCCATCCTCACCCCGACCACCGGCCAGACCGCGCCGCTGATCGGCCAAGACGCCGAGCAGCACGGCGAGTCCGATCTGGCGCAGGCCGGCGCGATCATGCGCTTCATGCCTCCAGGCAACATCCTGGGCTTTCCAGGGCTGTCCGTCCCGGTCGGTTACGACGTGAACGGCCTCCCCATCGGCCTGCAGGTCCTCGGCCGCCCCTTCCTCGAGCACGTCTTGCTCCGGATCGGCCGACTCATCGAAGAAGGCGTGGGCTGGAGGCCCCCCCAGCGCTGGTACGGGCCCAGCCTCGACAGCTACCCCGCGCGCTGAACGATCAGTCCGATCGCCCGTACCGATCGTCGAGGCGCTCGATGTCTTCCTCGTCCAGGATCTCGCCCGTCTGGACCTCGACGACCACCAGCCGCTCCTCGCTCCGGTTCTCGAGGCGGTGGGCCGCCCCGATGGGTACGAGGGCTGATCCGTTCGTCTCGATCGTGAGCTCGCGCTCCTCGATGGTGGCCCACGCTCGCCCCGCGACCACCACCCAGTGCTCAGCGCGGTGCGCGTGGCGCTGGAGAGAGAGCGCTTGCCCAGGAAGGACCTGGATGAGCTTGACCCGGTATCCCAGACCTTGGTCGATCACTTCGTAGCAGCCCCACGGGCGAAAGACCTTGCGGTGCACCTGGGCTTGAGGGAGGCCCGCGCGACGCAGCTCGCGGACCAGATCCCGGACCTGCTCTGCCCGCTGGCGGCGGGTGACCAGGACCGCATCGGGCGTGTCGATGATGGCGAGATCATCGACCTCGAGCGCGACGACCAGGCGCTCTTGGGCTGCGACGAGGCAGCCTCGAGCCCCCCGAGCGAAGGCGTGTCCTGAGAGGGCATTCTCGTCGGCGTCGTGGACGAGCTGGTGGTAGAGCTCGTCGAGGTTGCGCGGGGTGAGGCGCTGGTCGGTGGGCAGCCGATGGACCTGCATGGGTGCGCAGAGCGACTCGATGTTGAGAGAGGACAGCGCGCTCCACCGATCGGAGGGCACCCGCTCGAAGCCAAGGTCGTGGCTTCGCGATTCGACGATCTCGAGGACCTCTGGCCCCAGCGCGCCCGCGCGATCCAGGAGTTCCTGCGCCTGGACCACGTCGATACGGCGCCCATCGTCACACTCGAGGCGTACCCAGGAGCCATCTTGGGACTTCTGGGCGGCATCTCGAAACTCATCGACCGTCGGGAGCAGCGGTCGATCGGCGCGGAGGATCGCCACGACCGCCTCAGGATCGTCGATGCGCGCCAGGCAGGCCCCCGCGATCGCGCCCACCCCCGATCCCCGGCGTGCAGGCTCGAGCAAGATACGGACCTGGACCCCCACTCGACGCGCAGCCTCGGCGATCAGAAAGCGGTGGTCTTCATGGCCCACCACGATCGGCGTCGACTCATGGAATAGATCAGGCTTGAGCGCCCGATCGATAGGACACCCCGTGCCGAGCAGGTCGACGAAGGCCTTGGGGTGCTCGGCCCGCGAGAGGGGCCAGAGTCGGGTCCCCGCTCCCCCAGCCAAGATGATGGGGACGAGCGTCATGGGCGCTCGCTCCGGGCGACGCGAAGTGGTCCTGGCGCTTGCATGGTGGGCATGACCTCGATGCGGTTGATGTTGACGTGGTCGGGCAAGCTGACCGCCCACCACACGGCCTCGGCGATGTCGGCGGGGGTGAGCGGCTGCACGCCCCGGTAGGGATCCGCGGCGCGCTCCGGGTCGCCCTTATACCTTACCAAAGAGAACTCCGACTCCGCGAGGCCAGGCTCGATGTCGGTGACCCGCACCGCGCGGCCTACGAGATCGGCGCGGAGGTTCGCCGAGAGCTGGGTGAGGAAGGCTTTGGTCGCGCCATAGACGTTACCGCCCGGATAGGCGTGGGTCGCGGCGATGCTGCTCATGTTGACGATGTGTCCCCGCCCACGCGCCACCATGCCAGGCAAGACCTGACGGATGAGGGTCATCGCGCCGACGCAGTTGGTCTGGACCATGGTGAGCCAGTCTTGCAGCTCGGCCTTCCAGGCAGGCTCCAGCCCCAAGGCCAGCCCCGCGTTGTTGACCAGCACGTCGATCTCGGCGAAGCGCTCCGGGAGGTCCTGGACCATCGCGGCGACAGCGGCCTGATCGCGCACGTCGAGGCGCACCGCGCAGCTCCGCTCCCCGAGCTCGCCTTGGAGGCGGTCGAGACGCTCCTGGCGACGTCCCGTGAGGATCACCCGATCGCCCTCCGCGTGAAACCTGCGGGCGATGGCCTCTCCGAAGCCAGCCGTCGCACCCGTCACCAACACCACTCGTGTCAAGGGCTCCTCCTGTGAAGCCTCGGAGCCTATCGCCCCACAGTTAGACAGGCACCTCGAGGCTACGAGGTCTCGTCGGTGGCGCCCAGGAGCTCGTCGAGGGTGAGCCCGGTCAGATCTCGGAGACGGCGGAGGAGCCACCAGAGCACCAACCCTGTGAGCCCCATGCTCGGAAGCCCGAGGACGGGGAAGCTCCAGGCCGTGAGCTGGCCAATCTCGTGGTTGAAGGCTTCGGTCCCCGAAGGGCTCCGGACCAGCCACACGGCGAGCAGGTAGCCGCCGATCGCCGAGAAGACGAAGGAGGCCGCCATCCCGAAGGTGGCCCAGCGGATGGCGCCGGTGAAGGCTGGGCGGGCCTGGCGGGCGTCGAGGGCCTGATCGATCCGAGAGACGTCGAGCACCTCGGCGTCGAGGAGCAGGGTCTGGAGCACCGGCCATGGAGTAAAGGCGCTCACGAGCAGGATCGCTCCGAAGAGGAGCGGAATGAGACCCTCCTTGATAGCGATCCAGCCCGAGTCGAGCTGGAGGAGGCCGATCCCGCCAGTGAGGACCACGCTGATCACCCCGAGGACCGAGACGTGGTTCACCTTTCGCCTCACCCAAAGCTCGTAGCCCCCGAACCCCAGCGGGCCGAGCAGGGCGAGCACCAGGATGACCCAGGGCTCCAGCCCGAACAGAGCACCGCCCCACAAGAGCAGGATCGTCGGCAAGATCAGGTTCAGGCCCAGGTTGAGGATCACGCCACGCTCCACGGCAGGGAGGGGTAACGCGGCCGGGGTGCCGCCGGTCCGCGATCACGCTACCGGCACCCATGCTCTTCGATGTCCACGCCCACCTCACCCACCCCGAGCTGCGCGCGCGCGAGGCCGAGCTGCTCGCGCGCGCCGGCGCCGCTGGGGTCACCTCGATCGTCAGTAATGGCCTGAACCCGGCCGACAACCTGGCGGTCCTGGAGCTGGCGCGGCGCGCCCCCCAAGTCCGACCCGCCCTGGGCCTGTACCCCGTCGATGCCATCCTCCCCGAGATGGTCGCCCTGGGCATCGACTACCCCCGCGACGAGGCCGAGCTCCTCCCTGGCGAGGAGGCGGTCGAGTGGGTGGTCAGACACGTCGATCAGGCCTTCGCCATCGGCGAGATCGGCCTCGATGGCTACTGGGTCCCCGAGGAGCTCTGGGGTAAGCAGGAGCGCCACTTCCGGGCTCTGGTCCGACTGGCGATCGAGGCCGACAAGGCCATGATCCTTCACACCCGAAAGCGAGAGCGGCGCGCGCTCGAGATCCTGCTCGAAGAAGGCGCCAAGAGGGTCGACTGGCACTGTTTCGGCGGCAAGGTGAAGCTGGCCCGGCAGATCGCCGAGGCCGGTCACTGGCTCTCGATCCCCGCCAATGTCGCCCGCTCTCAGAGCTTCCAGCGCATGGTAGAGACCCTGCCCCGCGACAAGATCCTGCTTGAGACCGACTGCCCCTACCTGGGCCCTGAGCGCGGGGAGCTGAACGAGCCGGCCAACGTCGCCGGTACGGCCGCGTTCATCGCGCAGACCTGGCGGGAGCCCTTGCCCCTCGTAAGAGAGCGGCTGGCCGAGAACTACACCGCGCTGTTCGGCACCCCGCCGTAGCGCTCGCAGGCTGAAGCACACACGAACGCGCGAGCCTGTACCTCATGCCCACGCCCTGTGGTAAGACGGCCTGCACCTCCTACCGGACCCGTGCTGATGAACGCTGAGCATCTCTACACCTGGCAAGACCCTCCCAACGAGCGCCACCTCGACCAGACCGTCGACCTGCTGCGACGAGACGGAGTGATCGCGCTATCTACAGGAACTAGCTGGGCTTTCGCTGTCGATCCCTCCTCCAAGAGGGCGAACCAGCGGCTCAGTCGCCTCAAGCCCCATCGCGACGCAGACCGCCCCTATGCCTTGCTCTGCAGCAGCATCTCGATGGCCTCGGGCATGGCCTCGATCGACGGGGGGGCCTATCGCCTGCTCAATCGGCTGTGGCCAGGTCCGTACACCGTGCTGCTCCCGGCGGGCCCCGAGCTGCCGCGGGTCCTCAAGACCAAGCGCAAGGTCGTCGGCGTTCGCGTGCCCGATACCGCCCTCGCGACCCTGGTCGTCGACCGCTTCGGTGGCCCGATTGTGGTGACGACCGTACCCCGAGGTCCCGACGATCAGCTCCCGACCATGGGCTACGAGATCGTCGAGATCTTCGGGCACGCCCTCGATCTCGTGCTCGATCTGGGAGAGCCGGTGCCCGGCACCGAGACGACCGTGCTCGACCTGACCGGCGACGCGCCTCAAGTGGTCCGCCACGGCGTCGGCCCCCTCCCCGATCTCTAGGTCCTCCGCCCATCGGGGTGCCTCGGCCCGCGCGGGTCGACCCAGGCCTCGCTCGCCCACTCAGGCCCCGCGTCCGATCCGACGAGCGAGCCCCTCGACCATTCCCATGACCCCCTGGGCGGGCGGCTCCTGGACCAACGCGCGACGCACGGCCTCGTCGAAGGGCACGCGCTCCGCCTGGGGTAGCCGAGCCCAGTAGCCAGGCTCCTCGCAGAGCAGATCCCCGACGAAACCATCGACCAGCTGCCGCGCGAGGGCGTAGTCCGCCTCGGTGACGAACTGAAGCCACAAGCTGGAGAGGCGCGGTGTGAGCAGCGGAACCGGGAACATGACGGGACGAAAGCCAGCATGGGAAGCGATCCTGCGAAGGATCTGAGCGGCGTCGAGGGTCTCGGGACCGGGGAGATCGAAGGCGGCGCTCTGGGTCATGGGATCGTCGATCGCGCCGAGGAGGGCGGTGACGACATCATCGATGCCGATGGGCTGGGTGCGGCTCTTGAGCCACTTGGGGGCGACCATGATCGGCAGCCGAAAGGCGAGGTCGCGACAGATCCGCCAGCTCTCGCTGCCGTAGCCGATGATCATGCTCGCCCGGAGCTCGAGGGTGGAGGTGGGGCCCCGACGAAGGATCTCGCCGGTCTTGCGTCGGGCTTGGAGATGGGGCGAGAGCGGTCCATCTGGGGCGGGCCCCCCCAAGTAGACGATTCGGCGAAGCCCGGCCTGGGCGGCGGCGCCTCGGACCCGCTCCGCCAAGGCGGCTTCGTGTTCGAGGAGATCATCGCTGTGACCAGCCCCAAGGCTGTGGACCAGGTAGACGAGGACCTCGGCGCCCCGCAAGGCCCCGTTCAGGGAACCGGGATCCTCGAGATCGAGGCGCACCCAGTCCTGGTCGGGCTCGCGGCGTGCGGCGCGATCGGGGTCGCGCGTGCCGCAGCGGACCCCACGGCCCTGTTCACGGAGCGCCTGGACGAGGTGCTGCCCCACGAAGCCCGAGGCCCCAGCGATGACGATCGGACTCTGGCTCATGGGATCTCCTGGCAGCGGGCGCGCTCGACCGAGGCCGCGACCCGGGCGATGGCTTGGCGCGAGAAGCGATCCTGGACCGCCCTGCCCACGGGGCCCGCGAGACGCACCAGGGGATGGATCGGGCGCGAGAACTTGGCCACGGCGAAGCGGACCTCGCCGGATCCTGCATGGAACGAAGCCTCGAAGAGCTCTTCGCCCGAGACGGCGTGACCGGGCAGGGTGCCATAGGCGAAGCCGAATCGAGCCCCGTGCGCGTCTTGTTCATCGACGAGGTAGACGATGCGGCAGAGGTTGATCACCCAGAGCCCGAGCTGCCAGGACGAGAAGGCGACGACCTGCCCCTCGACGAGCGGGGCCTCGGGGTCGTGGAGGTGCACCCAGGACAGATCGAACATCTCCCAGCGACAGATCGCCTCGACCAGCGCCTTGAAGTCGGCGCGGCCACGCCCGACCACCTGCTCTTGGCGGTCGGATAGGAAGCCCGGCGGGGGGGGGCCCTTGGTGCCACCAGGGTGAGGGTAGCTGAAGGGGAGGTTGTGGCTCGCGCCCACCAGCCCTGCGACGTGCGCGGAGGTGGGGCGGGTCAGCCTGAGGACCGGAGCGGTCGGCGGAGCGAGCGGTTCCTTCATGACTGGCCCTTATCCATGCTCTTACCTTAGCGCAGCTCGCGATGGCTTCGAGGCGTCAAAGCGTGCGAGGGGTTACCTGGGCGCTCCGGTGCACGGAGGGGTTGCGTGGTCGAGACCACCCCATACCACTTGCTGAACCCGCTCGGGTGGTATCGAAGGCTCTTTCCAGACTTCGACGACGACACCGTGGGGGTGGTCTTCACCGCCTGCGTGGCGAGGATCCTCTACCTCTACCACGGGCGCCCCCAGCACCTCGCCACTCCCTTCCCCGCGATCTCCAAGAGCATCGCGCCGTCCAATCAGAGGCTCGCCGCCTTCGGCTACTCCCACCTCGCGGGGATCGTGATCGGTAAGCTCGCGCGCTCCGGGCGGTCGATCGGGCCGACGGTGCTCCTACACTTCGGGGCCGCCGCCAGCACGGACTTCCTGACGAGTAGCTGGTGGCGATGAGCGCGGTGCCCCCCCAGACTTCGCGGGCACCCGACCCCGCTCCGAGGCGCCCCGGCGTGCCGACCCTGCTCGGCTACGCCGCGCTGGGTCTCGCGCTCTGGCTGATCGACGGGGGGAACTTGGTCGAGGCGACCATCCTCGAGATCCACCACCGCCCGCTCGCGCGGTGGATGCTCTGGGGGGAGCCCCGTGAGATCCTCACGTATCCTCCATGGGGGTACGCGCTCCTACTGACCTTGGTGCAAGACCATCCTGCGGTCTTGGTGATCGGGCAAGTGGTCGCAGCCGCGCTGAGCTGGTGGGGGCTGCATCGTTGGACCGCTCCGCGGTTCACGCTGCCTGAGGGGATCGTTCGCGCGGTCTTCGGTCTTGGGGCGGTGCCCTGGATCGCCCTCGCCGTGACGGCCCAGCCCGCGTTCTGGACGGCCTTGGCGATCTTGGCCGCCCTGCTCAGCCTGGATCGCGCGGTGTCCAGGAGCCCCCCCCATCGGGGGGGCTGGCGTCGGCTGTGGTGGTGGGGGGGAGCCGGCGCGCTCTTCGCCATCGCGGCCCACCTTCGGACCGAGAGCCTGGTGCTGCTGTTGGTCGCCTTGATCGCAGGGGCCTGGCCTCTGGCCTCGCTGCGACGTCGCGGCGCCGGACTGCTCCTGGCCGGTGGGGTCGCGATCCTGTTGATCCTGCCCTGGCACCTCACGATGCGCGTCGGCACCGGCACCTGGCACGCCTCGCCGAGCAACGGCGGCATGGTAGCCTACCTGTCGCTGGGCCAGCTCCCGAACAATCCTTGGTCACTGGTCGCCAACGACGAGACCGCTCGGTACGAGGCTCAGGCCCGCACGGGCCAGCCCCCTTACAGTCCGACGGGTAACGCTGCCCTGTGGAGAGCGACCTCCGAGAGGATCCTCGATCATCCCCCGGCCTTCGTCGCGAAGGTGATCTTCAACGCTGCCTCGGCCGCTGTAGGCGGGCTCTACGTGGGTACGGCGAACCCCGTCTGGATCTCCCAAGATGCGCACCGCGAGGGGCGCGCATCGCTCAAGCGCAGCATCGCCGACCGCGACCCGACGGTCCTTCGCACGCACCCCTGGCAGGTGACCGGGCTCGCCTACGAGGTGATCGGGCGCCTGGTCCTGGGAACGCCCCTGCTGCTGCTCGCCTGGTTCGGCGCGTGGTCAGCCCTGCGTGGCCGCGCCTTTGCCTTCGCTCGGTGGAGCGCAGTTCTCCTCGTTGCTCAAGTGCTCCTGATTGGCCTCTTTCAGTATCAACCTCGGCACATGAACCTGCTCCTGCCAGCGATCGTGGTGTTGGCCCTGCATGGCATCCAGCGATGGAGCGAGAGACGAAGCCTGGCCCTTGCCGAGGGAGAGGCCACCTCCACCTAGAGCGTCCGACTCACCTGCGGTACGATGGATCAACCATGGAGCGTCCCTCGTGCAGAACGCCCCCTCCTACGCGCCAGGTCTCTGGGCTCTTGGACTCGCCCTCTGGCTCGGATGTGCAGGGCTACCCAGCCCTCCGCCACCCTCCGCCACCCAGGCTCCTGTCCCTTCGGCCGCGTCCCAGACTCAGCAGGATCGCCCTCCCCGGCCCGAGCCCTCGACCCCCCCCATCGAGGCGACCCCCGCCGGTCCCTTTCCCGGCGCCAAAGACTGCCGATCCGAGGCGACCACTGCCTTCTGCACCACCTTTCACGACAGCGGAGCGAGCACCTCCGTGCTCGCCGCTCACGCCGAGAAGATCGACATCAACTGCCCCTGCGAGGTCTCGGTCACCACCAAGAAGCTCCGGGCCCAGATCCCGATCGTGCGAGACTTCGTCAACCACCCCTACCGCACCAGGACCTGGCGCGAGACGCCGCTGAGCACCGCCGTTCGACGCGGTGATGTGAGGCTCCTCCGAGGGCTGATCGATCGAGGCGCTCACCCCGACGCCCCCAACGGCCCGGACGCCCAAGACAAGGTGCCGCTGGACGTCGCCCTGCGCCTTGGCCAGCCCGCGGCGGCGCGCGCGCTGCTCGAGCGAGGAGCCGACGCCAGCCTCGCTGATCTCGGCCAGGGCCAAGACCTCCAGGTCATCCTCCTACTCCTCGATAACGGAGCCGACCCGAGTACGATCAACCTCGGACCCGCGCTCCGCGCGCAGGACCACAACGCCCTGGAGCGCCTGCTCCGCTACAGCCCCCCCCTCGACGACCTAGAGCTCGACCGAGTCGTGAAGGACGCCGAGGCTCTCCGCTTACTCCTCGACGCAGGCCTGAGCGCCAACGCCCAGACCCGCCATCGCACCCCCATCCTCCACCTCGCAGCCAAAAACGGGGATCCTCAGATGATCGAGCTCCTGCTCGACCGGGGCGCTGCGATCGATGGGGTCGACAGCCGCCAGCAGAGCGCCCTCTGGGAAGCCGCCATGGCCGAGCACACCGAGGCCCTGCGGCTCCTGGCCTCGCGGGGGGCAGATCCCGATCATCAAGACCGATTCGGTAAGACCGCCCTACACACCGCCGCCTTCCTGGGGCGGACCGAGTCGATCGAGGTCTTGATGGAGCTCGGAGCCAATGTCAACGCCGTCGATCGGAGCGGATCGCACGTCCTCGAAGGCGCCATCCGCCGCGATGATCTCGCGACGATCCTCCTCCTCGTGGAAGGAGGAGCGACCTTCAGCCATCAGGGAGGACCCGTCGCCGTCGCACAGAAGCAAGGCGCCTCCAGCGCGACCATCACCTACCTTCGCTCTAAGTTTCCTGACTAGAGCAAGAGATCCTTCGACGTTCCTGGTTCGACGGGTCCGTAGGCCACCATCCAAGCGAGCCTGGTACACGACCATGATCCGTCACCATTTCGCCGGCTCGCAGCCATCGACCGTGGAGTCGGGACGAGAGGGTCCCGCGTCGAGGGGCGCGGGACCGGAGAGACGGAGCCCCGCCTCAGCCCGTCGTGCCGATCCCGTGGGCGATGGCGTTGACGGTGAGCAGCAGGCGGGGGACCAGCTCCTCGTCGCCGGACCGCCGCCACCGACGGAGGAGCTCGATCTGCTGGGCGTGCAGGGGCTCCAGCGCGGGTTGGCGAGCCGCCAGGGCCCCAGCCACATGAGGTCGGCGGGTCTCGAGCGTTCCTCCGTAGATGTCTTCGAGCACATCCCTCGTCCGATCGAGCTCTTCAGCGATCCGACCCATGAAGGGAGCCCGGAGCGCTCGATCCTCGACCAAGGAGGCATAGCGGTGCATCATGGCTGGGCACGCGAGCATGACGTCGCTCGCCGCGCTGCTCAAGGCGGTGTGGAGGATGGGCCAGTCGAAGGCATGGGCTTTGAGGCGGGAGAAGGACGTAGGGTCGTTGGACCTCAGATCGTGCAGCGCGGCGCCGAGACCGTACCAGCCCGAGAGGAATACGCGGGCCTGGCTCCAGCTGAAGACCCAGGGAATCGCACGAAGATCGGCCAGGCTTTGCTGGCCGGTCCGTCGCGCGGGACGGGAGCCGATCCGGCTGGCCTCGATGGCATCGATGGGGGTGATCTGCCGATAGAAGGTCACGAAACCTTCGGCTTGGAGCAGGCTCTGATAGGCGCTGCGGCTGCGCTGGGTGAGGGCGGTGAGGACAGCCTCGAGATCCGGGGCAGGTGGAGGTTCCTCGAGCACGCTGGCCCGCAGGGTACCCGAGGCGAGCAGCTCGAGGCTGTGGGCAGCGGTGAGGCGGTTGGCGTACTTGCGAGCGATGACCTCGCCTTGCTCCGTGAGCCGGAGGTCGCCACCGAGCGTCCCCTTGGGCAAGGCTCGAAGGAAGCGATGGGTCGGCCCCCCGCCCCGGCTGATCGATCCGCCCCGACCGTGGAAGAAGCGGATCCGAACCCCGTGCGCCTCGCCGACGGCCGTGAGCGCCCGCTGCGCGCGATGCAGGTGCCACAAGCTGGCGAGGCCGCCGCCGTCTTTGTTGCTGTCGCTGTAGCCGATCATCACCTGCTGCACCCTCGCTTCACCGGGGTGGCGATGACGCTGAGCCTGTAGGCTGCGCTGGGTGATGGGGTGGGCGAGGAAGGCGTCGAGGATCTGCGGGCTGCGTTGCAGATCTTCGATGGTCTCGAAGAGAGGCACGACCGGCAAGGGACAGACAAAGCCTCGGTCGGTCCGCTGGAGCAAGCCCGCCTCGCGCGCCAGCAAGTAGACCGCGAGAAGATCGGAGGGACTCCGGGTCATGCTGACGATCAAGGCCCCAAGCCCCTCGGTCCCGTGGGCTCGGATCTCGTGGGCAACGACCCGCAAGCAGGACACGACCGCGCTCGCTTCGGGGCCCTGGGGCTGTTCGGGCAGTGCGAAGGGGCGCGCGGAGAGGAGCTCGCGGTCGAGGAAGGCGCAGCGCTCCGCTTCATCCCAGGCCGAGAACTCGGTCTTGGCTGCCCCGCTGGCCTGGAGGAGCTGCTCGATCGCCCGATCGTGAAAGGCGCTGTTCTGACGAATGTCGAGCACCGCGAGATGAAAGCCGAAGGTCCGCACCAAGCGCTGAACCGGAAACACATCGGCCTGGGCAAGGCGTCGCGCGCCGATCTCGACCAGGCTGTCGTAGATGAGCTGCAGCTCGGCGAGGAGCTCGGATGCCTCGTGGAAGCCTTGGTCAGGCGGGGCTCGATCGGGCAGACGAGCCAAGAGCAGGTTCACGATCTGACGAAGCGGCTCCTTGGGGTTCCGGCTCTGTGCCGCCCGACCCGCATCCCCCAGATCGCGGGCGAGGGTTGCGATCCGGTCGCGGAGAGCGGCGGGGGCCGGCTGGGTCAGCCCCGAGAGGCTCAACCCTCGCGCGAGCGCCGTGAGCGCTTCCTCGATCAGATCGAGGGCGTGGGCCCGGAGCTGAGCGAGGGTCCTGCCCGTGATCTCTGCCGTCACGAGGGGGTGTCCGTCGCGATCCCCTCCGACCCAAGTACCGAAGGTGTAGCGGGGAAGGTGCTCGATCCGCTGGAGCAGGTCCGGTGGATAGCCCGCCTCGATCCACGCCTCGGCGAGTCGGCGATCCACGATCGGGAGCACGTTGGGGAAGACGTGGCGGAGGTAGTAGAGGACCTGCTGGACCTCGTCGGTGACCTCGGGCTTCTCCAGTTGGATCTCGCCCGTTCGCCACAGCCGCTCCAGCGCCGTCTTGAGCGACTCGCGAAGGGCGAAGGTCTCGTGCGGCGTCCACATCGTGTTCTCGAGCTGGACGAGGAGCTTGTAGAGATGCCGGTGCTGCTCGAGGACCGTGTAGCGCTTGGCCTCGGTCGGGTGGGCCGTGAACACCGGCTCGATCCGCACACCACCGAGCCTGGTGGCCACCGCAACGCCTGAGTGACCCGCCCGCTTCAGGGCGAGGAGGTCCTGGCTCCAGACCCCAGAAAGGAAGCGGGTCGCGTCCTGCCGCTCCAGCTCGCGGCGGTACTGCACGGTCGCGTTCTCTTCGACCAGGGTGAGGAGCTGAAAGGCGATGGAGTAAGCCTGGTTCAGCTTGACGGGATCGACCTCGGTGCTCGGGGCGGGGGCCTCGTCGAGCCAGGGCAACGAGGCAGCGAGCCCCTCTTCGCCGTTCTCTTCGAGCACCTCACGGAAGCACTGCATGACGAAGGTGATGTCGTGGCGGACCTTATCGGGGTCGCAGGTCAAGGAGCTCGAGAGCTGCATCGGTTGCCCTGAGGTGGATGGGGGTCGGGCCCGCCGGACGGCGAGATCAGTCCAGCAGCTCGACCTGGAAGGTGCGCAGATCATAATGCGCCGCAACGATCCGAAGTCGCCCACTCGCGACCGCTTCCTGGAGGATCGGGCTCTCGGCCTGCAGTCGGGCGGCGGTGAGCCGCGCGCTGGACCGGATGGCGAGGTCGAGGGCTTCGGGTGCCTCAAGCGCGATCCCAGCGATCGCAGGCCGGAGGGTCTCGACCAGCTCCGGGAGGTGACCGGGGAGCGCCTGCCCCTCCATGACCGAACGCACCGCCCCACACTGTGCATGCCCGACGACGATCACCAGCGGCACGCCCAGCGCGTACACCGCATACTCGACGCTCGCGAGCACGAGCCCGTTCACGGCATGCCCTGCCGTGCGGACCATGAAGAGGTCGCCCAGACCCTGATCGAAGATGATCTCGGAGGGCACGCGCGAGTCTGAGCAGCTCAGCACCGCCGCAAAGGGTCGCTGCCCCTCGACAAGCCGCTGCCGATGGTTGACCGACTGCCTTGGATGGAGCTGTCGCAAGGCGACGTAACGCCGGTTGCCCCCGAGGAGCTTCTCGAGGGCCTGATCGCAAGTCAGGGTGGTGACGGGTTCGATGAGAGGATCCTGTAGACGCTGCCGGCCGTGCGGCAGAGCCCGCCCTACCCCATCTCGGCCGGTCGCGCTGCCCTCGGACCACGGCCTCCACACACCGAAGCGAGCCCAGGGGAGAGTCTGCCTGGCGGGGCGCCGGCCACATCACCGTCGAACGGATGACATCGCACTCGGGAAGACCGGCACGCCGGCTCAAGGCGTTGGCGAACGGGGCTGCGTCGGACCAATGTACCGAATCCACCGAATAGTCAGCCCTACAGTCTAGTCCGCGACGCCTGGGCCGTCCTCCGCCCCCGCAGCAACCCACCGCCCCAACCCGTTATGCCACCGACGCCGGGAGGTCTCCATGAGCCAAGGTCAAATCGTCGCGGGCGTCCTCGCTCCGCATCCGCCACACCTGATCTACGCCGAGAACCCGCCTCAGAACGAGCCGCGCTCCCAGGGCGGGTGGGACGTGCTCCGGTGGGGCTACGAGCGACTCCGGCGCGACCTCAAGGATCACGCCATCGACGTCATCGTGGTCCACTCCCCACACTGGAAGACCGTGACGGGGACCCATGTGCTCGGTTGCCCCGAGTTCTCCGGGCTCTCGGTCGATCCGATCTTCCCAAACCTCTTCCGCTATCACTATGAACTCACCGTCGATGTCGAGCTCGCCCAGGCCATCGTCCGCGAAGGCGCGGCCGAGGGCGTGGTCATGAGCCTCATGGAAAACCCCGACTTTCGGGTCGACTACGGCACGATCATCTCCTGTCATCTGGTACGGCCGGCCTTCGACATCCCGATCGTGGCCATCTCATCGGCGCGTACCTTCTACGACTTCGGCAACGACGCCGGCACCCACGAGATGTTGGCGCTCGGGCGCGCCACCCGCCGGGCCATCGAAGCCTCGGGCAAGCGAGCGCTTCTGCTCGCGAGCAACAGCCTCTCCCATCGGCACTTCGTCAAGGAGCCCGAGGTCGTCGAAGACATGAGCCGCGAGCACATCTACCACCACGGCCAGTATCTCTGGGACATGCACGTGATCGAGCTCATGAAGACCGGGCGGTGCAAGCAGCTGCTCGACGAGATGCCCGATTTCATCGAGCAGGCAACCAGCGAGTGCAAGGAGGGCAGCCTGCAGTGGCTGCTCGGGGCGCTGGAGGTGCCGGACTATCCGGCCGAAGTCTATGGCTACGGCTCGGTGATCGGTACAGGAAACGCCGTTATAGGTTGGCATCCCGCTCGGGGGGTGAGCGCATGAGCCTCCACTTCGCCGGGGGGCTGATCGTCCCGAGCCTCCCTCATCCGCTGCTCTGCCCGCAAGCCCACCCCGGCTACGCCGCGCTTCGCGAGGCCTACACCGCCGCGCGCGAACGCATCGATGCCCTAAAGGCCGATCTCCTCGTCCTCTACTCGACCCGGTGGCCCAGCGTCATCGGTCATCAGATCCAGGCCGAGCCCTCCCCGACCTGGACCCACGTCGACGAAGACTTCCACGCCCTGGGCTCCATCCCCTACACCCTGAATATCGACGCCGCCTTCGCCGAGCGCTACCGCGACGCCGCTCAGGCCCGGCGGCTCACCTGCCGCACCGTCGCCTACCAGGGCTTCCCCATCGACACCGGCAGCGTCGTCGCCCTCAAGCTGCTCGATCCCGACGGCACCCTGCCCGCCACTATCACGAGCTGCAACATGTACGCCGACCGCGCCGAGACGCTGATCCTTGGCAAAGCGGCCGCCGATGCGGTGGCGCAGTCCGGGCGCCGCGCGGTAGCGGTGGCGGTCACCAACCTCTCGCACCGAATGTTTCCCCACCCCATCGATCCCTCCGAGGAGCGGATCTTCAGCCCCACGCACGACGAGTGGAACCGCAAGATCCTCGAGTTCCTACAAGCAGGCCGGCTTGAGGATGTCAGCCAGCTCGCCCGTGAGTTCTCGCGGCAAGCTCATGGGGACAGCCGGCTCAAAGCCATCTGGTGGCTCGCGGCCGCAATGGGTCAGACCAACGCCTACCGCGGTGAGGTGCTCGCGTATGCTCCCGTCCACGGCGCGGGCTGTACCGTCACCTGGCTGCGGCGTGCCGAGCGCGCCGCCCCCGGCCTTGAGTTCGACGAGGACGACGTCGAGGAATACCGCGGCGATCGGAACGTGCTGGAGCGCCAGGGGGCCGCGCCCTCCGATCAGGCCTCCAAGGCGACCGCTCCTTCGTCGGCACAACCTGCGGACCGACCCCTGCAACAGGGCGACCGCATCTTCGATATCTCTCCGACCCTCTCGGAGCGGATCGCCGTCTGGCCCGGCGACGTCGCCTATGCGCGGGCCCAGACCGCCTCGCTGGCCGAGGGCGACACGATCGACCTGTCGAGCCTCACCACGACCCTGCATGTGGGCGCCCACGCCGACGCCCCGAGCCACTACACCCTGGGCGGCCAAGACATCGCCTCGCGCGACCTCGACCGCTACCTGGGTCCCTGCCAAGTCATTCACGTGCATGTAGGCCCCGGCGAGCGCATCCTGCCCGAGCACGTCGGGACCCCGATCATCGCGCCGCGGGTCTTGTTCCGCACCGGCACCTTCCCCGATCCCGAGTCCTGGACCGAGGGCTTCGCGAGCCTCTCGCCCGATCTCGTCGGCTGGCTCCACGAGCGCGGGGTGCACCTGGTCGGCATCGACACGCCCTCCATCGATCCCATGCAGAGCAAGGCCCTCGAGTCACACCACGCCGTCGCCTCGCGCGACATGGCGGTCCTTGAGGGCGTGGTGCTCGATGCGGTGCCCCAGGGCCGATACACCCTGATCGCCCTGCCACTGAAGATCGAGGGCGGCGATGCCTCGCCGGTACGCGCGGCCCTGGTGGGCTGAGCGCGCGGCTCGGTGCCCGATCAGCCTGGCTCAGGACCACCCCCGCAGCGCCGACGAGGGCGCTACGCGATCCATCGAGGGTCGCCCTGTCGCCCGGCGGGCTCGATCAACCCAGGTTCTTGTTGGCGAAATCCCAGTTGACCAGGTTCCACCACGCCTGCACATAGCCACCGCGGTCGTTGCGGTAGTCGATGTAGTAGGCGTGTTCCCAGACGTCGCAGGTGAGGATCGGGGTGAGGCCCTCGGTGAGCGGGGTCTCGGCGTTGCCGGAGGTGGTGATCTGAAGCTCACCGGCGCTGTTCTTGACGACCCAGGCCCAGCCAGAACCGAACTGACCGCCGGCCGCAGCGCTGAAGGCGGTCTTGAAGGCCTCGAAGGAGCCCCACTTGGCGTTGATCGCCGCGGCGATGGGGCCGGTGGGGGCGCCGCCGCCACTGGGGCTCATGCTGTTCCAGTAAAACGTATGGTTCCAGACCTGCGCCGCGTTGTTGAACACGCCACCCGAGGTGGAGGTGACCAGCTCTTCGAGGGACTTGCCTTGCAGGGAGGCGTCGGCCTCGATGGCGGCGTTGAGCTTCTTGACGTAGCCGGCGTGGTGCTTGCCGTAGTGAAAAGAGAGGGTTTCAGCCGAGATGTGAGGCTGAAGGGCGTCGTTGGAGTACGGGAGTTCTGGAAGTTCGATGGCCATGGAAGGTGCCTCGGGGTGATGGGGAAAATGGTTTTGGGAAGGGACATTCCCGGCTCAACAAGGGGTCGCAGGGATCGCCCGCGGCCGTCGGCCGCAGGCGGGGCCGGATGAAGCCGAGAGAGTGCTTAGGCACCAAGAGCCCGTCCGGCAACAGTGCGCTGCACCCAAAGAGGCCACGCGGCAGCCCGCAGCCTCGCGTCGGTGAGTCACACCACCTTCGAACCCCTCCCCCCCCGCGGCGGGCTGTGCAGGAGGGCTCGAGGGAGCTTAGAAGGAAGGCATGGATGAACTCGACTACTACAGCTACCGCCCCCTGATCACGCCGGAGCAGCCGATCTGCTTGGCCTCGATGCCGGGGGGGCAAGCCGGCAAGACGGCGCGATTGATCTCGATCCTGACCGGCCTTCCCTTGGCTTGGCTCGATCGCTCGGTCGAACATCGGGCCGGAACCTCGATCGATGGTCTGGTGATCCAGCAAGGAGAAGCCGCGCGGCACGCCTTGGAGCGCAAGGAGATCCCCAAGGTGCTAGCGCACAAGACACCTCACATCATCGCCCTGGGCGAGACGACGCTGCTCGATCAAGAACTCTGTGGTCTCCTTCGGGCGAAGTCGCGCCTGATGTACCTGCGTCGTCCTGTGCCGTCCCTGGTCGCCGAGCTCGATCGCCTGAGCACCAAGCGGCGCACCACCTACGCGCGCTACTTCCTCGACCAGCCGATCAGCCCCCAGGCCGTGCAGGCGCTCGTCGACCGTCTCGAGCCCCCCTTGCTGGCCCACGCCCAGGTGATCGATGTGGGCGAGCTCCGCCCTCCGTCCGCGGCCGGCAGGGTGATCGAGGCCCTCGGCTGGGAGTTGCCGGAGGTCTGGACGCGCCCCCAGACGTGAGCGCTGAGGGAAGCGCGGCACACGGCTGCACCCGCCACGTTCAACGTGCTACGGCTCCTCTAGACCAAAAGCCCGGACACCGGCAGGAGCCTCGCCCATGGACAAGACCCTCAAGGATCTGATCTCACTGGCCGAAGTGGGACGACTTCGCACCTCGGCCAAGGCGCTGCGCACTCTCCAGCCTCCCCCCTCGGCTGAGCCACCCTCCTGGGACCGAGTCGAGGGCATGCTGCTCGGGCTGGCCATAGGCGACGCCCTCGGCAACACCACCGAAGGCAGACTACCCCACGTGCGCCGCTCAGAGTACGGTGAGATCCGCGACTACCTGCCCAACCGTCGCGCCGAAGGCCGAGCCGTGGGCGTCCCCTCCGACGACACCCAGCTCGCCTTCGGGATCCTCCAAGTGCTCCTCCAAGGCCAGGGGCTCGACGCCACAGGGCTGCTCAACCACTTCGCGCAGATCCCGATTACCGGCATCGGAGGCACGGTGCGCAGCGCCTTGCAGCAAGCACGCGAAGGGGCCGCCTGGCCCGAGGCAGGGCGGCCCAGCGCGGGCAACGGGGCCCTCATGCGCGTCGCTCCAGTCCTCCTCCCCCACCTCTCCGGCGGCTCCGACGCCCTGTGGCGCGACGCGGTCATCTCGACCGCCGTGACCCACAATGATCCGCTGGCGATCGGCTGCTCGGTGGCGTTCATCGATCTGCTAAACACCCTGCTCCGCCTCGACGGCCCCCCCGAGCCGACCTGGGTCCTCGACCGCTGGTCCAAGGTCATCCGCCCGTTCGAGCCCGAGATCGCCTACGCTCCTCGCGGCGCAGCCGCCGTGCAAGCCCCCACCTGGCGCGCCGCTCAGGTCGATGTGCGCCGCGCCCTCGACAGCGGGCTGCCCACCCTCGCGGCGATGAACCGCTGGCACTCGGGCGCCTACCTCCTCGAGACCGTTCCCTGCGTGCTGCTCTTGTTAGCCCGCTACGCCGACGACCCCGAAGAAGCCTTGGTGCGTGCCATCAACGACACCAAGGACAACGACACCATCGGCGCCATCGTCGGCGCGGCCATGGGCGCGCTCTACGGCACCTCTGCCTGGCCCAAGCGCTGGATCGACCAGCTCGCCGGCCGCCTCACCGGCGACGACGACGGCGCTGTCCAAGCCATGCTGGTGCAGGCCCGCGAGCGCTTCGGCGCGCAGGCCAGGTAGGCGACCATGTCCTCAGGCGTGGACTGCGATCTGGCCATTCTCGGCTGCGGCACGATGGGCGAGGCGATCCTCGCCGGGGCGATCCGCGCAAACGTGCTCGACCCTCGGCGAGTCATTGTCACCGCGCGCAGGCCGGAGCGGCTGACCGAGCTGTCAGAGCGCCACGGCGTCTACACCTCCTCCCACAACGCGATCGCCGCCGCTCGTGCGCCCGTCTCGCTCCTGGCGGTCAAGCCCCAGATCGCACGCGAGGTCCTCCTCGACCCCGATCTTCAGGGCAGCCTCGATGGGCGGCTCCTGGTGAGCATCGCCGCCGGAACGCGCCTGGAACAGCTCGCCCGTTGGTCGCCAGGGGCCCAACTGATCCGCGCCATGCCGAACACTCCCTGCACCATCGGCGAGGGCATGACCGTGCTCTCACCCGGCTCAGGCAGCACCCCGGAGCACCTCCTGCTCGTCCGACGCCTCTTCGAAGCCGTCGGCCGGGTGCGCGTCCTGGAGGAGCGGCACCTCGACGTCGTCACCGCCCTCTCGGGCAGCGGCCCCGCCTTCGCCTGCGTGGTCATCGAAGCCCTGGCCGACGGCGGCGTCATGATGGGCCTGCCTCGCGACGTCGCGATCGAGCTCGCAGCCCAGACCGTCCAGGGCGCGGGCCGGCTCGTGCTCCAGACCGGCACCCACCCTTCAGCCCTCAAGGACAGCGTCACCACCCCCGCAGGCTGCACCATCGCAGGCCTCCTGACCATGGAGGACGGCCGGATCCGCAGCACCCTGGCCCGAACGATCCAAGAAGCGGCCCAGGTGGCCTCGAGCCTGGGCGGACCCAGCGACGAACCCTAGTCCTCAAATCGCGGCACGCGAGGCAGGAGGCTCTCGGGCTCCTCCTCGGCGGGGAGATCGGGAGCAGGCTGGTGCACACACCCAGGGTCCGCATCGACCTCGGGCAGGAGGGTGGTGAGGGCCTCGTCGACGTCGGGGAGGTCGGACAACCCGACGGTCTCGGTGGGATCATCCTCGTCCGAGAGCTCGGGGCCGGGGGCCGCTGAGGGCTGACGGGGGAGGCTCTGCCGGATGGGTGAGCGGCGTCCGTGCCAGGTCGGCTCTTCGAGGAAGACGAGCGCCCCCTCGCTGGCGTAGAACGCCCCGAGCTGCGCAAGGAGGTCCGGATCGCCCGCGTGCACGTGCAGCACTCGGCCTTGGCGGATCACCGAGAAACCTCGGGTGATCCGCTGCACGATGTCTGCGATGACCTGCGGGTCCCCGAAGTCGAGGACGAAGGGGCGGCCGCCCTGGTCGATCACTCGTGCGAGGAAGCGGCCGTCGCGACCCGATCGGAGCGTGAGGGACATCATGCCCCCTCGGTAGTCCCCCGACCTGGCGCGGCAAGGGAGAACGAACCCGCTCGACACGTCGGGCCGCGTTCGATTACACCCTTCGTTCACCCTGTGCCCCGGGACTCCCAATGCGTGCGTTAATCGGCCTGCTCCTCCTGACCACCACCCCGGCGCTCGCCTTCGAGACCGTCCCTCGAGAACCCGGCGCCCTCGGCCTGGGCATCGGCGGCGGCACGAGGACCTCAGGTATCTCCGCCAAGTACACCGTCGACAAAGCCTTCAGCGTTCAGGGCGTCGCGGGGTCCGACTTCGGCCGCTATCGCAACCACGGCGGAACGCTCGCGGTGAGCGTCGACGCCATCTTCGAGATGCCCCCCCTTCACAACGACAAACACATCGAGCTCGCTTGGGCAGCAGGCGTCGGGCCCTACATGGCGGTGGGCGACAACTTCTGGTTCGGAGCGAGCGGCGTGCTCGGGCTCCAGCTCCATATCCAGCCCGTTCCTCTCGAGTTCACCCTCGAGTGGCGCCCCAGCCTCGAGCTCGTCGGGCCTCGCCCCGACGGGCGCACCCACGGTTTCTATCCGCTCGGGCTCGGCGGGCACATTCGGTGGTGGTTCAAACCTTGAGCGGCCGACGGCTCCTCGTCCTCGACGGCCCGTAAGCTGCCGGCGGAGCATCCCATCGAGGTGGCGCGGCGCGGCACCTCCGATGCCTTAGGGCGCCCCGGAGCGGCTGAGCGCATGGCTGAACGGAAGGTACCGCCCGGCTCCTGCCGAGTCTACGCCACCACCTGCCACTGCACCGCTCCCCCAGCCCGCATCGGTACGACCTGCTCTTCACCCATCGGCAGGACGGGTTCGACGCGCCGGGGGCTGCGCTCCAACGTGACCCTGCCCTCGTTGAGCGGCATCCCATACCACCGGGGACCGTGCTCGCTCGCGAAGGCCTCGAGCTTGTCGAGAGCGCCGGCCGACTCGAAGGCCTCGGCGTAGAGGCCCAAGGCGTCGGGGGCGGTGAACATGCCAGCACAGCCGCAGGCGCTCTCTTTGGCGCCGATGGGGTGCGGGGCGGAGTCGGTGCCCAGGAAGAAGCGGGGATCGCCGCTGGTCGCTGCGGCGAGGAGGGCCTCGCGGTGTCGGGCGCGTTTAAGCACGGGCAGGCAGTAGCGGTGTGGACGGAGGCCTCCCTCGAACAAGGCGTTGCGGTCCAGGAGCAGATGGTGGGCGGTGAGGGTGGCGGCGACGCGGTCGTCGTCGCGCTCCTGCACGAAGGCGACGCCCTCGGCGGTGGTGAGGTGCTCGAAGACCACCCGCAGCCCGGAGTGACGAGCGATGAGGGGGCGGAGGACTTGATCGATAAAGACGGCCTCGCGATCGAAGAGATCGACGTGGGAGGCCGTGACCTCGCCGTGCACAAGCAGGGGAAGGCCGACCTCGGCCAGCTCGGCGAGCACCCGATCGACCCGAGCGATGTCGGTTACACCCGCGTCGGAGTTGGTGGTGGCGCCCGCGGGGTAGAGCTTGACCCCGTGGATCAGGCCCGTGGCCTTGCCGCGCACGACCTCTTGGGGGGGGGTGGTGTCCGTGAGGTAGAGCACCATGAGGGGCTCGAAGTCCAGGCCCTCGGGCAGCGCGGTGAGGATGCGCTCGCGATAAGCGAGGGCTTGATCGACCGTTCGGACAGGCGGCGTGAGGTTCGGCATGCAGATCGCGCGCCGGAAGACCCGCGCGGTGTAGGGGAGCACCGCGCGAAGGATCGGACCATCGCGCAGGTGTAGGTGCCAGTCGTCAGGGCGGCGTAGAGTGAGGCGCTGCATGGACCCTCCGTGAACTCGGGAGTCGATATCCTGATCGGGGGCACCTGCCCGCCAGGGGTCGACAGGCCGGCCTCTTCGGGTTCCAATCCCTGTAAGTTCAGGAGCGACCATGTCCGAAACCGCCCCCTCCCCCCTGCCCGCCGAGCTCCTTCGGTGGACGTGCAACCCCGAGAACCTCGGCTTCGCCACCACGAGCGACGTCGAGCCACTCCGGGGTGTGGTCGGCCAGCCCATGGCGGTCGAGGCGCTGCGCTTCGGCCTCGAGACCGATGCGCCAGGGCACAACGTCTTCGTGCGAGGGCTGATCGGCACCGGGCGGCTGACCCTGGTGCGCGACTTCCTGCGATCCATGGAAGACCGCGGCCCCGATGCCCCCGACCGCGTCTTCGTACACAACTTTCAGGCGCCGGACCGGCCGCGGCTGATCACGCTTCCACGCGGTCGCGCCTCGGCCTTCAGCGAAGAGATGCAGCGCTTGGTGCGCTTTATCGAAAAGGAGCTCCCCAGCAGGGTCCACGGCGAGGCGGGCCGAAGGATCGAGGCCGCCCTGCAAGAGCGGGCGGAGCAGGAGCTGAGCGAGTTCTCCGATCCTCTCGAGGCGCGGCTGGCAGAGCAGGGCCTCGCCCTCGCCCTGCACCAGACCGACGACGAGTCCCCTCCCCGCGCGATCGTCGTACCCATGCTGGACGACGAGGCCTTGGGACCCGAAGAGGTCAAGCAGGCCCTCCTCGACGAGCGGCTGACCGAGGCGGATCTGGAGCGGCTGCAGGCGGCGGCCGACGAGCTGAACGACGAGGTCGAGCAGTTCAACGCCCAGGCCCTCGCCGTCGGCACCCGACATCGGGAGCGCATGCGTGAGGCCATGCAGGAGCTGGCTCGAAAGGCCCTGAAAGAGATCGTGCCAGGAGTCAAGGCGAGCTTCCCCGAAGCCGCTTCCCACCTCGACGCCCTGGTCGAAGACGTGGTCACCCGCCGCCTCGACGACCTCGAAGAGCCAGACTTCACCCTGCTATACGACGCCAACCTCCTGGTCGCCCAGGGCGACGGAGTGCGACGCCCGGTGATCCTCGACCACGCGCCCTCGGTCAGCAGCCTGCTGGGCACCCTCGATCCCGTCGTCCTCCCCGACGGGCGCACCCACGCGCCCCACATGGGGGTACACGGCGGCGCCCTGGTCCGCGCCGACGGCGGCACCCTCGTCCTCGACGCTCGCGATCTCGCCACCACCCCCGGCGCCTGGCAGGCCCTCACCCGCACGCTGCGGAGCGGCTGCGTCGAGCTGCGCCCCGGCGACGGCGAGAGCACCGGCGGACGCACCCCTTCGCTCAAGCCCGATCCGATCCCGGTCGACGTCAAGGTCGTGCTCCTGGGCGAGTACGACGTCTACGAGGCCCTCGACAGCGCCGATCCCGACTTCCCTCACCTCTTCAAGGTCCTGGTCGACTTCGACGATGTGCTCCCGCGCGACGACGCTGGAGTCGCCATGTACGCTGGGGTTCTCGCCCGGATCTTCCAAGACGAGCGACTCCCCCCTCTGACCGCCGCCGCCGTCGCCGCCATCGCCGAGCACGGCGCCCGGATCGCCTCCCGCCCCGACGCCCTGACGTCCCGCTTCGGGCGCATCGTCGACATCGCCCGTGAGGCCCTTTGGGTCGCGCGTCAGGCCGGGCAGGACCTGATCGACGCCGACCACGTGCTCGAGGCCATCCGTCGCACCAAGGAGCGGGCTGGCCTGCCGGGCCGCCAGTTCCGCGAGCGGCTCCGGCGAGGCAGCCTGCGGATCGAGACCAGTGGGCATCGGATCGGTCAGATCAACGGCCTCGCCGTCACGCAAGCCGGCCAGCTCACCTATGGCTTTCCCTCCCGGATCACCGCCAGCATCGGGCCCGGCAGCCAGGGCACCGTCAACATTCAGGGCGAAGCAAAGATGTCAGGCCCCATCCACAACAAGGCCTTCCACATCCTCCGAGGCGCGCTCCGAAGCCTCTTACCCACCCAGCACCCGCTCAGCTTCGACGCGAGCGTCGCCTTCGAGCAGAGCTACGGCGGGATCGACGGCGACAGCGCCTCCGCCGGCCAGGCCCTCGCGTTGATCTCGGCCCTCTCCGGCGTGCCGCTCGATCAAGGGATCGCGATCACGGGCGCCCTCGATCAGCGGGGTCAGATCCTCCCCGTCGGAGCTGTCAACGAAAAAATCGAGGGCTTCTTCGACGCCTGCGCCGCCCGCGGCCTCACCGGCACCCAGGGCTGCGTTCTACCCGCCACCAACGCTAGCGAGCTCGTGCTGCGGCCTGACGTCGTCCAGGCCTGCCGCGAGGGCGCCTTCGCCGTGTGGCCCGTCGACTCGCTCCACCAGGCCCTGGCGCTACTCACCGGCCTCGACCCGGGAACCCTGAGCGAGCGAGGCGCCTATGCCCCCGGTACCGTGCTCTTTCGTGCGATGGCTGGCGCGCGACGGCTCTGGCAACAAGGGCAGTCCTGAGCGCTCAGAGCAGTGACGCCATTTGGCGCGCGATCGACTCGGGCTCCGTCCCATGCCGGATGAAGCCGACCATGTGGCCGTCGGGCGCCACGAGGAAGGTGCGGGTGTCGTGATCGAGGGTGTAGCCCAGCTCGGAGTCGTCTTGATCGACCTTGCGCCAGCTCACACCCCAGGCCTGGGCGAGGGTGGCGATCTCGACGGGATCTCCAGTCACCCCACGGAAGCTCTCGTCGAACCAAGAGGTGTAGCTGGCGAGGTGCTCGGGCGAGTCGCGCTCGGGGTCGAGGCTGACCATGAGGGCCACAACGCGCTCTTGCTGGTCGGGGGGGAGCAAGGCTCGAGCGCGGGCGAGGGTCTGAAGGGTCATCGGGCAGAAGTCTGGGCACGTGGTGTAGCCGAAGTAGACGGCGACGACCTGGCCCTCGAAGTCGGCGAGGCCGAGCGGGCCCTCGCTGGAGGTAAGGGTGAAGGGGGGGTAGGTCGGCTCGACGACGGGGTTGTGAGCGCGGGTGACGGTGAAACCGAAGCCGGCGGTGCGGTCGTCGAGGATCACGTCGGCCTTCCAGCGCATCGTGGTGGTGGTACAGATCGGGATGGTGCCCGTGGCGACGCCCTGCGCATCGAGGGGGAAGCGTAGCAGACCCATATTCATGTCCACGCCCTGCAGCTCGACGGCGCGGGGCGAGAGCTCCGGAGGATCGACGTGTACCCGGAAGGTGAGCGGGGTCTCGGTGGGCAGGCCTTCGGGCTCGATGGTGAGGGTGACGGTGCCGCCGTCGGGAAATCGTGCGACACAGGGGGTGCCCCGGGTGAGGCACTCGGGATCGGAGCTCGCGTAGGAACCTAGCTGGCGGACCCTGGACGCCAGATCGGGCACGAGCCAGAGCGCTCCGCCGACGACCGCCACCGCGATCAGCGCCCCCGCCGCGAAGATCTGGGCCCGGCGTCCAGGGCCTTCACTCAAGGGCAGCCTCGCCGTGGTCTTCGCCCTTGGGGTCGTGACCTCCCTCGTGGCTGGGGTCCGCGCCGTGGCTGGGGTCCGCGCCGCTTCCGTGGTGGTGCCCGCCCTCAGGAGGGCGGGTGCGTACCGGCACGTCGAGCGTGGTCTCGCTGCCGTCGGCCAGGGACAAAGACAGGGGGACGGACGCCCCCTCGACGAGCGGCTGCGACAGGCCGATCAGCATGATGTGATCCCCCCCCGGCTTGAGGTGGTGATGATCGTGTCCATCGACCGCGAAGCGCTCGACCTTGCGCATACGCATGACCCCCTCGTCGTCGACGTGCGTGTGCAGCTCAACGCTCTTGGCGACCGGAGAGGCCCCGGCGGTGAGCGCGATCTGGCTCGATCCTTCGTTGTGCGCGGTGAAGAAGATCGCGCTGTTCGGGGTGCCCGGGGGGACGGCGCGGGCCCAGGCTCCGTCGATCCGTAGGGCCGAGGCCTCGTTCGTGCCTTGGGCGTTGGGCTCAGCCGGCGCGGGAGACCCGGGGGTTGTGGTGCAGGCCGACCACAGCAGAAGGCAAGACAGGATCCTCACGGTGCACCTCGGGGCCAAGGGAAGAGGGGTAGCTAACCACGGACCTTCAGGCCGGCGAGGGCGCGGGTCGCTGCACCCCCCATCACGCGAACGCTTCGGCTCGAATGGATCGTCTCGCTTGGGCGTCTATCAGGCGACTTCAACCAGGAGGCCTTCGATGCGTACCTTCCTCGTCCTTGCCGCACTCCTCACCTTCGGCCCCGCCTTCGCGGACCGGGGCGCCGACGCCGCGCATCGCGCCCACTCCGCCTCGGCTCAGCGCGCAGGCCCCACGGCCGCCCGAGCCAACGCGAGCTCGCCCCGAGCGACGGCACCGGCAAGAGCGGCTCCCCGGGCCAACCAAGGCGCGCGGTCCGCCCCACGCGGCGCGCCCCCCGCCCGCGCGAACCAAGCCCGCCCCGCTCCACGGGCCAGCCATGCCCGCCCCGCGCCGCGCTCGAGCGCCGTCCGCCCTGGCGCGGCTCGGCCCTCGGTCCGCTACATCGACCCCTGGAGCCGCCACTACCGCCCCAACACCATGCGCAGCGGCTTCGTCTGGGTCGACGGGTACTACGCGAGCCACGGCGCCTTCGTCCCGGGCGGCTGGGTGCCGGCCCACTCCCGCCGCGGTCATGTCTGGGTGCCCGGCTACTGGCAAGGAACCGTCTGGGTTGACGGCTACTGGAGGCCAGAGCACCGCCGCGGTTACGTCTGGGTGGGCGGCTACTACAGCGGCCGCACCTGGGTCACCGGGCAATGGCGCCGTCGCTGACCCCCCGCTGCCCCGCCTCCACGTCGAGGCGGGGCAGCCGGTCGGGCGCCCTCGTCCCAGCCCCGCCGCGGACCGGCTCCTTCGATCACACCCCCGGCGGATCGTTCGGCGCCTCCGCGCGCCCCGATCCGACCTCGCCCATCGATCGCCTGACGATCCAGACCGCGATGACAAAGCCGAGGATGGCCAGGCTCGCCCAGGCGATGAGACCCGCCTCTCGCACGAAGAGGGCTGTCCCGACGAAGGGCATGATGGGCAGCAAGAGCAGGAGCAGCTCGTCGCGGGCGGGGGAGACGCTCTCGAGGAGCATCGCGAGGAAGACCGTGGTCGGCAAGACAACGATCGCGAAGAGAGGCGGAAGGATCCGGGCGGCCCCTCCCCGCGAGAAGAAGAAGGCGACCCCAACCGAGACAGCGCTCGTAAGAGCCAACAGACTAAACCCCCACGCCAAGGTGATCGCAAGCTGGTGCCCGATCGTGAGCCCGAAGATCCGCGACATAGAACCCATGGCCCGCTCCGTTGGCTGAAGGTAGGGCGATAGGGCGATCGTGAGGCCCGACAGCAGAAAGAGCGGTCCCACCCTCACCCAGGCACCCAAGGTCTTGGCCGCCACCACTCGCAGGCCCGTCACACGCGTCAGGGTCAGCAGCGGCAAGCCTCTCCGGAGCCGTTCATCGACGATCGAGGAAGAGATCAACACGCTCGAGAGCACCCAGCTCCCCACCGTTCCAACCATCGCCATGAGATAGACCCCCTCGACCGAAGGCCAGTAGAGGATCCCAAAGAGCACGGTGACCAGCGCCCAACCGAGAGTCAACGCCCAGATGACGCGGGACAGCCCCCCTTGGGCCGAGGTGAAGAGCTCCCGCCACAACAAAGGACCAACCAAGCGGATCCACACAGGACCCAGGGGGAGGCGTCGCTCGACCGAGCGGTCGAGCCGGGGTAGGAGCCACGCGACGGTTCGCAAGAACATGCCGTGAAAGAGAGGCCAGACGACCAGATAGAGCGCCAGAACCCACGGCGTCAGGTGCACGCTGAAGAGCCCCTGCCCCTCCATCCATGACGAGACCGCCTCCTCGCCAAGCTCCGCGATGGCCCAGGAAAACCCTATGATAGCAACCGAAAGAAGCCACCCCGCGCGGAGGCCAGGCCAGGCCTTGGCTCTCCAGGACCAACCCTGTGCGACGACCCGGATGAAGCGCCACCGTGCCGCCCAGAGCGCCACCGCGCCCGCGTAGATCCACAGCCCCGCCCCGACCCCCACCGCCTCCCACGACGTCGGCTGTTCATAGATGGCGATAAAAGGAAAGACGACCTCCTCCCATCCGGCTCGGTTCACGGCGAAGGACGTCGACGCATGCAGCGAGAGGAAACGCACGGGCACGAAGACGAGAAAGATCAGGGCCCACGCCCCGGTGAGCAACATCGGCAGCACCATGCCTCGGGTCGCGGTCGCCACCAGGCTAGCCACCCCGAAGAGGGCGAAGGCGTAGCTCAGCAAGAGAAAGACGAAGGCAAGGATCTGAAGAGGAGAGACGCCACCAAGGCTGAGGCCGATGTAGAAGAGCGGAACGAGGCTCAGCAAGAGCAGCAGCAGGTGCAGGACGCGGGTGAACAAGACCCCGAAGAGGACCCGCCCCGGAGGCAGGCCCACCATAGTCAGCAAATCCAGGGTCCCTTCCTCGCGCTCCGAGACGACGGCGTAGCCGACCTCCAGCGGAACGAGCAGCGTAGCCATCAGGAGGCAGAGGGTGGCCGAGCTCCCCCAGACCGCCCTCCCGAGGCGGTCGAGCCGCGGCTCCGACGTGGAGGAGGAGAAGAACCCGAGCACCCCGATGAGCACGAGGAGCATGCCCAGCACCACCGCGGCCCGGATCCATCGCAGGGCACGCGTGCGCCCCTTTCGCCGGAGATCACGCATGACGACGGGCGCGGGGCGCCCGAACTTCACTGGACGAGGCCTTGGGTCAGCTTCATGAAGACCTGTTCCAAGGTAGGCTCTCGCTCGGCGAGCATCCGCAGGTGTAGATCGCGAGCGTGCAAGTGGGCCGCCATCTCGGCGAGATCCATGGGCCGCGCAAGCTGGACCCGGATCTTTCGAGCGGGCTCGTCGATCTCAGCGCGCTCGACCATCGGCAACTCTCGGAGCACCACGCAGGCGCGGGCGTCATCGGTGGTGCGAAGATCGATCTGGGTCCCATCGCGCGCTTGATCGAGGATATCGGCGAGCTGGCCCTGGGCGACGAGCTGACCCTGCTCCAGCACGGCGACCCGGTTGCAGACCTCGGCGAGCTCCGAGAGGATGTGGCTGGACAGCAGGATCGTCTTGCCCATGGAGCGCAGCTCCTTGAGGATCTCGCGGATCTCGATGCGCGCTCGAGGGTCGAGCCCGCTCGCCGGCTCGTCGAGCACGAGAACTTTGGGGTCGTGCACGAGGGTCCGAGCCAGCCCGAGGCGCTGCTGCATGCCTCGGGAGAGCGTGTCGACCAAGGCGTGTTCCTTGACGGTGAGGTCCACCAGCTCTAGCAAGCCACCGACCAGCCCGATCCGTTCCTTGGGGGGGATCCCATAGGCGGCCGCGAAGAAGTGGAGGTACTCCGAGACGGTCATGTCGCGGTAAACCCCGAAGTCATCGGGCATGTACCCGAGCATAGAGCGGATCTCGAGCTTGGACTTCCAGACCGAGAAGCCCCCGATCGTCGCATCGCCCGAGGTCGGCTCGAGCAGGGTGGTGAGGATGCGGATCGTGGTGGTCTTGCCAGCGCCGTTGGGCCCGATGAAGCCGAAGAGGTCGCCCTCCTCGACGTGTAGATCGATGCCCTTGAGCGCGTGGTGCTCGCCGAAGCGCTTGGTCAGGCCCTGGGTTCGGATCATGGCGTAGCCCCTGGGGCAGAGAGTTCGTGGTCGTAGACGGGACGACGCAGGACCGAGAAGGATCGCCTCTGCGGGTCCATGCCGTGAAGCACACTGGGCTCGGCCGGCGCGGGGAGCTCAGCCACCACCGAACCGACGACGAGGTGGGTCAGAGGACGCCACCGGGCCGGCCGATGGTGGCAGCCCATGCTCAGCACCCAGGACGCAGTCTCGGACTTGGGATCGAATGTCCGCTCGGTGGCACGCTCGGGTCGAAACCGAATCTCGGCACCCGACTTGAGCCCGCCGATGTCGAGAGTGCTCATGCCAGAACCGCAGAACATGACCCGCTCCAGATCGTAAGGGAGCGTGTTGCGCACCACATAGGACCCGTCGGCGTCGCGCGAGACGCTCAGGTCGCCAGGTCGCTTGGCGGCGAAGGAGGTTCGGGCGAAGGCCAGCGCCCAGGTCTGGGCGGTGAGTTGGGCCGCGCTCGACGAGGCGCTGTAGACGAGATCGAGCTGAGCGCTGAGCCCATGACCCTCGAGGGGCTCCGCCAGCCCCGAGTCCACGCCGCTCTCGAGGCTCAGCCGCACCCGCTGCGTGGCCCAAAAACCATACATCGAGGAGCCGTGCCAGTAGGGCGTGCCCGGGATGATCTCGACCAGCTCGTAGCGGGTGAGCACGGTCTGGGTCCCCTTGACGTAGGTGGTGCCCGCCAGGGCCAACGCGCTAAAAACCAGGATGGTGACCGGGAAGGTGATCCAGGTGAGGACCTCGCGCCGGAGCCATCGCAGGACCAGGAAGTCGACCGGCCCGATGAGCAGCAGGTAGACCGCAGCGAAGGCCACAAGCCACGACAGGGGGATCGGCTGGACCCCCGGGATGTTACGCAGCACCTCGTTCATGACCTCGGTGTCGTCGGGTGAGAGCTGCTCCCCGAACTCGGTGGACTCGTCGCCTAGGCTGCCGACCAAGGGGACCAGAAGTGCGCTTTCGCGGTCCAGAGGATGAGCCAGGGTCCCTGAGCCGGGCGCTGGGAGGTAGAGGATCTGGCGCCAGAAGGACTCCGCGACCGTGTCGCTGACGCGGATCATGGGCCGAGGATCGACGGTGAGCACGTGGACAGTGCCACGCCCATAGGTGCCCGCCGCCCAGACCGGATCGCCGCTCACCTCGAGCAGAGACTCCGCCTCGCGCCCGGGCTGAGACCGGAGCCGAGCGATCGCTTGGGGCTGAGGAGAGTCGATGGGAGACGCGAACCGCAACGCGTCAGCCAGCTCGCTTGAGGCCTCGCTAGACCGCACGCCGGTGAGATCGACGGGGAGCAGATCTTGAAGCGGCCCTTGACCCACCTGACGCCAGCGCTCCGTCACGGTGAGCACAAGGTGGCCCCCCGAGGCGATGTAGCTGTGCAAGGCCTCGGCCTGGGCGGGGGTGAGCGAGGAAGGGTCGGCATCGAGCCAGACCAACCAGTTGAAAGGCTCGAAGAGCTGGGGGTGCTCGGGCAGCGACGAGACGGGAAGGAGCCCACTTCGAACACCGCGATCGCGACTTGCATCGTAGATGTTTCCACGACCGGGAGGCAGACGAGAGGCCATCCGATCGACCTCGTGGAGCCCGTTCACGCCCGCCAGATCCTCGCCGATGACCCCGATGAGGAGGTCCGAGGTGCCGATGGGCCGCATGCGAGCCTCGGCGTAGGTGCTGCGTCGACCCGCGCGAAAGTCCACGCGGAGCCTGTCGACTCGGGTCGGGCCCTTGATCGGAAGGACCAACTCACGACGAGAGCCGGCCGGAAGCTCCACCGTTCGTCTAACCCCGATACTGTGGAAGTCCTGGCCCGAGATCTCGGTCGCGATCTCGCCTTGAAGATCATCGCCAAGGTTCTCGAGCCGCACGATGAGGCCTGTCCACTCCCCGGGTCGAAAGTGCCCCCCCGCCAGGGGTCGCACGGACATGCGCACAAGGGGATCGGTCAGCGTGCCGAAGACGGAGCTGGGCCCTCCGCTGACAGCAGGAGGCTGTTCGGGCTCGGGCTCGGCGTCTTGAGCCCAGCCGACGCCCACGAGCAGCGCCATGAAGAGTGCCAGCAGCAGAGACTTCATGGATGCTCCTTGGACGCGCGCAGGTTGCGGACAAGGTGAAGGTAGAGCCCGATCGCGAGGCTGAGCAAGAGCGCGGTTCCGACGAGGTGCTCTACCATCGGACTCCCCGAGACCAGAGGGGGGACCAGGATCCGAAACGGGAGGGTCAGCCAGAACGACAAGGCGCTCAGCGTCCAGGCGAGAAAGGTCGGAATCATGAGGTAGGCGAAGAGGGTGCCCCCCCACACCATGTAGGCGGTGGACGGGTTGCGCAACCGCAGCGCCAGCGCCATGCCCCCCAAGGCGACGACCCCCCAAAACACAACGAGCCAGATCGACGACAACACCCCTCGCGCGACGAGCTCGAGGATCAACGTGGGTCGATCGGCGATCGACAAGAGCCCCGCGTGGGGAAGGCCGATGATCAGCAGCAGGCAGGAGATCGCGATCAAGGGCAGGGTCGGTGCGCCGATCCCCATGAGCTTGCCTACGATGATCCGCCTATCGCTGAGGGTCGAGACCCTCAGCATGTCGAGGCTGCGCCCCTTTCGCTCCTGTTCGATGGATCCGACCGAAGACCAGAGGGTCAGCAAGAGCGCCAGGACGGTATTGACCAGCCCGATCCCGAGCACACCGCCCGGAATGATCCACAGGCCGGTCTGAAGGATGGTGAACGCGACGACGGTCCAGATCACGAGCAGGGGCAGAGCGCCCCGACCCCACCCGCTGATCTGGCTCTCGCGCCAGGCGACGGGGTTGCTCCAGATCTTTGTGCCTCGTTGCTTACGCCAGGCTCCCCTGCTCCGGCCCAGGCCCGTCAGCATGCCTTCGACGGCGTCGACCAGGTCCATGCCCAGCCGCAGGTAGGCCCAGGTGCACAAGAGCACCAAGAGCTGGGTCCAACCGAAGCAGACAGCCCAACCGAGCCACCACACCAGACTCCAGCGCAGCCCGGTCGAGACCACACTGATCCAGGACACGGCGACCCCAAAAGGCAAGAGAGCAAAGCAGGAGACCACGAAGAGGGCTCCCGCGACCGCCGCCGGCCCCGCGAACCACACCTTCCCTTCAAAGTAGCGGTGGAGCGACGCTCGAGCAGCCGAGAGCTCGAAGAGGCGACCCGCGAGGACCCAGATCAGCACGACCGTGGGGATCCAGGTCACCGAGAGGAGCAGTCCCGACCAGGTGCCCGCCGAGGCGAAGAACGGAGAGATGTGGGCCATGGCGGAGGTGTCGCCGACGAGCAGGGCGAATCCGGCAGGAAGAAGAAGAAAAGCCAGGAAAGCCCACCCTGCCGACGCGAGCAGCGCGAGCATGGGGCTGCGGGTAAATAGCCCGAAGAAGGCGCCGAGCGCACCCATGACCACCAGGCTGACCGCGTTGCCAAGGGTGGCCAGGACGACCTCGGTGACCGCGACGCCTCCGAGGGTGACTGCGAGCGCGAGCAAGGGCAGCGAGCCGAGCACGATGGTGCCCAGCCAAAGCAGCCGAGCCGCCACCTTGCCCGTGAGGAGCTGCCGTCCGGACAGCGGCGTCAGAACCATAAGATCCAAGGTGCCTTCGATCCGCTCCTCGATGACGGCTTTCGCGGTGACGACCGGCGCCATTAGGAGGCCGATGAGCATCTGGATGACGGTGAAGGTAATGAAGAGCGCCCTTCCCATCAGGGGCGCGTTGTCGTTGTCGAGCAGGTCTTGGGAGGCCACGAAGGTCATGGACCAGATCCCGAAGACCAGCACGCCGAGCAAGAGGGCCGAGAAGCCCGATCGCGCGGCGTAGGTCTGCCAGCGGCGCGCCGACCGCGTCGTCTCGCGCCAAACCACAGCAGTATTTCGCGCTTGGGAGATCATGGATCGTCCTGCTTGTCGTCGCGCAGGCCCGCGCGCTGGCGGGCCGCGAGGAGCCGGCTGGCGTAGGAGCCCGCCGGGGGCTTGGGCTTGGGCTTGGGTGGGGTGACGACCTCGGGCGCAGACACGGGCTGAGCACGGGTTGGGGCGGGCTCGACCCGCGCGGTGGCGGTGCGGACCCCGGTGCGATGAAGCGGCACGGCCGCGTCTGAGACGAGCATCTGACCCTGACCTTCGCGAGCCCACCGGAAGGCCAGCCGGCGGCTCGCTACATCGGCGAGGAGCAAGACCGCCGCGAGGGCGACGAGGAAGGGCCAGAGGGGTACCGGCACCCGCCTGGGCTCGTGGCTCGGAGAGAAGACGGAGGCCGGGTCCGTTATCTCGCCCGCACCGCCGATCTGCGCAAGATCCGCCATGAGGGTCTGGCCGGACTGTCCGATCCGGTACTCGGGTGACCAAGGCTGGACCGCCTCGGTGACCGTGTAGCCGACACGACGCTCGCCCTGACGAAGCTCGACGCTGACCAGCCAGCCCCCGTCTTGGTCCGCGACAGCGCTCGCACGATAGCGACCGGGCCCCACCTGGCTGAGCTCCAGCACGGCGCGGGACATGTCGGGGGCGATGACCCGAGCCTCACCCTCGAGGAAGTTAAGGAACTGGCCCGCCTCATCGAAGGCGTCGACCGTGACCGTGATCTCACCCTCACGGATCTCGGCCGCCGCGGTGAGCGACTCGCCCTCGGCATCGGCGGACAACCATCGCCCGACCTGACTCCACAAGCGCGTGTAGCTCGGGGTGCCGACCCAGCTCCTTGACCAGCGAGTCGTCGCGTCGGACGTAAAAGCGAGGGAGCGACCCAAGCCGTAGCGCCCATGGACCAGCAAGGGGGAGGGCGAGGCATCGTCGGACGACGGAGGGACGACCAGAGGCATCACCACCCGACGCTTGGGCTGGGTCCGGACGTAGCCAAAGAGGGTGGGAAAGTCCTGTTGTTCGAGGCCTACGAGCACGTCGGAGCGGGCCACCATCTTCGGTTGAAAGGGCTCTTCCTGGAGGAATCCCCCGGAAGCGAGGAGGGTCTCGCGGGTGAAGATCGCGGGGATCGCCTGCGGATCGGTCACCAGGTAGTAGTCACCCCCACCCCAGGTGGCGAGGTCTTGCATGGTGGCGCGATCGGCGTCCGAGCCAAAGGCGAGCGAGGTCGTGGTGATGTTGCGCTGAACCCCCCCCTCGAGAAGCTCTTTGAAGCCGGCGGATGAGGTGATGCCGTCGGAGAGCAGCACGACGTGCTTCAGCGCGACATTCGAGTCATCGAGGGCGTTGATCGCCATCTGCAAGGCGGGGTAGATGTCGGTTCCCCCGCCGGTCCGAAGCGTCTGCACCAAGCGGCGCTGCTCTTGGCCGTCGCCGACCGTATCGAGGGGAACGAGCCAGCTCGACGCATGATCGAAGGCGACCAGTCCGAACTGGTCGCGAGGGTTGAGCAGGTCGATGGTGAGCACCGAGGCCTCGATGGCCATGCCGAGCTTGCTGCCGGCCCCACCACCCATCGAGCAGGACTTGTCGATCGCGAGCACCATGCCCAGCGTGGGGATCATGGTCTTGTCCTGGATGTCCATGTCGACAGGCAGTGCTCGCTCGACGGGCGTACCGAAGTAGCCCCCGACGCCGAAGCTGCGATCGCCCCCGAGCATCGCGAGGCCCCGCCCCAGGTCGCGCACATAAGCTTCGAGGGCTTCGAGCTGGGGATCGCTCAGGTCATACGCGGGCACATTCGAGAGGATGATCGCGGACCACTCGCGCATTCCCGTGAGGGAGGGTGGGAGCTGGGAGGGGGCGATGACGTCGACCCCTAGGTGTCGGCCGCGCATGGCGGTCGCGAGCTGCTGAGCGGCCTTGGGCTCGCGATCGACGATCAGGACGCGCGGCTGACCCCGTACCTGAACCGTCGCGAAAGCCTCGTTGTTCTGAGGGACGGTGTCGTGGGAGGGGTCGAGGGGCTCGACGACCGCGCGGTAGCGGTGGAGCCCAGGGAAGCCGCCCAGCTGAGGCAGCCGAGTGATCGAGGCCCGATCGCCGGGGACCTGGATCGTGTGCTCTTCGACGAGCTCCTCGTTGCGGTAGAGACGCAGGGTCGCTGGGGTCGGGTGATTGGCTCGGCTCACCACGCGCAGATCGTAGGGAGCCCGCTCATCGACTCTGGAGGGTGCGAGGACCTCCTCGACCAGGACCTCGGGGCCCCGCTCACGCTCCAGGGTGACGACACCCAGCTCCAGATCGTCGCCTGCCGTGAGCATGGCCTGGGCGAGGGCATCGCCGCGAGTCTGCTCGCCATCGGAGATCACCACCATCCGACGGGAGCGATCCGCTGGCAGGATCGCGTTGCCCAGGCGGATCCCCGCCGCGATGTCGGTCTGGTGAGGCGAAGGGCGAGACTCGATGCGCGGCACCCGAAGATCGAGCTGAGGGCTGGCCTCGACCATGGCGGTCGCGCCGAAGACCACCACCCCCGCCTGATCGTCGGGGCCTTGATGACGCAGGGCCTCGGCGATGAAGGACAGGCCGCGCTCCCGCCCATCCGTTCCGACAGAGTCCGAGGCGTCGAGGACAAAGATCACGCCCAGCGCTTGGACGGTGCGCTCCCAGTTCAGTCCTGCGAGCGCGAGCAGCATGGCCGCGAGCAGCAGTCCGCGAAGGCTGAAGGCCGCCAGCCGGCGCACAGGGCTGATCCGCGCCCGAAGCAAGAGCAGCCCCATGGGGATCAACAGCAGCAGCCCCAGCAGCCAGAGAGGCTGATCCAGCGTGAGTCCCATCAAAGCCTACCTCGCTGAGCCCAGACGACCCACTCCGCCACCAGGATCAGCAGCGCACCCATGAGGAGCCAACGCCAGACCTCTTGACCGCCCGAGATAGAGGCTTGTCGCTCACCTTCGGGGGTAGCGGACGCGCCTAGCTCCAGCGACCGTCGGGGGGCGATGTCGGACTCGACGGGAGAGAGCAGGTTGGCGGCGAAGGCGAGGCGGCGGCCCCCCAGCCGAACGCGGTAGATCCCCTGATCGAGGGTATCTTGCACCCGAAGCAGCCGCTCGCTCAGGTGGAAGGGACGCGGCTCGCCATCGGGGCCGAGAACTTCGAGGGCAGATGGCTCCACATCGGTACGTATGGACCAGGGCTTGCCCGTGGTGATGACATGGCCGTGGGCCGCCCCTGCGGCGTTCTCGGTGAGCCAGCCTACCGCGTTGAAGAGCAGGACCGGCCACGCGACCCGGAGCGGAAGATCGCTGCGGACCGGCCGCACCGAGAGCTGGAGGATTCGTGCGCCCGTGCGTTCCCCCCCCAGCAGCAGGGGGCCCGCCGACGTGCTGACCAGCGGCTCGAGCCCCATGGCGTCGAGGGTGGGGTGGAGCTCGGAGATCTGGACCATCTCGAGGGAGAGCAGACGAAGGACGGGGTGGGTCCGACGCCACGAGATGACCTCGGGACGCGGGAGAGGATCGGCGAAGTGAACGGGGCCGCCGGTCTGTGGACCGAGGAAGGCGACGTTGACGCCATCGAGATCGAGGTCGATGGGCGTGCCCAGAAAGACCGCGTCGGACATCCGAAGGAGCGCGTCGGTGACCTCGCCTGGCTCGCGGACGGTGAGCGCGACCCGCCGATCGACCGACAGAGCGTGGGTGGTGAAGGGATCGGTGCCCACCGCCAGCACCCGCCGCCGTCGCTCAGGCTCGACCAAAGCCCAGGCGACGTTGTCGATAGGGAGGTGATCATCGTCGGCGCTCAGCTCGGCGCGAACCACCCCGGAGGCGCCGCTCGGCAGATCGAAAACCAGCGAGACCGGGTCGTCGGCCAAGGTCGCGTTGCGCAGTCCGAGCAGCTCTTCGTCGAGAAAGACGCTCACCGTGGCTTCGACAGGTCCACCGAAGCGCTGGGCGGTCACGAAGAGCTGCCGCCCCGCCGCTTGAGAGGGAGAGGAGCGAAGATCGAGGGCGACGATGCCCGCGTTCCCCGTAGCCTGGCCGATCCGGTGGTAGCGGACCGGCGTGGAGCCAAAGGTGAGGTCCGACAAGCTGGCGCCGCCGCCGTCGGAGAAGACATGAACGACCGCGTTGTCGCGCGCACGGGCCAGCGAGACGCCAAGCTGCAGCCCCTCGCGCAGCGAGCCTTCGGCCTCGACGGCCGAAAGGGACCGAAGGGCGCGCCGGATCCGCCCGAGCTCTTGGGTGTAGGGGACGATGACCTCGGTGCGCGGACCGGCGACCACCAGCGCGGCCTCGGTGCCAGAGGACATCGAGTCGAGCATACGCTCGGCTTGCGAGACCGCCTGACCCAGCCGGTTGGGCCGCACATCGGTCGCCGCCATCGAGGCGGTCACATCCACGAGAATCACCGCCGCCTCACCCGTGCCCGGGCCGAGCGGCAGCACCGGGCGCGCCAGGGCCAGCACGATCAAGGCGAGCAGCAGGAGCTGGATCCAGAGCAGCAGGTTGCGACGAAAGCGCTCGAAGGGTGTCGCGAGGCGATCTCTCTGGGCGAGCTCCTGCCAGAGAAGGATCGAAGGCACAACCACCTTCTTTCGACGAATCTTTAGAATATACAACGCGATCAACGGCACCGCGAGCAAGCCGGCGAGCAGGCCGAGGGGAGCGAGGAAGCTCACTGGATCACCCCGCGTCGCCTTAGATCGAAGAGGATCAGGTCCTCGACCGGGGCATCGGTGAGCAAGCGGCTATAGGTCGCCCCCAGCCGGCTGCAGGACTGGGCGATGTCGTCGGACCAGGTCATGAGCCGGTCCATGTAGCGCTGGAGGAGCTGCGGGGTGACGGTGAGGGGGACGGACTCTCCTGTCTCGGCGTCGATGAGCTCCAGATCACCTTGGAGCGGAGGACGGGCTTCGGCGGGGGCGAGGATATGAAAGACGTGGAGCTCGGCGCTGTCGGCACACAGGCGACGTAGCGGGCGCTCATGCTCGCCATCGGGGTAGAGAAAGTCGGTGAACAGCAGAGTGATCGCGCCCCCACGGTGCCTGGGCATGGCGGCGAGCGCGCGGTCGGGATCGCTCCCACCGCCAGGGTGGATGGCCTCGAGGGACTGAAAGACCCCGTGAGCGTTGCGACGACCACGCCGCGGTGGCGCGTAGCTCGCGAGGCCATCGTTGAGGCCCGCGACCGCCACCCGATCACTGCCACCCAGCGCGACCCAGCTCAGGGCTGCAGCGACCGAGCGGGCATACGAGAGCTTCTCGCCCGCCATGGACGCGGAGCAGTCGATGAGGATCTGAACGGTCCGATCCGACTCTTCTTCGAAGAGCTTGACCCACAACGTGTCGAGGCGTGCCACCAGGTGCCAGTCGAGGAAGCGCAGGTCATCGCCGGGCACGTAGGGCCTGTGATCCGCGAACTCTTGCGAGATCCCGCGCCGCGCGCTGCGGCGCTCCCCCACCCGCACGCCTGCGCGACGCCGCCGGCTTGAGAGCAGCAGGCGGTCCAGCTTGGCGAGAAAGCTAGCGTCGAGCAAGGCCATCCCTCGCCTCTTACCTGGGGGCTCGGGCGGCGTCCACGCCCTCTGGAGGGCTTGCGGACAAAGGTTGACCGCTCGGGGACGACGAGACCAGAACATGAGGCCTGATCTTCGCGAGGATCTTTCTTCCAACGCCGCGAACCCTCATAACGTCTTCCACTTGGTCGTAGGGGCCGTTCTCGTCGCGATCCACCACGATCCGCGCGGCGGTCACCGGACCGATCCCCGGTAGGCGCTCGAGCTGGCTGGCCGAGGCCCGGTTGAGGTCGAGACGCCCAGGCTTTGGTCTAGGTCCAATCTCACCGACGGTCACCATCGCCCGGATCGACGCCACCGTCTCCGCCCCGATGCCCGACACCCTGGTGAGGTCATCGACCGCATAGAAGGGGCCTCGCCGGAGCCGATCTTCTAGGATCGCCCTCGCGGACTCGTCCCCGAGCCCAGGGACCGCACGAAGGGTCTCGGCATCGGCCAGGTTCAGATCTACCGGGATCGCGACCAGCAGCGGATCGCCACTGGGGTGGAGCCGTACCCCGTCGGGCTCCACCACCACGCGATCTCCCTCGTGCAGGGTGGCGGCGCTACCTTGGTGAGACGAGCCCGCCGCCCGGAGAGCCTGCTTGAGCGTCGGAGGGTCGATCCGGTGCCAGCCGGGCGCCGGGACCTCACCTACGACCTCGATCAGGACCCCCTGGGGCGTCGAGGTGGGCCACACCACTCGACCGATCAGAACCACCAGGATCAGGCCGACCAGCACGAAGACCGGGGCCATTCGGCGCGGATCGGAGCGCGACCGACGGAAGCTCAGCCTTTCATCGTCGGAGGTCACCGAGACGCTCCACGGTGGCGTGGTAGTGCCGCCCACGCGCCTGGAAGGTCAGGGCGCGGCCGTGGCTGAGGATCTCGAGGTCGACCCAGAGGTGCTCCGAGGGCAGCTCCTCGGGGGAACGCTCGGCCCACTCGACCACGAGCACCCCCTCCATCGCGTGGTCCAGCGCCAGATCTTGGAGATCCGCGCCCTCGGGGAGCCGGTAGAGATCGGCGTGCCACAGCGGCAGGCGGCCTCCTTCGTAGATCGCGACGAGCTGGTAGGTCGGCGAGGAGATCGTACCCGAAAGGCCCAGGCCGCGCGCCAGACCGCGAGTGAGGACGGTCTTGCCCGCACCGAGCGGCCCGTTCAGGCAGACCACCATACCCGCGAAGGCGTCACTTCCCAGCGCCACCCCCAGCGCGAGGGTCTGCGCCTCCGTCGCGCACACCAGCCGCTCCCTCATGCGGAGAGCTCCGAGATCGCGTCGGGGAGAGCTCGGATGACATCGGTCGCCCGCCAGCCATGGGCCCGCTTCTGCGCGAGGAGGTCGGCGGCACGACCATGCACCCAGACCCCGAGCATGGCGGCGTCTGGAGCGCTCACCCCGCGCGCGAGCAGGGCCCCGATCACCCCGGTCAAGACATCGCCCGTGCCCCCAGAGGCGAGCACGGCGTTGCCGGTCGGGTTGACGATCAGGGGGCGGTCTGGGGTCGCGATGAGGGTGTGTCGCCCCTTGAGGACAGCCGTGTAGTGTTCGCCCAGCCGACGCGCGGCTCCGAAGCGGTCCGCCTGGACCTCGGAGGCCGCGCATCCCAGCAGTCGACCCGCCTCCCCCGGGTGGGGGGTCACCACGCGAGGACCTCCGATCTCGCTGCGCGACAGGGGGAGCGCGTCGGCGTCGAAGACCATGGGCATCGGGCTCTCGATCCAAAGACGCTGAAGCCAGCGGCCGAGGCCGCCCGAGAGATCCGCGACCCCGTTACCCAGCCCAGGCCCCGCGGCCAGCGCGGTGCGGCGCGAGAGGGCCGCCTTGGGAAGCGGCTCGACGACGTCGCCCTCGCCGACCACCAAGAGCATGACCTCGGCAGGCAGGCCGCGCAGGGTACGCACCGCGCCGGCCGAGGTCGCCAGCGTGACGAGCCCAGCCCCAGCCGCCAGCGCCGCAGCGCAGGTCAGCGAGGCAGCACCCGAGAGGTGGGTCGAGCCCGCCACGACCAAGAGATGCCCGCTTCGGTTCTTGTGATCGCCCTCGCTCCTGGAGGGCCATCGGCCCATCAGATCGGTGGGCTCGACCACTCCGGCGACCCGATCTGCGACCTCACCGAAGCCGAGGTCTGCGACCTCGACCGCTCCGCAGAGGTCCGAGCCTGGCTCGGCGAGCACGCCGGGCTTCAGCGTCCCGAAGCTCACCGTCGAGCTAGCCCGGACGGCGACCCCCAGGATCGTGCCGGTCTGTGCGCACAGCCCGCTGGGCAGATCCGCTGAGACCACCACGGAGCCCGCGTCGTTGATCGTCTGGACGACCTCGGCAAAGATACCCGTGATCGGGCGGTCGAGGCCCGTGCCGAAGATCGCGTCGATCACCACACCCGCTTGTTCGATCCCCGAAGACCGCGGCAGACCAAGCTGCACGCAGGCTTTGCGCATCGCCGCGGCGTCGCCGGAAGACTGTCCCGCGAGGGACCAGATCCGAACGGGATAGCCCCAGCTCGCCAGCCACCGTGCGGCCCCGTACCCGTCGCCGCCGTTGTTGCCGGCTCCACACACCACCACGATCCCGCGTCGAGCCTGGGTCGGGTAGTGGGTGCGAACATGCTCGGCCAGCGCGCGACTCGCGGACTCCATGAGCACGAGCGAGGGCAGCCCTGTCCGCTCTACGAAGGCGAGGTCCAGGGCACGAGCTTGCGCTGCAGAGGTCACGGGCTTCATTGGAGGGACTCCCTTGCCTGCTCAGTGAGTTCGTCGAAGATCTGTTGGACGGCCGAAGCATCGGGCCCCTCGACCAGCAAGCGTAGGACCGGCTCGGTCCCAGAGTAGCGCACCAAGACCCTACCGCCTGGCCCCAGACGCCGCGGGGCTCGCTCGATGCTCCGCTGAAGCGCGTCGAGCGTCTCGAGCGGGGGGCGCACCCTGGTCCGCACCACGCCGATCTTTCGTGGAAAAGGGGTGAAGGCACGGAGCTGCGAGGAGAGGGGGACGTCGGGCTCCGCGAGGGAGAGGGCCTTGAGTCCCGTGAGGATCCCGTCGCCACCGGGCAAGCCATCGAGGAAGATCACATGACCGCTCTCTTCGCAGCCTAGCGGGATCCCCTGCTGGCGCATCGCGTGCATCAAGTGTCGGTCCCCCACCGGGGTGCGCTCGATCCGAACCTCGGTAAGCGCAGCCTCGAGGGCGTTGGTGCTCATCACGGTCGTAGCCAGCGACCGAACCTGCAGGCGACTCGCCAACCACCACGTCAGCACATCGCCAGGCACAACCGCTCCGAGGTCGTCGATGAGGACGCAGCGATCCGCGTCGCCATCGACGGCGAAGCCGAAGTCGCAGCCCTCGGCGCGCACGACCTCGGCCAGCCCGGCGGGATGCTCGCTGCCGACCCCCTCGTTGATCACGCCCTCCCCTCGCCCACGCAGCACCCACTCCACGCCGGGGTAGCGCTCCTTGAGCCACCGCGCGGTGCCCTGCGCAGCACCGAAGGAGAGGTCGACCCCAATCCGTACCCCCTGAAGCGTGGCCGAGGGCGGAGCGACCTCGTCAAGGGCGCGCTGGTAAGCCTGGCGGGCTCCGAGGGCGTCGCTTCGGATCTGCCCTGGAACCGACGGACCGGGCGACTCGGTCAGCCAGCGCTCGAAGCGCTCGGCCGCCCCTTCGGACAGCTTCCGCCCCCCCCGATACATCAACTTGAACCCGTTATCGGGGGCAGGATTGTGGCTGGCTGTGACCATGACCCCGACCTCGGCAGCCCCGGCCGCCAGGTTCGCCATCAGCGCGGAGGTCGGTAGGACGTCGATGAGCACGGCCTCGCCGCCTTCCGCCGCGACGCCTGCCGCCACCCCGTAGGCCAACATGAGGCCACTAGGGCGCGTGTCGCGCGCGATCATCACCCGCTCTCCTCCGCCTTCTCGAGCCAGCTTGACCGCGGCGCGTCCGATCTGGAGCGCGACCTCGGCGGTTAGCGGAGGGCGCCCGGCCTCTCCGCGGATCCCATCTGTACCGAACTGAATCATGGACGCACCACTCTGACCTCAGAAGGTTCTACCTTGACTACCCTCACCCCTTCACCCCTCAGGACGACCTCGGCGCGCACGCCCTCGGACTCGTCGAAGCTCACGACATAGCTCCCCCGAGAGGCCACGTCGGGAAGAAAGACCTGCGAGACGACGTCGCGGTCTCGGATCTGTCGGAGAGAGGCCGCAGGCCCCTCAGCGTGAACCCGAACGACCCCGGGCTCGACCTCCCAGCCCGTGGCGCCTCGGACGTAGACGGGCACCTCGGAGAAGACCCGAGCCTCGACCTGGGGCTCGAGGTCTACCCGAGCCTCGACCTGGGAAGGCCCGAGGACCTCGACGCCGCGAGGGAGCTGCAGGCGAACCTGAAAGCGCCGGTCGTGCCGTAGGCCGCTGACGTCGATGGGCTCGGTCTCGACCGAGATCATGGTCTCGATCCGGACGCGGGGGCCCCGTACATCGACAACCCCAGGATCGACGCGCACCTCTTCGACGGCCCAGCCCTCGAGGGGCTCCCCGATCACCGTTGGGATCACCGTGACCTTTCGAGTATCGACCTCATCGAGGGTGAAGCGGAGGGTCGGGGGACGGACATCGAGGCCGGTGACCGTGGTGGGCAAGCCGCGCAGGTCCGACGCCTCGAGCTCGATGGTGTGTTCGCCCTCCGTGCTGCCATCGCCCCCTACATCGACAGGCATCCGCAGCTCTTCCTCGCGCAGCCGGCGCAGCGCGTTGCGGGGACCGCTCACCGTCACGAGCACCGTGGAAGGCAGAGGCTCGGTCGTGACCATGCCTTGGGGCATCAGCCACTCGACCTCGACTCGGAGGGTCGCGTTGTCGATGTCGCTCGCCTGGACGTACCACCACGCGACCAAGGCCACGAGGACTGCGAGCACCTTATAGTGCCAGTTCCGTAGAATGGCGCGACCCATACGGCGCAGGAGCTTACGCATCGCTCGCCTCATCTCTGGTGGGGGTGCCCGCTTCGTGTTTGCGCCCGCGCTCCATGCCCTCGCGGAGCCGCTGCCGCAGATCGTTCGCGTCGGCGACCGGGACAACCTTGCCCGACTGAACCAGGCTGACCGTGCCCCGCTCCTCGCTGACCACCAAGCAGATGGCGTCGGTCTCTTCGGTCAGACCGATGGCAGCCCGGTGGCGCGTGCCGTAGGCACGGCTGACCTCTTTGGAGAGAGAGATGGGCAAGAAGGCACCCGCTGCAAAGACCCTGGAGCCCGAGACGAGCACCGCCCCATCGTGCAGCGGGCTGGTGGGGTGAAAGACCGACTGGATGAGCTCGGTGCTCGCCGAGGCGTCGAGCACGTGGGCCCCCTCGGCGTAGCTCGCGAGATCGGCGGTGCGCTCGATCGCGATGAGGGCTCCAATCTTGCGCTTCGCCAGTAAAAAGCAAGCGCGGATCACCTCCTCGAGCACCGGGGCGTCGGCGCGACGCTGGGTCCGACCAAAGACCGTGCCCCCCGCTCGGGCCAAGGCCCGCCGGATGTCGTCTTGAAAGAGGATCACGATGGCGAGCACCAGCCAGACGAAGAGGTTGTCTAGCACCCAGTGCAGGGTGTGCAGGCCAATGTCGTCGGAGAGCACGTAGACGAGCCCGAGCACTCCGAGCCCGATCAAGCTCTGCATGGCCCGCGTGCCCCGCAAGAAAAGCAGTCCCCGGTACGCCAGCCAGGCCAGGATCGCGATGTCGACCCAGTCGATGATACTCGCTGTCGCGAGCGGGGACTGCTCGATCTGGTACAGCAGCCAACTCACGACTGGGCCTCCAAGATGGCCCGGTAGACCCGCAGAGCTTGAACGGTGGGTCCCACATCGTGCACCCGCACTACGTCGGCGCCGAGCTGGGCGGCCGCCAACGCAGCACCGATCGAGCCTGCCACCCGCTCGGAGGGCTCTTGCACGCCGGTGAGCTCGCCGATGAAGCGCTTTCGGCTCGCCCCGATCAGCACCCGATGGCCCGTGGCGCGCAGGCGCGGGGTCATGGCGATCAGGGTCGGGTTATCGCCTAACGCCTTGCCGAAGCCAACCCCCGGATCGAGCACCACCCGCTCGGGTTCGATCCCTGCCTGAGCCGCCCGGACGACACGATCCGCCAAAAAGTCGCTCACCTCGCCGATCAGGTCGTGGTAGCAGGTATCGCGCTGCATGGTCTTGGGGGTTCCGCGCCGGTGCATGAGCACCAGGGTACACCCTGCGGCCGCACAGACCGACGCCATGTCGGGATCGTGGAGCGCCGACACGTCGTTGATCCAGCTCGCGCCAGCTTCGAGGGCGATCCGCGCCACCGCGGCCTTGGTCGTGTCCACGCTGATGGGGACGACCGTGCCCTCGCTTCGGAGCGCCTCGATCACCGGGATCAGCCGGTCGATCTCTTCAGAAGGGCTCACCGGGTCGGCTCCCGGCCGGGTGGACTCGGCGCCCAGATCCAGCAGGTCCGCGCCCTGCTCGATCAGCGCGTGCGCATGATCGATCGCGGCGCGCGGATCGACGAAGCGGCCCCCATCCGAGAAGGAGTCCGGGGTCAGGTTGACGATGCCCATGATCTGCGGCGAGAGCTTGACCATAGGGAGCGCCTATCGCGCGGCTCTTTACTTGGCTGCCGCCGGGGTCAGCATCCACTGGATCCCCTCGGGCGGGACCGGATCGGACTCTTCGACCAGGGACGTGAACTGCTCGGCCGTTAGGCTCTCGTGCTCGAGCAGGGCTTCGGCGACCCGCTCCAGGGCCCGCTGGTTCTGGGTGAGGATCGACAGCGCGGTGTCGTAGGCGCGCTGACAGATCGCGCGGACCTCGGAGTCGATCCGTCGCGAGGTCTCTTCGGAGAAGGACTTGGGCTGCGCCATGGACCGCCCGAGGAAGGGCTCGTCATCACCGTCTCCCCACGAGACGGGGCCGAGGTCTTCGCTCATACCCAGATCCATGATCATCATGCGAGCGATGCGGGTGGCCTGCTTAAGGTCGTTCTGAGCGCCGGAGGTGTAGTGACTGAACTTCACCTGCTCTGCGGCGCGCCCCCCCATGGCCGAGGTGATGCGCTTGAGCATGTCCGAGCGGCTGTGCGAGAGGCGGTCTTCGGCCTGCAGGTACATGGTGACGCCGAGCGCCCGGCCCCGCGGGATGATCGTGATCTTGTGGACCGGCTCATGCCCAGGCAGGAAGTGGCTCACGATGGCATGGCCCGCTTCGTGGTAGGCCGTCGTTCGTTTCTCGGGCTCGGGCATGACCCGGCTGCGCTGCTCGGGGCCCATGTAGATCTTCTCGACCGCGGCGTCGAAGTCTTCGGGATCGACCTGCCGCTTGTCTTTGCGGGCGGCGAGGAGCGCGGCTTCGTTGCAGAGGTTCTCCAGGTCTGCGCCCGAGAAACCAGGGGTGCGCCGGGCGACGATCGTGAGATCGACCGCGTCGGCGAGGGGGATGCGCCGGCTGTGGATCTGGAGGATCTGCTCGCGACCTCGGACGTCGGGGGCGGGGACAGCGATGCGCCGATCGAAGCGACCGGGGCGCAGGAGCGCGGGATCCAGCACATCGGGGCGGTTGGTGGCCGCGACGAGGATCACGCCCTCGGTGCCCTCGAAGCCATCCATCTCGACGAGGAGCTGGTTGAGGGTCTGCTCGCGCTCGTCGTGCCCGCCCCCGAGCCCGGTGCCGCGGTGACGGCCCACCGCGTCGATCTCGTCGATGAAGATGATGCAGGGGGCGTGCTTTCGTCCCTGTTCGAAGAGGTCGCGGACCCGGCTCGCGCCCACGCCGACGAACATCTCGACGAAATCAGAACCAGAGATCGAGAAGAAGGGCACGCCCGCTTCTCCCGCGACCGCGCGAGCCAGCAGGGTTTTGCCCGTTCCGGGCGGCCCCATGAGCAGTACCCCCTTGGGGATACGACCGCCGAGGCGAGTGAACCTGCGCGGATCCTTGAGAAACTCGACGATCTCTTCGAGCTCTTCCTTGGACTCGTCGATGCCCGCTACGTCGTCGAAGGTGACCCGCTTGGTCGAGTCGGAGTGCAGTCGAGCCTTGGACTTTCCGAAGTTCATGGCGCGACCACTGGTGCCCTGGAGGTTGCGCATGAGCCAGAAGAAGAGGAGCACCATGACCCCGAGGGGGAGCAGGGCCGTCAGGCCGATGGTCCACAGGGTGTTGTCGGGCTCGGGCTCGTAGGTGTAGCGCACCTGGTGCTCATCGAGGAGCTTGCCGACGACGGTGTGATCGACGGGGCCGGTGGTCGAGAAGGGATCTTCGTTGAGAAACTTGCCCGTGATCTTCTGGCCTTGAATGACCACGTCTTTGACGTTGTTGCCGGCCACCGACTCTTGGAACTCGGAGTATTCGAGCGCCGAGGAGGAGCCGAGCCCCACCTGAGAGGTCCAAAAGACCCCTAGGAGGAGCGCGATGGCGATCAGCCAGAAGATGTTGTTGCGAGAGAGGTTCTTCATGAGTTGAGCGACCCGGGCGATCGGAGGGGGGCTCCTAACGTCGAGGGCCCATCGGGACCACGCGTCAGTCGGTGCAGCTCCACACCAAGTGAAGCTTCTGGTCCTGTATACGCACCTGCCCGCCACCGGGAAGGTCGAGGCGCCCACCGCCGCTGCGGGCGAGGCGAATGATGGCGTCGATGTGCGCGCTGCCCAGCTCTGGACCCAAGCGCTGCAACGCTCTACGCACCAGCGCGGGGGGACCGGACGACACCCACGCGGCCGAGAGGCCGCCCTCGTCGAGCGCTGCCGCTTTACAGGTGTCGAGGCACCTCTGAAGGAAAACCTCATCATCGCGGGCATGGGAGGCCGCGCGGGCGAGTGCCCGACGGGACCCGGGGCGGGCGGCCTCGAGGGCAGGGAGCACCTCGAGGCGGAGACGGTTTCGAAGAAAGCGGGGATCGGCGTTGGTCGGATCTGTGACGTACTCGAGGCTCCGCCACGAGACCCAAGCCTGTAGATCGGCGCGAGGGACGTCGAGGAGCGGCCGGACGTAGCGGCCCCGCCGAAACGCCATGCCCGCGCGCCCTGCCGCTCCGCTGCCTCGGATCAAGGCGAGCAACACCGTCTCACTCTGATCGTCGCGGTGGTGTGCCAGCGCCACCCGGTCGACCCCGAGCGCCCCGAAGGCCTCATAGCGGGCCTCTCGGCACACCCGCTCCGAAGAGCCCGACGGCAGGTCCAACGACACGAGCCGCGCCTCGACCCCCCAACTCTGCGCCACGTCCAAGACGAACCGGGCGTGCTCTGAGCTCTCGGCATGTTGCCCGTGGTCGACCGTGACCACCGAGAGCACGCCGCGATGCAGGCCCCGAGTTCGCAAGAGGAGATCGAGCAGAGCGATCGAGTCGAGTCCTCCGCTCACCGCGACCGCCACCCGCTGACCTGGCTCCCACAGCCCGTGCTCTGCGATGGCCTGCCCCACCCGGTCCCGCAAGCGGCTGATGGCGGTCATGAGAGCACCTCGCCTGCCGACAGCGCGCTGAGAAGGTCCCAGTCATCGGGATCGTCTCCGTCGAGGATCGCCCGGTTCACCCTCGCGGCCGCACACCGACGACACCGATAGTGGATCGTGAGCCGGGACCCGCGGGTCTCGACGCAGACTGGGTCGAGCACGCCCCCACACCCTGCGGCGCGGTCACCCGGCACGATGTCGACATGCACGCTGCGCAGGCACCTCGGGCAGTGGTCGCGGGCCGTTCGACCATGCGCCTCGACCTGATGCCCGCAGTGCGCACAGACAAAGGCCTCGTCGCGGGCGATGGGGTTGGTGCGCACCTGGGCGGACAGGGCGCGATCGCGGGCATGTCGGAGGAGCTTCTTGCCGGCGAGGCTCTGGCTGCCTCTCAGCTCGATCCCCCGCTCTCTGGCGACGTCGACCACCGCTCGCCTCAGCTCGGGACGTCCGTCGAGCTCCTCCCCAGCGCGCTTCACCTGTCCCCGACTCATCGGCCGATCGAGAAGGTCTACCGCTTGTCGCCGAAGCTCGGGGTCCATCCTGCCTCCACAACATCGCCTAACCCGACCTCATCCCGCGGTGTTAGCCGTCCGCATGCATCCCGAGCTCGACAGCCTGCCCCTGCCCGCCCTCGCCCGACACCTTCGGACGATCGGCGTCGGAGAACACCACGCGCCTCGGGTCTTCCGCGGCCTGCACCGCACACGCTGCGCAATTCCCCAGATCGAGGGCCTCGGGCGGCACGCCAAGACGCTCGAGAAGTACGGCCGGCGGACCCAGGCGAAGGTGATCGCCGTCCACGACAACCCCGACGAAACCCAGAAGCTGCTCCTTGAGTTGGGCGATGGGGCGCGGGTGGAGTCGGTGATCGTTCCGATGCGGCACGATCGAGCCACCCTCTGTGTCTCCTCCCAGGTGGGTTGCGCGATGGCCTGCACCTTCTGCGCGACCGGCACTCTCGGCCTCCGCCGAAGCCTGACGGCAGGCGAGATCCTCGCCCAGGTCCACCTCGCCGCAGAGCAGATGCACCGAGATGCGCGCCGGCTGACCCGGGTGGTCTTCATGGGCATGGGCGAGCCGCTCGCCGCCTACGACGCCGTCCGAGATGCCGTGTCGATCCTCCTCGACCCCCACGGCCCATGCATGGCAGCCAAGCACATCACGGTGAGCACGGTGGGCCTCGTGCCTCGCATCCGACAGCTCGCCCTCGACACCGGCGGGCGCATCCAGCTCGCCCTGAGCCTACACGCCGGCACCGACGAGACCCGCGCGGCGATCGTACCCATCTCACGCCGCTACACGATCGCCGATCTCCGCGAGGCCCTGCTCGCCTGGCCCTTGCCCGGCAGTCGTGCCCTGATGGTCGAGGTAGTGGTCCTGCCAGGCATCAACGACGACCGCGCCAACCTCGACGGCATCGCCGCCTTCATGCAAGACCTACGGGCCGTCGTGAACCTCATCCCCTTCAACCCCTTCCCCGGGGCCCCCTTTCGTACTCCCACCCCCGACGAGACCCTCAGCATGCGCGACGGTCTACTCGATCGAGGGGTGCTCACCAAGGTCCGCTGGCCCAGGGGACGCGCGGTGCACGGCGCCTGCGGCCAACTCATGCTCCACTCCGGCTGAGCCCCCGCGGCCTTCCGAACACTGCCGTCAACCCCAGGCGGAGTGGCTCAAATCTGGCAGAACTCCGAGGTTCCAGCCGCTGAGACGCAGCGGTTGTAGGCGTCGGCTTGGTCGAGGCCCGCATCCTTGGCGTAGGCGAGCCACTCACGCGCCAGATTCTTTGCCTCATTCCTGGACTCCTCGCGAGCCTTCGAGACCTCGGCCGTCGGGTCCTTCTTGAACTTGGCCTCGAGCCACTCCCACTTCTGATAGGCCGCAACCGCCTTGATCTTGTACAGGTTGTGCACCCGCTTGACGTAGGCGTCGCCGCTCCAGACCTGCTTGTTTTCGAGGGCGACGTCGGCCCACTTCATGACCTCGTCGGCGGCGTCGGGGCCCTTGTTCGTGACCCGCTTCGCCATAAAGGCCGCGAACTTGTAGCAGAGATCGGGATCGGAGCGATCGATGTCGTTGAGGTGGCGACGCACGACGGCTTCCCAGCGATCATCGTTCTTCTTGGCGAAGGCATCGGCCATGAGGACCCGGCTGACCTTATTCTTGTAGGTCTGGCGGTCGCTCTCGCGAAGCGTGCGATCTAAGCAGCGGATTTCGCCATCGGTTAGCTTGCCCATCATGGCCTTGGGCTCGAGTCTGCGGAGCTGCCCGCACTCCTCTTCGACGGGCACGTTGAGCTCGGACCCCATGAGGTCGTCGAGGTCTTCGTCGTCGTCCATCAAGGAGAGGTCCACGAAGGCCGGCGCGTCGGCGTCAGACGTGGACGCGTCGGAATCAGCGACCTTTTCGGGCGCGCCTTTCTTGCAACCCGAGAGGGCAAAGACAAGCGAGAGGCTAGCCACAAAGACGACGGAGCGCATCCTGATCCTCCACGCGCACTCGGCGCGGACCCACCGTAGCATCACGCTCGCGATCCGGAAAGCCCCCCTTGACTTCCACCCCGTATTTCTTCCCCGAAGAAGCGAGCTAGAACGGGTCAGCTACGGCAAAGGGATGAGTCGACCCTCGCTACGCCAACGAAAGGTCCAACGAGCCGAGGTGGCGCTCCACGTCGATCTTTCCACGACCGTCGGGGGGATCGATGACGTAGCGAGGGGTCGCCAAGCCGCTCAGTCGACGGCGTAGTGCATGGTATAAGGATAGCCCCTCTTGGGGTGAAAGGGCGAAATGACCCGCCCCGCGCACCCGATCGGGGTGGTGAAGGTAGTAGGGCTTGACCCCCCGCCGAACGAGCGCCCGGCAGAGCTCGACCAGCACCTCGACATCGTCGTTGACGCCTCGCAGGAGCACCGCTTGGTTCATCACCGGCACCCCGGCACGGATCAGGAGACGCAGGGCCTCGTCGACCTCGGGGGAGAGCTCGCGCGGATGATTGCAGTGCACGACCATCCATACTGGCGCTCGCGACGCCAGCCCGCGGACCAACCGCTCCGTCACCCGAGCGGGCTTGGTGATGGGCGCACGCGAGTGGACCCGCAGGACGGGGACCGAGGGGCGGAGGGCATCGATCACGTCAAACAGCCTCTCATCGCGCACCGCGAGGGGATCGCCACCCGAGAGGATGACCTCTTCGGCCCCGCTCCGCCGGGCATAGGCGATGGCCGCGTCCAGCTCCTCGACGGTGGGGTCTTCACGCTCCGCCGGATCGAAGGTTCGTCGGAAGCAGTAGCGGCAATACAGATGGCACCGCTTGGTCAGCAGGATCAAGACCCGGTCGGGGTACTTGTGGACGACCCAAGGCAGGGGACTGCACGCTGCATCGCCGACCGGATCGTCGAGCCCTTCGGGATCGTCGAGCTCCTCGGCGGAGGGGAGGACCTGACGCGCCAGGGGGTCGAGCCGATCCGAAGGATCGACGCGCGACCAGAAGGAGCCGGTCACCCGAACCGGGAAGAGGGCATCGGCTTGCGCCCAGTGCGCCGCCAGATCGGGGCGGGCGGCGAGCAGGGCTGGGCGACCCACGACCGAGACTGTTGTCGCGGGTTCTGGTCGGCTGTGATACGCCTGCCAGCCCGTCGAACCCTTCGCGCGAGAATCACCCATGTACGAGACCTCCGATATCCGCAACGGCCTCAAGATCGAGTTCGATGGCCAGCCCTACGTCGTGACGTACTTTCAGTTCGTCAAGCCGGGCAAGGGCACGGCCTTCACCCGCACCAAGCTCAAGAGCCTGACCTCGGGTAACGTGCTGGACCGCACCTTCCGCACCGGCGAGAAACTTCAGCCCGCCGACATCGAAGAGCGCGAGATGCAGTACATCTACCCCGAAGGTAACATGCGTGTCTTCATGGATACGACCTCGTTCGAGCAGGTCATGATCGAGGACTCCGTGCTCGCCGACGACGCCCGGTGGCTCATCGACGAGATGATGGTGCGGGTGCTCTTCTGGAATGGCCGCCCGATCAACATCGAGCTGCCCAACTTTGTCGAGCTCGAGATCACCTACTGCGAGCCCGGTGTGAAGGGCAATACCGCCACGGGCGCGACCAAGACCGCCGAGCTCAGCACCGGCGCCAGCGTCAACGTGCCCCTGTTCGTCGAGCAGGGCGAGACCATCAAGATCGACACCCGCACCGGCGAGTATGTCGAGCGGGTGCGTAAGTAGACGCGATCGACCCCCAGGGGCTCGTCGCCCGCGCGACCGCCCTCCGCGCGATCCGCGGCTGGTTCGATCGCCACGGCTACCTCGAGGTGCCTACCCCGGTGCGGGTGCCCTCGCCTGCCCTGGAGCCGACCCTCTTCGCCTATTCGGTCCGCGAGGGAGGCGCTCTGCGCACCTCGCCCGAGCTCGCGCTCAAGCGGGTGCTCGCTGCCGGTCTGCCCAGAGTCTACGAGCTGGGTCCTTGTCTTCGAGCGCGAGAGAGCGGGCCGTGGCACGCCTCGGAGTTCCTGATGTTGGAGTGGTATCGAGCCGGAGCGACGCTCCCTGATCTGATGTATGAGGTTCAGGATCTCGTCGGCACGGTCGCCCAAGCCCTCGCCCAACCCGCTCCCGCCGCCTGGAGCCGGCACCCGGTGCGGGAGCTCTTCCTGCAGATGTGTGGCCTCGATCTGCGGAGCTGCTCCGCATCCGATCTGAGCAGCCGCGACCCCGAGGACTGGGACACCGCCTTCTTCCGCCGCTACCTCGAAGAGATCGAGCCCCGGCTCACCCACCCCTGCTTCGTCGAGGGCTGGCCCGCGAGCCAGGCCGCCTTGGCGACCGTGCGCACCGACAGAGACTACGCCCGATGCGAACGCTTCGAGGCCTATCTCGGGGGGATCGAGATCGCGAACGCCTTCCAGGAGCTCGGCGACGCCCGCGAGCTTCGGCAGCGATGGATCGAGGCCAACCAGGAGCGCCGCGCCGCCGGAGAGCCCCCCCACCCCATCGACGAGCTCGCCCTCGACGCGATCGACCGTCTTCCACGGTGTGCGGGCATCGCGCTGGGCGTCGAGCGACTGGTGGCCGTCCTCTGCGGCTGGCGGGGTATCGGACCCGCGCAAGTACCGACAACGATCAGCGACGCGCAACCAACCGCGTCAGCTCGATGACGTGCAGGGTGGGAACCTCGGCGGTGGTGCCGCGAAGCCCGACCACCGCGAGCCACAGGCGGTCCCCCCGCTCGTAGAGCGCGGGTGAGGACACGCTGTGGAGCTGCATCTGCCCCAGATCCACGACCTCGCCCTCGGGGCGGGTCGGCCCGCGCACGACGACCAGGCCATGCTCGATGCTCACGGTCCAGTCGCCGCTGGGTCGCGGGGCCGTGAGCCAGTCGGGCTGGGGATCGGCCTCGACGGGCTCGCTGAACTCGGAGCCCACCTCGATGACGGTCGCGACACGCCGACCCCGATCCGAATCCACCGAGGACCACCCCAGTTGCCGGCCATCGAGCGACCAGCGTAGCCGGGCAGGGCGCTCGCCAGGGATCTCTATCCCCTCAACGAGGGGCCCGGAACCCGGGCTCCAGCGCGCCGGCGTGGCCTCGATCGGCTCGATCACCTGTTCTTCCATGTCGGTCCAGGGGATCAGGTTCGCCCCGATGACGGCCCCTACCACGACGAGAAAGAGAAAGGTGAAGCCCATGAGCACGATGCGCCCCGCGCCGCCTTGACCCAAGCCGGAAGAGGAGCCGGACGAGGAGCCGCTCGGATCGCTCGGGCCCCAGATGTCTTCGCCCGAACGAGGCTCTTGGAAGGGAGCGCCGGAACGCTGGGAGCCGAAGCCTGGCATGGGGGGCTCGGAGTACGGATCGTCGTTATCGTAGTACGGCGGACGCGCCACAGCCAACCCTCCCGCCGCCCCCTAACTCAGTCCTGCGCCGCGCGCGCTCCTGCCCACGTCAACCGGCTCGAAACGACTCGCGCTCCGCAGAATCGAGGGGATCACGACTCGGTGTCCGAGGCATCGGAGCCCGAGAAGGTCAGCGCGAGCTGAGCCTCGGGGGCATGGGCAGGGATCGGGAGCTCCCCCGACCAGATCGTGTCGCACCAGCCTTGTTCGAAGCTTGGGACGGAGGCTCGGAGCGCGTCGAGCGAGAGCCACCCGACGGAGTCCACCGACAGCGCGCGCGCTTGTTCGTCGAGGGCTCTGAATCGTTGGGCGAAGAGTCCTTCGGGCGGTGGGAGCGCGAGGCCATACGGCTCGGACGCGACGATCGGTGGCGACGCGATCCGCAGATGAATGGCGCCCGCGCCGGCCCGCCGCAGGGCCTGGATGTAGGGCCGGACCGAGGCGGCCTGAGCCAAGGCCGGCACGACGAGGGTGACTGCGGCCGAGGCGGGACCTTCGAGGCGATACCCCGAGACAGGGCCCCGACCGTGGAGCTCGATGGGCGGGAGCGGGGACTGGCCGCCCTCGACGAAGGGGGCGATCATGCCGGTGAAAGGGCGCCCGAGAGCCTGCGCATAGCCCTGGGCGGCAGCCAGACCGCCCTGGACCCCGACCACGGTCGCGGCCTCGGGAGATGGAGCATGAAGCGCCAAGGCCCGACCGAGCGCGGCTCGGATCTCGGCAGCCTGCTCCCCAGCGACCGTGCTCTCGGGACGCGCGAGGGCGACCAGGTCGACCAAGCTGGCCATGCGGCGTCGCTCGCCCCGCAAGAAGGGATGGAGCGTCGCGACTTGAGCGCCCTCGATCACCAACACCTCGCCCGGCTCCACCTCGCGCAGCTCCGTCGCGCCCACCTCGAGCAGGGCGACCGACTCACTAGCTACGGCGGGGGCGCCATCGACCCGACCGAAGAAGAGCGGTCGAAAGCCACAAGGATCGCGACAGACCACAAGCTGGGTCGGGGTGGCGACGATCAGGTTGAACGCCCCCGTCAGATCGAAGAGCGCGTGCACGGTCGAGCTGACGACGTTGCTGCCCCTGCCCCGCGCCACAAGCGAGGTTATGAGCTCGGCATCGGTGTCGCTCGCGAGGGAGCCCTGGTCTTCGAAGAGGTGCTTTCGCAGGGCCACCCCATTCGTGAGCCGCCCCGCGGTGGCGCAGCCCAGCTGCCCCCGATGCCACCAGCGACGGACCGGCTCGAGGGGGCGGCGCTCGAAGCCCTCGGTCGGACCCGCCGAGAGACGCCCGAGAGCCAGGCTCCCCGGTAGGGTGTCGAGCACGAGCGCGGCATCGGGGCCGAGCTCTTGGCGGCGCGCCCACCAACCCTGCAGGCCCGTACCTTCGGAGGCGAGCAGACCGATGCCGCCCGCCGCGCGGTGCCCCATGGCGAGCAGACCAAGGTAGGTGACCCATGCCGCGCGCGGGTGGCCCGAGACCGCGAAGAGGTTGCCGTCATCTTGGATCATCTCGCCCCCCTCAGGCCTGGGTCTCGCCGAAGACGCGCGCGTGCAGCGCACGGTAGGTCTGGCTCAGATCGCCCAGATCGCGTCGAAAGACGTCCTTATCGAAGCGCTGGCCGGTCCCCCGCTCCCAGAGTCGGGAGCCATCCGGCGTGATCTCATCGGCCAGGACGACCTTACCGTCAAGGCGGCCGAACTCGAGCTTGAAGTCGATCAGATCGATGCCGAGCTCCCCCCAGAAGGCGCGGAGCAGGTCGTTGACCTGGAGCGCCTGCTCGCGCATGCACTGAAGCTCCCACCGCTTCGCGAAGTCGAAGCGAACCGCGACCTCTTCGGTGAGCAGGGGATCGTTGAGCTCATCGGACTTGAGGAAGAGCTCCACCAGCGGCTCGTCGAGCGGCTCGCCCTCGGTCAAGCCGTAGCGGCGAGCGAGGCTCCCGGCGATGACGTTACGAACGACCACCTCGACAGGGATGATCTCGACCTTGTGGCAGAGCAGATCCCGCTCGCCGAGCTGACGGACCATATGAGAGGGCACGCCCCGAGCCGCCAGCTCGTCGAAGAGGTGGGCGGTGATCGCGCAGTTGATGCGACCCTTATCTTGGAAGACCGCCTGCTTGACGCCGTTGAATGCGGTCGCTTCATCGGAGAAGCGCAGGATCACGAGCGAGGGGTCATCGGTGGCGAAGACGGACTTGGCCTTGCCCTTATACAGCGCGGCGCCTCGTGCGGGGATCATGTGGCCTCCAAGCGGGGTGTGGTGGGTAGCCCCCACGCCTTCCCCGGGCAAGAGGTCTGCGCTCGGGACGGGTGCGCTCGACCAGGGTAAGACGATCTCCCCGTAGCCCCGGAGGGCCTGTGATCCGAAACGCGCTGCTCCTCGCCTCGCTCATGGCGTGCGCGAGCCCGGATCCCTCGGGACGGGCCGAGCCCTACTACGACCCCGACTCCGGCGAGATCTTCGATGCGCCCTGGCCCACCGACGACCGCTTCGACGGGGAGGGCCTCGACCTCAGCGGCTTCCCCGGCGAAGGGCAGATCCCCCTCCTCGACCGCTACCTCGGCGCGGCGAGCCAGCTGCCCGGCTGGGGCACCTCCTCGACCCACTACTTGCCGGTTCGGAGCCTGCCCGACCAGGCGCTCCTTCCCGCGCCGCTGGAGTCCGTCGAGGCCGACAGCGCGCTTCAGCTCCTCAACATCGATCCCACCTCTCCGCATCGCGGAACCCGGATCCCCGTGCAGTGGGAGCTCATCCCGAGCGGCACCTACAACCCTCGCGCGGTCCTCGCCATCGCCCCGGTCTTCGGCTTCCCCCTCGATCCGAACACCCGCCACGCCCTCCTCCTCACCACCCAGGCCGCCCGCCCGCACCCCGACTACGCGGAGCGCCTCATCCACGATCCCGACTGGAGAGACCTCCGCGAGACCCTCGACCTGCTCGACCTCGATCCCGAAGCGATCGCGGTCGGCTCCGTCTTCACCACCCGCGATCCCCTCGAAGAGATGGATCGGTGGGTCCGGGCGAGTCGCGCCCTGCCCACTCCGCCCCTCTCCCAGCGGGTCGTCGAGCTCAACACCCGCACCCGACACCACACCTTCGAGGCCACCCTGCCCGCCCCGCTCTGGATGCACGGCGAAAAGCCCTTCGCGACGTCCGGCGGTGAGTTTCGGACCGACGAGGACGGCCACCCTTCGGTGGCGGACTGGGAAGACCTGCGCCTGGCGATCTCGATGCCCCCCAATGCCCCCGACGATCAGCCCGAACGCGGCTACCCCGTGGTGATCTACGGGCACGGAACCGGGGGGAGCTTTAGCGGCTTCGCCGGCGGAGATCAGCCACGAACAACCGCCTCGCTCCTGGCGGAGGCGGGCATCGTGGGCATCGGCTACGACCAGCCGCTTCACGGCACCCGCGGCGTCCCTGGAACCGACACCGATCTGCACTCCTTCAACTACCTCAACCCCGAGTCCGCGCGGGCCGGCTTTCGACAAGGTGCGCTCGACATCCTGTGGATCGTGCAGACGCTGCAGGCCGCTGAGCCCGTGCTCACCCTACCCGATGGCCGGGTCGTGCGACTGGATCCCGAGCAGATTAGCTTCGTCGGCCATAGTCACGGTGGGCTCACCGGCGCCATCGCCCTGCCCTGGCTCTCGGATTCCGTGCGCTCGGCGGTGCTCTCGGGCGCGGGGGGCGGGCTGGCCATCACGATCGTCAAGCGCAAGGACCCCCTCGACATCGCTGAGCTCATCGGGCAGGTCTTGCGCCTGGGCCCCGACGAGGAGCTCAGCCCGCTGCACCCACTCGTCGGCCTGGTGCAGCTCTTGGTCGAAGAGACCGATCCGATCAACTATGGGCCAGCCTGGCACGCCGAAGATCGCGGCTACGCCCACCGGACCACCCACACCTTGCTCACCTCGGGCGCCCACGACGAGCAGACCGACCACGAGACCGCCGAGGCCCTGGCGATCGCCGCCCGCCTGCCCCCCATCCTTCCCGCCTGGAACGTCACGGACGGCTTCGAGCTGCGGGGTCTCTCGACCCGTGAAGGGCCCGCGAGTCGCACCATCGAAGGCTACGATGGCCGCTCGCTCACCTGCGGACTCTCGCAGTGGTCCGGCGGTGATCACTTCGTCATCTTCCGCGATGACCGTGCCTCAGACATGTGGGTGCGCTTCGTGCGGACCTCCTTCGGCACCAGCGCACCGATCATCGATCCCTGACCCTCTCGATTGGAGCAACCATGCGACTCCTACTCGGCGTCACCGGCGGCATCGCCGCCTACAAGGCCGCCGACCTCACGAGCCTGGCGATCAAGGCGGGCTTCGAGGTCCGGGTGATCATGACCGACAGCGCCCGCGCCTTCGTCGGGCCCCTCACCTTCGAGGCCCTGAGCGGCAACCCGGTCTTCTCCCAAGTCCTCGAGACCGGAGGCGACTCGGAGGGCGCGAGCGCCATCCGCCACATCTCGTGGGCGCGCTGGCCCGACGTGGTCTGTCTCGCTCCCCTCACCCAGTCCACCCTGGCGCGACTGGCGGTTGGACTCGCCGACGACGCGCTGCTCACGGTTGTACACGCCGTGAGGCCCGAGGTCCCTATCTTGCTCGCGCCGGCGATGAACACCCAGATGTGGGACCACCCGACCACCCAGCGGAACCTGCGCTGGCTGCAGGAGACCGGGCGCTATCAGATCGTTGAGCCGGTCTCGAAGAGGCTGGCCTGCGGCGAGGTCGGCGTGGGCGGGCTCGCCGATCCCCAGGAGATCCTGAGCCAGATCCAGCGCGCCCTCCCCGGCTGACGACCGAGGCTGTTGGCCCTACCCCCCGAGCACCAACCCGGCTCCGAGGTCTCCAGCCGAGCACGAGGCGGGAGGGGGTCGAGAGCTGGGACGGACGACGCCCCAACCCTTGGAGCGGTCTGGACGAGCGGCGCGACGGGAGGAGGGGCTCCCGACGGCTAAGGCAGCACCAGGAGCACCTCGACCCTCTGCCCCGCTTGCACGTCGAGGCGCGCCGGCTCCGAGGTCACGATCACCCCGTCATCGTCCCAGATGGCCCGCATATCGCACGAGCCTGGGGGGATCGAGAGCTCGAAGCGCCCGTCTTCGGCGACGGTTCCACTGGTGCCGCACCCGATCACGCGCGGCTCCCCCCAAGAGGGCTCGACCCGGCCCACCACCGTCGCCGCTGGGCGGGGCCGAACCGGCGTACACCCCGAGCCGCTCCACCGCACCCTGACCTCGAGGAAGCCCTCAGCACGCAGCACGCCCTCGACCACCCCCTCGGGGGGCTCGAAGACGAGCATGCCCTCGCGCAGCTCGACGCTGAAGCTGGGGAGATGCTCTGGATCGTCGAGATCGGGCTCCTGATAGTAGATCTCGGCGTCCGGCATGGCGAGGTTCGGGTCGTCGCCGATGATCTTGCACCGCACCGAGGTCGGTGGAGGCGCCTCGGCCTGCGAGGGAGGCGCGACGGGCGGCGCAGTGGGTCGCGGAGTCTGCGGAGGCCTGACCTTCGGCGCCGGAGCAGACTCGACCGGCTCCGCCGCAGGCCCAAGAGGTTCAAGGGACGAAGGCGCGACGAAGGCGCCGGACATCGCGACCAAGGCCGCGAGCCCAACCCCGGTCACGAGCGCGATGCCAAGCCAAACATAGGTACGCTCTGCCACCGAAGCTCCCGAACCAAGGGGGTGTCTATCACGCCACTACTCGCCCCGGACGCGCAGGCGGATCCGCTGGGACTCGGTGCCCGCCTCGACCTCGAAGGTCTGGTTGCCGAGGGTATAGCTACCTGCTGGAAGGAGCCCTTCGAAGCGACGGCTCTTCTCAAGCTCGTCGGCCGCGAAGGAGATGGCAGCGCGTCGATCGGTCTGGAAGGGCGGGTCGACCGACCGAAGCCGAGCATCCTGACCCCGGTGGCGGATGTCGACCTGGCCATAGTGCTGCTGGATCTCACCCAGCCATTGAGAGGCGCGAGGGTCGAAATCTTCGGCGCCGGAGATGTTCTTCTCGAAGGCGCGGAGGAGACGCCGCTGGCAGGTCTGCATGTCTCCGAGCGCGCGCGCCCCCTGCGCCCCAATGAAGAGATCGCTAGGGGTGAGCGGATCGCCGTCGAGGGCTTCGAGCTCGAGGAAGGTGCGCGAGACCGCGGGCCACGCGTTGCGCTCCGCGTAGTTGGTGAGCTGGTCGGCGAGTCTCTGATACTCCGACGATCGCGCGGTATCGCTCGCGAAAGCAGACGATCCCCCAAGCGCGAGTGTGGCTACGACGACAAGAATGAACGATCGCAATGCTCCTCCGAAGTGTTCCTGTGGGTACAAACCCCAGCGCGCCGATCCCCGTCCACTCAACCCCTCTCCAGCCCCTGCAGACTATCTCACACCCCACCCCACCCGACAAGGGATGCCGCACGCGCGGTCGACGGGAGCGTCGGCCACATGAGCAGAGCTCATCGAAGGACGATCGACAGCAGGCGGTCGACCATCGCGCCGTAGGGCGCATTCACAAGGTGAGCTCCGTTGAGCTTAGGCTGGTAGAAGACTGACTTTCGGTGACTGAAGGTCAAGAAGCCCTCCTCGCCGTGGTAGGCCCCCATGCCGCTCTCGCCGACGCCGCCGAAGGGCAGGTCTTCGTTGGCGTAGTGCAGGAGGGTGTCGTTCACGACGCAACCGCCCGCCACGGTCTTGTGCAAGATGTGGTCGACCCGGCCTCGGTCATCGTCGAAGACATACATGGCGAGCGGCCGGGGGCGCTCGTTGATGTATCGGATGGCCTCAGCCTGATCCTCGACGGTCACGATGGGCAGGATGGGCCCGAAGATCTCTTCCTTCAGGATACGCATGTCGGGCGTGGCATCGAGGACCACCGCGGGCGGCAGCTTGGAGGAGCCGGTCGCGGGCGCGCCTTCGGAGTGGAGCCAGACGAGCTTCGCGCCAGCTTGGGTAGCGTCGTCGACCAAGGAGCGCAGGCGGGTAAAGTGCCGCTCGTCGATGATGGAGGTGTAGTCGTCGTTGCCCTGGATGGTAGGATAAGCCTGATGGACGGCGGCCCGGAGCTGCTCGACGAGCTCGTCGCGGCGGGCGGCCGAGATGAGCACGTAGTCGGGCGCGATGCAGGTCTGGCCCGCGTTGAACCACTTGCCCGCCGCGATGCGTGACGCGGCCCGCGTGAGGTCGAAGGCCGGGTGGATCCAGGCCGGACTCTTGCCCCCGAGCTCGAGGGTCACAGGGGTCAGGTTCTTGGCCGCAGCCTGCATGACCTTGCGACCCACCTGGGTCGATCCGGTGAAGAAGAGGTGGTCGAAGGGGAGCTCACAGAACGCCGCCCCGACCGCCGCGTCGCCCTTGACCACCGCGACCTCGTCGTCGGGGAAGACCTCGGAGACGAGGCGCTCGATGAGATCGGCGGTGCGTGGGGTGACCTCGGAGGGTTTGATGAGGGCCCGGTTACCGGCCGCGATCGCGGCGGTGAGCGGCGCGAAAGCAAGCTGGAAGGGATAGTTCCACGGGGCGATAATGCCGACGACTCCGAGGGGCTGGCGGATCACTCGGACCGAAGCGGGCTGCAAGACCCAGTAGGTCTTGCGGCGCTCGGGCTTCATCCACTTACGGAGGTGGCGCTGGGCGTGGCGGATGCCGGTGACGACGACCCAGATCTCGGCGAGGAGGGTCTCGTAGCGACTCCGCCCCCCGAAGTCTTCGGAGATGGTCGACGCGATCTCGTCCCGGTGATCGAGCACCCAGGTCGCGAGCCGCTCCAGACTGGCGCTCCGCTGCCCCAGAGTAGGCACGGGCTTCTCGCTCCAGGCGGCACGAAGCCGGGCATAGGGCGCACGGACCAACTCGGTTGGATCGGCCGACGGTGCTTGTTCGGGCTGACTCATGAGACCTCCAGGGCGGCGGATCGTAACGGCTCAGGACCCTAGCGCGCACCCCCGGCCGCGCACCCGCCCGCCATTTCGATGGGGACCTAACCGCGTCCAAGTGGAACAAGCGCAAGGGTTCAGGGTTGAGAGGGTGACCGGACACCGAGATCTTGGTAGAGTCCCGTCCGTGCTACATCACGCCCCTCCCCCCGAGGGGTGTTCCCGAAGATTCAGGAGTTGCTACATGGCTCGCATGCGTCATGCCCTCATCGGAGCTGGAGTGATCGGAGCGATCGCCCTGGGAACCGCCAGCGTCGACTACTACGAGGAGTCGCTCCCCTCGACGATGCACCCGATCTTCGCGCGTAGCATGGTAGACTTTCGAAGCCATGAGCTGATCTTCGATCGGCTGTACCACCGCTCGCCGATCACCAATGAGCTGGTGAGCCGGGTCGTCGAGTCCGACGAGGTCCTTCAGGGTGGCTCCATGCTCAAGGTCACCTTGAAAAAGGGCATCCGCTGGCACGACAACAAGCGCCTCACCGCAGGCGATCTCTGCTTCACCGTCAACGCCATGCTCAACGACCGCACCGCGTCGACCTTCGCCAAGCCCTTCCGCGAGGCGATCAAGAGCTGCGTGACCGAAGATAGGCAGACCGCCATCATCTCGTTCAACAAGATCTACCCTTTCCCCCGCGAGCGCGTCAGCTTTCCGATCATCCCCGAGCATGTCTTTGGCGGGAACACCGCGCTGGCCCCCGATCATAGCTTCGCGACCCAGCCCGTAGGTACCGGCCCCATGAAGGGCGTCCGCACCCGTCGCGTCGTGACCTTCGACGCCAACCCCAATGAGCACGTCAAGCCGCAGATCGCCCAGCTCAAGCTCTCCGAAGGCGGCGACCCCTTCGTGCAGATCCGCACCATCATCAACGCGGGCGTGCAAGGCGTGATCCAGGTCGGTCCCGCCCTGCGCCCCGAGGTCGCGGCCTCCGACGACGTCGCGCTCAAGTCCTATGACCTGCGGTCCTGGTGGTTCCTCGCCCTGAACACCGACACCCCCGCCCTTCGCGACAAGCGGGTTCGCAAGGCCATCCACCTCACCCTCGACCGCAACGAGCTGCGCGAGCTCACCATCGGCGTCGACCCCAACGACAAGAACCCGCCCTGCGAGTTCATCTCGGGTCCCTTCATCCAGTCTTCGCCCTACTACAACCGGCAGGTCCCCCTCCAAGAGAACCACGACCGCGAGCGCGCCAAGGGCCTCATGAAAGAAGCGGGCGCCACGCAGACTGCGGGCAAGTGGATCATCAACGACCGCCCCATCACCCTGCGCGTGGGTATGAACGCCCCCCTCGACGCCGAGGCCAAGGACCTGCTCGCCCAGCTCGGCAACCAGCTCAACGCGGGTGGCTTCGACCAGCAGGTCTTCAAGATCAGCAATGATCAATGGCAGAACAACATCATCTCGGGTCGTGCTGGCGGCGAGTACGACGCCGTCATCGGAAAGTGGGCCTTTGGAACCGTCGAAGATGTCAATCCCCTCTTCCATACCCGCGAGGGCAGCAAGGGTTCGCTCAACATCTTCAACTACTCCAACCCCGAGGTCGACAAGATCCTCACCCAGTGGGAAGACGCCACCACCGACACTCAGGCCCGCGACGCCTACCACGATCTGCACGCCCTGCTCGCCGAGGAGCTCCCCTACGTCTTCCTCTGGAAGCTCGACACCAAGTCGGCCTGGCGCATGGAGATCAAGAACAACACGATCGCGCCCTACTTCTACTTCACGAGCTTCGACTCCTGGCGCGACTGAGCGCGGTCGGCTCCACGGGCCCGGTCCCTCTTCCCGAGTGTCTCTTAGGGGATCTCTTGCAGCTTGATCACCTGAAGCTCGCCCGCCCTCAGGCTGCGGATCGCGCTGACGACCGCCTTGGCGGCGGAGAGGTTGGTGATGCAGGGCACCCCGTAGCGCAGGCCCGCTAGGCGCATGGCCCGCTCGTCGTACTGGGCCTTCTTGCCGCGCGGGGTGTTGAGCATGAGCTGCACCTCGCCGTTCTTGATGAGATCCACGACGTCCGGGCGACCCTCGGCGACCTTGAACACCCGATCACAGCCGATGCCACGCTCCGAGAGGAAGCGGGCCGTGCCGGTGGTGGCGAAGATCTTGAAGCCCATGTGGGCCAAGCTACCCGCGATGCCGATCGCGTTCGCCTTGTCTGCGTCGCGGACCGAGAGGAAGACCGCTCCCTGGGTGGGCAGGGTCAGGCCAGCGGCGATCAGAGCCTTGGCGTAGGCCTCGCCGAAGCCCCAGCCCACCCCCATGACCTCGCCGGTCGAGCGCATCTCAGGTCCGAGGAGGACGTCGGAGCCTGGAAACTTTCGCCAAGGAAAGACGGGGGCCTTGATGAAATACATGCCCTCGCCCTTGCGCTCGAGCTGACCCGCCCCGCGGCGGTCGGCGAGGGTAGCTCCCAGGCAGAGCTGGGTCGCGATCCGGGCGAGCGGGATCCCGATCGCCTTGCTGACGAAGGGCACCGTGCGGCTCGCGCGCGGGTTCACCTCGATGACGTAGAGTTCTCCGTCGTGGATGGCGTACTGGACGTTGAGCAGCCCGACCACCCCTAAGGCCAGGGCGATGCGGGCGGTGGTGGCCTCGATCTCGCGGCGCAAGGTGGAGGAGAGCCGGACCGGGGGCAAGACCCCCGCGGAGTCCCCGGAGTGCACCCCGGCCTCTTCGATGTGCTCGATGATGCCGCCGATAAAGACCTCGTGGCCATCACAGAGCACGTCCACGTCGTACTCGACCGCCCCTTCGAGGTAGCGATCCAGCAGCAGGGCGTTGGCCCCCGACTCGACCATGGCCTCGCGGGCCGCGCGCTCAAAGTCGGCGGGATCGTAGCAGATGTGCATGGCCCGCCCACCGAGCACGTAGCTGGGCCGAACGAGCAAGGGGTAGCCGATCTGAGCCGCGGCGGTGGCGGCTTGGGCCAAGGTGTTGGCCGTCGTCCCTTGGGGCTGACGCACGCCGAGATCTTCGCAGAAGGCGTTAAACCGCGCGCGATCTTCACAGAGATCGATCGCATCGGGCGAGGTTCCGAGCACCGGGCCGATCGCATGCGAGAGCTTGAGCGGAGTCTGCCCTCCGAACTGGAGGATCACACCGCGCGGTTCCTCGCGGGCGATGACCGCTCGCACGTGCTCCACGTCGATGGGCTCGAAGTAGAGCTTGTCGGAGGTATCGTAGTCGGTGCTCACCGTCTCGGGGTTGCAGTTCACCATGACGCTGGTCAGCCCGAGCTCCCGCACCGCGAAGGAGGCGTGGCAGCAGCAGTAGTCGAACTCGAGACCCTGCCCGATCCGATTCGGCCCGTTGCCTAGGATGATCACCCGATCCGACGGCGACTCCCCCGCCTCGCACTCCTGGTCGAAGGTGCTGTAGAGGTAGGGCGTGTGGCTCTCGAACTCGGCTGCGCAGGTGTCGACCCGCTTGTAGACCGGCGCGATCTGAAGGGCCTCGCGCCGCGCCGCGACCGCCGCCTCCGCGCAGCCCAGTCGGGAGGCGATCTGGGCGTCGCCGAAGCCCAGGCGCTTGAGATCCCGCAGCTCCTCGACGTCGAGGCTGCCGACGGTGCGACCCTCGAGCTCCCCCAGGCGCGCGATCGCTTGCCTGAGCAGGTGCAGGAACCACGGATCGATCCGCGTCAGATCAACCACCTCATCGACTTCCCAGCCCCGCGCGAAGCACTCGAGGATCACCGCGAGCCGGTCGGGCGTCGCGGTCGCCAGCGCTTCGCGCAGCTGTTGATCGGTGCGATCGGTGACGTCGGGGTAGCCGCCTTCGAGACTGTTGATCGCCTTGAACATCGCTTCTTCGAACGTCCCACCGATGCCCATGACCTCGCCCACGCTGCGCATCGAGGTGCCCAACGTGCGGTCTGCAGCCTCGAACTTCTCGAAGTTCCAACGAGGGATCTTGACGATGGTGTAGTCGAGCGCAGGCTCGAAGCAGGCGGGGGTGACCCGGGTGATGTCATTGTCGATCTGGTCGAGGGTGAGGCCGACGGCGAGCTGGGCTGCGATCTTGGCGATCGGAAAGCCCGTCGCCTTGGACGCCAGGGCGGAAGACCGGCTGACCCGCGGGTTGATCTCGATGACGATGACCTCGCCATTCGCCGGGTTGACCGCGAACTGAACATTGCTTCCACCCGTCTCGACGCCGACCCGCCGGATGATCCGGATGGCGAGGTCGCGCAGGTGTTGGTGCTCGCGGTCGGTCAGGGTCTGGGCGGGGGCGACGGTGATCGAGTCGCCGGTGTGGATCCCCATGGGATCAAAGTTCTCGATGGTACAGATGATGATGACATTGTCGCTCAGGTCGCGCATGACCTCGTACTCGTACTCTTTCCAGCCCAAGAGACTCTGCTCGATGAGCACCTGTCGGGTCGGGCTGGCGTCGAGGCCCTCGGCGACGATGTCGCGGAACTCCTCGACGTTCCAGGCGATCCCTCCCCCGAGCCCCCCAAGGGTGAAGCTCGGCCGGATGATGGCCGGAAGGCCGATCTCTTGAAGGAGCTCCTCGGCCTCGCCGAGGCTGTGGGCGATGCCCGATCGCGCGACCCCGATGCCCTCTTCGATCATGGCCTGACGAAAGCGCTCGCGATCCTCGGCCAGATCGATGGCGTCGGGCTCCGCGCCGATGAGCTGCACCCCGAGGCGGTCGAGCACCCCATCGCGGGCCAGCTCCATGGCGAGGTTCAGGCCCACTTGCCCGCCGACCGTGGGCAGCACCGCCGCGGGGCGCTCCCGCTCGACCACTTGCCGCGCGAAGTCGAGGGTGAGCGGCTCGACATAGGTGGCGTCGGCGACCGAGGTGTCGGTCATGATCGTGGCGGGGTTGCTGTTGATGAGCACCACGCGAAAGCCCAGTTCTTTAAGGGCCTTGCACGCCTGAGTGCCCGAGTAGTCGAACTCGCAGGCCTGACCAATGATGATCGGGCCGCTGCCCAGGACGAGGATGGTGCTGCCGGGCGGGAGCCGCAGGGTGGCGGGGACGGGGCTCATGCGCGGCCCTCCTTGGCAAAGTCCAGGAAGGACTGGATCACCGGACGGCTATCGTGGGGACCTGGCGCGGCTTCTGGGTGGTACTGCACCGCGAAGACACGGTGGTCGGCGTGGACGAACCCGCTGACGGTCTTGTCGTTGAGGTTGACGTGGGTGACCTGGGCCCCCACGGCCTGAAGGCTCTCGCGGCTCACGGCGAAGCCATGGTTCTGACTTGTGATCTCGACCTTGCCCGTGCGCTCGTCGCGCACGGGGTGGTTGACGCCCCGGTGGCCGAACTTGAGCTTGTAGGTCTGGGCCCCGATCGCGAGGGCGAGGAGCTGATGACCCAGGCAGATCCCGACCATCGGGACTTTGCCGAGAATCTGACGGATGTGGTCGACGACGTCGGGCAGCGCGGCGGGATCGCCGGGCCCATTGCTGAAGAAGACCACGTCGGCCTCGGACAGCCACGCGGAAGAGGGGGCGGTGATGGGGTGCACCCGCACCGCACAGCCCTGAGCCTGGAGCAGGCGCAGGATGTTCCGCTTGCACCCTCCATCGACCAGGGAAACTCGCAGGGCGCCTGGCTCGCCTTCGCAGAAGTCGAAGGGCTCGGTGATGCTCACCTCGGTCGCCAGGCGCCGGCCCTGCATGCCCGGCCAGGCGGCGATCTGCTGCTCGAGCTGCTCGAGCGTCGTGCCGTCGGTCGAGATGGCGCAGCGCATCGCGCCCCGATCGCGGAGGTGCCGAACCAAGGCGCGGGTGTCGATGCCGTGCAAGCCCGGCACCCCGTGACGCTCGAGGTAGCCGTGCAGCCCCCCCTCGGCCCGCCAGGAGCTCGGGAGCATCGAGAAGGACCGGGCGATGAAGCCCGCGACCTGAACCGTGTCGCTCTCGGCGTCAGCGGCGTTGACCCCGTAGTTCCCTACGTGTGGCACCGTCATCGCCACCACCTGCTCGCGGTAGCTCGGGTCGGTGAGGACCTCTTGGTAGCCGGTGTGGGCGGTGTTGAAGACGGCCTCGCCCACCCGCGTGGCCTGTGCACCGAACGCGCGTCCGCGGAAGGTGCGCCCGTCCTCGAGCAAGAGGATGCCGCTCATCTGTCCTCCAAGGGCTGCCGACGGGTAGCCCCGTTCCGCCCCCGTGTCGAGAGGGGTGCACCGCGGGCGAAGCGGCCTCCGGTTGCCCCGCCGACGCGGCCGATCTTGCCGACGCGGCCTCCCCGGCGTACCCTCCCCTCGGAGGTCCGGTGCGCAACACGAGCATCATCGCCGGCGGCGTAGGGGTCGCCCTGGTCTTGGTCCTGCTGCTCCTCGTCGGAGTCATCGGCGGGGTGGCGCTCGTGAGCTACGCGCCGCCGGGCCCGATCCCGCCCGATCAGGTGCGCCGCACCATCGAGCAGCACCACGAAGCCCTCGGCGTGTGCGCGATCGGCCTCAGCCAGCCCTCCGAGCTCAACGCGACCCTGACTCTCCTCCGCGGTGAGCTGCGCAGCCTCAGCATCACCGACGCCACCCTCCCCCAGCGCAACGCAGCCTGCGTGGCCGAGGTCCTCCAGGGGCTCCCCTGGCCCCAAGGTCACGCCGCGGTTCGGGTGCCGATCCGGATGGATCCCTGAGCGGGTCTGAGCCCTGGGCACAGGGACCATGACCCAACGCCTCCAGGGGGTGAGCCAGATCACGCGAGCGCTACTCCCACCTCGTTGACCTGCGGGGATCATCAGGTTCACCCTCGCTCCATCACCTGTTCTTCCTCGCCCGACACCGCCCAGCCCGATACACGTCGCCACGCTGGTCTGTCCGAGGTGAGGATCCATGTCAGCCTTGCTCCTCCTGCACCTCGCCCATGCCGGACCCGCGACGGTGACCTCGACCGAGGAGCCGATCTCCATCGACGGGCGCCTGGACGAGGAGGCGTGGGCGCACGCGACCCCGGTCACCGAGTTCACCAGGTTCATTCCGACCGACGGAGGCCCACCGCCCGGCAGGACCGAGGTCCGCTTCCTCCAGGACGCCAAGAACCTCTACCTGGGGGTGCGGGTCACCGGCGCCGACTACGACGTGCGGGCCCGGATCAGCCGCCGGGAGGACGTGAACGCCGACGACCAGATCGGGCTGTACCTCGACACCTTCCAGGATCAGCGGACCGGCTACATGCTCTATTTCAACGCCCGCGGGATCCAGCAGGACCTCAGGATCGGTCCCGGCTTCACGTCGATGGCCTGGGACACGGTCATGCGCAGCAAGGGCCTGGCGACCGACGACGGCTACACCCTCGAGGTGGCGATCCCCTGGCGCTCGATCAAGTACCCGCGCCCCGAGGGCGAGCAGACCTGGGGCCTGATCCTCACGCGTAAGATCCCCGCGAAGGGGGCCAAGTATAGCTACCCTTCGATCCAACGCGGACACCCGCGTCTCTTTACCCAGGCTGGCGAGCTGCGAGGGGTGCAGCCAGCCCCCCGCGGGAGCGGCGTCGAGCTCATCCCGTCCCTCACCCTGGTCCAGCAAGCCAGCCGAGATCCCGACGGCGATCTCTCGTGGGTCCCCCTCGACACCTCCCACCCCGACGCGCGAAGAAACTGGCTCCAGGTGGTGCGCCCCTCCCTCGACGGACGCTTCGGCATCACCCCAAACACCGGCATCGCCGCCACGATCAATCCCGACTTCAGCCAGGTCGATCAAGATCCGACCTTCATCGACCTCAACCAGCGCTGGGCCTTCTACCTGCCCGAACGACGCCCCTTCTTCCTCGATGGCATCGACAACTTCGCCGACCAGCACCAGACGCTCTACACCCGCTCCATCGTCGACCCGGTCTACGGTCTGAAGGTGTCGGGACGAGAAGGGCCGATCACCCTGGGGGTCCTCAACGCCCTCGATCGCGCGCCCATGGGCACGGTCCACGAGCGAGGCGCTCCGGGCTTCAGCGAAGAGGAGGTCGAGGGGACCTTCGCGTTGACCGATCTGGCTCGGATCCGGATCGATGCCTTCGGCGAGGGCTATGTGGGCCTGACCTTCGTGGACAAGCGGCTCTTCGACCCTCAGGGCAAGACCACCGCCACCCACACCGGCGGGGGCGCCGATCTTCGCGTCCCGCTCGGCGAGCGATGGAACCTCGACGGGCGCTCCTTCCAGGCCTGGACCGGCCGCACTGGGGAGCGGCGCATGTGGGGACAAGAGCTCGGGATCGGGGTGCATCGGGCACCGGGGATCGGTCTGGGCATGCACGCCAGCCTCACCGACATCACGCCGGGGCTGCGCCGGGAGACCGGCTTCCTCAACCAGTCGGGGATCAGCTATGCCGATCTGGGCGCGAGCTACACCTTCGAGCCCGGTGGCGCGATCGATACCCTCACCCCCGGCGTGGCCCTCGCCGGTCGACTGGAGCGCAACGGCGAGAATCAGCAAGATGTCCGACTCTCGCAGGGCATGACCCTCGGGGGCATCCACCACTTCAGCGTCCATGGTGGCTTCGGGCGGGTCGTGGAGGGCTGGGAGGAGGACGCCGCGGGGCAGATCCTGGATCCCGCCTCTGTAGCCGGCTTCAACGTCGGAGGCTCCTACCGCTCCGAGCTCTCACGGCTCCTCGCGCTGAGGCCTACCTTCACCTATGGCCGGGTGATGGACTTCTCACGCTTGATCCCCGCCGACGCGCTGCTCGCCGCCGTGGAGCTCACCCTGCGCCCTACCCCCGGTGTGCGCTTCGATACCTTGCTCCGAGCCGATCAGCTCGCCCGCGCCGACGGCACCACCGGACGCGCCGGCATCGTCCGCCACTGGACGACCTGGCAGCTCACCCAGGCCCTCGGGGTGCGCAGCCTGGCCGAGTTCAGCGCGGGCAACGAGCGCGACAACCTCCTCGTGACCTCGATCCTACTGACCTGGCTGCACGACCCCTGGACCAGCGTGCACCTGGGATGGGTCGAGCGCACCGCCTTCATCGGATCCGCGCACACCCTCGATCGCTCCATCTTCCTCAAGGCCAGCGTGCTGATCCGTCCCTGAAGCCCGACGCCTCCCGACCCGCTCTCCAGGCCCCCCGCGCTCCGGCCGAGAGGCCCTGGCCGCCTCTCCCCTGTCCGTCCCAGCCTTCAAGAGCGGGCGTCGGGGGTCGCAGGTGCGACTCAGGCGGCGTCGAAGCGGTCGAACTCCATGACGAACTGTCCCTTGCCGCGCGTCATGCTGCGCAGATCGGTGGTGTAGCCGATGAGGCGGGTGAGGCCGCACTCGGCGCTGATGGTGGCGGAGCCTTCCTCGCTCTCGTGGCCGTTGATGACAGCGCTGCGAGACTGGAGATCGCCGATGACGGGGCCGACGTACTCATCGGGCACGACGACCTCGATCTTCATGACGGGCTGGAGGAGGACGGGCCCGGCCTGAGCGAGGGCCTGGCGGACGGCTGCGGCGACGGCGATCCGGAGCGCCTGGGGCGAAGAGCCGGACTCGAAGAGGGAGACCTCGTCGACGCGCACAGCCACGTCTTCGAGAGGGGCTCCCTCGAGGGTTCCTCCGGCCAGGGCATCACGAGCGCCCTCAGCGATGGCGAGGAGCTGATCGGCGCTGGCGACCACACCGACCTCGGAGCGGACCTCGGGCTCGGCGGTGATCTGCACTCCGCCGTCGCGATCGAGCGGCCAGACCGTGGCTTTGGCCACCGCGCGCAGCTCGAGGCGCTTGTCGCCCGACTCGATGATCTTGTCGACCGAACCCTCGGCGGTCGCCTGCTGGCTGATGGACTCCCGGTGGACGACGCGCGGGCGACCCACCCGCAGCTTGAGCCCGAACTCGCGCTCGATACGCTCAAAGGTGATCTGCAGGTGCAGCTCGCCCATGCCCTTCAGGATGTTCTGCCCCGTCTCCTCGTCTTCCTCGAAACGCAGGGTTGGGTCCTCTTCGGTGACCTTGCGTAGGACCTCGAGCATCTTCTCGGTGTCGCGGCTTGACTCGGGCTCGATCGCCAGGCCCAACACGGGCTCGCGGGCGTTGATCGACTCGAGCAGCACGGGATGTTCGGGATCACAGAGGGTGTCGCCGGTCGTGGCGTGACGCAGCCCCGCCGCCAGCACGATCTGCCCGGCCACCGCACGATCGAGACGAGACTTGCGGTTGGCGTCGATGCCGAAGATCCGCGCGACGCGCTCGGTCTGGTCCCGACCTGCCAGCGCGACCGTCTGTCCGGGTTCGAGCACGCCACGATAGATCCGCAGAAATACATGGCGCCGCCCTTCGAAGAGCTGCACCTTGAAGGCCAGCGCCACGAGCGGACCATCGCGGTCGATCGCCACCGAGGTCTCTTCGCCGGACTCGGGGTGCCGACCGATGGAGGGGGGCGCGTCGATAGGCGAGGGCATGAGCTTGAGCACCGCATCGAGCATGGGCTGCACGCCCCAGTTCCGCAGCGCACTCCCCGAGAACGCAGGCCGAACAAGGCTTTCGGCCGTACAGCGGCGGAGCACCTGCCAGATCTGATCCTGGGGTGGATCTTCGTCCATGAGGACCAACTCGGCGAGATCGTCGTCGTGATCGGCGAGGGCAAGAAGCAAGGTCTCGCGATAGGACTCGACCAGCTCCGCTTCGTCGTCGGTCAGCGGACGAGAGGCGATCTGCTCCCCTTTCTCGCCAGCGAAGGTGTAGGCCACCCTCTCGATGACGTGCAGCACCGTCTCGGACTCGACGACGGGTACGCAGACCGGCACGGGGGTGTCGCCGAAGCGCTTCTGAACGCTCGCCAAGGCCCGGTCGAAGTCGGCGCCAGGGCGATCCATCTTATTGATGAACAGGAAGCGCGGCACATCGAAGCGGTTGGCCTGACGCCAGACGGTCTCGGTCTGTGGCTCGACGCCCCGCACGCCGTCCATGACGATCACCGCGCCGTCGAGGACCCGCATGGAGCGCTCGACCTCGATGGTGAAGTCGACGTGGCCAGGGGTATCGACGATCTGGATCAGGTGATCCTTCCAGGGGCACTGGGTGACGGCCGAGGTGATCGTGATGCCGTGGGCCTGCTCCTCGGCCATCCAGTCCATGTGGGCGCTGCCCTCGTGCACCTCGCCGATCTTGTGGCTCGCGCCGGTGTAGAACAGCACCCGCTCGGTGAGGGTGGTCTTGCCCGCGTCCACATGGGCGGCGATGCCGATGTTCCGAACCCGCGCCAGGGGGGTGATGGGTGCGTCGCTCGGCTTGGCCATTGGGATCCTCCGCCCGCGTGGGCGCCCGCCTTATCGGGTTGCCCGGAGCCGGGCGAGCGCGGCTCGTCCGAGGAGCCTGCGATCAAAAAGAAAAACGCCTCCTTCGTGGCGTATCGAGCCCGACCGTCGCGAACGGGTCCCGAGAATGCCACCCCCTGCAGGCGGGCTTGCCCCCCTGCAGGGCGGGGGGCCGAATCGCACTCGGGAGCTGAGTGGGCCGGCTCAGCTCCTATAGTACTTGAGGGTCCGGTGGCTGGGGTGCTCCGTACCGAGGATATCGTGGCAGAGCGCTCGACCCCGATAGATGTACTGCCAGCCGATCTCGGGGCTGCCGAGAACCTCGAAGCAGTGGTCGGCCTTCTCGAGGATCAGATCGATGAGCCGCTCGGTGACCGCGACGGTCGCCTCGTGCTGATCGCCCAGCTCGCCTCGAAGGAGCCCAACCGCGGATTCGAGCCAGCCGATCGCCTCATCGATCCGACGCATTCGGTAGAGAAGATCCCCTAATGAGGCCTGGCGGAGGCCTACCTCCGGGGCCGTGTCGCCGAAGATCTGCTTCTCGGCTTCGATCGACTCGAGCATGTAGCCCTCGGCCTCGCGGGAGCGGCCCCGAAGCTCGGCCATGCGCGCCCAGACCGCGAGCCGCTGGGGCAGATCGGGATGGGGCGAGCCGGTCTGCGGATCGGTAAAGGCCCTCGTCCATCGGAGGCTTCGCTCGATGAGCCGGTAGGACTCTTCCTTCTTTCCCGTGGCGTCGAGCGCTCGACCGAGCTGGAACTCGATCCGGGACCGCTCGTCTTCGTCGGCGTGATCCTGTGCCCAGGCGTGCAGGCTGCGCAGGACCGGCACCGCCCGAGCCTGAAGATCGAGTTGAAGGAGGAGCACCGCAAGCAGCCGCGCCCGATCGAGGGTGACCCGGTGATGCTCCCCTTGCGAGGCACACAGGGCCTCCCATGACTCTTGAAGGAGCTCCACCGCCGCCTCATCATCACCTGCTTCGAGGCGGACCTCGGCGAGCTGCGCTGCGACAAGGCCCACGGTCTGAGGGGCGAGGAGCTTGCGGAGCTTGTAGGCCTCGGTGAGGAGGCGCTCCGCAGGCTCGACCTCGCCCGTGCGAAAGAGGTAGTTCGCCAGATCGCTGGCTGCGGAAGCAACCCGAAGATCCGGACGGGAGATGGTGCGCTTGAGCCCTCGAAAGGAACGGTTGAGCGCGTCGGCGGCGTGATCGGGGTGCCCCGCCCGAAGAAAGACCGAGCCCAGCTTGCCCTGCGCGACGAAGGTCTCGGGGTGCTCCGAGCCGAGGGTCTGCTGGCGACGCTCGAAGAGGGCCTGCCCGAAGTGGATGGCGATCTCGTGTCGACCCGCTTTGGAGTAGAGATCGCGAAGCCGCCCGAGCAGGGTCTCGCCTGGGGGCATGGGGCCGGGAGGGCTCGCCAACAAGGCCTCGGGCACCCCGCCGAGGAGCTTGGACCAGGACGGCAAGCGCGCTTCTCGGAGCATGGCCGCTCCCCCATCGGGCCAGAGCGACTCCAGGTGTTGTACGGCTTCTTGCTTCACGCTCAACGTGACCTCCAGGCGCGCAAGCCTATCACGCGCGACTCCGCGAGCCCCGTGAGGAGCGCGCTGTCCCCAGCGAGGCTCCCAGCCCCCCGAGCCCTGTCACCGCGGTGAAAGGATCCAGTTTGAAGAAAAGTCCTCCCCCAAGTGTCCACGCTTGCGGTAGGATTCCCTGCACAAGACACCCTGGTCGCCCTGCGCGCCCCGTCTCCCAGACCCCGTCAACCAACGCCCGAGGTTCTCTATGACTCGCTTTGTCCCATCACTCTTCGCTGCTGCCGCCCTCATGTTCTCCTCGGTCGCCGTCGCTGGCGAGCTCGAAGACAAGGCGGCAGAGCTGCTCGCCGAGGCCATCCAGGTCGCCCAGAAGGGTGACCTCGACAAGTGGATCAAGAAGTTTTGCGACCCCGAGCGCTGCCACACGGATCTCTCCAAGGATCAGTGGAAGGCCTATCAGCTCAAGCAGCTCCAAGAGCAAGGAAAGCACTGCCTCGAAGACGGCAAGGTCACCATCGCGCGGTGGCGCGGCGACCTCAGCCAACCGAACCACCGGGCCAAAGCCTATGTGCAGTGCTCGAACCGGCAGCTCCCTCCCCCGGTCGAGTTCCGCTACGACCCTGAGTCCAAGCAGCTCTACATCCGCCAGACCTCCATCTGAGCAGACCGAAGCGGAGCTGGCTCGGGCTCAGCGCATGCCCGCGCGCCGACGCACGATCCACGCGATCCCGCCAAAGAGGCCGATCCACAAGATCAGGGCCGGCGCTCGCCACAGCGGCGTCTCGCGGCGGTCCCAGACCGTCCGCCCGCTGTTCGGGTCGCGCAGCGGCGTACCGACCTCGCCAGGTCCATAGTAGGTGCCATCGACGCTGCCCGCCAGCCAGCGCAGAAAGGCCGCGTCGGGCACCACCTCATCGAGCTCAGGGTCGCGGGTCGTGACCGCATACACCGTCTCGTCCTGGCCGATCAAGCGCCCACGAGCGCTGACCTCGGCCCGCACCCGGTGCGCGCCTCGGTCGGTGGCTTCGATCTCGAGGGCGACCTCACCATCGGCCGTCGTCACTCCTTGGAGCTCTTCTTTGCCCGCTGGGCCCGTGACGGTGACCTTGACGTCGGCCCGGGCGAGCGGCGAGAAACCCGTGTCGCGCGCTCGCACGATGAGGCGCACAGTATCGCCCATCCCATAGTTCTCGCGCGGGGTGTCGACGGTCACCCGGTTGGTCGAGGGATCTTTGATCAGCCAGCGAAAGCTGTTTTTCCAGAAGCGAAGATAAGCTTGGTTCCCCCTTCCTTCCGCTGCTTCACCCAGGCTCCATCTCCACGAGGAGTCCCCCGTGAGGGCCATCGCCCTGCCCTTGCCCGCCTCTGCGACCGAGAGGATCGGCATCGGTCGTCCGTCGTCACCCTGGATCGAGGGGTGTTCCAGGAGCACCGTCGCCCCGCTGCTGGCCTGGCGCACCTTATTGACCCCGCTGAGCTCAGGCAGCCTCCCCCACCACACGTCGTTCTCGGCGGCGTCGGGGACGAGCCGGGTGACCGGGTGCCGGCGGCCCTCCTGCGTGAGGGCCGGTCGGACCGCCTTGGAGTCGGCCTGGGCACCGCGAACTCCCAGGTCGACCGGCAACATGCGCTCGACGTAGGTGCCGCCATAGCCCCCGAGGTCAAAAGAGAGGTCACCCCCGATCATCACGAAGCCCTTCCCGTCTTCTTCGACGAAGCGGCGGATGTTGTCGAGCAGCCGGTCCGCTTCGCCTGGGCGGAAGTAGCGCTCGTGGTCGAAGTTCTGGAAGATGATGATGTCGAAGCGATGGAGCTCGGTGCTGAAGAGCTCGGAGTACGGGAACTGAATGAGCGAGAGCTCGCGGTTTTGGTAGTCGGTCCCCGCGATGTCCTCTTCGGTGCGGAGGATGAAGAAGCTGACGAGATCGACGCTGGGGTCCCCCTTGAGGAATCGACGAAGAAACTTGACGTCGAAGGAAGGGGCTCCGGCGACCTGAAGCACGCTCATGCGGTCTCGAACCACCTGGACCACGACGGGAGCCACGTTGTTGGAGGGTACCGCGTCGTCCTCGAAGACAGGGACCGAGACCTCGTAGGCGAAGCGACCGACCGCGTCGGGGCGAACCTTGAAGACGACCTGGGCCTCGCCTTGGTCGTCGAGGGTGACGGACTGCGCGGTGACCGGCTTGCCGTCGCGGGTGAGGCTGGCGGTGACCCGGCGCCCGGCGTAGCCGGTGGAGCTGAGGCGCGCGGTGATGTTGAAGGGCTCTGATCGGAAGGCGAAGCCGCCGGAGTCGACCCCTCGGACCGCGAGGTCCTTGAGGTCACCCGGAGAGCCGATCTGGTAGATGGTGAGAGCCCCTGGAACCAAGGGAGGTGCAGGGTTTTCTTCGCGCTGATAGCGCCGTCGAAGCAGGCCCCGATCCAAGCCATCGGTGATCAGCACCACCCCCGCTAGCTTCTCGCCCGCGACGCGATCGGCGAGCACGTTGAGCGCGGACTCGATGTCGGTGGTAGGGAGCTCGTAGGTGGTCGGCAAGCCCGCCTTGAGCTCGCCCCCGAAGTGGTAGAAGTCGAGGTCGTCGCCAGAGAGGCTACGAATGACCCGGTCGACGAGCTTGTGGCGGGGCTCCCCTTGCTCCTGAACCTGCATCGACCGGGAGGCATCGATGAGTACCGCGAGTCGGCCCGGCTCCTGCCGACCTTCCTCTTCGACCCAAGCCGGCCGAGCCAGGGCGACCACGAGCCCCGCCAAGGCGAGGGCCCAGGCCGTAAGCTCCACGGTCCGGGCGAGGATCGGCCGCTCCCCAAACCAGGACAGCACGAGCGCGACCAGGGCCACCCCCACCGCGGTAAGCACCACCCACTCAGGCGCGATCCAGGCGAGTGATCCTGAAGGCCCCAGTGGGGTGCCGGCCAGAAGCTCGATCATCGCGGGAACCCGAAGCCCGAGGGGTTGACGCGGTTGCGCTCAATGAGCTCCTTGACGTGCACCTGGTCCTTCTTGTAGTTGGCGGTCAAGCAATACATCACGAGGTTGATCCCAAGCTTCACCGCCTCGCGGCGCTGCTGTTCCCCACCGGGCACGACCGGGTTCTCGTTGCGGCCCGCGCGGTTGCGAGCCAGCGCCCCCGAGAGATCGTTGCGCATGAGGATGAGGGGTGTGTTGGTGGTGTCTTCGCGGCGCTCACCCTCGACCCGGACCCCGCCGACGGTGACGCCTTCGAGATCATCGAAGCGGGCCACCCGACCGAGCGGCCGTTCGAGCAGAAAAAAGGCGCGGTAGATACTGTGAGACTTGGGCAGTGTTGACAGGCCCCGCGTGGGAAAGAGCACCGAAGCGAGCTGCCGAACCGATCGCTCGAAGCCCGAGGAGCCGCTCCCTGTGGTGTCGTCGAAGAGGATGAAGCCACCGTAAGCCAAGAAGCGGGAGAGCTGCTCTAGCGCGTCTTCTTGGGGGATGGGAAAGCTGTCGTTTCCGGCGCACACGACGAAGGGATGCTGGAAGAGCTCGGTCTGTAGGGGGCGAAGCCGGGGGATGCTGCCGGGCTGCACGTCGCGGGTCTCGACGGAGGTGGTGGCGCGCACCTCGGCGAGCAGGCGGGTCCACGCTGCCGGACGGGGGATGGTGCCCCCGCCTAGATCGAGCTCGGCGATGGTAAACTTGGACGCATCGCCGAAGGCGTAGCTGCGATCCAGCAACGCAGCTGGGGCGCCGGCTGCGGCAGCGAGGACGAGCAGGAGCTGTCTACGGGTGATCATGTCGCCCTCCCACGGAGCGCCAAGAGCGCGATCATCAGGGCTAAGAGCAAGGCCCCCCCGAGTAACCAGGGCGAGAGATCGACGTGGCGCAAGAAGCGCTCGGGGGCGATCCGGGCCTCGGCCTCCATGACCGTCTCGTAGACGCGCACGTCGCTCTCTGTGGGATCGAGGTTCGCCGCCACCCACGCCAGAGGGGGTGAAGCGTCGACCCGCAGCTCATAGGCGCCGGGCCTGGACGGGGTAAAGATCAGCTTAGTCCCTTCGATGCGGCTGGGAACTGGCTGGCTGTCGGGGCCGAAGACCTGAGGATCGATGGCTAGATCCGGCAGCTCGATCGCGACGGGGCGTCCGACGTCCGCCTCGAAGCGCGCGCCCGCGCCGCTCGACTGCCCTCCGAGGTAGGCTACGATGCGCTGGATCATCGGCATGAAGACGGCCTGGGTCGGGAGATTCGACCAGTCGTAATCGAAGGTGCTCGTCCAGAGCATCACCCGTCCCTTGCCGACCTCACGCTCGACGAGCGCGGGGATCCCGCCCTCGTACCGGAGGAGGGTGCGCGCCTGGCTCCCCTCGGAGTAGGGCTCGAGCAGCACCACCCGCCGGCTCGCGACCTCGCTGAAGGCGGTGCGCCCGCTCCGCGCGAAGGGCTCGAAGAGCTCCAGGCTCGGATCCGGCGTGAGCAGCGCGACGCCGGGCTCACCTCGACCCGCCAGGTCCTCGGCGCGTCGCAGGGGCGCGGGGAGCAGCCCCGACAGGGCGCTGTTGTAGCGCTCGGCCGACACGTTCGAGCCCGCCGAGATGACGAGCGACCCGCCCTTCTGAACGAACTCCGCCAACTTTGCGGCGAAGGGACGCGGATCGCCGACGTTCGCCAGAAAGACCACTTGGTGCGTCTGAGGATCGAGATCCAGCAAGCCCAGCGGCGTCACCACGTCGGGCGTGACGCCCGAACGCCCGGCTCCCCACGGCGCCAGCGCCCGCTCGACGAAGTAGACCTCGCTGCGGATGGGGGTCTCGCCGGGATCTCCATCGACCACAAGCACGCGGCTGGCTCCGACCTGCGGAAGGTGGAAGTAGCGTGCATCATCGGCGGGAAGATCGGGATCATCACACCAGGCCTCGCCGACCCCACCCTCGGCCTGACGAGGCACCGTGACCCGCTCCAGAGACTCACCTTCGGGCGGAAGGTCCGCGAAGATCGGCACGACCTGCCCGTCGGGAAGACGGACCTCGCACGGGACCTCGATGGGCTGATCCCCGAAGTTCGACACGAGGAGCTCGACTGTGCCGCCCTCGATCCCGTCGCCGTACCGCGCGGCCGTCACCGCGACGTTTCGAGGGACGGCCTCGGGGCGCTTGCTGAGGACGGCGCTACCCTGATCGATCACCCGTCGGAGCTCGTCGGAGGCCTCGGAGACCATGCGAGGACCCGCCTCGTCGGAGAACAGGAGGATCTCGCCGGGCTCCCCCTCGAGCATGCGGCGAGCCTCGATCAAGGCCGCACGCAGGTTGGAGCCCCCGAGCGAAGGCTCGATCACCCCGATCCTCGACCGCACCTGGGCGTGATCCGTCACGAGCCCCGAGGTGAGCGCCGTCGCCTCGTCGTCGAAAGCGATGAGGCCCACTTGCGTTCCCGGAGGTAGGCTATCGATCAGCTCTCTCGCCTCGCCACGGGTGCGCGAGAGCACCGTGCTCCCCCCATGCATCATCGACATCGACATCGAGCGATCGAAGAGCACGACCACCTTGCCGGTGCCACCGAACTCGGGGGCGCCGCCATCGTAGGAGAAGCGCAGCCCGGTGGCAGCGAACACGAGGAGCATGAGAAAGGCGATCCGCAGCAAGAGCAGCAGCGGATCCTTGACGCGCCGCCTACGTCGAAGGCGCTTAACCACCCGGCGCAGGAGCAGCATGGCGCCGAAGGGGACCCGCTCGCGCGGCCGTTGCCGGGCGATGTGGGCGAGGATCGGAAGGGCGATGAGGGCTGCGAGCGCCAGCGCCCCAGGGAGTAGCATCGAGAGACTCACCCCTTGGCCTCCCCGCCGAAGGGATCCCCGCCCGGCGAAGCGGGTGCGCCCCGGATCACCTTGCGAACCAGGGGCTCGAGGCCTTCATTGATCGGCCCCTTGACGTAGAGTCCGCCCCAGGATGTGACTCCGCGCCGGACTTCTTCGGCGTATTCGGTAGCGACCTCGCGCAGGGCGGTGCGAGCGGCCGCGGGATCGACGGCGATCTCTTCACCCGTCTCGGGACTGTAGAGCCGCGCCGCCTGATCGAGCTCCAGACCCCACTCTCGCCGATCGTAGAGGTGGATAAAGCGGAGATCGGTGCGCCTGCGTCCGAAGGCCGCCACCGCCGGGAGCCAGGTCTCGGGCTCTTCCATGCCGTCGGAGAGCACGAGCACAAGGCTACGTCGACGACTCCGCTCCCCCACCGCGACGAGCGCCTCGTGAAGTCGCGCTTCGCCACCAGGCCTAGCCTGCGCCAGCGTGAGCAGCAGCGCCTGGAGGTGCCCCCGCCCCGACCGTGGAGGAATCGAGCGTATCGGACGGCCTTCACCCGCGATCAGCTCGAGGCCGATGGGCTCGCGCCGTAGATAGAAGTAGTAGAGCAACGTGGCGGCCAGGCTGAGCGCAAAGCCCGCCTTGCTCTTGTCGAGATCGGGCAGGCTCGCGCTGGGCTGGGTCCCCTCGCCCGTCACGAGGCGCTTGAGCCGTCGAAGGCCGGTGACCGCCGGTGCGCCCGTCGCGAGGTCCGCCGAGAGGTCGAGCACCACCGTGACCGGAAGCTCCGTCTCGGTCTCGAAGGTCTTGACGACGAGCTTGTCGGAGCGCCCCCACACTCGCCAGTCGAGATGCCGCAGATCATGGCCCGGCAGGTACTCGTGGTAGCCCGCGAATTCGATCGCCTGGCCGACCCGACGGCTGCGGTGGTCACCCTGAAGCAGGGCCTCGGTGAGGATCCGCGCCTTGAGGTGCAGGCGCTGGACGCGCGCGAGGACCGCCGGGTCGTAGGATGGCGCGGCTGAGCTCACCTACTTCACCTCGCGCACCAGCTCGTCGACGACCTGGTAGGCGGTGAGACCCGCAGCCTCGGCCTCGAAGCCGAGCACGATGCGGTGGGCGAGCACCGCGGGGGCGACGGCGCGCACATCATCGATGACGGGCACGTCGCGGCCGTGGAGCACCGCCCAGGTGCGCGCCCCGATGGCGAGGTACTGGCTCGCGCGAGGTCCGGCGCCCCAGCGGATGTGCCGCGCGGCTTTGGCCGAAGATCCCGGACGGGTCGAAGCGGCGAGCCGCACGGCGTAGCTCACCACGTCGCTCGAGATGGGCATGGAGCGCAGGAGGCGCTGGTACGCGAGCAGCTCGTCGCGCCCGAGGACCCTCTCGGCGGCCGGAAGCTCTCCGACGGTGGTACGACGCACGATCTCTTCTTCTTCGGCGATGCTGGGGTAGCCGACCTCGATGCTGAACATGAAGCGGTCCTGCTGCGCCTCGGGCAGCGGGTAGGTGCCCTCCTGCTCGATGGGGTTCTGGGTCGCAAAGACAAGAAAGGGTGGATCGAGGCGCATGGTGCGGCCCGAGGCCGTGACGGCGCGCTCCTGCATGGCCTGGAGCAGGGCGGCCTGGGTCTTGGGCGGCGTACGGTTGATCTCGTCGGCGAGGAGGAGGTTGGTGAAGACGGGGCCCTGGACGAAGCGCAGCCCGCGCGCCCCGGTCTCGCGGTCTTCTTCGAGCACGTCGGTGCCGGTAATATCGGCCGGCATGAGGTCGGGGGTGAACTGGATCCGGCCGTAGTCGACCCCGAGGGTCTCGGCGACAGTGCGCACCAGCAGGGTCTTTGCGAGGCCGGGGACCCCGATGAAGAGACAGTGCCCATCGCTGAACAGGGCGGTGAGCATGAGCTGCACGACCCGCTCCTGACCCACGACGACCTTGCCGATGGCGTCGACGAGGGCCTGGTGTGTCGGGGCGAGGCTCTCGAGAAGCTTGACGTCGTCCAACGCGACTCCAGGGGAACAATGGTGGTGGGTCTCCCCTATCGCTTGAGGGGCCGATGCGGCGTATCCCTGACGTTTGGAGACGCAACGCCGACCCGAGAGCAAATTCGTGGCGGCGCGTCGGGAAGGACAGGTTAGCTCCCCTACCGTTTTCAACCCCCGAGGAGCCCCATGAACCGTTCCGAAATCCTCGCCCTTCAGTCCCAGCGCGGCTACCCAATGGTGTCGCTGCTCGCGAAGACGCACCGTACCTCGCCCGATAACAAGGCCGACCCCATCAAGGTCAAGAACCAGGTCGAAGAGCTGCGCAGCCGCCTGCTCGACGAGCTGAACAAGCGCGAAGTCGCGCAGGTGCTCGAGCATGTAGAGCAAGCCGTCGAAGAGATCGACTGGAGCCACACCCTCGACGGGCTGGCGATCTTCGCCACCTCCGAAGGGGCGCAGGTGCACTACCTGCCCTACGCCCTCGAGAGCCGCGTCGTCGTCGACGAGACCTTCGCCACCCGCGACCTCTGGCTCGCCTGGGCGCGCAGCGAGAGCTACCGCGTGCTCGTCCTCTCCGAGAAGCCAACCCGCTTGTACGACGCGGTCCGCGAGGATCTCGAAGAGCTCATCGGCCACGGCTTCCCGCGGGTGCACAACGCCCCAGGTGGCGCGACCCGCCTGCCAGGCGGCCAGGGCATCAACGCCGCCACCGTGCGTCAGAACCACCACCTCAACTTCTTCCGGGCCATCGACAGCTCGATCAGCGCGATCCAGAACGAAGATGAGCAGCCCCTCGTCATCGTCGGCGTCCAGCGCTACCTCGGCTACTGGGACAACATCACGAACAACAAGCCGGCGATCCTCGCCACCCTCGAAGGCGCCCACGACAAGACCCCGCCCCACGAGCTCGGAGCGCTGGTTTGGCCCCGCGTGCGCGAGGCCCTGGCCGCCAAGGAGCAAGCCGAGGCCCAAGCCGCCCGCGACGCCGTGGGCCAGGGCAAGGGTGCCGCGGGGCTAGCGCAGGCCTGGCGCGCCGCCGCCGAGGGCCGCGTCTCGGTCCTGGTGGTCGACGAGCACTACCACGAGCCCGGCATCGTCGACGAGACCGGCATGGTGCTCACCCCCACCAAAGACCGCACCGCTCCCGGCGTGATCGACGACGCCGTCGATGATCTGGTCGAGAACGTCGCGGCCTTCGGCGGGCGAGTCGTCTTCGTCGACGGTGGGATCGATGACCTCCAGCGCATCGCCGCGGTCCTCCGCTACTGATCCTCGGGGGGGGAGCCCCCCGAACCCCGCACGCCACGAGGAGCACCGATGGAGGTCCACTTCGGTCGGGCCCGCTTGTCCGCCTTCCGACGCGAGAGGCTCCTCCACGAGCTGCGCGCTCGCGTCCCCGAGGTGCGCGACCTCGACGAGCGCGACCTCTACCTGCTCGATCTCGCGCGCGAGCCCACCTCCCTTGAGCGCGCACGCCTGAACGCCCTCCTCGATGTGGGGGAGGGACCGCACGGGCCGATCCTCGCCCATTGGATCGTGATCCCACGCCGAGCAACCCGCTCCCCCTGGTCGAGCAAGGCCACCGAGATCCTCCATCACTGCGGCTTGACCTTCGTGCGCCGAGTCGAGCGAGCCCACGCCTTCTCGTTGCCGGGCCTGCCCGCGGGCGAGCCGGCCCGCCTCGGCGGGTGTCTGCACGATCGTATGACGCAGGAGCTGATCGACCGCATCGACTTGGCCCAGGGTCTCTTCGCGGCCGACGAGCCCCGCCCCCTCGCGCAGATCCCCCTGAGCGAGGGCGGCACCCAGGCCCTCGCTCGCGCCAACGTCGAGCTCGGACTCGCGCTGTCGGACGACGAGATCGCCTACCTCGTCGAGCGCTTCACCGCGCTTGGACGCGATCCCACCGACGTCGAGCTCATGATGTTCGCCCAGGCCAACTCCGAGCACTGTCGGCACAAGATCTTCAACGCCTCCTTCGATCTTGACGGTGCCCCCCAAGCCCTCAGCCTCTTCGGCATGATCCGGAACACCCACCAGCAGCACCCCGGCCGGGTGCTCTCGGCCTACAGCGACAACGCCGCCGTCGCGCGCGGAACCGTCGCCGGCCGCTTCTTTCCCGATCCGGCCACAGGATCCTACCGCGCCGTCCGAGAGCCGGTGCACCTGCTCATGAAGGTCGAGACCCACAACCACCCCACGGCCATCTCGCCCGATCCCGGCGCGGCGACGGGCAGCGGCGGCGAGATCCGCGACGAAGGAGCCACCGGACGGGGTAGCCGCCCCAAGGCGGGTCTCACGGGCTTCATGGTGAGCGATCTGCTCCTGCCTCAGCACCCGCGCCCCTGGGAGCTCGATCCCGGGCGCCCCGAGCGGATCGCCAGCGCGCTACAGATCATGATCGAAGGGCCCATCGGGGGCGCACGCTACAATAACGAGTTCGGCCGGCCGAACCTCTGCGGCTTCTTCCGAACCTTCTGCCTCGACATTGGCGCCGATCTGCCCGAGGTTCGTGGCTACCACAAGCCGATCATGATCGCCGGCGGCTACGGCAACATCCGCGAGGAGCACGTCACAAAGCCCGGCTTCACCGACGGCGCGGCCCTGGTGGTGTTAGGCGGGCCCGCCATGCTCATCGGCCTGGGAGGCGGGGCCGCGTCCTCGATGACGGCAGGAACCTCGGCTATGGAGCTAGACTTTGCCTCGGTTCAGCGCGCCAACCCGGAGCTTCAGCGCCGCTGCCAGGAGCTCATCGACCGCTGCTGGGCCCTGGGGGAGCACAACCCGATCCTCTCGATCCACGATGTCGGTGCTGGCGGGCTGTCGAACGCGCTGCCTGAGCTCGTGCACGACGCCTCCCTCGGGGCCGAGCTCGACCTGCGAGAGGTCCCCTCCGACGAGCCCGGCCTCTCGCCGCTGGAGCTGTGGTGCAACGAGAGCCAAGAGCGGTACGTGCTCGCCATCGATCCACAGCGACTGCCGCTCTTCCGCCAGCTCGCCGAGCGGGAGCGCGCCCCCTTCGCCGTAGTCGGCGTCTCCACCGCCGATCCACACCTCACCCTGCGCGACGCCCTCAGCCCCCGCCCCCCGATCGATCTGCCCCTAGACGTCATCTTCGGCAAGCCTCCTCGCCTCCACCGCGATGCGCGCACCCGCCAACCCCGCCGCGACACGCTCCCCTCCCCCACGCTCGACGAGGCGGCCGAGCGGGTGCTTCGGCTGCCCTCCGTGAGCAGCAAGGCCTTCCTGGTCACGATCGCCGACCGCAGCATCACCGGCATGGTCGCTCGCGAGCCCATGGTCGGCCCTTGGCAGGTCCCTGTGGCCGACGTGGCGACCACCACCGCCACCTACGACACCCGAGCGGGCGAGGCGATGGCGATGGGTGAACGCCCTCCCGTCGCCCTACTCGATCCCGCGGCCTCGGCCCGCCTGGCCGTCGGTGAGGCCCTGACCAACCTCTCCGCAGCGCCGATCGCCGACCGGAAGGACATCGCGCTCTCAGCCAACTGGATGGCCGCCGCCAACGAGCCTGGCGAAGACGCGGCCCTCTACCGCGCGGTGCGGGCCGTCGGCATGGAGCTGTGCCCCGCCCTGGGGATCTGCATCCCCGTCGGCAAAGACAGCCTCTCGATGCGCACCGTCTGGCGAGACGGTCAGGCCGAGCGCAAGGTCACCGCGCCGCTCTCGCTCGTCGTCACCGCCTTCGCTCCCACCCTCTCCGCTCCCGATGCCTGGACGCCGGTGCTCGCGGGCGAAGACTCGGTCCTGATCGTGATCGATCTCGGACGAGGCCGCGCCCGACTCGGCGGTTCCGCCCTCTGCCAGGTCTATCGAAGCCTCGGGGATGTCCCGCCCGATCTCGACGATCCGGCTCTGCTCGCCGCCTTCTTCGACGCCATGCAGGCGCTCCACCGGCGCGGCGTCGTGCTCGCCTACCACGACCGCAGCGACGGAGGCCTGCTCGCCACCGCCTCCGAGATGGCCTTCGCCAGTCACCTCGGCGTCGAGCTAGCCCTCGACGGCCTGGGACCCGATCCCTTACACGCCCTCTTTAACGAAGAGCTCGGCGCCATTCTGCAGGTCCGCCGCACCGACGCCGACGCCGTCATGGCCTCGCTCCAAGGGGTCTCGCTCCCCGCCCGGATCGCCGGCACCGTGCTCGCCGAGCGACAGATCCGCTTCACCTGGCAGCGCCGCGTCGTGCTCCGCGGAGACGCGGTCGCCTGGCACCGCGCCTGGAGCGAGAACAGCTACGGCGTGCAGACCCTCCGCGACCACCCCGACTGCGCCCTGCAAGAGTTCGACCACCTCCTCGACACCCAAGACCCCGGTCTTCAGACCGTGCTCACCTACGATCCGGCCGCGGTTCCCGGCGCGCCCGCTGTGCTCCGCCACCGTCCACAGGTGGCGATCCTGCGAGAGCAAGGGGTCAACGGGCAGCTCGAGATGGCGGCGGCCTTCGATCGGGCAGGCTTCACCGCCATCGACGTGCACATGAGCGACCTGCTCGAGAGGCGCCGCTCCCTGCGCGACGTGGTCGGGCTCGCCGCCTGCGGAGGCTTCTCCTACGGCGATGTGCTGGGGGCTGGCGGGGGCTGGGCCCGAACGATCCTCTACTCCGACGCGCTACGCGAGGACTTCGCCGCCTTCTTCGCGCGCTCCAACACCTTCACTCTGGGGATCTGCAACGGCTGCCAGATGCTCTCCCACCTGAGCGAGCTGATCCCCGGTGCCCGAGCCTGGCCTCGCTTCGTTCGCAACCGGAGCGAGCAGTTCGAGGCCCGGATCTGCACCCTGCGTATCGCCCCCTCCCCTTCGGTCCTGCTGGCAGGCATGCAGGGTAGCCGCCTCCCTATCGCCGTCGCCCACGGAGAGGGTCGCGTGGCCCTGCGTGGCGGCGCTCCCCTCGCCGCCGCCCACTACGTCGACAACCACGGTGAGCCGACCGAACGCTACCCCCTCAACCCCAACGGCAGCCCGGACGGGATCGCGGGCGTCACCAGCGAGGACGGCCGGGTGACCCTGCTCATGCCTCATCCCGAGCGGGTCGTGCGCGCGGCCACCTGCACCTGGGAGCAGCGCTCTCAGGGAGACGCCCCCTGGATGCGGCTGTTCCGAAACGCGCGCGCCTTCGTTGGTTAAGGGCCGACTCAGCCGCCGCGCTTAAGGATCGAGAGCTGGCTTCGATGCCGACGGGCCGCCGCCTCATCGCCTTGCTTGGTGTAGAGGGTGATGAGCTGCTCCTGCACCTCGGCGTCGAAGGGATCGAGCCGGACCGTCTCGACGAAGGCCTCGATGGCCTTGCTCCGCTGCCCAGCGGCGAGCTCCACCTCGGCGAGCGCCTTCCAGGCCAGCGTGAAGTTAGGGTAGAGCTCCAGCGCCGCCTTGAGCGTCGATCGCGCCCGGCCCAGATCACCCAGCGTGTGATGAGCCTGGGCCAAGCGGGTCTGAAGCAACGGGGATCGCTCCCCCTCAGGCCCGTCGGCCTTCGCGAACTCGATCAAGGCGGCCTCGGCGTGGCCGCGCTCCAGCAGCAGCTCGCCCAAGCGCACGAAGCGAGAGAGATCCTTGCGCTCCGACATGACCGGATCGAGCCCCATCGCGTCGGCGCCGCCACCATCGAGAGCGGTCGGGAGGTCTTCGACCTCGAGATCGCGGAGCCCTTGCTGCTTGATCCAGTCCTTCCAGCCCAGCTCCATGGCCTCGAAGCTCCCGAAGCCCGCAGCGGCACTCAGCGCGTCTCGAGGATCCGTGCCTCGCTTGACCTTGGCGAGCACCCCGGGGAGCACGTCCTCGCCGGCACGCTCAAAGACGAAGCTCATCAGGCTCGCGAGCTGCGCATAGGCCAGGGCGGCGAGCTCGGCGCTCGGCAGCTTGGCGAGAGAGGGGTGCATCATCTCGAACGGGACGAGCTCGTTGTCCCGCAGCGCCTTGGCGACCAGGGACTCCGCGCGGGGATCGAGCTTGAAGCGGTCCTTGCCGTCGCGCCAGCGGTTGTCGAGGTACTTGGCGATGGCTTCTTGGAGCCAGACGGGGGCCCGCTCGCCGCTGTGGTGGCTGACGACCTGGTGGATATACTCGTGCGCCAGCGTGTCTTGCCAGGGGTAGCCCTTGCCCAGCGCTCTGGGAGAGGTCACGAGCAGACGAGACCACTTGGAGAGCGCCACGACCCCCGTCGTCTTCACGTCTTTCTCGGAGAGAGAGGAGGCCTCGGTGAAGATCCGCCCGGTCGGATAGATCTCGGCCACGATGGGCGCAGGGGGAGGTCCTCCGATGATCGGGGCGAGGTGAGTCTCGGCGAGCAGGAGTGTGGCAAAGGCATCTTCGACGAGCACGGCGTCGAGCCCGGGCCGGTAGCGTACCATGTACCGGCCCTCCCGCTCGACTTCGACGAAGTCCTGGTGCGCATCGCGGGTGCGCGCGTAGAGGTCCAGCTCCTCGAAGCGGTCCGGGTGACCGGCCTCTACCGCCCGCGCCATCAGGTCGTGGGCTTCAGCGAAGCGCCCCCCAAAAAAGCGCGCACGGGCTGCGAGATAGAGGACCTCGGCGTCGCCGATCTCGTCGAGATCGTACCGTTCGAGCACCTTATCGGCGCAGTCTACATCGACGGTGTCGAGACAGTTCGCGATCGCTCGCGCCGAGGCGACCGCAGGGGAGCTCGCACCGAGGACCAGCGCTGCCAGGACGATGGCTCTCATTGCGTCATCAGCTCCTCGTAATAGCGCTTCTTGAGCGCGCGGTAGCTGTCGGGCACATCGCCCTGCATCCCGCGCAGCACATCGCGCTGGAAGGCGTCGAGGTCAAACTCGTCTTCGAGGTTGAGCTCGGGGTTGTGGGTCATGATGTCCCCGTCGAGATCCAACGGCTCAGGCTGCTGATCCGACGCCTCGCCACCCCCTCCGCCCTCGCCGCCTCCGCCGCCGGCCGACATCTGCTCGAGCACGTCTTCGAGCGCCTCACGGGCTTCTTTGACGTCTTCGGCCGCCTGCCCCTGGGCTCCCTCGGCGGGCATGGGCTTGCCGCCTTGCAGGTCGCGTCGAGCGGACTGCATGTTTTCGGCGGCGTCTTGCAGAGCGTCCATCATACCCACAGGCTCGATGGGGAGCTGAGGAATGAGCTCGAGGGCGTCGCGCTCGAGCCCTTCGCGCTGCTCGGCGAGGCGCGCCTGCTCCGCTTGGAGCTCCATCGTCTTGAGCGCGACGTCGCGCGGGACCGACTCGGCCTCGATGGCGAGCCGCTGCAAGAGACGCTGGGCCTGCTCAAGCCGGCTGACGATGGGCCGGAGCTGGCCTTCTTCGACCCTTCGGTAGGCGCGAGTCCAGCCCACGAGGGCGTCGTCGACGTCGGTGAGGGCCTTGCGCAGATCGCGGGCCCGCGCCGTGTCGAGGAGGCGGTTGGTCGAGCGCAGCGCCGAGCCGACCAGCTCGCGCAGGTAAAACGGCCCACTCCCCTGGGGCATGGTCCCCAGGAGGCGGTCCCCCCGGCTGGAGGCCTGCTCAGTCAAGCGCTCGACCTCAGCCCAGAGCGCCTCGGCGGAGGCTGCTCCTGCGGCGTCTCCGCCCTCGCGGAGCTCGCGGACCTGCTCCTTGAGCATGCGCTGCTCCCGCTCGACGGTTCGCAGATCGTCGAGGAGGCTCTTGATCTCGTCGCCGAGCTGATCGTCTTCGTCCTCCAGGCGTTGGAGGCGATAGAGGAGCTCCTCGTGGAGTTCGGTAAGCTGACGGCTCAGCCGACCGATGAGACGGGTCGCGTCGTCGACGTCGCCCGCGGCGACGAGGCGCTCGATCTCTTGGCGCAGCCGATCGATCTCGGCCGATCGCCGCTCGACCAGTCCTTGCAGAGAGCCCGAAGACATGCGGCGGGCCTCGGTGCTGAGGGCTTCGGTGGAGCGCTCGACCCGCTCGGTCGCGAGGAGGAGGTCGGAGGCGTCGGCGCCGGTCTCGGCGAGGACCGCCAGGCGCTGTCCGAGCCGAGAGGCTTCTTCGGTGCGCTCGACGACCGCCGAGAGGGCGTCCCGCGCGAGGTAGCGGTCGAGCATGACGATGGCCTGCTCGTTGGCGACGATGGCCCCCTCGCGCAGGTCCCCTGCCCGGTTCAGCAGCTCGAGCCTCACCCCGCTCCGGCGATGGTCTGGATCAAAGTTGACCTGGGTGTAGACGATGAACTCGACCCCCGCCGCCAGCACGCGATGGGTGAGGCGGCCGACGAAGCGATCGCGCGCGAAGGCGGGGCGGTCGCGACGAAGAGCTCGGAGATCCGTGTAGAACGCATCGAACCGTTCCCCGAAGGCGAGCACGTCGCCGTTGGAGCGACCGGGAGGCCACGGCTCGAGGAGCTGTTTGGCCAATAGGTCGACCAGCAGGCCGCGCAGCTCCTCGCGCTCTTCGAGGGTGAGCTGACTGCGGTCTTCGGGCTGCCCGACCACCAGCTCGATAGAAGGCTCCGACAACCCGAGCTGCTCGCCCGACCAGCCGTTGTTATCCCAGGCTCCGACCTGGAGCTGGACGCGCATACCCGGCGACATGCCAAGCTGCTCGGGCGTGAACCGCAGCACGCCGCTCGCCTCGGGGGCGTCGCCGCTGATCTTGCGCAGCTCGCGCGCCTCGCGACCGTCGAGGTGCAGCACGATCCGACGCAGGCCGTAGTCGTCTCGAGCGTTCCATGGGATCTCGACCGCCGCATCGACCGGCACCTCGATGCGCGGCGGTCCGTCGACGAGCACCACTGGGGGGAGGTCCGGTTCCGCTTGGATCTGAAAATCGCGCGTGCGCTGCTCCCCCTGACCCCGGCGGAGGGTCAGGTACCACAGGCCGTCATCGGGGCCGATGGTGAAGGCTCCCGAGATCATCCGCTCCTCGTGGATCTCGGCGCCTTCGGTTGGTTCGTCGTAGGCGTAGATGTCGGCGCCGTCGATCGGGTCGGCGCTACGGACCCGCACCCTGACGCGGGTGCCGGGCGGACCGTGGGCATCGCCGGTGGAGTTGGGGACCTCGCGCGGCTCGAGGCCGGTGTACGAGGGATAGGTATACTCGAGCACGAGATCGCCGACGCGCGCGCGATCGAGGGGGCCATCGGAGTCGTCGCCCTCGTCGGAAACCGCCGCACTCGCGGCGCCAGCCCAATAGCCAGCCAAGCCGACGAAGCCCCCCGGAGAGAAGGCCGCACCCCCCAGCGCCAAGACGAACAGGACGAGCGAGGGGACCGCCGCGACGAGGGCCGGCCAAGAGGGGTGCAGCTGGCCCCCACGCACGCCGCGCAGCCGCGAAGACGCGCGCGCCGCGAGCAGACCCAGAATGGCCGGACTCTCGCTCGGGCTCGCTCCGTGCAGCCGGTCGGCCAGGGTGATCAGCCGACCTTCGAGGTCGGGCCGGGCGCGCTCCGCGAGTCGCGCTTGTCTGCGAGGGTCGGCAGCCCGGGACCAGCCGATCCAGAGCGGGGCGAAGACGGCGACCCAGCTCCCGACGAGCAAGGCAGCGATCTGCATGAAAATCCCCAGCTCACGCGGGAGCCCAAAGGCAGGCACCAAGACGAGTCCCAGCGCGAGGAAGGCGAGCACCACCGCAGCCTGCGCGCACACCCTGGCGACCAAGACCGCCCGCTCTCTTCGGGCGAAGGAACGAATCAAGCCGCGAATGGCTACGAGCTCGGGGGGGACCTCGGAGATGGACGCTCCTTTGCAGGCCGTGCTGCCCAGACGCCGAGATCATAACGCACGGCCCGCCCCCCAGTGCACCTCGGTGACCGCCTTTGACCTGCGGAGCCTCGAGTCGCCCCCTTGACGGGGAGCGTGGCTCCGCATACTGTACGCATGTCCAGATCACCTCCACCCGGACCAGACCATGAGCGACCTCTCCTCCCGCCAGCAGCAGCTCCTCGACATCCTGCGCGCCGCCTTCGACCAGACGGGGGTGTGCCCCAGCTACCGCGAGATCGCGTCGGCCATGGGGATCAACTCCACCAACGGGGTGAGCGACCACATCAAAGCGCTCGAGCGAAAAGGCTACGTGGAGCGCGTGGGGGGGCGGGGCGCGTCACGCTCCATTCGGCTCACCGACCGTGCCGTCTCCTCCCTCTCGGGCGATGGGGTCGTCGGGGTGCCTCTGGTCGGCCGGGTCGCGGCGGGCAGCCTGCACGCCGCCGTCGAAGACACCCAAGGCACACTACGCTTCGACCAGCGCCTGCTCCCCCGAGGCGGCGACGTCTTCGCCCTCAAGGTGCACGGCGACTCCATGATCGAAGACGGCATCTTCGACGGGGACACCGTGCTGGTCCAGCGGTGCGAGCACGTCCATCGGGGCGAGATCGCCGTGGTGCTCGTCGAAGAAGAGACAACGCTCAAGCGTGTCTTTCGCGAGGGCAACAAGCTCCGACTTCAGCCCTCGAACAGTCAGATGGAGCCCATCCTCGTGAGCGCCGAGTCGGGCGAGGTCCGTATCATCGGCCGCGCGGTCGGAGTCTGGCGCGCTCTCTGAGTCAACGCCTCAGCCCGGCCCGCCACGCGACGGATCATGGCCCGACCCCCAAGGCAGTCGGTCGAAGGTCTCCGGGGGCTCCACCGCCTACTGTAGCGGCTTGACCTCGGGGCCCTGGAAGATGGGGCTCCCCGCGCACACGTCGTTGTCGCGCACGGCCACGCTCGCTGCGACCGCCTGCGTGACGTAGCCGCTCGGAGCGGTCTGCACATCGACCTCGAGCTCGATGCCCGCACCCCGGAGGCGGAGGCCGCGCGCCTGCTGATAGGGGACCTCCCAGTTGGGACCGTTGACCTGAGAGATCTTCAGAAAGGGTGTGCGCCCTCGCACGCAGGGGGGACCGCAGCGCCAGTCCATGGGGTCGATCTTGACGTACTGGCCGCAGGCGGTCTGGAGGACCGTGCCGCTCTCGGTCCACCGCCAGACCGAAGCCCGGAGCCGACCCGGCACGCTCAGGCCTCCGAGTCGGTGGAAGGGGCGCACCTGAAGTCGTGGATCTTCAGGGGGGATAGGGTTGAAGAAGCGGGTCGAAGCCGTGGGCGCGGGGGTGAACACGATAAAGCTCGCGCCGTGCCAAGACGGCAAGGAGGACAGGGACGTCCACCAGGCTCGCTGCTCGCGGTTCTGAAAGTGCCCCATCTCGGAGCCGCCGAGGAAGACCCCCATCTGCTCGGCGAGCAGACGATGCCCCGTTTCGGTGAAGGCCACCGCATAGGGCCGACCTTCGTAATCGCGCGAACGCCCACCCCCGACGTGCAGCGTATTGGTACAGCCGGGCTGCAGTCGCTCGATGCGGCCGTCGGAGGTGAGCACCTGGGCCCCGAGACCGGGGAACATGTCTTCGCAGACGATGAAGTGAACCTGGCCGTCGATATTGCGCTCACCGAGCCAGGCGGCGAGGTCTTGACGGGATCGGATCCCAAACTGATAAGGCTGAGGGTGAGCGAGGGTCTGGCCCTGACTGGGTAGCCAGACGACCGCCCCCGACATCCGGCTCAGCTCGTAGCGACCCTTGTTCGAACCCACCGCACAGCGATCCTGCCCCGGCTGGAAGGGCAGGCCAGGACGGAAACGGTAGAGCCTGTTCCCACAGTGCAGATCCCGAAAGCCCGATCCCTCGGAGTTCTGGCAGCCGGAGGGGATCTCGCCTAACAGGACCCAGTTGCCGCGGGTATCGAACGTATAGACCCGCTCCCAGGTATCGCCCTCAACCCAGATCTCACCCACCCCGTCGCCATCCCAGTCCGTCACCCGGCGGATGCGAAATCCGTCGCCTGCCGATCCGACTTCGCGCATGAAGCAGCGATCGAGAGGCACCTTTCGAGGGTCCCCTGCCGGGTTGACCGGCTTGCCCCCGTGCCCCATGACCGGGTTGGGCGCATCGATGAGCGGGACCATCTTGTCCCACAGGCTGATGTCGACGAGGGTTCGAAGAAACCCAGGGACCGAGATGAGCAGCACGACGAGCGCCACCCAGTAGACCCACTGGGGGAGCAGCGCGCGCTGCTCTCGAAGCCGCAAGACCGACTCGCCGATGCTGATCGAGCCATTGGGGAGCAGCGCGACCGGCTCCTCGCCGACATCGACGCCTTCGACCCTCGTGCCACCGGCCGAGTTGAGGTCGCGCACCACGAACTGGCCCTCGCTCCACTCCACGGAACACTGGCGGGTACTGACCTGGGGGTCGAGCATGTCGACCGTGCCCTTGCCACGGCCAAAGGTCAGGCCGTTACGCTTCTTGAGGGGGAAGGAGTCGCCTCGTCGGGGACCTTCGACGACCTCGATGCGATAGGAAACGGACACGGAGCGTGGCCTCCTCGGAGGGCAGCATGGTTCGACCACCCCCTTGACACGCCCGTAGGGTACGACAGTCTTGACTGGCGTGTCTACCCCCTCCCGCCCAAGTCTCTGCAGGGCGCAGGCGCCCGAAGAGGACGCGCTGCCCTTGTACCCCTGCGGTCGCGCCGTTAGCCCGACACATGGCTCGTGGACGTCGACCGCCAACGATGGGCGCAATGCAGCTCCCCCCACTTCAGCCCTGGCTGATCCGGGTGCTGGGGACCCTGCTCATGGTCTGGGTCGCCGAGATGGTCCTCGTCAACTTCGTCTTGTCCGATCCCTCGCAGGTCTACCTTCTGCTGGCTTATACCCCCAGCCTCGATCTCTCGCTTCTCTATCAGCCGGTGACCCGCTTACTCATACAGGGCAACGAGCTCTTTCGGGTCCTGCTCGACCTCGTGGTGCTCTACTTCTTCCTGCCTTGGCTCATCGATCGCTTCACCCGCAAGCAGCTCCTCACCGGCGCCCTCTTCGTCGTGGTGGGCTGCGCGCTGTCCGGTCTGGCCTGGCTCGGGCTCACACACCTCGCCGCCGCCCTCGAGATCACCGCGAGCGTACGCTGGATGAGCGGCGCCGCGATGGGCTGGCACCCCTTCATGGTCGCGATCGTGGCCCTCTTCGGACTCGCCCTGCCCAACGCCAACATCAACCTCTTCTTCGTGCTGCCGATCAAGGCACGCTGGGTCCTCTGGCTGACGGTCGGCTTTGTCGTGCTCGGCTTCCTGGCCCAGCCGGGCGTGCAGAGCGTCGACCGCTTCGGCGCCCTGCTCGGGATCGTCGCGTGGTACTTCCTCCTCGGCCCCGGCGCGAACCAGCGCCGCTATAAACGAGCTGGCAAGCGTATCGAGCGCGATGTGCGCTTCAAGGTGTACGAAGGCGGCAAGCAGTGGGGCCAGAGAGGTCCCGACGACGACGTCTGGCACTGATGTCCGAGGCGGTGCAGCTCTGGGGGGTGCCCGAGCGCCTCGATCGGGTCTGGCGCCCGCTGGTGCGGGCGGTGCTGATCGGCCTTGGGTTGGTCGGCGGCGCGATCCTCGTGTGGCTGAGCGCCTGGGTCTGGGTACCCCTCCCGCTGGTCGTGGCCGTCATCCTGTACGAGGGGATCTTCTGGCTCCGAGGCGACCGCCCGATCTCGGTACGGCTCGCGGGTCATCAGGTCAAGATCGTCGATCGCAAAACGGGCCACGCGCACGAGGTGGACCTGAACGACGTCGAGACCGCCGGGATCGGGTTTCGGCGCGGGCGGGGGCTCGACGATGTGGTGGTGACCCTCTACGGCGCCCACGACGTGCTCCTCGCGGTACGGATCCACACCCAGAGCCAGACCTGGCCCGTCCACGCCACGGATCTCGACGCGCTCCAGCCCATGCTGGGCGGGCGTCCAAACCTGATCCGGGGGCTCGCCCCTCCCGACCGTCTCGTCCGACAGATCCTGCCCGACTACGACGGCCGTGGCCTCCGCTACCTGCTGGCGCACCTCCCCCCGTCAAGCTTCGAGGGTGCCGCCGCGCGTGTCTGGCGAGGCTCCGATCCGCCCATGAACTTCATGGGTCACCACTCCGACCCCTGCGACGGCCTGATCCGACTGACGGCCTCGGCGTGGACGGCTCCTGACGGCGAGCAGGGTCCGCTGCGCACCGCGGGCGGGGGGCGAGCGGAGCGGAGCTACCGCGCCCTGAGCCTGGACGATGAGCCTGCGGAGAGGATCCAGCTCCCGGTCGTGATCTGGGACTTCGAGGGAGGGCTACGCCTCGGCCTGCCTTCGAGCCTCGCGGGCAGACAGGGGCCGAGCGCCCCCCTGAGCCATCAAGTTCACCACGTGCACCTCCCGGAGGGGGCCAACCTGGTCTGGTTCCTCCTGCGCCACCTGGAGCCCGGTGACCTGCCCGAGAGCCTGGCCCTGGCCTTGCGCGACGCTCGGATCGCCTACGGTGAGCTTCCCCCCCCCATGGCGCGCCACCTGAGCCCACGCATCACGGGCAGCGAGGATCCGCCCCTGCCAGCTTGATGACCGCCTCGAGAGTAGACTTGACCCCTCCGGTCGCGAAGGCGTTGGCGAAGGAGGTCGGCACCGTTCCGCCCGGATCGCTGGAGGCGTGGTATTCGACGATGGTGTGTGCGTCGCCCGCCGCGATCAGCAGCCAGGCCCCCTCCGAGAAGCCCACAGGCACGCCGCTCTCGGCCTTCTGACGCGCCGCCTCGGTCTTGAGCATCTCGGGCTCGGTGCTCGCACGAAAGTAAAGCTCGCGCACGCTGCCTTCGCTGGCCTGGGCGAGGTCGTCGTTGATCCGCAGGGTCGAGACCCACCAGCGGTCGCTCACCGGAAAGCCAATCGGAAGGTACTGAAAGACTTGACGACCCGAGCCACAGTGCTCCCCTTGCTGGACCTCCGAGAACTCGACCTTGCTGTAGTCGGTGCGGTCGCTGAAGTCGTTGATCGCGGACCACACCCGCTGGATCGGGTGGGGCACCGCCGTCACGCCCCACGCGACCTTGAGCTCGACCCCTTCGACCTTGTCGAGGCTGGTCACCGTCTGACCCGACTGGACCTTGGCGTAGGTCTCGGGGGGGATGGGAGGCGGGTTGGCCCCCCGACGCTTGGCGCGCAGCGGCTCCACGCGCTCGATGATGGGGGCGAGGTCCGGTACGTCAGCCTGAGCCCACACCGAGAGCAGCAACACCAGCACGTACACCTCCGATCCGACGATCCCCATAACGACCCGCGACCCGCGCGCCCCCTTCCCTGCCGTCCACGAACCGCGCCCCCCGCGCCGTGCGCCCGTGCTACGGTACGGACCTGCGAAGGCTACGCCCCGAGGCGCCATGACCAAGCACCAATCCGAAGCCGACCGACGCGCTCAGATCCAGCGAGCCGCTCGCGCCGTCTTCGTCGAGCGCGGCTTCCTCGCCGCACGCGTCGAAGACATCGCCAAGCGCGCTGGGCTCTCGAAGGGCGCGGTCTACTTCTACTACGCGAGCAAGCGGGAGCTCTTTTTGTCCCTCGTCCGCGAAGAGCAAGAAGCCACCTACTCCTTCCTCGAAGAAGCCGAGCACGACGACCGCCCCGCCCAGGTCAAGCTGCTGGACTTGGGTCAGCAATACATCCAATACTTCGCCGGACTAAAGACCCCACCGCGCTTCTTCCTTCTGAGCTCCGAGGCTGCGATCCGTGACGAAGAGATCCAAGAGGAGCTCGCCGCCACCCACCAGCGCTTCGTCGACGCCACCACCCGCATCCTCGCTCAAGGCATGGCCGAGGGCACCTTTCGCCAGCACGACCCGATGGCCTCAGCCATGTTGTTCAAGGCCATGATCGATGGCCTCGCCGGCCAGGCCGCCATCGGCATTCGCCCCGATCCCGACCGCCTCGGATCCGCCGGGATCGGCACTATCTTGCACGGCATCCTCGCGAACTGACTGGAGCGTCCTTGCCATCTAAGCCCCAACAGGCCCCCGAGGTACGCAGCGCCGAGATCGCCCTCATCGATCGAGAGCGCCAGGTCTACGTGCTCGATCGCGAAGGCAACCTCTCGCCACAGACCGCCGGCGGGCAGCCGGGCTTGGTCTGGGCCATGTGGAACACCGCGGAGCGCGGGCAAGCCAGCCACTCCTGGCCCACCTGGTCCCCCGATGGTCGGCAGATCGCCTGCTTCGCCATGGAAGAGGAGGCCCCCTCTCAGGTCGTCGTCATCGACGTCGACGGCATCGGCAGCGTCGCGGTCTGCGAGCTCGGGGAGCGGCTGCCGATCTACCTCTTCTGGTCCCCCGACGGACGAAAGATCGCGATCCTCACACAGCGCATGCAAGAGGGCGCCGATCGCCTGCACCTCGCGGTGGCCGACTCGGACCAACCCGACTCCGCCGAGACCCTCGCCGAAGGCTCTCCCCTCTTCTTCACCTGGGTCGACCACCGCCTCGCCACCTTCGTCGGCGATCCGCAGCTCGGGCAGAGCCTCGTGTCGATCGTGAACCCCGAGGGGCGTCGCGACAAGACCATCCTGCCGGGGAATCCCGGCAACTTCTGCGCCCCGGTGTGGGTCGCGGATCGGCTGATGTACGTCTTGCAGCAAGGGGCGAGCGCCTCGGTGGTGCTCGCCGAGCCATCGGGCGCCGACGAGCCCGAGGTCGTCGAGACCCTGCACGGCCTCGTCGCCTTCGTCTCCTCCCCCGACGGGCAGCGGGTGGCTCGCGCGGTCGCTCCGGGCGGTGACGGCACGCCCTACCGCGACTTAGCGATCATCGACGGGCGCACCGGAGCCGTCAGCCCCGTCGCTGATCACCCCTGCCTGGCCTTCCTCTGGACGCCCGACGGCCGCGCGCTCCTCACCGCCCAGGTCGACACGGACCGCAACCTCATCCGCTGGCATCGGATCAGCCTCGACGGACGGAACCGCCACCTCGCCGACATGTATCCCACGCGCGACTTTGGCTTCTATCTTCGATTTTTCGAGCAATACTCCCAGTCCCATCCCCTGGTTGATCCCGAGGGGGACTACCTGCTGCTCGCCGGCGGGATCGAGGGCTTCGGGGATCCGCACCGCACCGTCGGGTTGTGGGAGGTCCCCCTGGTCGGCGGGAGCCCCCGCCGCATCGGCGAGGGGGTCTTTGGGGTCTATGGTCCCGGTCGGCTCTCGTGACCCCCGAGGGAGACGTGCGCGCGGACGCAGGTCCGATCAGACGCGCAGGAAGGCGTCGAGCTTCTTGACCGTGGCTGCCCCGAGCCCCTTGACCCGCGAGAGGTCCGAGACCTTGTGGAAGGGCCCCTTCTCGTCGCGGTTATCGACGATCCGCTGCGCCATGGAGGGCCCGATGCCTGACAGGCCCTCGAGCTGATCGACCGTGGCGACGTTGAGGTCGATCCGGCTGTCGGCCCCGCTGCTCGCGTCGGTGACGCGCTCGAGCTCTTCGATGCCATCGGAGAGGGACTCGGCGGTGGCCAAGGCGGACTCGGCGCGGCTGAGCGCCTTGCGGGCCTCGCCGTGGGCGTCGTCGATGCCCTTGCGGACCTCGGAGAGCTGGGAGGTCGCCGCGTCGACCGCGCCGCGGAGCAGGTCGATCTTCTTGCGCAAGGAGGCGTTGTCGGTCTCGAGGGCCTTGACCCGAGGCGCCAGGTCGGAGGCGCTGCCGGTCGAGCCGCCCTCGAGCGCCGCGAGCCGATCCCGCATCTCCTGCAGATCGGCCGGACGCGCGAAGCTCTTGGAGGCAAGGATGCCCTCGACGAGGTCGCGAAGCCTGGCCTCGACCTGTTCGCCGCCGATGACCGATGCGAGAGTGCTGCGGATGCCCATCATTCCTCCTACGTGTCGGCCGCCCCCCTAAGACCGGCGACGGGCAGGGTCAACCGCAGCCGCTCGCGGCACCACCCTCGGTCGGTCAGACATCGAAGCTCACGCCTTGGGCGAGCGGAAGCTCGGAACCCCAGTTGAGGGTGCAGGTCTGACGTCGCATATAGGCCTTCCACGAGTCGGAGCCCGCCTCGCGCCCCCCGCCGGTGTCCTTCTCGCCGCCGAAGGCCCCGCCGATCTCGGCGCCGCTGGTGCCGATGTTGACGTTGGCGATCCCGCAGTCGCTCCCCGCGTGCGAGAGGAAGGTCTCGGCCGCACGGAAGCTGTCGGTGAAGATCGCGCTCGAGAGCCCCTGGTCGACGTCGTTCTGGGCGGCGATCGCCCGGTCGAGATCATCGTAGGTGAACACATAGAGGATGGGGGCGAAGGTCTCTTCCTTGGCCATGGGCAGGTCGAGGGGTGCCCTCACCAGGGTCGGCTTCACGAAGTGGCCAGGGCGGTCCACCCGCTGGCCTCCGCAGAGGATCTCGCCGCCCTGCTCCTTGATGCTCGCGATGGCGCGCTCGTACATCGTGACCGCGTCCTGATCGATGAGGGGACCCACCAGGGTGCCTTCATCGAGCGGATCGCCGATGGGAAGGGTGTTGTACGCCGCCACCAATCGGTCGACGAAGGCCTCGGCGATGTCTTGGTGGAGGAAGAGGCGACGGGTCGAGGTGCAGCGCTGACCGGCCGTGCCGCACGCCCCGAAGGCCACGCCGCGGATCGCGAGATCCAGGTCTGCGTCGCGATGCACGATCACCGCGTTGTTCCCGCCGAGCTCGAGCAGACATCGGCCGAGGCGGCTGGCCACCACCGCGCTGACGTGCCGCCCCATGCGCGTTGAACCCGTCGCCGAGATCAGGGGGAGGCGCCGGTCGCGGATCAGCGCGTCGCCCACCACCTTGTCTTCGCCGATGATGAGGCCGAGCACCCCTCCAAAGCCGGCGTCTTGGAGGACCTGATCGCAGATCTTATGGGTGGCGATCGCGGTGAGAGGCGCCTTGAGAGAGGGCTTCCAGACGACGGAGTCGCCGGCGATCAGCGCGACCATGGCGTTCCATGCCCACACGGCGTTGGGGAAGTTGAAGGCCGTGATGACCCCGACCACCCCGAGGGGGTGCCACTGCTCGTACATGCGGTGCTGGGGGCGCTCGCTGTGCATGGAGAGCCCGTAGAGCTGCCGCGACATGCCTACGGCCAGCTCCGCCATATCGATGCTCTCTTGCACCTCGCCCAAGCCTTCGCTGCGGATCTTGCCGACCTCGAGGCTAATGAGAGCCCCGAGATCATCCTTGTGCTCTCGCAGGGCTTCGCCCATCTGTCGGACGATCTCGCCCCGCTTGGGCGCGGGCAGCATGCGCCAACGCAAAAACGCGTCATGCGCTTCGGTGATGACGCGGTCGTAGTCGTCGCGACGCCCGAGGCGGACCTTGGCGAGGGCCTCGCCGGTGGTCGGGTTGGTGCTGGTGATCAACGGACCGGCGGTCGGGTAGAAGCCGCCGGCTCCGGCCGCTCCGTAGGTCTCTTCGTCGATTCCAAGGCGCTTGAGTACGTCGTGCATAGGGGTCTCCTGGGTCAAGCCCGCGTCGTATCCGATCCGAGCCGGCGTCGCTTGCGAGGGCCGCTCGCCGGGTGGCGTCGGAGCGCGTATACCTCTCGTCCGCACCCCGGAGGTCTGTGATGCTGCGTCTCATCCCCTCTCTGATCCTGCTCGGCTGCGGTGGCGAGCCCGACCCCACGTCCGCGAGCGCGCGCTCGGAGTGCGAGGAGATCTGCTGGCAGCGCGAGCTGATCTCCTGCCGCGACCTCTGCGACCGCGACTGCGGAGCCGACGACATGTGCCGCGACGCCTGCCACGGGGACTGCCTCTCCCGCTACGACGCGTGCGTCGACGAAGAGTGCGCCTGACCCCACCTCGCTGGAGCTCTTGTGTCGTCTCGACCCTTCGATTCGCTGGAACCTCTCGATCCCACGACCGCCGATCAGGTCGTGTCGACCCTGCCCGACGACGAGGCGCTGGCCCGGCTGCGCTGGTTGGGCCCCGAGCTCGCGCGTCACAACCGCCTCTACCATCGACTCGCCCAGCCCGAGATCGAAGATCACACCTACGATCGCTTGCTGCGAGAGCTGGAGCTGCTCGAGGAGCGCTTCCCCCAGCACCGCGATCCCGACTCCGTGACCCAGCGCGTCGGTGAGAAGGTGGCTGCCCTGGCGCCCTTCGTCCACGCCACCCCCATGCTCTCGCTGCAGAACGCCTTCTCGGACGAGGAGCTCCGCGCCTTTCAGACGCGGGTCTTTCGAGAGCTAAACCGTACCGAGCAGGCGCTCGAACCCGAGACCAAGCTCACCTACACCGTCGAGCCCAAGCTCGATGGCGTGGCGATCGAGCTCGTCTACGAGCAGGGGGCGCTCGTTGGTGCGGGCACCCGAGGCGATGGCGCGACCGGCGAGGACGTGCTCCACAACGTCCGCACCATCCGAGACATCCCCAGCCGCCTGATCGGCGAAGGCTGGCCCGCGCGCCTCGACGTGCGGGGCGAGATCCTCATGCGCCTCCGCGACTTCGACGCGATGAATGAACGACTCATCGCCCGCGGCGAGGACCCCAAGGTCAACCCACGTAACGCCACCGCCGGCACGATCCGGCTGCTCGATGCGTCGATCACCGCTGAGCGAACGCTAAGCTTCTTCGCACATAGCCTCGGCGAGATCCGAGGCGGCCCCGCGGGGGCCAGCCAATCCGAGATCTTGGAGCGCCTCGCCTCCTGGGGCTTGCCGGTGAGCCCCGAGACCCGGCGCTGCCAGGGCATCGAGGAGGTCCTCGACGCGGTCGAGGGGCTGCGCGCCCAGCGCGACTCCTTGCCCTACGAGATCGACGGCGCGGTGATCAAGGTCGACGCCTGCGAGCTCCAAGAGGCCCTCGGCTTCGTCACCCGCAGCCCTCGGTGGGCGATCGCCTTCAAATACCCCCCTCCCGAAGTCGAGACCGTCCTTGAGGACGTGGGCTTCCAGGTGGGCCGGACCGGCACCGTCACCCCGGTCGCCCACCTGAGACCCGCCCAGGTCGGTGGCGTGACGGTGAGCCGCGCCTCTCTCCACAACAAGGAACACATCGCAGAGCTCGATCTGCGCCTCGGCGATCGGGTGATCGTCGTCCGGCGCGGCGATGTGATCCCCAAGGTCGAGCGCGCGATCCTCGACGCGGACCACCACGCGCGCCCGCCCATTCCCTTCCCCGATCGGTGCCCCGAGTGCCAGACCCCGCTTGAGCGCAAAGACTACAAGGCGGGTGAGCGCGAGATCCTCCGTTGTCCCAACAGCTTCGGCTGCCCAGCTCAGGTGCGAGCGGGGATCCGGCACTTTGCCAGCCGCGCGGGCATGGACATCCAAGGTCTGGGCGAGAAGCTGATCGACCAGCTCGTGAGCGTCGGCTTGGTGCGCACCGTCTCGGATCTCTACCGGCTGGAAGACCAGAAGCGTCAGCTCGTCTCGCTGGAGCGCATGGCCGAGAAGTCTGCCGACAACCTCCTCGACGCCATCGACGACAGCCGGTCGCGCACGCTGGCGAGGGGGCTCTTCGCCTTGGGGATCCCGACCGTCGGCGAGTCCACCGCCCGCGATCTGGCGGCCCACTTCGGCAGCCTCGACGCGATCCGCCAAGCCAGCATCGAAGAGCTGGTCCAGGTCGACGGGGTGGCGGAGTGGACCGCGAGTCAGGTCCACACCTTCTTCCGCTCCGAGGCCGCCCAGCGGGAGCTAACAGCCCTCCGGGACCACGAGGTCTCCTTCGTGATCCGGGCCGAGGCCCCCCCTCCCCCCCCGCCCACGAAGCAGAGCCCCTTCTCAGGTAAGACCGTCGTACTCACCGGCACCCTCTCCAGCATGACCCGCGACGAAGCCAAGGCCCGGCTCCTCGCCCTCGGCGCCACCGTCACGGGATCCGTCTCGACCAAAACCGATCTGCTGATCGCCGGCGAGAAGGCCGGCTCAAAGTTGTCCAAGGCAAACAAGCTCGGGATCGAGGTCCTCGACGAGGAGGCCCTGCTCGACGCGCTGGAGCGCCAATGAGCCCGTCGGGCGAGGGGCGGATCGACCGGCGCCCCACGACCCCGGAGCCACCCGAGCCGGGTTGACAGCCCCTCGCCAAGGGGGGATAATCCGGCCCTCCCTTGTCCTGCCTCCCCCCTCCCTCCCCGGCGCGGCCCGCTCCGAGCGCTGCTCCTTCCAGGTTCCTCCATGGCTATCGATCTGCCCTCCCTGCACGATGCCTCCCCTGACGAGCTGCGCGAGCTCGCCCAGGGCCTTGGCCTCACCACCTTGCCTCACCGCCGGGGTGAGATCATCTTCCACATCGCTCGTGCCCAGGCCGCCCTCGACGGTGTGAACCTCGGTCGGGGCGTGCTCGAGGTCCACAGCGAAGGCTTCGGCTTCCTGCGCAGCCCCGACGACAACTTCCTCCCCGGCACCGAAGACATCTACGTCTCGCAGAGCCAGATCCGTCGGTTCAAGCTCCAGACGGGCGACACCGTGGTCGGGCACGTCAGACCTCCCAAAGAGGGTGAGCGCTACACCGCCCTGCTCCGGGTCGAGTCGATCAACGGCGAGCCCCCCGGCCACGACCCCATCAGCTTCGATCAGCTCACCGCCATCTACCCCGACGAGCGCATCCCCCTCGGCAAAGATCCCGTCCTGCGAGCGATCGACAAGGTGTGCCCCCTGGGCCTGGGTCAGCGCGGGCTCTTCGTCGCGCCCGCTCGCACCGGGCGGGTCGACGTGCTCCGCCGGATCTGCGAGGTCCTCACCGCCGACGAGGAGCTCGAGGTCACAGTCCTGCTCATCGGTGAGCGCCCCGAAGAGATCCAAGAGTGGCGACAGGCCACCACCGCCGAGGTCATCGCGACCCCCTTCGACGACCCCGCCTCCCGCCACGTGCAGGTCGCCGACATCGTCTTCGAGCGCGCCCGTCGACAGGTGGAGCACGGGGACAACGTGGTCGTCTTGGTCGACTCGCTCACTCGCCTGCTCCGGGCCTGCCTCGCCGAGCTGCCCCCAGCCGGACGCGAGATCGGGGGGGTCGACGTCGCCGCGCTTCACCGGCTCCGCCGCTACCTCGGCGCCGCCCGCGCCCTCGAAGAGGGCGGTTCGCTCACGGTGCTGGGCCTGATCTCGGGCGACAGCGACAGCAGACTGTGCCAAGCCCTCCTCGATGACCTCGCCGAGGTCGTGAACTGGGAGCTGATCCTGTCGAGCGAGGTCGCAGACCGCGGGATCCGGCCCCCGATTGACGTCGGCCGGAGCTTCACCCTGCGCTCCGAGCGTCTCCTCCAGGGCGACGAGCTCGCCGCCATGGAGCAGTGGAGGCGCTCACTGACCGGCGATGCCGTCGAAGACGCCGCCGCCCTGCTCACCTGGGTCGCCACAGGCCCCACCGCCGCGACCGCCACCGGCTGAACCCCTCACCGAGACTTCCCCCATCCCAGCCCCGCGGGGCCGCGCGACAGCGCGTCGTGGCGGCCTCGCGTGACGAATCCGGGTTGACAGATGACCCTGAACCGGTGAGTAGCCGCCGTCCTGCGTGCGCCTTCGCTGCGCACCCCACCACCCCTTGCGGGCAGCGGGCCGTCCCGCCGTGCCCCCTTCCGCTCCGAGGTCTCCCATGCAAAAGGGCATCCACCCCGAGTATCGCTTCGTCGTCTTCCGCGACATCACGAACGACTTCCAGTTCATCACGCGGTCTACGATCAACACCAAGCACACCACCGAGATCGACGGTGAGACCTACCCCTTGGTCAACCTCGACATCTCCGCGACCTCGCACCCCTTCTACACCGGCACCCAGAAGCTCATGGACACCGCGGGTCGGGTCGAGCGCTTCTACCGCAAGTACGGCTTCGCGCGTCCCGAAGAGCACGGCGGCGAAGCGGCCGAGTCCACCGAGAGCTGAGCGGCCCCGCTCCCGTCTGGCTGCGCCGCCGCCCACCCTGATCTGGAGGCGCCATGAGCGAGCAGCTCCGCGTCTTTGAGCAACGGCTCGAAGCGCTCAACACCGCGCTCATGGATCCCGCTCTAGGCAGCGATGTCTCGCGACTACGCCGACTGAGCAAGGAGCACGCCCACGTCAGCCAGATCGTCGAGGTCTGGCAAGACACGGTGCGTCTCGAGGCCGAGCTCACCGAGACCCGCGAGATGGCCTCCGAAGAGTCCGACCCCGAGATGCGGGCCCTCGTCCGCGCCGAGATCACCAGCCTCGAGGAGCAGCTCGACGCCCGAACCAAAGAGCTCAAGCTCCTCCTGCTGCCCCAGGACCCCCACGAGGGGCGTCCGATCCTGCTCGAGATCCGCGCGGGCACCGGCGGCGATGAAGCGGCCCTGTTCGCCGCCGATCTCTACCGTATGTACAGCCGCTTCGGCGAGGCCGAGGGGCTCAGCTTCGACGTGCTGTCCAGCAGCGAGATCTCGGTCGCGGGCAGCGCCATGGGTTTCAAGGAGATCATCGCCTCAGTCTCGGGTGACAACGCCTACAAGCTCCTTCGCTTCGAGTCCGGGGTCCACCGCGTGCAGCGGGTCCCCGCGACGGAGTCCCAAGGCCGAATCCACACCTCGGCCGCGACCGTCGCCGTCATGCCCGAGCCCGAGGAGGTCGAGGTCCAGATCGATCCCAAGGAGCTTCGAATCGACGTGATGCGTGCCAGTGGTCCAGGCGGGCAGTCCGTAAACACGACCGACTCGGCCGTGCGGATCGTGCACATCCCCACCGGCCTTACCGTCCAGTGCCAAGACGAGAAGTCCCAGATCAAGAACCGCGACAAGGCGATGCGCGTGCTCAAGACTCGTCTGTACGAAAAGATGGAGGCGGAGCGACACGCCGCCGAGGCCGCGGAGCGCAAGAGTCAGGTGGGCTCCGGCGATCGCTCGGAGCGGATCCGGACCTACAACTTCCCCCAGAACCGGCTCACCGACCACCGGATCAACCTGACGATGTATAACCTTGATCGCGTGGTCAGCGGGGATCTTCGCCCCGTGATCGAGCCCCTGATGGCCCACCATCAGGCCGCCTTGCTCGCCGAGCAGGGCCACACGCTCTGACCGCCCCCATGTCGGTCACCGTCGGTGAGATCCGTAGAAAGACCGTGGCCTGGTTCACCGAGCGGGGCGTCCCGACCCCCGAGATCGACGCCGACTGGCTCCTCTCGGCCGCGCTGAAGATCCCGCGCCTGCAGGTCCTGCTTCAGTTCGAGCGTCCGCTGAGCTCCGAGGAGCTCGCCCGGATCCGCGCGCTGGTCGCGCGGAGAGGAAAGCGCGAGCCCCTCGCCTGGATCCTGGGAGAGCGGGGCTTTCACAACGTCGAGCTCTACGTCGATGCCGACGTTCTCGATCCCCGACCCGACACCGAGACCCTCGTCGAGGCCGCCCTGGAGCTGCTCCCCCTGGATGCCCCTGAGCCCGTCTACCTCGCCGATGTCGGGTGTGGCACGGGGGCGGTGGGGCTAGCCATCGCTGCCGCGCGGCCCCAGGTCCGGCTCTACGCCACCGATCTCTCCGAAGCAGCCCTCGAGAACACCCGTCGGAACGTCGCGCGGCTCGATCTCGGAGCTCGGGTGGCGGTCTTGCGCGGCGACCTGCTCTCACCCATCCCCGCCGATAGGCCCATCGACTGGGTGGTCTCCAACCCTCCCTACATTCCGAGCGGCGCGATCGAGGCCTTGATGCCCGAGGTCTCGACCTGGGAGCCTCGCGTCGCCCTCGACGGAGGCCCCGATGGCCTGCAGATCGTGAGGCGACTCGCCGATCGAGCGGCGTCCAGGGCACGGAGGGGCTTCCTCGTCGAGATCGGGCACGATCAGGGTGAGCAGACCGCCAAGATCCTTCGCCAGGCAGGCTTTGAAGGCGTGCGGGTGCTGCGCGATCTCGCTGGGCGGCAGCGCGTGGTGACAGGTTTGTCACGCTCCCCTTCAGCGGAGTGACCCCTGCGCTCCATTCAGAGCCCCAAGGCTAGCGATCCGTGCGCTCCAGGACAGGAGGGCTCAGTGGACGACTCGGCCTCGGTTGACCCGGTCCCTGGGGACAGGTACAGGAGCCACCGAGCATCTCCCTTGGAGGCCCCATGGTCCACCGCTCCGCCCCCCTGATCTCGCTCGCCGCTGTCCTCGGGCTCGCCTGCACGCCGAGCGAGCCCACACCCACGCCCACCCCCGCCGAGCCGGCGCCCGAACCCCGAGACATGCTCACCGTCGCCGTCGCCTCCGACACCCAGACCCTCCTGCCGATCCTCTCCCAGAGCGCCATCGACAGCAAGGTCTACAGCAACCTCTACTTCGAGGGGGTACACGCCGAGTTCGACTGCTCCCTCAAGTTTCGCCCAAGGCTGGTCAAGGCATGGACCTGGGGCGATAAGAGCCGCACCCTCGACCTCGAGCTGCGCGACGACATCACCTGGTCCGACGGAACCCCCGTCACCGCCCACGACTTCGTGTTCGCCTACGAGCTGCTCGCAGATCCCGCCGTCAACAGCCCGCGCGTCGGCTACACCGAGCCCCTCGCGGGCCCCCCCGAGGCCCGATCGGATCACGCGCTTCGGTTCACCTATAAAGAAACCGGCAACCACTATACTCGCCTCTCGCAGGCCACAGGCTACTACTTGCCCAAGCACCTGCTCGCCGACGCCGATCGCCGCGATCTCTCAACCCACGACATCGCCAAGACCCCGGTGCCAACCGGGCCGTTCCGCCTGGCCGAGCACAAGCCGGGCGAGCACATTCTGATCGAGTCCAACCCCAACTTCTCGGGGCCTGTCGAGCACCACGCCCGGCTCCAGCGGGTCCAGTTCAGGATCATCCCCGACTATAAAGATCGTATCAAGGCCCTCAAAGACGGCGAGATCGACCTCGTCGACGGCCTCTCGGTCGCCGACGCCGACGCCCTACGCGAGAGCCACAAGAACCTCCGAATCGAGCAGCGCGGCCGACGCTTCATGGACTACGTCGCCTGGAACCTGACCGACGCCCGCTTCGAAGATGTGCGGGTGCGCCGCGCAGTCGCGCACGCCGTGAACATCGACCACATGATCGATCGCCTCCTCAAGAGCCGCAGCGGACAGGTCCACGCGGAGCAAGCGGTGAGCAGCCTCACCCCAGAGCTCTGCGCCGTCCGTACCAAGATCGAGCCCATCAAGCAGGACGTCGAGCGGGCCCGCACCCTGCTCGAAGAGGCGGGTTGGTCCGACTCCGACGGCGATGGCGTGCGCGATAAAGACGGCGTCAAGCTCGAGTTCACCCTCTTGACCGAGCGCGGGAATGACCGCCGCATCCAGACCGCCGAGCTCCTCCAAGCCAACCTCAAGGAGATCGGGATCCGGGTCCACGTCGAAGCCTTGGACTTCCACGAGATCAGCGACCGCCTGAACGACAAGGACTTCGAGGCCGCCCTGAGCGGATGGGCCGCCGATCTCTACATCGATCCCAAGGCCTTGTGGCACTCCGGCGAGACCCGCTCCTTCAACTTCACCTCCTACCAGAACAAGAAGGTCGACGAGCTGATCGAGCGGGGCCTGCGCACCCCCGATCCCGCCCAGGCCGCTCCGATCTGGCAAGAGATGCAGGAGATCGTCTACCAAGAACAGCCCTATCTCTTCCTGTGGTGGCGAGACGAGATCGTCGCGGTCGACAGCCGCTTTCAGAACACCTCCATCGACCTCCTCTCCGCCTTGCACGACCTGCATCGATGGGAAGTCCCCGAAGACAAGGTCAAGCACGCCTTCTAATCGCGGAGCACCCCGCGCGACCCAGGCTGCCACCTGAGCCACAGAGAGTGAGCCTGCCCCGCCGACCTCCGGCCCGCGGCTTTACCGCCTCGCTCTCCTGCATCACAATGACGCCCCCACACGAGGAGGATCGATGCCCCAGGCCGCCGTGACCCAGAAGAGTGCTGCTGCCGCCACCTCGTTTCAGTCCGTGCCCGACATGTGGCACTACCGGGTCCGCTCCACGCCCAACGCGGACGCGGTCTTTCTCAAGGACCCTGATGGCACCTGGCGGACCCTGAGCTGGAGCGAGGCGGGGGATCAGGTCCGTCGCGTCGCCAACGGACTCCTCGCCCAGGGGCTCAAGGCCGAGGAGCGGATCTGCATCCTCTGCAACACCCGCTGGGAGTGGATCGTCGCAGACCTGGCGATCATGTGCGCGGGCGGCGCCACCACCACGATCTACCCCTCGAACACCCCCAAGGAGTGCGCCTACATCATCGGCGACTGCGACGCGGTCGCCGTGGTCGTCGAGAACGATGAGCAAGCCGCCAAGCTGCTCGAGGTCCGCGACGAGATCCCGAACGTGCGACGGGTCTACGTCATCGACGGCACCCCCTCCGAGGACGGCTGGATCGTCACCCTCGCCACGCTCGCCTCCGAGGGCGACGCCTTCGCCGAGGGCCACCCCGACACCTACGACGAGGTCTCGAGCGCCATCGGCCCCGAGCGGCTCGCGACCCTGATCTACACCTCGGGCACCACCGGGGTGCCCAAGGGCGTGATGATCACCCACGACTCATGGGTCTTCGAGTCCGAGGCCATCGACAAGATGGGCTTCATCACCCCCGCCGACAAGCAGTTCTTGTTCTTGCCGCTGGCCCACGTCTTCGCCAAGATCATGCAGGTGATCTTCATTCGGCTGGGGGTCCCGACCGCCATCGACGGCAACCTCGACGCGCTGATCGACAACCTCGCCGTGCAGCAGCCTACCTGGATGGGGGCCGTTCCCCGCGTCTTCGAGAAGGCCTACGCCAAGATCGTCTCCAACGCGCGCGAGGCCGGCGGCGCCAAGCTCGCGCTCTTCAACTGGGCGGTCAACACGGGGCGCGAGGTCAGCAAGCTCAAGCAACGTGGCCAGAACCCCACCGGCTTCCTGAAGCTGCGCGCCCAGCTCGCCGACCGCTTGGTCTTCAGCAAGGTCCGCGCGGTCTTCGGCGGGCGCTTGCGCTTCCTCGTGTCCGGTGGCGCCCCGCTGGCCCCCGAGATCGCCGAGTTCTTTCACGCCTGTGGGATCCTGGTGCTCGAAGGCTACGGCATGACCGAGTCCACCGCCGCCACCTGCGTCAACACCCCCGACGACTTCCAGTTCGGCACCGTGGGGCGACCGATCCCCGGCGCCTCGGTGCGCATCGCCGACGACGGCGAGATTTTGATCCACGGGCGTGGCGTCATGCGAGGCTACCACGGCCTCCCCGAAGCGACCGCCGAGGCCCTCGATGACGAGGGCTGGTTGCACAGCGGCGATCTGGGGCAGATCCTACCCACGGGGCACCTGAAGATCACCGGCCGAAAGAAGGATCTCATCATCACTGCTGGCGGCAAAAACATCGGGCCGGCGCACTTCCAGAACCTCCTCAAGGCCCGGAGCCCCTGGGTGAGCCAGGTGCTCATGCACGGAGACCGTCGGCCCTACTGCGTAGCCTTGGTGACGATCAACGAAGAAGCGGTCGCGAAGTGGGCCGCGGACCAAGGCCTGAGCTTCGCGGACTACGCTGATCTATCCAGCAAGATCGAGGTCAAAGCCCTCGTTCAGGCCGATGTGGACGCGATCAACAAGGAGCTCCCCAGCTACGAGACGGTCAAGAAGATCGCGCTGTGTCCCGAGGACTGGACGACCGATAACGGCTTCCTCACCCCCTCCATGAAGGTCAAGCGCGCCATCGTCGAGACCCATTACCAAGACCTGCTCAACGGACTCTACGACACCTGAGCGAGCCCGGAGTCCCGATGACCTCCCTCCACCACCTTCGCGCCCTGCTCGAGCGAGGCGACCTCAAGGAGATGGCCCGGGTCCAGGTGCGGTGGGAGCCCCCCCTCGACGCCCCGCTCCCCGAGGAGCCGGACCCACGCAGCGAGCACTACGAAGCGCTCGCCTTCGACGCCCTCCAGCGCGGCTTCCCCGGCTGGGCCTTCTCATGCATGCGGGCGGCCACCGAGGCGGCGGTCGAGGCCGGCGATGGGGAGCGCGGGCGACAGCTCAGCGCCCAGGGCGACCGGGTGCTCGATCTCTGTTTCCCCCCTTATCAAGACGATATGGACTGGGCCGAAGACGTGCGCGCGTGGATCGCGGCCCTCGACGACACCGCCGAGCCGCCGGGGCCCCTCGACCGGGCGACGAGCCTGCGGCACCGCTTCACGCTCAGGGCCCTGCGCACCGCCCGAGACGGGACCCTGCTGCCCTTCGATCGGCTGTGTCAGCGGTTCGGGCTGAGCGATCTCGACAAGCTCCTGCTCCGGGTCCTGCTCGTGCGCGAGCCCGAGGTTGGGGTGCTCCGCCCGACCCTCCAGCGGCTCCTTCGGCACCTGGATCCGACGCAGCTCACCGATCGCCTCCAGCCCGAGCGTCCCCTGCTCGCGTGGGGCGTGGTCCGGGTGGTGGCCCACGCCGATCCGATGCAGGTCCGACTCCTGCTCCACCCCTCGGTGCTCGCCTTTCTGGCGAGGCGGAGCGAGTGGCCCGCCTCGCTGCACGGCGCGGCTCGTCGCCTTCAGTCGCCCGACGCGGATCTGGCCTACCGGGACCAGGGCCGTGCTTCGATCCTGGCTTGGTGGGCCGCACCGCCCTCGTCAAGCCCAGGCCCCGAGCCCTGGCTGATGCTCCGAGGCTGCTCCGCTCCCGAAGCCACCCATGCCCTCGCCGCCGCGCTCGCGACCGTCGAGGTGGGGGTGATCCAGGTCGGACCTGGCGCTCCCACCCCCCTCGCCCTCCGTTCTCTCGCCCTGCTGAGCCGGCTGGAGCGCGCTGCGATCTGGGTCCCTCCAAGCCAGAGCGCCTGGGCCACGGCCCTCGCGGAGCAGGCGCAGCTCGTGCCCCTTCCGGTGGTGATCCACGAGCGCGTCCGGGGCGACCTGGCGGTGCCGCTCGTCCCCCTCGACGCCTCGCTCCCCTCCCCCCGCGAGCGCGCGCGCCTGGTCAACGAGGCCCTGGTCGACGCAGGCCACCCCGCCCTGCCTCCGAGGGAGCTGACGACGGCGCTCGCTCCTTGGGCCGCAGGCGTGGCAGACCTGGCTCTGGCCGTCCGTGCCGTCCTGGCAGACGAGCGACGATCGCCAACGATCGACCAGATCGTGCGAGCGCTGCGCTCCCGCCTCACCGTGGAGCGCCCCTCGGGATGACACCATGCCTCCTCGATACTATAATGAAGTGGAGCCTCTGCTCCCCCTCTATCCTGACTCACGGTGTGCCCTATGTCACAACGATCCGGATCTCCGTTCCGCACTGATCTTCACCAGCCCACTCCTTCTTCAGAAGGAACCGCAGCCCGCTCCTCGATCCCCAAGGCGAGCGAGCCTCAGAGCCCGACCCCAGCCCCCGCGGCAGACCCCGTGGCCAACACCGCCTCGCGGGCGGCGGATCTCGTCGGCAACGATGTGCTGGCCTCCGCCCTCTTCGGTGCCGGCACCGACGACCTCGGCGCGCAGTTCGGCGGCGAGTTGGCCATGGGCACCCTCGGGCTAGGCCCCTCCGACACCGGCACGGCCTCGCTCTCGACCATGCGCCGCGTCATGCGGCGGGCCACGGCGGGCCTACCCGACGAGCACGTCGATGAAGCCCTACACCTCGCCCGGAGCAGCTCGGGCCAGGCGCTACCCAAGCGGCACCGCGAGCGCCTTGAGGCAGCCTTCGACCACGACTTCGACCATGTCCGCGTCCACGTCGGCGGGCAGGCAGATCGCGCTTCGGCCCTCCTCGAAGCGCACGCCTTCGCGCTCGGCGCCGAGCTCTTCTTCCGGTCCGGCACCTATGCGCCGGGCACCGCACGCGGCGACGAGCTGCTGGCCCACGAGCTCACCCACGTCGTCCAGCACGACGAGGGCCGCCTGCCCTCAGGCGGGGGGGTCTCGCTCCCCACCGATCCGCACGAGGTCGAGGCCTACGCCAACCAGAACGTGATCGTTCGCCGCCTCGCGCGGCTGGACCAGCTCCCCGAAGACCTGCAAACCGACGTGAGCGGCTCGGCGCTCGACAGCGCCGTGTCCCAGCAACCTCAGGGGCTCGAGGGCCTCATGGCCGGCCCTGCTTCTGACCACGCCAGCACCTCCACCGCCCAGGGTGGCGAGCTGGCGGCCCCCTCGCGTCGCGCGGCCACGGCCCCCACGCCCAGCGACCCCTTCCAAGATCTCTTCGAGGCCGACGACTGGCTCTACGAGCTCGAAGACAAGGTCGACGAGGTCGACGCCCAGGTCCTCGCGGCCGCCTTGGCGCAGCCCGATCCCACCCAGCTCAGCCAAGCGGTGGCCTTGGCCCGGCAGATGGCGCGGAAGCTCGGTCTGCCGGGCCCCGTCCCCATCCGCCTGGACGCCGACGCCGCTGCCCTCACCTCCGCGCTCGGGGTCCCCGGCGTCTATTCGCGGGGTGAGATCCTGCTCGACCCTGCGATCTTCAACGTCGACAACCCCGATAGCGTGCGCACCCTGGCCCACGAGATGGTCCACGCCGCCCAGGCCACCCTCGGCCCCACCCCCGGGGCGAGCCTCGCCACCGCCGAGTTCGAGGCCCACCACCTCGCCGACGATCTGGCACGAGGAGCCCAGGTCGACGCCCCGGTCGTCGGGCTACCCTCGACGGCCGTCGCGACCGATGGTCCCAACTTCGACGTGTCGAGCTCCTTCGAGGGCTTGCGCGCCAACGCCGAATCGCTGACGGACGCCCTCGAAGGCCGCGTCGGAGACATGCGGGTCGACGACCGCGACCTCGAGTCGGGCGACGGAGACGCCGGCAGCAACAACCGCGAGTGGCGCAGGGGCCTGCGCGCCACCGCCGATGAGCTTGGGGACAGCCCCGCGTGCGAGGCCCTGTGGGAAGCCATCCACAACGACGAGCCCTTCGCGAGCCAGTATGCTCGCGTGCGCGGCACCGAAGAGTGGACCGACCTTGTCGAGATGTACAAGTCCACCATCAAAGACGAAGAAGACGGCGCCGCCAAGCAAGCTCTGTGGGAGAGCACCTTCAGCAGCCGAGGCTGGTACAACTCCACCAAGCGCATGTGGCGAATGATCGCCCGAGACGCCAAGGCCGAAGCTCAGTTCTCCGCCGAAGAAGAAGAGGCTGCGGCCCAGGCCGAGGAGGCGCGCGCCCACGAACCGGAGCCCGTCAGCCAGCCCGAGACCCTCGACGGTCCAGACCAAGGTGCTGAGGGCGCCGACCATCCGCTCTCCAACCTCTTCGAGGCGGCCGACATCGATCTCACCGCGATCGAGGTCGACCCTGCGACGCCACCGACCCCAGAGTGGGACAAGGCCCGAACCGACGACGGCAACCGCCCCGCCTACGACCGAGTCGCCGAGCAGCTCGCGCACATGAGCACCGCCCGAGAGCGCGCCGCATCCGAGAACAGCGAAGCGGGGAGCCGCTTCTGGAATACGACGGTAGGGCTCGTCGGAGGCGCCGCAGGAGGCTTCGTCGAGGGGCTACAGAGCGGGGTGGTCGATACCCTCAAAGAGAAGCTGATCTTCGATCAGATCGACGGCTTCCTCAATCGCACCATCGGAGCCAAGGCCGGTCTCAGCAATGTTCAGTTCGTCTCGAAGGGGCTCGCCGTCTACGACATGATCACGGGCGATCCGGTCGGCGAGGTCATGGAGAACTGGGACGGCATGACCGAGTCCTGGGGCTCCGTGGGGAGCTACTTCGACGGCTCCGCCTGGGAACACTGCGATGGCGCGCTCGACTACGTCGGCGTCTTCTTCGCGATGCTCGCCGACATGGCACAAGCCATCTGCGACACGATCAACTTCGTCGAAGACATCGTCTCCAAGATCTCAACCGTCATGTGGGGCTTGGGGCTCGCCCTCATCATCATCGGGTTCTGCCTCCTGTGGTGGGGCATCGGCGCCGGAATCATCGCCGCAGGCAAGAAGCTCATCTCGGTCGGAAAGTTCTTCGACAAGATCTCCACCGCGCTCAAGGCGGTCGTTCCACCGATCAAGCTCTTCGGAACCGTCTGCAACGTGCTGGCCTCCTACTTGGTCCCAGAGGAGCTCTACGTCGAGCGCTTCAACGCGGCGCAGGAGGGGGTGAGCGATCTGGCCTCTGACGCCGGTGAGGTCGTGGGCAGCACGGTCGTAGAGCACAGCATCGAGACCTACCAGCAGCGCCGCGCCGAGAGCGAGGCCAACGACCCCGACACCACCACTCCCGAGTCGGTGGACACCATGGAGGGCGGGAGCGAAGATGCGGACCAGCTCTTCAGCGACGCGGCCGATCAGCTCGAAGAGAACCGCCAGGCGGTCGAGCAGGTTCACCAAGAGACCGAAGCAGCGCGCCAGCAAGCCGAGAGCGAGGGCTCCGGGGGGAACGACTCCGACAGCCCGAGCTTCGGGGAGCGACTCAGCTCGAATATGCAGAAAGAGTTCAGCTACGTGAACTGTCTCAACCCCTTCAGCAGCGCCAGTCGCCAAGCGGCCCGGCAGGAGATCGGCGACAAGTTCCGGGATGTGGGCCAACAAGCTCGGCTGCTCCGGGCCGAGCTCGGGGCGCCCCTTCGCTCGGACGGAGACAATCTTCTGCAACTCCGGCAAGACAACGACCGCATGATCGAAGAGACCCAGGCCTCTATCGAGAGCTATGAGCAAGATCTCGCGGCGATGCGTGCCGAGGTCGCAGAGGCGCAGCAGCACCTCGCGAACCTCTCTTCTGAAGATCGCGAGGCCGTGGCCGAAGCGGAGCTCGCCGTTCGAGGTGCTCAGCTCGAGCTGTCGCTGTACGAGCGTCAGCGCGATCAGGCGCAGCGAGACCTTCGTGATCTGCGCGCGTTCAACAAGGCCTTCGATGACTCTCCGATCGCTTTCGAACAGGTGTCGGAGAGGGAGCGCCAGGCCCACGAGCGCGAGGCGCGGGGTCAGCTCGCGAACACCGAGGCCGAGCGCGACCGCCTGCAAGGGGAGCTCGAAACCAACGAGACCCAGCGGCAGGCCGTCCAAGAGCGCATCGACGAGATCGAGTCCCAGGTCCAGGTCACGGCCTTCTCGGGGCAGACGGACAGCGCGGTCGGGATGCAGATGGAGTTGTCGGAGCTCCGAGAGCAGCAGCGAACGCTCGACGGGGCGCACGAAGAGCTGAGCCAACAGCACCGGGCGGCCGAGCAGGAGGTCCGCACATCCCAGGACGAGGTGGAACGGTTCGCGCTCGCTGACGACGACGCGGGGCCGATGGCTCAGTGGTACGCTGGCGTGCGTGGTCGCTACGAAGCCACCCGAGACAACGACGCCCACGACGCCCCCATGGGCGACTCCGCCGAGAAGCTGGCGGAGCTCCTGGGCGGTGGCGTCGTGAGGCTCTTCGGCACACCGAAAGACATCGGCGACGACGAAGGTGCGGTGCAAGCAGCGCGCGCGGGCGAAGGGAACGACCGCCCCTTCGAGGCCGCCCTCAACACCTGGGACAACCTCGGCAACATGCTCACGGTTGGCATCAACAACACGTTTGGGAGCCCCGCGCTCAACGTGGTCCTCTTCGATGACGCTCCTATCCAAGAGATGTCCGAGCTCGATGAGAAGTTCGAAGAGGCCGAGAACAACATCCAGCGGTTCATCAACCACTACGAGATCGCTCACGCCGCCTACGAGGCCGAGCAAGCCATCGCGACACAGATCCAGGTGCAGCAAGAGCTCGACGAGACCGTGGGCGAGACCGCGGATGAAGGCGTCGAAGCGATGGCCGGCCCGCTGCAGGAGGGCCTCACCAACGCCTCCCAGCGCTCGGCTCAGATCCACGGGGTCGACACGGGCGATCAAGAGCCCGACCCCGAGATCGAGGCTCGCTCCGCCGAAGCTGCCGCCGAAATGAACAACAACAGCGACCGGATCAGCGGAGGCTCTTCGGGCGGCGAGACCGCCGACGCTGCGAGCTCTACGGCCGATGCCCAGAGCGCCGCCGACGAAGAGACCGACCGCGGAAAGGAAGAGGGTGGAGAAGCTTCGGATCAGCAAGTCGAGCTCATGCAGACCCTCAACACAGGCCAAGACCTGCTCTCCAACCAGGTCGACGAGACCCGCGCCGCCGTCCAAGAAAAGACCCAGCGCGACACCCAGACCCTCGAGGGGATCCGCTCCGAGAAGTCCGATCACCTCCAGCTCGCGATCCAGCACCGCTCCGAAGGTGAGAGCGCCGCCGCTGAGTACAACAGTGACCTGGCCGAGGCCGCCAAGTGGGCCGATGACTACAAGAAGGCCCGCGAAGACTACGGCGCCAACTTCTGAGCCGCACGGCCCCCGCAAACCGCACGGACCCCCAGGAGGCGAGCCAATGCTCGACAAGGAGCAGCGCGAGCATCTCACAAACTTCGTCGAGAGCGAGGCCTTCCAGGCCCTTCTCGACCAGGCCTCCGACGAGGCGGCCGCCTCGCTCCGAGCCTTCGCCCAAGGTGTGCGCGCAGGCGAGCTCGACGATCCCCAGGCCCTCCGCGCCCGACTGAGCGAGACTCCGGGCGATCCCCAAGCGCTCCAAGACCTCCTGCCCCAGGTCGATCAGATCCTCGGGAGCACCCTCGACGAGCTCGGCCAGCTCTTCGGAGGCGTCCTCGATACCCAGACCTATCCCGATCTGAACCAGGCCCTCCGTCAGCTCCAGTCCCAGCTCAAGGAGCTCCCGCCCGATCAGGGGCGGGCGGTTCAAGACGCGCTGCGGGCGATGCAGACGATCGATCTCGAGGGCCTGACCTCAACCCTCAAGGACCTGCCCGAGCTGCTGGAGGGGCTCCGAAGCGCGGCCGCCCAAGGCCAGAGCCCCGACGCCCCCTCCCTCGCTGCCCTGGGACAGATCTTGGGCACCCTCGAGTCCAAGGCGGACCAGCTCGGGGTCAGCGGCGAGCACCTCGAGCGCGCCCGAACAGCGCTGCGCGACAGCCTCAACGCCCCTCCAGAGCTCGAAGAGGCGCTTCAGCGTGCCGCGGCGTTGTCCGAAGGCGATCCCGAGCTCCAAGCCGACTGGCTACACTTCGAGCGCGCGAGCCTCTCCGACGACCCACAGCTCGCCCTTCAGCGGGGACCGGAGCTCGCGCTCAAGGCGGCCGAACGCCAACGCTTTCGCCTCTCCGCGGTGGTGAGTGAGCGCCTGGCCTCCCTCCACCACGCCCAAGACCAGACCGACGACGCCGCACGCTGCCTGCTCGACGCCAGCTCCGCGAGCGCGGCAGCCGGCGAAGTAGCACTCGCGACCACCGTATTAGAGCAGGCTGCCGAGCTCAAGCCCTCGCTTCCGATCCGCAGGCGTGCCCTATTGCTCTGGGGACGGCTCGGGGAGCTGAGCGACGACACCGACACCGCTCAGCGAGTCTACCGAGAGGCGCTGCGCCAGAGCCAGGACGAACCCGCAGATCCGAGCATCGCCATGCGGGCCTCCCACGCCCTCGCCCGGCTGCACTACGGCCAGGACCGCACCATCTGGCTCGCACGCGCGACGCAGTTCGCCAAAAAAGCGGGGGACCCCTCGTTCTTCACCGACCGGACGATCGAGCTCGCGCTCCACCTCGACGAGCGCAGCCAGCGCAAAGCGGCGCTTCAAGTGCTCCATGAGGGCCGGGCGCAGCTCTCGAGCCACGCAGCGCTCAAGCGACGCTTGGAGCAAGCCGATCAGGTGCTGGCTGACCGATGGGGCCAAGCCACGTTTCAACAGATCTTAGCCGACATCTCGTAGCGAGACCCTCCACAGGAGCGGTCCACCACGAGCGCTGCTTGGTGGCCGAGACCGCGGCAGGTCCTCGTGACCCCCAACCCAAGAGAGGCTGGACCACGGACCCCTCGATTCGTCCGGCCGCGGGGACCCAGGCCAGCCCTTCGAGGATCCAGCGGACGACAGGGGCCTTCGACCAGGAGACGAACCACAGGAGAGGCGCCCATCGGGTAGAGTGCCCCAAGTCCTCGCCTCTGGACCGCGGAGATCCCATGCGTCACCTTCCGACCCTGCTGCTCTCGCTCGCGACCGCCTGCTCCCCGGCTGCGCCGGACACCCAAGCTGCGACTCCGAGCGTCGGCGACAGCGCCTCGGCGTCCGACTCTCACACCATTGACTCCGACTTCGACTCCAACACCCGCGCGACCGAGACCGAGAACACCTCGAGCCTGCCCACCCACACCGACACCGATGCGGACACCCACACCCACACCCACAGTGATGCGGACACCGACACCTTCCACCACAGCCTCGACGCCGCCACGGTCTTTCACGTCGGCCACAGCCTGGTGAACCACAACATGCCCCGGATCTTCGAGCAGGTCGCGCTCGACGCGGGCCGCACCCACAGCTACGACGTGCAGATCATCAACGGCGCGTCACTCCAATATCAGTGGAACAACTCGCACGGGGCCGAGGGCCGCGATGCCCGTGTCGAGCTCCTGAGCGGCATCTACGACGTGCTCGTGATCACCGAGGCCGTCCCTCTAGACAATCACCTGACCTGGTCTGACACCGAGATCTACGCGGGGCACTTCTATGAGCTCGCCATCGAGTCCAACCCCGGCTCGCGCGTCTACCTCTACGAGACGTGGCATTGCCTCAACAGCGGCACGCCTACCGGCTGCGACTGGGACGACGGCGACGACGTGCCCTGGAGAGCGCGGCTCGACAGCGACCACGAGCGGTGGCAGGGCATCGTGGACGACGTCAACGCCTTGAGCTCGGGCCCCGAGATGCGGCTGATCCCCGCAGGCCAAGCCATGGCCGAGCTCTACGACCGGATCGAGGCCGGCGAGATCCCCGAGCTGAGCGACATCCAAGAGCTCTTCACCGACGACATCCACCTCACCGACGTCGGCAACTACTTCGTCGCGATGGTGCACTATGCCACGATCTACCGTCGCAGCCCCATCGGCCTGACCCGCGAGACCAGCGACCCGTGGGGCGCGCCCTACACCGCTCCCTCCCCCGCGCTCGCCGCGACCCTGCAAGAGATCGCCTGGGACGTGGTGAGTCGTGATCCCTCTTACGGGGTCCGACGCGAGTAGAGCAGCGCGAAGCGAGAGCCCAGGGCTCTGCCGCTCGGCGGAGGCTCCACCGCGGCCCTGCATCCGGTTACCAGCACGCCCCCCTCACCCTCGAGTGCTGCCGATGCTGCCCGTCCTGCTCGCGCTCTGCGCCTTGGCCGATCAACCTCCGGTCGATCCCGCCGCTAGCCCCTCCCGCGAGGCCCGGTTCACCGTCACCGAGACGACCTGGTCGAACCTTGATCTCAGCCCGGACGGCCGCGTCGTGGTCTTCGATTTGCTGGGCCACCTCTTCACCGTGCCCATCGAGGGCGGCCGCGCACGGGCGCTCACCCGAGGCCATAGCTGGAACATGCACCCCCGGTTCTCGCCCGACGGGTCGCAGATCGCCTTCACCTCCGACCGCGGAGGCGGGGACAACCTGTGGGTGATGCCCGCCGAAGGGGGCGATCCGCGCGCCCTGACCGACGAGAGCTTCCGTCTGGTCGCCCAGCCCGACTGGACCCCCGACGGACGCTTCGTCTACGGACGCAAACACTTCACCGGCACCCGTAGCCTGGGAACCGGCGAGATCTGGGTGTACGCCAACCAGGGCAAGGGAGAGGGCCACGGCTGGACCGAGAAGGGGCACCTCGAGGCCGACATCAACGAGCCGCACGTCGACCCCTCGGGGGAGTGGCTCTACTTCAGCGAGGCGGGCCCCTTCGACTACAACCGCAACCCCTACGCTGGCATCTACCAGATCAAGCGAAAAAACCTACATTCAGGCGAGATCGAGCCGGTGGCGGGAGGCCCTGGCGGCGCGATCCGTCCCCGCGTGAGCCCCGATGGCGAGACCTTGGGCTACCTCCGCCGCGATCTGGGTGGGCAACGCACGGCCTGGATCATCCGCGACCTGCGCACCGGCGCGGAGCGCACGGCCTTCGTCGGCCTCGATCGCGACCAACAAGAGACGTGGTCCCTGCACGGGGTAGCGCCGACCTGGGCATGGACGCCGGACGGAGGCGCAGGACTATTCGCCTTCGACGGGGGCCTGCATCGAGTAAGCGTGGACGGAGACGTCACGCCCATCCCCTTCGAGGCCGAGATCCGTCGCCCCCTGGCGCCTCCGGTTCGCCAGCAGCACGAGGTCGCGCCGCAGCGCTTCCCGGCCAAGGCCGTGCGCTGGCCCTCGCTCGATCCCGAGCAGCGCCGCCTGCTCTTCGTGGCGGTGGGTCGGCTCTGGATGCGCGGCCTCGACGAGGAGCCGACCGCGATCAGCCCGCCTGATCGGCTCGCCTATGCCCCCGCATGGTCGCCCACAGGAGACGCGGTGGCCTACACGACCTGGTCGGACGCCGAGGGCGGCATGGTCTGGCTTCAAGCGCTGCGCGACGGCCAACCTCACGGCGATCCGCGTGCGCTCGGGGACGCGCCCGACCTCTACACCGGCGTCGGCTTCGATCCTACCGGCAAGCGGGTAGTTTGGGTCCGCGGTACCGGGCGCATGAACCGGAGCAGCACGGGGCGCGGGGAGCCGCGCCTGCGGGTGCAGTGGCGCACCCTCGACGACGAGACCCTGCACGACGCGGGCAAGATCGCGAACCTCGCGTGGGGGGAGCGCACGCCTCGTCCACGGTTCGATCCCCAAGGGGAGCGGCTCTGGATCGTCGACCGAAGCGAGGGTGAGCTCCAGCTCGTGTCGATGGACCTCCGGGGTCGCGACCGCCAGGTGATCGCCACCGGCGAGGCGGTGGCCGAGATCGCCCCTTCCCCGGATGGTCGCTGGATCGCGTGGAAGGTGGGGCACCAGGCCTACGTCGCCCCGCGACCGCCGACCGGGGGGAGACCCCTCGACCTCACGGGCAGCGCCCTGCCCAAGACCCGCCTGTCGGGCCCGCTGGGGGAGTGGCTTCACTGGCCGGACCGGGACACCCTCACCTACGCTACAGGCGCACAGGTCTATCGGGTCGATCTGCGAGGCGGCCTACCAACGCGCTCCGAACCCAAGGAGCGCAAGGCCACTCGGCGCGATCCCTGGCCGGACCGGACCCTGGCCCCGCTGGGCGAGCCGATCCCGGCGAACCTGATGATCACCCGCACGATCCCCGATAAGACGCTCGCCCTGGTGGGCCCTCGGATCCTGACCATGCGCGGCGACGAGGTCATCGAAGAGGGCGTCTTGGTGGTGCGCGGCGAGCGCATCGTCGCGGTGGGTCCCCGCGGGAGCGTGCCGATCCCCGACGGGGCCGAGATCCGCGACCTCTCGGGCAGGACCTTGATCCCCGGCCTCGTCGATGTGCACGCCCACATGGGGTACGGCCAGGCCGACATCAGCCCTGAGCTCGTGCCGGCCTACGCGGCTAACCTGGCCTATGGGGTGACAACCACCCACGACCCGAGCGCCCAGACCCACTTCGTCTTCAGCCAGCGGGAGCTGGAGCTGACCGGGCGCATCCTGGGTCCGCGGATCCTCTCGACCGGCTACGTCCTCTACGGCGCCAAGAGTGACGACCGGGCCGAGATCGAGAGCCTCGACCAGGCGCGGGAGCACCTTCGTCGCATCAAGGCCTATGGCGGCTTCTCGGTCAAGAGCTACAACCAGCCACGCCGCGACCAGCGCCAGTGGATCCTCCGCGCCGCCCGTGAAGAGGGCATGATCGTCGTGCCCGAGGGCGGAAGCACCCTCCAGCACAACCTCAGCATGATCGTCGATGGCCACAGGGGCATCGAGCACGCCATCCCCGTCACGCCCCTGCGCGAGGACGTGCTCGGGCTGTGGCAACGACAGCCCGAGACCTTCTACACCCCCACCCTGCTCGTCGGCTACGGCGGGGTATGGGGCGAGAACGCCTTCTACCAACGCGAAGAGGTCTGGCGGCGGGAGCGGCTACAGCGCTGGACCCCGCCAGGCCGCCTCGAGAGCCGCGGGAAGCACCGCCCCCTGATGACCCCCGCGGAGGATTGGCACCACGTCCGCCTCGCGAAGAGCGCGTGGGAGCTCGCCCAGCGCGGGATCCGTGTCAACCTCGGCGCCCACGGTCAGCTCCAGGGCCTCGGGGCCCACTGGGAGCTATGGGCCATGGGTGAAGGTGGCTTTCCTCCACTCGAGGCGCTCCGCGCCGCCACGCTGAACGGCGCCACCTACCTGGGACTCGACGCCGATCTCGGGAGCCTGGAGCCCGGCAAGCTGGCCGATGTAGTGATCCTCACCGACGATCCACTGCAAGACCTTCGCAACACCGACCGGATCGAGGGCGTGATGAAGGGGGGCGTGCTCTTCGATCCCGAGACGCTCGCTCCGATCTGGCCCGAAAGCGGAGAACCAGCGAAAGTCTGGTGGAGGGAAGTAGGTCCCTTGGAGGCAGGCAACCAGGTGCCATGGCGAGGTGACGCCGGGGGAGCGTGCGGCCACAACTAGACCTGGGATAGACTCTTTCCACCAAAACTCCACCGGAAGGTGCCCATGTCCAGACTGGCCACGCTCCTCGTCATGTTGGTCGCGTGCTCCCCCTCCGAGCCCGCACCCAGCGACGCGGGTTCACTCGCCATTCGCAACGTGCAGATCACCCCGAACCCCGCCTATAACGACGCGGAGCTCACCTGTGAGGCCGAGGTGGTCCAGCAGGGTCAGGGGCAGGTCAGCCCGACCTTCACCTGGTCCCTCGACGGCGAAGACGTGGGCGAAGGCCCTACCTTGGCTCTGAGCCCCCTGGGCGCTCGCCCCGAACAAGAGCTGGCCTGCACGGTCCGCGCCGAGGGCGCCGACAGCCAGTGGGTGTCCCGCGACACCTCCCTGACCATCCAGAACCGCACCCCCCGGATCTCGAGCGTCGCCGTTAACCCCTCCGAGGCAGATCTCGGCGATGAGGTGCACTGCGAGGCCACCGCCACCGATCCCGATGGTGACGATCTGGCGTTGAGCTACCTCTGGAGCAACGGCGTCGCCGAGGCGAGCTTCACCCTCGATGACAGTAACGCCACCCCCGGAACCCAACTGAGCTGCACCGCTACCGCCACCGACACCTTCGGCGCCTCCGACACCCTGGTCGGCATCGATCGCGTGCAGGTCAAGGTCGTGGATCCCGTGGTCGTCCTCACCCTGGGCGAGGTCACCGTCACGCCGATCTCCGGGCGGGTCGGCGACGCCCTGTCTTGTAACGCGACGGCGACCGCCTCCGAAGGCCCCCCGCCCACCCTAGACTATGCGTGGTCTACGGGGGACTCCGGCGAGAGCCTCACCTTGGCAGGCGCCAGCACCATCCCCGGCGATCCGGTGACTTGTACCGCCACCGCCACCGCCGCCTTCGCCGAGCCCGTCTCCGGCACCGCACAAGCCACGGTGCTCAACACCCCGCCAGTCATGAACACGGTGAGCGTCTCGCCCCCCGAGGCGCACGCCGGGCAGAGCCTCACCTGCACCGCCGAAGGATCCGACGCCGACGAGGAACACCTCGTCTATACCTACGCTTGGTCCAACGGACAGCTCGGCGAGACCTTGAGCCTAACCCCTGGAAATAGCTCGATCGGCGAGACCCTGACCTGCACGGCGACCGTCATCGACCTGCAGGGCGCGAGCGACACCGGCAGCGCGAGCGCCGCGGTGGTCAACGGCTCCCCGATCTTCCACAGCGTCACCGTCTCCCCCTCCGAAGCCCGCACCGGCCAGTCCTTGACCTGCGCCGCCGACGTCGTGGACCCCGAAGGAGAGGACCTCGAGATCGCCTACGAGTGGTCCACCGGCGAGACCTCGCCCTCCATCACCCTCCAGCCCGAGACCACCAACGTCGGCGAGCTGGTCTCGTGCGCGGTCACAGCGACCGATCCTCACGGTGCCTCCACCACCCAGGAGTCCGCCGCCACCGTCCTCAACACCCCACCCGAGATCACCTCGATCTTCGTATCGCCCTCGACCCCCAGGCACGGCGACACCGTCACCTGCCACGCCGAGGCCTTCGACGCCGACCTCGAAGAGCTCGAGCTCAGCTTCGTCTGGTCCACCGGCGAGACCACCTCGGCGATCGTCCTGAGCGAGGCCGTCGACGTCGGCGAGACCCTGAGCTGCCACGTCACCGCCACCGATCCCCACGGCGCGACCGACGAGGCGAGCGCCTCGGCGACGGTGAGCGAATCTCCGCTCTCCATCGAGCTGATCCGGGTCGATCCGGTCTCCGCCCGCGTCGGCCAGTCCCTCACCTGCACCGCCGAGGCCTCCCATGAGTTCGGGGAGCCCTTCGACGTCTCGTTCGGGTGGTCCAACGGCGACGAGGGCCCCTCCACCCTCCTCACGGCCGCGAACAGCAACGTCGGCGAGAGCGTGGTGTGTACGGTGACCGTCACCGCCGAGGATGAAGATCCGATCACAGCTACGGCCGCCGCCACCGTCCTCAACACCCCACCCACCATGACCTCGGTGACCGTCGAGCCAACCGAGGCCCAAGTCGGACAAACGGTCACCTGCGCCGCCACCGCCACCGACCCCGACGAAGAGACGATCGAGATCACCTACGCCTGGTCCACCGGCGAGAGCGGCGAGTCCATCGTGCTCCAGGGCGACAACTCCATCGTCGGCGAGCCCGTCACCTGCACCGCCACCGCCACCGACCCCCACGAGGCCACAGCGACCGGCACCGCCGGGGTCACGGTGCTCAACTCCCCGCCCAGCATCACCTCGGTCACCGTCGATCCGCCTGCCGCCCAGGTCGGCGAGACCATCACCTGCGCCGCCACCGCCACCGACCCCGACGAAGAAGCCGTCGAGATCACCTACGCCTGGTCCACCGGCGACGAAGGCGAGTCCATCGTGCTCCAGGGCGAGAACACCGACGTCGGCGAGCCCGTCACCTGCACCGCCACCGCCACCGACCCCCACGAGGCCACCGGGAGCGACTCCGCCTCGGCCCTGGTCGTCAACACCCCCCCGCACCTCACCTCCGTCAGCGTCGAGCCCACCAGCGGACAGGTCGGCCAGGGCCTCACCTGTGCCGCCACTGCCACCGACCCCGACGAAGAAGAGCTCCACTTCGAGTACCTCTGGTCCACCGGCGAGACCTCCGCCAGCATCCAGATCGCCGCCGAGACCTCCACCGTCGGCGGCACCCTCACCTGCGACGTCACCGTCTCCGACCCCCACGAAGCCACCGACGAAGGCAGCGCCTTCGCCACCGTCCTCAACACCCCACCCACCATGACCTCGGTGACCGTCGAGCCAACCGAGGCCCAAGTCGGACAAACGGTCACCTGCGCCGCCACCGCCACCGACCCCGACGAAGAGACGATCGAGATCACCTACGCCTGGTCCACCGGCGAGAGCGGCGAGTCCATCGTGCTCCAGGGCGACAACTCCATCGTCGGCGAGCCCGTCACCTGCACCGCCACCGCCACCGACCCCCACGAGGCCACAGCGACCGGCACCGCCGGGGTCACGGTGCTCAACTCCCCGCCCAGCATCACCTCGGTCACCGTCGATCCGCCTGCCGCCCAGGTCGGCGAGACCATCACCTGCGCCGCCACCGCCACCGACCCCGACGAAGAAGCCGTCGAGATCACCTACGCCTGGTCCACCGGCGACGAAGGCGAGTCCATCGTGCTCCAGGGCGAGAACACCGACGTCGGCGAGCCCGTCACCTGCA
>REDI01000019.1 GCA_007693595.1 Deltaproteobacteria bacterium | reverse complement strand
CGGTCGGCTGGGGCTTGGGGTAGGCTCTGGGGGTGCTTGATACTTCCTATCCCTTCGAGGTCTCGCCCTCCCAGCGGATTGAAGAACTCTCCGTCGCTCCGATGCGCGGCGCGATGGACGTTCCCGACCATGGCTGCTCGCCTTGCTTATGAGCGAGACACGCCAGCGCGCGCAGCAAGGTTGTCTTGCCGCTATTGTTCGGACCGACGATCACCGACATCGGGCCGAGCGCCAGGTTGGCCTCTGCAAAGGGTCCGACGTTCTTCAAGGATAAGCCAGTCAACATCGCGAGCGTGTCCTGGGTCGGGGGAGCGGGCGGGTGCCTAGAGTACCCCATGAGGTGGATCGGCCACCGAGCGGTTCCGTCGGGGGTTAACCTAGAGGTCGTGGAGGGGCATTCGCTCTCCCTCGCCGGCCGACAGCGGTCGCTCGCCCCCGCCATGATCGGGGAGCCCGTCGAGGGCAGCTCCGGGTTCGACGATGAAGCCGTCGAGGGACCTCGCCGAGGAGGTGCGCATGCGAGGGGTTCGCCGGAGCCGCTCCCAGCCGGCCCCCCCGCAGCCGGCCGTCGACGCTCGGAGCGCTGTCCCCCGCCTGCGGACGCGAGCTCAACCTCAGCGCTCCGGCCTTCCTCGAGGTCATCACGGGCAGGGGCTGTGGCCATCGCCGCCCCGATGGGCTGAACCCGATCCCGCACGGGGCGCTGTGCCCTCGCGTCCATGCGAGCGCGACCGATCAGTCTGGGCTCCTCGCCGTGGCCAGGTGCGGGAGGGCGTAGAACACCCCCTTCAGCCCGCCAACGCGCCTCTATAACCACATCAAGGACTGCACCCGCTCGCTGGTCCCGAAGTCTCGGGTCTTGCCCTGGCGCCACTCCACGAGGGGGCCGATGGGCTCGAAGAAGGCGGGGACGTCGAAGCTGTGGGCGCGTAGGGCGAGGTCGAGCGCGCTCTCGGTGCGGCCGAAACAGTGCAGGGGGCGATCCCCGAACGCGGCTACGATCGCGTCGACGAGGTGGGGCACCGTGGAGGGGTCCTCGGCGCACACCCCGTCGATGCACATGGCGCCGTCGCGTCGGGGTCGTAGGCATGCGTGCGCTCCGTCCACAGCCACGAACCGTACGCCGGGGGTAGCGAGCAGGGCGTCGATCCAGGCCTCTCTGCGTGCGCCGAACACCTCGGCGTCGGAGGCGATGAGGGCCTCTCGGTCGCGCAGCTCTCGGATCTCGCCGCCACCCTCTGCCGGCTCGCGCATGCGCAGCGTGAAGTCCATGCCAGGGGTGAACCCGAGCAGCCGGATCAGCCGTGCGGAGTCGTTGGTGGAGTGCACGACCAGTCCGCCGACTCCCTGATCCTGGAGGGACCGGAGCGCCCGCAGGTACAGGGGTCGGGCGACCGTGCTCCCTCGGTGGTTGGGATCTACGACCATCATGTCCAGATACCCGACGTCGTGAAAGGCGTGCGTGGTAAAGAAGCCGGCGAAGGACTCGGCGATGCGCGCGACCAGGTTGGCGCTGACCGGCTGTGCGTCTCCCACCTCGAGATCGGCGCGCACGAAGGGCCACTCCTCGTGGACCAGCAGACGGTCGATCTCGGGCCAGTCTCGGTCGAGATCCAGGGGGAGGACCTCGCACGGGCCGGGTGCGATGCGGTCCGCTGCCTCGGCGAGGGTGAGGAAGGTGTCGACCAGGGTCATGGGGCCTCCACGTAGGGGGTGAGGTGACGGTTTGATTCGAGGTAGGCCCCGATCCGCTGTCGTAGCTCCTCAACGACCGGCGCGAAGTCCGCGCGGCTCTGCTCTGCGACGGGCACGCGGCCGTCGACCTCGGCGCCGTGGGTGCGGAGGAGCTCGAGGATCGCGCGCTGCTCTACGGCATACTTGGGGGAGAGGATCCCCCAGACGTTGGTGTCCTCGGCCCCGTAGGTCGCCGCGCCGTCGAGGAAGTGCTGACGCGCCGTGATCTCTTGGAACCGCTGCACGAGCTCGAGCAGGTCGGGGTCATCGAAGGAGTGGTAGACGAGCTGGTTGTCGTTCTCTAAGGCTTGATGCAGGGAACGGACGTAGGCGCAATAGTCGGTGAACGACTCCTCGCGGAGGGTCCCGTCGAGGTGCTTGGCGAGGGCATCGGCGGCTTGCCACGCCATCGCCGCGCCGGCGGTAAGACCGGGGCTGATCAGAGGGTCGACGAAGAAAGCGGCGTCTCCTACGGCGAGCCAGCCATCTCCCCCGGCCCGCCGCGCGAAGCCACGCATGTTGCGGCGGTTGGTGAGCGTGTCCACGAGTCGCGCGCCGTCGAGCAGGGCGTCGAGGGCGGGCCAGCGGCGGCGCATCTCCGCGAATGCAGCGGCGGGATCGTCTGCGAAGCCGAGATCATCGCGGTCGGAGCGAAGCACGAGGCCCACGCTGACGCGCTCGCCGACCGGGTTGCCCATGCGCTCGATGGCGTCCCGATCGGGGAGGCGTCCTGCGGTCAGGAGCGCGTCGATGCCCCGGTCGAGGTTCGATGCCGGAGCGTCGGCCCAGGAGACCTGCGGGATCACCCACGCCCAGCCGCGCCGACCGCACAGGTGCCAGGTGTATTCGTCGCGCGGGAAGAGGGTGTGACCAGGCATGCTGCGCTTGGAGAGGGTCTGCACGCCTTCGAAGTGCCCCCACACCGCGCTCGTCTGAAAGACCGCGTCGGTACACCACAGACCCTGGGATCGCGCGATCGAGGCGGCGGGGCCGGTCGCGTCGACCACCCATCGGGAGCGCACGCGGACCGAACGCCGGCCGATGGTGTAGGTCACCGTGCAGTCCTCCGCCGCGAGCTGCAAGGCTCTTACGTCGACCTGCGCCCCTTGAACGATCTCGACCCCGACGCGGCGGGCGGCGGCGATGACCAGCGCATCGAGCACGCGGCGCTCGACCTGAAAGGTCTCGTCGAAGGTCTCGAGCACGTACTCGGGCGCTGTCTCTAGGCGATGCCCCTCCTCGACCCAAGAGAAACCGAGCCCGTTCTTGATCTGGAATAGACGCTGCATGGCCTCGTGTCGCACGCCGATCGTGCGCAGGGCCTTGCAGAAGCCCGAGAGGGTGCTCTCGCCGACCTTGTCCGTGGTCGTCGCCTCGCGCTCGAGCACAAGCACGCGAGAGCGGGGGCGGAGCTGCTTGAGGAAGGCGGCATGTAAGCAGCCGATCGGTCCCCCTCCGATCACGACGACATCTACGGTGCGGTCCACCTCGGCGGAGGGCTCGCGCTCCTCTTGGCGACGGGGCGCGAAGAGCGGACGAAACGAGCCGAAGAACTCTCGCGCGGCCGGGAACATGCCGAGCATGGGCAGCGCGCTCGTGATCTGGGCGATCAGCGCATCGGTGGCGGAGTGGTCCTCGGTCCGATCGTGCAGCCAGAACGCGATCAGCGCGAGGTGGAGCAGCCACAGGCCCCGGGCGAGATCGGTGTCGCCGTCTGCCCAGGCCTCGAACCGCGCGACGTTGCCGAGCAGGGTGCTGTCGGAGTCGGGGTGTAGCGGGCTCAGCCGTGAGCCAGGATCGATGGCCTCGCGGAGCAGCCCGACCATCGCGGAGCGGTGGGGGGCGAGCAGCTCGAGCTTGATGCCGAGGTAGCGACGCAGGTCTGCGCCAATATCTCCGCTCGACCCTTCTTCATCGAAGATTCGGCCCACCTCCTCGTTGAGGCGGGCATAGAAGTGAAGGACGATCGACTCCTTGCTCTCGAAGTGTCGATAGAGTGTGCTCGCGCCCATGCCAACGCGGCGGGCCAGCTCGCGCATGGTCGTTGCCTCGTAGCCCTTCTCCGCCCAGAGCTGCATTGCGGCGTTCAGGATCCTCTCGGTTATCTCAGGCGACATCGCGGATCTCCAGGTGTCGGGGGACACGACCACGCGGATCGTGAAGGGGGAGGAGGGGCACGGCCAGTCCGAGGCGCGCCGCTACGGCCATGATGGACCATCGCAGCCGATCCAGACCTCGCGGCGCCGCCCCGAGCTCGGTGAAAACGACCAGCAGACGTTTGACAACCCGAAGCGACGCTCTCCTCTCGGCCCGTCGGATCGGCTCGAACACGGCGAGCGCCTCGTCGGGATCATGGGCGGTCCGACACAAGGCCACCCAGGTCCAGCTCGCGTGCCACCGCTCGTCCTCCAGGATGCGGGTGACGATGCACGCGATCTCGTCGAGGCCCTCCGCCTCTGCGGCGTCGCGGAGCGCACAGAGATCCGAGACGCTGCGGCTCTCGAGCGCATGGAGGAAGCCCAGGTAGCGCATCGTCTCCATGCGATCGAAGCGACCGGGCCGGCCTGCGGCCTCGCACACATCGGGGATGACATGGTGCAGGAGGAACCATCCGACATCCTCCTCGCCGTCGAGGGGGCGCGGCGTGTACCCGCCCATCGCGTCGAGCAGTCCAGCAAAGAGGGTCGCGTGATGGTTCTCCTCGTCGAGCTGGAGGCGCAGGTTGCGGCCCAGTCGAGGCTCTAGCTTGTCGATCCACACGCCGAGGGGATGGAGCTGCTCGTAGGCCTCGCCGTGGAAGTACAGGCTCCACAGGTGCCGCCGAGCGGGCGCTGACCGAAGAATATCGCGGAACCATCGGGTCTTGATGCGGTGGGCGAGGTCTCGACGGACGAAGGCGTCAGCGGCGATGTGTTGGGGCTCTGCGAGCAACCGCAGCGCGGTCGGGATCAGGCCCCGATCGTAGGTGATCCCCTCTAGACGACGCCGAACCTGGGGAAGGCGATGCCAAGGAACGCTCGGGGCGAGGTGGTGCTCAAGGTGGTGATCGACGTTCGACCAGAGGAGCCTGAGCAGGGGATGCGCTGCGGTCGCTCGGGTGCCGCCCAAGGGTGCACCATGGTGCTCGGTGATCGCCCGGAGGATGACGGCGACGGGAAGCGCCGTGAGGGCGGGCACGATCAGGTAGAACACCCACCCGCGCGGCCCGACGACCGCCACGATCGCCGCGTGAAGGAGGGTGGCGCCGGCCAGGTCGGCCCAGACGTGAGCAGGACACACCGGCGTTCGCCCTCGATAGGTGTTGATGACCCAGTGCGAGGCCCACGCGATGCGGAGGTAGTCCACGCCGCGTGGCTTGGGCCCGTACAAGACGAGCTCGCTGTCATCCGGCCCATGACCCGCGCGATGATGATCCAGGTGAAAGGATCGGTACGCTCGCCCCGACAGACCGACGAGCGCGTGACAGAGCCACAGCACCGCAGCGTTGAGCCGACGGCTTCGCGACGCGTTGCCATGGGTGGCCTCGTGGCCGTGAACCAGCACGTCATGCAGGGGGCCGAAGCCGATCGCGATCGCCGCAAGGACGGCAGCGACCGGGTGACCGATCGCCTCGGCGACGAGCGCGATTGTGAGCCAAAGGATGAGGTCAACCCCGAGTCGTGGGATGCTGAAGCGAGGGCCTTTGTTGAGGTCATTGAACATGTTCTCATCTCCTGAACATGTTCTATCCCCGTGAGGGTCCTGCTCAATGCAACGGACCGTTGCATGGGTCGACTCGGACCGCACAGCCTGAACCGAGATGTTCAAGCGTTGCGTTAGAAGTGCTTTGACGACTCAACGGCCCATGAACGGGGTATGCTCGTGGGCTGAACCTCTGGAGAAGGAGGTTGCGATCACGACGCCAGATGGTGAGAGGTGCGCGATGGTTTGCCTGGGATACCGTACGCTCTCCCAACGACCCTCGTTGCCAGGAGTGCGAGTGCCCCAAGCGATGATCGTGATGGCTTTGAGTATCGCCGTGGCCACCGCGGGCTGTCGGGCCCACCCCAAGCGTGTCCACTGGGGGTCAGAGTGCACGCTCACGATTCAAGAGTCCTCTGAGGAAGTCTCTGTTGGCGTGGTTGAAGAGGGGGAGCTGAGCGCCTGCGTCGACGCGGCTCCAGAGGGCATGGTCTACGTCTACGGGCGCAACCCCACCTGCCCACACGGCTGGCTGTGGTTCTCAGGCGAACATACTGCGGAGACCCTGCGAGCCAAGATCGATACGCGCCTGGCGGCGAGCACGCTCCCCTGTCTGCAAGGGGTCGTCGATCGCTGATGACCACGCCCCCGTCGTGTAGGGCGGGGAACGTGTCCATGCGATCTCGGCGTAGGGGTTGGCGGTTCGGCCCTCCCCGGGCCGACCCCTCGAGAGCCACGGTTTCCGTCCCGTGCTCCGACCGCGAGCACACCTCTGCCGGCCTTGGGCGCGTCCTCTCTGCGCGTCAGACTCCTGCCGTGCTGGCCTCAGCCTGTGTTCAACACCAACTCGCCTCATCCCCTAAAAACTTGCACGGTCAGCCC
>REDI01000052.1 GCA_007693595.1 Deltaproteobacteria bacterium | reverse complement strand
CCCCCCCCCCCCCCCCCCCCCCCCCCCCCCCCCCCCCCCCCCGCCCCCCCGCGACAGGACACGCAGGCTGTGGTGTAATGTGGCCGCGTCGGCCGGACCAGCGGACAGGCCATGGCCAGGCGAGTCCGATCGGATAACCCTCGACAGCTGCATCGAGCATGGGAGAGAACATGACGCGTCGGATCGGAATCTTGACGGGTGGAGGCGATGCTCCTGGCCTCAACGCGGTGATCCGGGGCTTCACCCGTCGCGCGGTGCGTGAGTTCGGCTGGCAGGTCGTCGGGATCTTCGACAGCTTCAACGGCCTCATCCTCGAGCCGCGCCGCACCCAGCGCCTCAAGGACGACGAGGTCCGAAAGATCCTGGCGTGGGGTGGCACCATTCTCGGCACCACGAACCGCGGGGATCCCTTCGACTTTCCTCTGCCTGAGGGGCGGCAGGATCTGAGCAGCCACCTCGCTCAGGTCCTCGCCGAAGAGAAGATCGAGGGTCTGGTCGTCATCGGCGGCGATGGGACTCAGAAGATTGCGCTCCGCCTCATGCAGGAGCGCGGGATCCCCGTCGTCGGGGTTCCAAAGACCATCGACAACGATCTCTCGGGGACCGACCTCACCTTCGGGTTCCAGTCCGCCGTATGCGTCGCCACCGAGGCGCTGGATCGACTGCACACCACGGCCGAGTCGCACGAGCGGGTCATGGTGCTCGAGGTCATGGGGCGCGACACCGGACACATCGCCCTGCACGCCGGGCTCTCGGGTGCGGCCGATGTGATCCTGATCCCCGAGATCCCCTATGACCCTGCCCGCGTCGCGGCCAAGATCCAGCGACGCCAGCGAAAGGGTCGCTGCTACAGCATCGTGGTCGTTGCCGAGGGGGCGCTGCCCGCCGAACCCGACGGCCGCCCGGTCGCGGAGGCGGATCGCAGCCGGCGCTTGCGCGCAGGGGGCGGGGCGGCTCAGATCCTCATGGCCGCGCTCGAGGGTAGGGTCGACGCCGAGATGCGCGCGACCGTGCTCGGCCACCTCCAGCGCGGCGGCTCCCCCGTGCCCTCGGACCGCTTGCTCGCCACCCGGTTTGGTGCCCACGCGGCCGATCTGGTCGCGGCCGGTCGCTGGGGCCGCATGGTCCGAATCCGAGACGACCATGTGGACTCGATCCCACTGGAGCAAGCAGCCATCACACGCTTTGTCGATCCCGATAGTGAGCTCGTCTCCGTCGCGCGCCAGATGCTCGTCGAGCTCGGTTCAGAGTAGGGGGGCCGTTGTATCAGCTCGAGCATCGATCGCAGGATCAAGACCGGACCCTCACCCTCGTCGAGACGTCCGTGGCCCAGAAGGGCCCGAGCGCCTTGGCCGTCTTCGACCTCGATGGTTGCCTATTCGACAACCGGCCACGGCAGGTGCAGATCCTTCGAGTCTGGGCGGCCCGTCACGACGTGATCGAGCTCGCCGCCTTGCGGCCCGAGCATCTTCAGTCTTGGTCGATGCGCGAAAGCTTCGAACGGATGGGGCTCAAGCCTAAGCGGGCCGAGGACCTCGCGGCGCGGGCTCGTCCCTTCTGGGAGCGCTGGTTCTTCGACGACGCCTACGTCACCCATGACTACGCCCTGCCGGGGGCGCCTCGCTTCGTGCGTCGTCTGCACGAGCAGGGCGCGCGGATCGTCTACTTGACGGGCCGAACCGATAGTCAGCGCCCCTCCACCCTCGCGAACCTCCGTCGCCATGGCTTCCCTATCGACGATGACGGCCACAACCTCCGGACTAAGCCCGGCCCCGCGATCAGCGACCGCGACTTCAAGCGCGAGGCCTTCGAGCTCATCGCGCGCGAGGGAAGAGTTGCGTCATTCTTCGATAACGAGCCGATGCACGTCAACTACGCTCATCAGCGCTTCCCCGAGGCCGAGGTGGTGTGGGTGCGCACCGACCACAGCCTTGGCTCCCAGCCCGTCACCGCAGGGGTGCGCTCGGTCTTTGGCTACTTGCGTACCGGGGATCCCGAGCTGCCGATCCTGCCCGTCCCATGAGCACCTGAGCGCGCTGGGGTGCCTCCGACCTCGCGCCTGAAAATCAAGGAGCCCGCGCATCGAGCAGAAGCTCTGAGGGGCGGGCCCATGAGGCGCGAGCGACCGAACGGGCTCAGTGAGCTCCGGGCGCGTCGAGGCTGTGGATGTGGGCATCCCACGGATGGGGCGCCATCTTCGGATCGGCGACGTTCAGCGCCGGGACCGCGGCCAGGGCCGCGGACACCGCGAGAAGGAAGAGGCCGACAAAGCCGATGGTCACGCCCCCACCAATGACGATGAGGTTGATGATCGGGAAAGACTTCTCGAGGTGCACGCTGCCGTAGACCAGCAAGGAGCGCTCGAGGAAGATGCCGATCAGGATGATGGTACACACCGAGATCAAGGGCCACTTCATCTTCTTGATGCCACGAGAGAGCAGCGCCGTGAAGGGGAGAAGGAAGCACATGACGCCGACGATCTGCGTGAGCACGTACCAAGGGGCATCGCCCGCCGGGATCGTGTCGGTGAGCTCGAACATACGGACGAGGAAGAAGTCCGTCTCTTCGGGCATCTGGCCGTACCAGATAGGCAGGATCTGCGCGAAGGTGGTGTAGGCCCAGAACATGCAGAAGGCGAGCAGCAGCTTGCCGAGGTCGTGCGTGACCGATCGGGTGATGAAGGAGCTGATGCCGAGCCACTCCTTGGCGATGAGGACGTAGATGGTCAGCATGGCCAGACTGATCCAGACCGAGCTCACGAAGAACCACGCTCCGAACATGTTGGTGTACCACCAGGGCGAGAGGCTCATGATGAGATCGAAGGCGAGCATGCTGAAGATGAGGGAGTAGCAGACCGCCACCAGGATCCCGATCGCCTGTTGACGCTTTTCGGACTTGGCCATCTCAGCCTGCCAGTCCGTGCTGCTACCCGTGATCATCGACCACCAACCTGGGGCCTTGTCACCGAGCCGCGCGCTGGCCCGGATCAGGTCGGGGCGCAGGCTGGTGTAGATAAAGGCGTGGGCAAGACCAAAGAGAAGAAGCGTGCCGCCGAGCTGGCGCCCGATGAAGAAGGGCAGAGACAACCAGATCGGCTTGGTGCGGATCGAGAAGTCGCTGTGAGGCTCGAGATCGACCGCACCGCCTGCGATGAAGGTCTCGGGGTTCCAGGGGTACAGACCATTGCCGAGCAGCAGGAAGGCGAGCAATAGGACCCAGCCCACCGGAAGGTAGGCGCCGAAGGCTTCGGCCACCCGCTTGACCGGGCGGCCCCAGTGGGCCTTGGACAGAGAGAGGATGACGGCGAAGATGACGCCGCCCATCGAGAGGCCAAGCGAGAAGACGAGGCCCACGAGGACCGCGCCCCATGCCCACTCCCACTGCCCCGTCCCTGCGGCGAAGCCGAAGGCACCGATCCCAATCAGGATGGCAGCGCCGGTACCAGCGAGCAGCGGCATGGGCAGGGTGCGGTTGGGTACCGCGTCGATCACCGGGTTCATGTCGGGTGCGGGGCTCATTCCTCGGCCTCCTCTTCGTCGTCAGCAGGCTCGGGTTCTGGGGGCTTAGGCGGGACGTAGGCCCCTTGGTCGAGGGTTCGCGAGTAGGTCACGATCGACCACATCTCGTCGTCGGTCATGGCCCAGTTGTACGAGGGCATGATCGCGTTGCCTACCCGGATGGCGCGATAGACCTGGCCGTCGCTGCGACCCTGGAGCACGCCGTCGTCTCCTGTGAGAGCGATGACTCCGGGCATGCGGCCGGGCTGAGCGACCGTACCCAGGTGCTCGATCTTGCCTTCGCTGTCGGGGACACCGTGGCAGGGCGTGCAGTAGATCTGGAACATGCGCTCGCCCTTGGCCAAGACCTGTGGGGAGCTGTCGAGTGGATTCTGCAGCGCGTCCCAGGCTTGCAGGTCGTCCTTGGGCAGCTCGGGCGTCTTTAGGGCGCTCGGGCTGAGGATGTGCTGCTGAGCGACGACCCCCTCGGGGAGGGGCTGCATTCCGCGCTTGCAGTAGTGGTTCCCTTGGTCGTCCTTCCCCTCTTCCCAGCAAGCGTAGCCGCGAGCTGCGGGGGAGTCGACCATGTCGACGTCCCAAGGAAGGGCGAGGGCCGTGCCGGGCAGCACGAGCGAGAGTCCTGCGAGCAGGAGGGGGTGGCGGAGGTCAGGCATTGGGCACCTCGTAGACCGTGTCGTCGCCGGTCGTGACCTCGATGGCTCCGGTCTCGGAGAGGATCTGGGTGATGCGCTGCTGATCCGAAGGGTTGGCCCGCGTGAAGACGATGCCGAACTTATCATCGGTGAACCGGGGATCCTGAAGCGCCTTGTCGACGAAGAATCCAGGGAGGCCGGCGTGTACGACCATGCCGACCCCCGTGAAGAGCGCGCCGAGCAAGATGGTGCACTCGAACATGATGATCGCGTAGGCGGGCAGCGAGACGACGGGCTTACCGCCGGGGTTGATCATGGGCCACTGCGCGGCGGTGAGCGCGGGGAGCAAGAAGCCGCCCGTCAGGCCGGTCAGAGAGCCGACCAGGGTCCACCAGCGAACCGGGGAGGGGCGACCCTCGTAGACGATGTCGAGGATCTCGTGCCGAGGAAGGGGGGCTGCGACTTCCCAGCCGACCACGCCCGCCTTCTTGAGGCGGTCGATGCCGGTCAGGAAGCAGTCGAAGTGGGCGTAGACCCCTTTGATTCGTGTTGTTGCGGGGGCGGCGGCTGCGGTGCTCACTTGGCCTCCAGGGAGCCCTTGAGGGGCGGCTCGATCTGTTCCTTAATCTCGGTGATGGCGACGGCGGGCATGGTCTTGGCGAAGAGGAGGAACCACATGAAGAACCACCCAGCCGAACCCAGGAGGATGCAGACCTCGAGCAGGGTCGGGGCGTACATCCGCCACATCGCGGGGTCGAAGCTGTGCGCGGTCGAGCTGACCACGATGTTGAATCGCTCCATCCACATGCCGACGTTGATCAGCCCAGCGATGGTCCACAGCACCCAAGGGTTGGTGCGCAGCTTGGGGATGTACCAGGGGAGGGGAGCGACGCAGTTGCAGAAGACCATCAGCCAGAAGGCCCAGGCGTATTCTCCGACGGCGCGCCACCGGAAGATCTCCCACTCATGGGGGTTCTGGCTATACCAGCCGATGAAGTACTCCATGGCGTAGGCGTAGGTCAGGATCGCGCTGGTGAGCAGGCACATCTTGGCGAGGGCGTCGTAGTGCCACTCGTTGACGTAGTCCTTCCAACCGAAGAGGTAGGACATGGGCAGCAGCAGGGTGATGACCATCGCGCAGCCCGAGAAGATGGCGCCAGCGACGAAGTAGGGGGGGAAGATGGTGGAGTGCCAGCCCGCGGTCACCGCCATGGCGAAGTCCCAGGAGACGACGCTGTGCACGGAGAGGACGAGAGGCGCGGCGAAGGCGGCGAAGAACCCATAGGCCGCCATGTAGTGGTGCCACTGACGGTTGGTGCCGCGCCACCCAAAGGCGGCGAGGTTGTAGATCTTCGCGATCAGGCCCTTGTTGTGGTCGCGCACGATCGCGAAGTCTGGGATGAGGCCGATGAAGAAGAAGACCGTCGAGACCGTCAGGTAGGTCGAGATCGCGAAGACGTCCCACATGAGGGGCGACTTGAAGTTGACCCAGAGGTAGCGCTGGTTGGGGTAGGGGAAGAACCAGTAGACTTGCCACAGCCGCCCGAGGTGGAGCACCGGGAAGAGGCCGGCGGTCATGACAGCGAAGACCGTCATGGCCTCGGAGGCCCGGTAGACTCCGGTGCGCCACTTGGAGCGCACCAGGAAGAGGATCGCGCTGATGAGGGTACCGGCGTGACCGATACCGACCCAGAACACGAAGGTAACGATGTAGGTGCCCCAGAAACTGGCGTTGTTCTGGCCCGCCATGCCCATGCCCCACCATGTCTGGATGAGCAAGGCCATGCCGAGGACGCCGACCAGGGAGATCGAGAGCCCGAGGCTCGCGAGATACAGGGCGCTGGGCTTGAACAGCACCCGGATGATATCCCGGTTGGCGGCAGGAAAGCTAGGAGGACGGATCGCTTCCACGGGAACGCTCCTCAGTGTTGCTCAGCGTCGTGGTGGTCGGTTGAATGATCATCGTCGTGCCCGTGACCGGAGCCATGATGGCCGGCCTCGGGGACGTGGAAGTTCGCCTTGGCGAGGTAGTTGACCGCGGAGACCGTGTTCAACTCTTCCAGGATGATATAGCTTCGGGCAGACTTTCGGGTCTGGGCGGGCGCGGAGCGCTCGTCCTTTAGGTTGCCGAAGGTCAGGGCGTCGGTGGGGCAGGCCTCGGCGCAAGCAGGGAGCTGGCGCAGCGCCTCGTCGGGCACCATGTGCACGTCGCGGTCGCGGTAGGCGTCCTTCATGTTCCGGGTCCGCTGCACGCAGAAGGTGCATTTCTCCATGACGCCCATGGTGCGCACACTCACGTCGGGGTTGAGCTGGAGCGTGAGAGGGTCGGGCCAGGCGTAGCTGTGGAAGTTGAAGCGCCGGACCACATAGGGGCAGTTGTTCGCGCAGTAGCGCGTGCCGACGCAGCGGTTGTAGACCATCGCGTTCAGGCCATCGAGGTTGTGATAGGTCGCCAGAACCGGACAGACCGACTCGCACGGCGCCAAGGCGCAGTGCTGACACATGACGGGGATGAAGCGGATGTCGTGGCTACCGTCGGGGTTCTCTTCCCAGAATCGGTTGATGCGGAGCCAGTTCATCTCGCGTCCCCGCTTGATGAGGCCCTTGCCGACGATCGGCAGGTTATTCTCGGCGTAGCAGGCGATGACACAGACGCCGCAGCCGTCACAGGCGTTGGTGTCGACCGTCATCGCGAAGCGATAGGTCGGGTGGTCTGGTGGGTCGTAGAAGTTCTTCCGGCTCTTTTCTTCGAGGCGGGGGTCTCGGCCAAGGTGGTGAATGCCTGTGAGCTCGCCGGGGTGATCCGAGGGCTTGTCACCTACCTTCGCGAGGGCGGGCGCATTGACTGCGACACCCCAGTAGCGTCCGCCGTCAGAGTCACCCCCGAAGGTCGACCAGATGTCGGAGCGTGCCCCGGTCTTCTTGATCTGAACGCTCAGGCCTCCGAGCAGGGGGTTGCCAACGGAGTCGGTGGCCTCGGCGGCCGCGAGCGCGAAGGCGTTCTGGCCTCGCTTGTCGGCGTATCGGCCTTGACGATGGCCCTGCCCGAAGGCGAACGCGGCGGTCTTGCCCTTTAGGCCAGGGTAGACCTCGACCCCGACGCGGAAGGATCCCGCGGCGGTCGTGAGCTCGACCTCGTCGCGATCCTTGACGCCAAGCTCGGCGGCAAGCTCGGGAGAGAGCTCGACCCAGCTGTCCCAGACCTGACCCGTCATGGGATCGGCGACCTCTTGGGCCCAGGCGGCGTTGGCGTAGCGGCCATCGTAGCGGTGGGGGTGCGCAAAGAGCTGAAGCCCGATGCCCGATGCGGCGTTGCGCTCGGGGGGAGAGTAGGCGCCGAGGCGCACCGTGGGCGGGGTGGCGTCGGAGCGGACCTTCGCGACGCCCTGACGGAGGCTCTTGAGCCAGAACTCTTGGAAAGAGCCGGGGTTCTGGGCACGCGGATAGACCTGACGCTGCCAGCGCGCCACGAGGTAGTCTCGCCAAGTCGACGGTTCGAAGGCGAGCGGCGCGGCCCCCTGCTGCTCTTGGGGCGCGCTGGGATCCACGTCTTCGCTGTCCCCTTCCGAGCTGCCGTCTTCCGGCTGGCTCAGGGAAGGGGGTTGCTCGACAGGCAACGGCTTCAGCCCTGCCGCGCGGGCGGTCTTGAGGAGGACCTCGCCTAGCGAGCGGGAAGACCAGAGCGGGGTCATCGTCGGCTGGCGAAGCAGTCGGGTCGTGGCGTCGAGATCTTCGTCACCCCAGTCCTCGAGCGTGTTGGCCACGGGCAGGATCAAGCTGGCGAGCGCCGTGGTCTCGGTGGGCTGGTCGCTCAGGCAGGCCATGAGGTCCGCCTTCTTGGCGGCCTCGGCGAACCCCAAGGAGGGTGGCAGACTGTAGACCGGGTTGGTATCGCCGACGAGCAGGACACCGACTTTGCCCGCGTTGAGCTCCTCGACCAGGGCCTTCACATGTCGCAGCCCGTGGATGGGTCCCGCGTAGCCATCGGCGAAGAAGGTGCGGTTGAGGTTGCCGGAGACGATGTTGATGAGAAAGCACGCGATGGCGAGGTCGGCGTCGGGGGTGGCTCCGGGGAGCGCGACGGCGGCTTCGGCCTGTGCGAAGCGATCGGCGACTTCTTGGAGCTGTTCCTGGCTGACCCCTGAGGCGCTGGCGGCCTTTGCGACGTCGACCCCGCTGAGGATCTGGGAGGCTCCACCCGCATAGCCCTTCTTGGAGGCGATGAGCTTGGCGACGGCGAAGGCGGCGGAGGCCTCTGCGCCGACGCCGCAGGCGTACCAGTCATCGGCGTTCGCGCCCGTCTGGTCGACGTGAGGGGCGATCAGGGCGTGGCGGGCGATGAAGTTGCCCTTGTTGGGGTTCTTGGCGTCCGCGAAGCCTCGCTCCAGGTTCAGCCCACCCCAGGAACCCAAGAACGGAGCCCCGAAGGACAGCACGAAGTGCGCACGACCGAGTTCGTAGCGCGGCAGCCGACGCTCCCCGAAGACGGTCTCGGCGGCGTCGGCTTCGTCGGAACGGCCGAGCGGCTCCCAGTGAAGGTTGTTCCCCTGGGTGTAGTCGGCGAGAAGTTGGGCGAGAGCGCCGGACTGATGGGGCCCGAACCACACGACCTTCTTGCCGGCAGCTCGCGCCTTGCCAACGGCCTCGGCGAGCTTTTCGGCGGCCGCGTCCCAGGAAGACTCGGCGCCCCCGGCGAGCGGGGCTCGGAGCCGGTCGGGACTGTAGTGCCGCTGGAGCTCGAGCAGTGCGGCCTTGGGCACTCCGCCACCGAAGCCGGGAGCCTGGGTGTTGGCGCCGACGTTGATGACGCGCCCGTCGCGGTGCCGACCCGTGACGGGCCAGGCGGCGGGTCCGGTGGTGACGGTCGTGGCGAAGAAGGTAGGGGTCCCCGGCGTGACCTGCTCAGGCTTGACCACGTAGGGCAGGAGCTCTTCGACCGGAGTACGGTACCAGTTGTCGTCCCAGCCGCAGGCGGCGGCAGAGGCGGCACCGGCGATACCCAGGGCCTTGAGGAAGTCGCGGCGATTCAGGCGAGCCATGCGTAGTCCTCGCTCACTTGTGGCAGGTCCAGCAATCCTTCAGCTCGGCTCGCCGAAGGTTCGCTTGGTCCCCGTAGTTCTTGTCGATAGAAGGGTGATTGGCGTGGCAGTCGATGCACCAGCCCATCTGCATCGTGGTCTCGCGGATCATGACGTTGACCACTCGGTCGGCTTGGATAGGTTCGCCGTCGTCGTGGTTGACTCCGACATGGATCCGCTCCGGCATGCCCTGGAGCTGGACCTGGCCGTGACACTCGGTGCAGTCGACGCCGCCCCGAATATGGGGCTTGTGGGCGAAGTGTACGAAGTCGGCGATGTCGTGGACCTTCTTCCAGGGGATAGGCTTCTCTTCTTTCCAGTAAGAAGCAACCTTCTGGATGTCTTTGCTGTCGGTCTTGACCCACTGGTGGCAGCCCATGCACGTCTGAAGGGGTGGGATGCCGGAGTGCTTGGACTTGCGCGCCTCGGAGTGGCAGTACTGACAGTCGATCCCGAGCATCTGCGCGTGCTTGTAGTGAGAGAAGGGGATGGGCTGCTCCAACGCTTCGCCGGTGACGTAGCCCGAGCCGATGTGGGTCTCCTTGCCGTCGAAGTCAGGCGGCAAGGGGAAGGCGTGGGTCTCAAGCTCGACGGCAGGGTCGCCGGCCACGGTCTGCGCATCGAGGCAGGCAGCGAGGCCGAGGAGAGCTGGAAGGAGCAGGGTGATGGTGGTGCGCATGCTTGGGAGCATGAGTCCTCCGCGCCACGGTGGGACGGGTCGAGGTAGGCGAGGGGGGCGCGTAACGCCAGCCAGCGAGGACGGCGGGTCGGCGCAATCATGTGTGGCACCATCGCGTGCGAGCGTGGTGACATCGAGCGTTCGGTTTGTCGCTCATCCGCACGGGTCGCGCAACCCCGTTCGCGACGGTTTGTCCCTCGGCGCTGCGAACCGTCGTGGCGTCCTCGCGGGCCATAGCGGAGATTTTGAGGTAAGCAGACTCAGGAGGTGTCCGTGCGCTGGATGTTTTTGGCCCTGATACTCGCGTGCAATAAGTCTGGACCGACAGAGAGTCGCCCAGAGCCGCCGCCGAGCGCGCCTGGGATCACCGAGCGTCTCGCCGCCGACGAGGGCCCTGCTCTCAGCTCGGCTCGCCCCGACGGCCCAGCCGACGCATCCGACGCATCCGACGCATCCGACGCATCCGACGCAGACCCCGCTGATCCACAGGCGCTCTACGCATCCTGCGAGGCCCGCCTCGAGGAGCCCGAGAGCGAGGGGGAGTGCAGCACGGACGAGGACTGCGTCCGTGCCGGATGCAGTCAAGAGGTCTGCACCACCCCCGACGGCGCCCTCGACCTCATGAGCACCTGCGAGGTGTTGCCCTGCTTCGCGGTGCTCGACACCTGCGGATGCGTCGAGGGCCGCTGTAGGTGGAGCCTCAAGGACTCCGTCGAGGCGCCCGAGGGCCCGACCATCGATAGGCCGGAGTAGGTCTTGGCGCTTCGCCTCACCGGGGGAAGGGCCCGAGGGCGAGCCCTGCGAGGAGCCGTTCGAAGCGGGGTCCGACCTACCACCGAGCGCGTCCGGGAGGCGCTCTTCTCGATACTCGGCCAAGACCTCACCGGCCAGACGGTGCTCGACGCCTTCGGAGGGGCGGGCCTCGTCGGGCTGGAGTGCTGGTCGAGAGGTGCCGTCGTGACCTTGGTGGAGCAGGATCGCGCCGCCCTGGTCGACATCCGTGCCAGGGGCGAGCAGGTCGGAGCGACCTGGACCCTGCTTCGCGGGGACATCTATCAGCGGGCCCGCAGGCTTTCGTGTTTTGATGGGGTCTTTCTCGACCCACCATACGCTCACGATCCGGTGCAGGCGGTCGAGCGGCTCGCCCCCCTCGCCAAGCGCTGGCTCGTCTTGGAGTGCGAGCGCGGGAGGCAGGCGCCGGAGAGGGCAGGTGAGCTCCCGCTGGACCGGCATCGGGTCTATGGAGCCACGAGTCTATGGGTCTACCGGAATGCTGGGCCGGTCTGTTGAGTGCGCAGCGCTCCTACAGGAGGTTCCTGCAGTAGGTCGTCCGAAAGGTTCCCGAGGCGGTGCCTTGGCCGAAGAATGCTTCGAAAGAACCTTGAACTCGGCGATCGTTCACCTCGTCGATGTCGAGGAGGCTCGCCGTTCGAGCCCGCTGAGCATCGAGCGGCGGTGGGCTCCCGCTCGCGGGAACGTCGAGGTTGTCAAGGATCCAGCCCGTGGTTGGGCTGTTCGCGCCTTCGAGGGCGAAGGTTCCTTCGGTGATCGCTCCGTCGACGCCATCGAAGGTGAACTGGAGGGCTGCGAAGGGGGTCGAGCTGGAGGCGGGGTTCGGGGTCCCGAAGTAGTTGGTTCGGATCCAGCCGATGTCGCGGCAGTCAAAGGCGCGATCGATGATGACGATGTGTCGACCGCCGTGGTAGACCGAGATCCGTCCGTCGAAGTCCATGCCATCGAGGTCGACTTGGAGGTCGGCCGAGCCGTCCCCTCCGCAGGCGGACAGGGTGAACAGGATCCAAAGGTTGCGAATGGACATCGGAGCTCCGGTGAGGTCGATGGTCAGGTGAAGGAGGGGCGCGGGGCGGCGGCCCTCTCGAGGCCTGACGCGCTATCCTATGGCCTGAGGCGCGGGTCGGCTAGCCGTCTGATGGGTGCAAAGCTCGCGCAGCGCGTCAAGGAGGACGAGCATGATGGAGCTTCAACGAACCCTCCGTTTCTCGGTGGAGTCGCTCGTGGAGCTTGAAGCCAACGTCCGACCGCGACCGGGCGAGGTCCGCCTGGAGCGGCGCGGAACGACGGCGTGGCTGCTGCTCGACAATCCAGACGCTCACAACGCCCTGACGGTCCGGATGATGCGTCAGCTCGCCGAGGCTTACGCACGGCTCGTGCAGGAGCGTGTCGCGGTCGCGGTCCTCGCCTCGGGCAGTGGGGCGAGCTTCTGCTCTGGTGGTCACCTGGGCCAGGTCCGCGATAGCCTGCTCGATCCCCAGGCAGGTCGCAGGATGTCCAGGGCTATGACCCTCCTCCTCAACGCGTGGTCCGCCGCGCCCATGGTGACCGTCGCGGTGGTACGAGGTCCGGCCGTAGGAGGTGGTGTTGAGCTCGTGTCCGCGTGCGATCTCTGCGTGGCCTCCCCGGACGCCCGCTTCGATCCCGCGCAGGTTCGGCTCGGCGTCGCGGCGGGTTGGGGGGGCGCTGGTCGGCTCGTTCGGCGCCTCGGACCTTCTGCCGCGCTTCGATTCCTGCTCCGTTCCGAGCCGGTCACCGCCTCTCAGGCGCTCGAGCTCGGCGTGATCGATCAGCTCGCCCGCGGCGACGCCACAGCGATGGTGGAGGCGCTCCTCGGGCCGGGCCTTTCGCATGAGCCCGCTGCGATCCGGGCCCTCAAAGCTCAGATCGCCAAGCCCGACGACCCCTCGTCCCAAGCCGAGGCCTTCCTGGAGGTCTGGGGGAGCGCGGCGCACCGCCGCGCCCTCGGGCTGCCCTCATGAGGACCTCGCAGGTCTTTGTCCTGGCTCTCTTCGCCCTCGCCTGTCGTCGTGCACCGCCACGGCCCCCGGATCCCGTCGAGGTAGACCAGACGCCGCCTCCAGCCCCCATCTTCGTTGGGCCGGGCCAGTGGTCAGATCCGGCGAGCTTCCCCCTTCGGGTCGAGGTCCCGCCCGGTTGGGAGGCATGGCGTGGCGAGGCGGATCCCGTCGTCCTGCGCCTCTTCCTTCGTGAGGGGGTCGAGATCCTCTTCCTGACGGCCAAGAGCCTGGATCCCCGAGAGCACGAGACCTGTGCCTGGATCTCGATCGATCGGATCGGACGAGTCCTCGACGCCCCGGCGCTCGGCCAGGCGACCCTGGCGACGTGTGCGCCGATCGAGTCGGATGGCTCCAAGATCCTCGCCTGGCTGGCCGTGGTCGACGCGCAGCCCATCCACCTCGAGGCCCACCTAGCCCCCGGGGAGTGGGTGGACGGCCGAGATGAGGTCCTAGGCGTCCTGGCGGGCCTGCAAGGTCTGTGAGCGGCGTCGGCGCATCAACGTGACCGCGAGGGGGATGGCGAGCAGAGTCAGGCCCCGCCCCCCGCCGCTCAGCGGGGAGCAGCCCTCGGCACAGCCCTCGGCGCCGCTGTCGCAGCCACCGGACTCGTCGCAGCCGCCTCCCCCTCCATAGGGTACTGCGCTGGCGTGGGCATAGACCCCGAGCCAGCTCCCGCCCTGGGCCGCCTCCTCGACCTCCAGGTTCGCTAGACCGAAGCCTCCGAAGGCTGGCACCTGAAACGAGAGCCCTTCGAGCGCGCCCCCCAACATGGGGGCCGCGAGGGTGTCGAAGAGGCCGCCGATCCGCTCTCCGATGACCTGCTCGGTGCCGGGCGCGAGCTCGTTGGGACGTGACGTAGCGCGGAGGCTGTCGCCACCCAGGGTCAGATCGATGTCGAGGCTGCCGGTGTCCCCGCTGAAGACCAGGTCGACCCCCGCTTCGAGGTCGAGATCGACCCCGATCAACGCGGTCTGTCGACCGTCGAGCTCGGCGTAGATGTCGAGTTTGAGATCTGACGCGTCCACGGTGATGTCGTGGGAACCTACAGGAGCGAGCACTGGAGGGCGGGTAGGTCGGAGCTCAATCTTGATGGGCTTGGCCTGGGGGAAGAAGTCGTCGAAGGCGTTGGGGGCCAGCAGACCAAGGACGTTCGTGGTCAGGTTGACGCCCCCCTGGTTCCCCTCGATGTCGAAGCACATGGCGCCACTCTGGTAGACGGCGAACAAGGTCTGATCGAAGAAGTCAGAGTGCCCCAGCAGGCCGAGGTGGTGCCGCGTCGCGGCGCTGCTGGAGTGGTGGATAGGGGGGGGCGCCACGCCGGCGCGGCGCGAACCCGTGACGCCGTGTTCTCGGACACAGGGATGCTCCTCGGCGTAGGTGCGTCCTGCCAGGATCAGCCTCATCCCGTCGGGCGTGATCTGGACGTCTTCCGGCTCAAGCAGGAGCTCGAGCTGAGCCCCGTTGAAGTCGAGCGTCTCGTCGAGGGAAAAGCCGTTCAGAGCTGTGGCCAGCTCATCGCCGAGCCCGTCGACCAGGCCTTGGATCTCACGGTCGATCTCGCGCTCCAGGGGGTCGATCAAGAGGTCGAAGAGCGAGACGTCGATCAGCTCGAGGACTTCGTTGATGTCCCCGATAAGGCAGTTCTCGACGCGGATATCGCTCCCCGTCAGGCTCCAGTCCCAGGTCATGGGGGCGACCGAGGCCTCGAAGTGCCTGCCGCCCTCCCCATCGTCCTCGGCCCAGATCGTGGCGCTCGTGGCCGCGTCCAAGTTGACAGGGCGAAGGTAGATATTGCAGTCTACCAACGTAACCGGCCACGGCCAGCTGTGGTAGACCAGCGTGACCCGGGCGGGGCTCGTCTCGTTGCTAACGGCCAAGGTCGCGTCGGCCTGGATGTCAAGCTCCCCGTCGCCGGGCCTCATCTGGAGTCGGTCGAGGGCGAGGGTCGCGAAGAGGCCTGTGACGTCCAGGTTCCAGTCGAAGAGCACCGTGCCCGACCGCCCGACGTCGGGCAGATCCAGCTCCGTGGGCACGACGCCGGGCAGGCCGGCCCCGAGGCCTTCGAAGCCGTCTTCGGTGACGTCGATCACCAGCGCATCCGCGATGCGTTCCCCGGGCGGCCGCTCGGCCCACGCCGAAGAGGTGAAGAGCACGGAGAGGAAGAGCAGCATGGGAGCCTCGGGGTGAGTCCGTCTCTAGTCTACACCGAGGCCGGGTCGCTCAGGGAGGAGGATTTAAGCTCTCAAGGCGGTCGCGAAGGAACTCGACCCTCCGCTGGCTGTCCTCAGCCCGCTCCGGGGCGTGCTGCCTGAGCTTCTTGGCGATCGACTCGTGGTAGCTGCGGTGATGCTCCAGGTGCGCGCGAAGGAAGGGGTCATCGCTCTGGAGGAGGAGGGGGCCGTACTCCAACCACAGCCCTCGGGCGTGTTCTCGGCCCTCGACGACGCGAAGGATCTCGGCGTAGCGGTTGCCTTCGGGGGCGAGGCACTCGGCGTCGATCCGGTAGCCTGACTCGGCGAGCGTGCGGCGGAGGCGTTGGGGATCATCCGGGGCGTGGAGGATGGCGATGGAGGGTCGTGGTCCCTGGTCGAGGATCCGCTGGATGCTCAGCGCTCCCATGCCCGCGATCACGGCGCACTCCACCTCGCGGAAGGGGCTGAGTCCGTCGGCGATCACCCATCGGACGGGGACGGAGCCTCGTCGGTGGGGCTGCCGCTCCGTAGCGATCGCGCCGACGGCGGCCGCGACGTAGCCGTGATCGGCACCCACGTCGATGACCAGGGTCGAGGGGGGGATCAGCGAGAGGATCCGATCGGTCCTGGCTTGCCCGCGTCGACTCATCGGCCCGCCCTGCTCATCGGCCTGAGAGGGCGCCCTGGCTCGACTTCAACGCGCCGAGTGAGCGCCGCGCGTGCGAGAGCGCCGTGCGCGCATGGTCGAGGGTGTGTTCCGCCTCGAGGTTGGCTGGCTGGGTGGCGGCCTGGACGATTTCGGCCGCGCCGGCGCGGAGCTCCGACACCTGACCGCGCAGCGCGTTGCGCTCGGACTCCTCGTTGTCATAGCTTCGTTCAAGCTCGGGGAGGATCTCTTCGATCTGGTCCAGGGAGGCGCGGAGGTCTTGCACGGCGAGATCGGGGAGCTCCGACGTGCCGAGGGCACGGCGTGCTTCGTAGAGGGTCTCGCGCAGGGGATCTGTGAGATCATGAGGCTGGCGGGCATCGGCGAGCTTGTGCCAGTCCTTCACACTCCGCTGGTAGCTCATGCCCTTTACGATGGCGGCACCGAGAGGAACGAGCCCAACCACCCCGACCACGAGCGATAGGGCGACCAGGAACCCCCCGACGATCAGTCCGAGGGGTAGCATCGCGAGGAGCCCGATCACGAAGATCGCGGCGGCACCCAACAGGGCCACGACCCCCACCATCGTGAGCAAGAGCCCTGGTTTCTTTAGGATCGAGGCGCCCTCTAGGCCGCGTATGGCGACCGAGTCGGGCAGGGGGAGCGCAGCGCCCTGGGCGATGGCCTGGTCGATCACCGCCTTGTCGATTCGGAGCTCCCCCGCGATTCGGCTACGTTCTCCGGGACCGAGGGCCCTGGCGGCATCGGGGGAGAGCACGATGAGGTCGTGCGGAGCGTCGCGGCGGGCGCGGCGAACCTTCGAGGCGTCGCCGGTCGTCAGCTTGACCTCGCCCAAGCGTGAGTCGCTCGAGACGCTGGCCTTGGGGGCTGCGACGTCTGGCACATCGGCGTGTTCTCGTAGATCGGGAAGGCTGCCCGACGCGGCCTCGAGCGCTCGATGGATGTCGAGTGTGTCGCCGGAGAGGAGGCGCTCGATAGGGTCGCGGAGCTCTGGGACGAGGGCCGCACGGTCCATGCCGACCTTGGTGGGGGGGCCGCGCTCGCCGGTGAGAAGCCAGAACAGCACCGAGGCGAGCACGACGTGAGGGGGATGCTTGAGGCCAGGGGAGGGGCCGCCCAGGGGGGCGAAGACCGGGCGCCCGGACTCGTCGATCCCGAAGTCCGTCAGACCGAGTCCATCGGGGAGCCCGGGCTGAAGGACGGCCGGCGCGAGCTCCCTGCCGATGGCCGCCACGACGGACGGCTCGAAGGGAGGGCGGAGCTGCTCGAAGGTCGGCGCGGCGAGCTTGGGACGGACCGCCACGGGGCGGCTGGCTGGCCCCAGGACGGTCGTGGTGGGGTGGCCCGCTCGGCTCGATGTATGAACGCTGCGGAAGAAGGTCAGGTTGTCTGAGGAGGCGGGGGTGGGCCAGAGCAACTCGACGGCTTGGCCTTCGGCGTTGCGGCCCAGCGCGCGTCCCACGCTGGGTGAGCTGGGCTGATGGGCCTCGACGCGCCACTCTTCGACGGTCTCTCCGATCTCCATGGGCCTACCTGAGTTGCTAGGAAGAACGCTTGAGGATGGGCCGCTTGATCGTGACCTGGAACTGCCCGAGGCTGGGGTCCTGAGCGATCATGACGGTGCCGTTGCCGTCGGCGCGGACCGAGAAGGTGATGTCCATGGCGCAGTAGGTGCCGTCGACCACCGGCGCGATCTCGGAGGTGACCTTTTGCGCGACCTGCTTGATCAGCTTGATCGAGTTGTTGAGGGCCTCGTCGGGGATGAAGGAAGGTCCGCTGCTGCCTCCCTTCGAGAGCGCGCCGGAAGCCTGCCCTTCGAGCAGAACTCTCGTCTCTTCGTCGTAGTTGACCTCGTAGAACATAAGGACCTCCAAGGGGCTCTCTGTGATGGGAGACTGTACGCCAGCACGGCGCAACAGGAAAGCATGGTAGAACAGGCCGCCTAGGAGGTGAGCCCATGTCTTCGACCATCACGTTGGCTTCGATGCTGGATTTCTTGGTCGATACCCCGATGTTCCGCGATCTCGAGCCCGAGGAACTCTCTGAGATCGTGCCCATCATGCAGGTGCAGCGCCTGCGCGATGGGCAGATCCTCTTCCGCGAGGGGGATCGGGGGGACTCTTGGTATGTGCTCTACGAAGGAGAGGTCGAGGTCCTCAAGGACGCGGGCATTCAGCAGCGCTCCATCACCTTCCTGTCCACGCGCGCTTGCATCGGAGAGATGGCGATCCTCGACGGGTCTCGCCGGTCCGCCACCGTGAGGGCCGCGCGTCCGTCGACCGTCTTCCGCTTTCAGAAGGGGGCCTTTGATCGCTTGCTGGATGATGAGAGTCTCGGTGCTTATAAGCTTGTCTATCAGATGGCACGACTCTTGGCGGCCAGGCAGCGCGAGACGACCGCAAGACTGGCGGAGCTCATCGATCAAGACGTCGCCCAACCGCTCCGGCCGAAGCTTGAGCCCCTGGTCGACTCGTCCCGCGTGAACGAGTGAGCGCCCATCCAGCCAAGCAAGGGCACTTCGAGGGAACATGAACGCAAGTGTGAGGGACGTGCTTGCGGGGTGTTGAGGGGTTCGTTATCGGGCGGGGGCTCGATGGTAGACCATCGACTGGGGCCGTAGCTCAGCTGGGAGAGCGCTAGAATGGCATTCTAGAGGTCGTGGGTTCGATCCCCATCGGCTCCACCACTTCGAAGAGGCCGACCGGATGTCCGGTCGGCCTTTTCTCTGAGCGTGCTACGACAAGGCCGAAGTTAGTCCTCGTCGTCGAGGTCTGAAGGACGGGTCTGAAGCTCGTCGATACGCTGTAAGAGCCGCTCGATCCGGGCTTGGGCGCGGTCGAGCGCGGGGTGGGAGATCTCGCCTGCCTGGTTGAGCCTGAAGGCCGTCTTGCCCATGCGGCTCCAGAAGTCATCGAGGTCGGCCCTGGCCTGCCGGAGCTCAAGCTGCTGGCGCCCTACCTTGGCGACCTTTCCGAACTGCCGCCGGCCTCGTTGGGTGACGCGGCGCGCGAGGGTGGTCAAGACCTCAGGGATCGGTACTTCTGTCGGGTCATCTGAGGGCATGAGGTCTCCAGCGCGTGCCCGGAGCGGGGCTCGAACCCGCACTCCCTTTCGGGAAGGGGATTTTAAGTCCCCTGCGTCTGCCAGTTTCGCCATCCGGGCGGACCCGTCTCCTACCTTGGTGCAGGGGGCGGTGCCACGCCGGAGCAGCGGGGAGCAACTTGCGCCCCGAAGACATGGGTTATTTCTTACTCAACGCCGACCGCTGTGGTGAGGGTCTGCTCGTCGATCGCTCCGAGGAGGCGAGCGCGCGTGGTGCCGTCCTGGGCGAGGATCCAGGTCACGGGCAGGACGTCGGGCCACTCGTCGAGCTTGGAGGTGAGGTCGTTCTCTCCTTCGGCGGGTCGGAGGTGGGCGTAGGGGACGAGCGACTGCTCCTGCAAGTAGCGGTACAATCGCTTCTCGGGGGCCCTGGGGTGGTCGAGGTTCACGAAGATCAGCTCAATGTCGGGTCGGGCGGAGGCGAAGCGGGTCAGCGCAGGCATCTCGGCCTTGCAGGGTGCGCACCACATCGCCCAGAAGTTCACGACGCGCACCTTGTCCGCAGGGGAGGCGAGTCGATCTCGGAGCGCCTCGGCGTCGAGGCGCTCGATGGAGGGCTCTTCCCGCGTGGTCGTGGAGGCCGGCGCGGAGGACGCGGGGTCCTGGGCGCCTGTTGCGGAGGCTTCGGGATCGAGGGGCGAGGGGGTGCATGAGGCGAGCAGGAGCAGCAGGGCAGGTCGAAGGGTCATGAGGCCTCGGGTCGGCTGGACCAGCGGTGGAGGAGGGTGAGGTCGGCGTAGATCGAGCCCGGCAGCGCACCGGCGCCACAGAGGAGGCCCCCGATGGCGGTCAGCGCCTCGCCACCGAGCAAGATCCCGAAGACCGCGGGCGCGTCGTTCAGAGCGCCGCGCATTCCATGCTCCAAGGCCTGAAAGGCCGGTCGCTGGCCTGCGGTGGCTTCGATGCTCGCGTAGGCGAACAGGACTCGGGACCCTACTCCAAAGATCAAGACAGGAACAGTGGTCAGGGTCGCGAGAAGTATTGCGCCCCAGTAGGTCCCTCGCGACAGGAGCCACCAGGCGGGCCCGAGGGTCGCGATGAGCAAAGCGCCCACGAGCACCCCCTCGGCCAGAGCGCTGATCAACCAGACCACGGCCAGCGATGGGGCGCGCCGCCAAGGAGAGAAGGGTCGCTCGACCCGCTTCGCGGCGCTGGAGAGGTACAGCGCCCGGAAGGGAGCCCCGATCAGGGTGCGCGCAGCGACCAGTCCTACCATGAGCAAGATCAGCCACAGGGGGGTGAGGTCCCTCCAGGTCCACTGGATGGCGGCCAGGCCCGCAGCTTGCAGACCGAGCACCACCGCGCCAGGCAGGAGCGTGCCGACTGGATCGTCGCGAAGGAAGGTCCAGCCGCCACGCGCGCTCTTGAGGATCGATTCGTGTGACACGAAGAGCGGGTATCATGCTCCGCCGGGAGGTGGCATGGGCGTTGGGTCACGAAGCGCAAGGCTCGCGTGTGTGATCGCGCTGGCGTTGAGCTGTGCCTCGCGCGGTCGGGACCGGGCGGAACGCGACGACGGACTGGCGAGGGCTGACGCGGCCTGGCGCCCCGAGGTCGCGGGCTTCGAGGCGGGCGCGCGGGCGACCATGGTGCCCTTGATCCGCTCGCGCCCCGACGATCCCCAGGTGATCTGGCGTCACGTCCGACTCCTGGTCGCTGAGGGCCTGGCTACGACCGATCCGATCGAAGCTCGCGATAAGTTCTCTCAGGCTCGCGAAGAGGGCGTCCGCTGCCTCGACGGGGATCCGATCTTTCGACGTAGACGCGAGGCCATGGGCTGGAGCAGCGCCCTCTCCGTGTTGACCTCCGCGCGGACGCCCTGCGCGGATCAGCTCGCCTGGGCGTGGGTGCGCTGGTGGATCGCAGCGGATCCCCGTGCCATGAGCTTGGACGAGCCGGCCCTGCGGGCCCTCACCGATCGCGCTCAGGGCGACAACGGGGGCTGGGCTCGAGCGCTCTTTCGCCTACGGAGCCGAAGCCCGGATCCGAGAGGCCACGGAGAGCTGTTGGCGCTGGCTGAGCAGCGTAGCTGGGACCTAGCCCTTCAGGTGGACTTGATCCTCTACGGTGAGCTTGACCCCCGCGAGAGGAGCGTCCTCGCGCGGCAGGCTCGGACCCGTGCGCGCGAGAATGCGCCCCGCGACGGGGGATCGATCGCGCGACTACCCCCATGATCGTAGGGGTTTCGGCACACGACAAGAGCCCCGCGGCCAACGAAGGGCGGCGGGGCTCTCTCGGGTCGTGACGCTGCGGTCGGGCCCGCAGCGTGGAGCGGATCTTAGCCCCTGGGGGAGCGGCTGCTGCGAGCTGCGCGACGCGCGGCGCGTCGGAGGGCCTTGCGACGACGCTTCTCAGCCAGGCGTTGCTTGAGGCGGCGCTTCTCGCCAGGCTTCAGGTAGAAGCTGTTCTTCTTGATGTCTTTGCGGATGCCCTCGCGCTCCACCTTGCGACGGAAACGGCGAAGGGCCTTCTCGAAAGGCTCGTTATCGCGGACTGTGACCAAGATCAAAATCGAACTCCAAGGAAGTGTAGGGGACCCGAGGGCTCCAGAGAGCGCCACGGCGTATAGCACCACGTAGCGGGGAGCGCCACCTTTGAGGGGCTCGCGCCGGGCGGATGCTCGTCGACGCTGCTTGGAGGGCAAGTATTGCGCTGGGAGCGTCCGCGCAAGGTCGGGGCCGGTGCGTGCGCACCCGCTCAGAACATCAGACCCAGGCTTCCTCCGGCGTAGAGCATGGTCTGCAAGCCACCTTCGATTCTCAGCACCACGCGGTCGCCGAAGTTGAATCGAACCCCAGCGTTGATGTCGACCAGAGGCAGGACTGGGGGGATCGGCTTGGTGCCAGCCGAGGGGGCTCCCGCTCGGTGACGCTCGATGGCGGTGGAGCCACCTTGAGCGTTCCAGTATTCGAGCTCTCCAACCAGGAAGGCGACACCGAGGCCCCCACCAAAAAGCAAAGATAGCCCGAAGTTTCCGTTTGTGTGCGCCATCTTCACGAGGTGAACCTCGTAGGCGTAGTTCGCTCCCAGGGCGACCAAGCCGAGGTTCGACGAGGGCACGATGTAGTCGCCGTCGGTGTGGATAGGCGGATCTTCGCGATCATCCCAGTAGCCTTCGGGGGTGTTGTTGGCGATCCATTGGACATAGAAGATGCCGTTCTGGCTGCTGTTCGCGTCGGGATCGCGCTTGCTCTTGACGATGAACTCGAGCCCGCCGCTGTAGGCGTTCACACCAGGCCGCGGCTCGGAGTGGATCCAGCCCGGTGCGTCGTCGTCCCAGAACCAGATGTCGAGGATCGAGCGCGGTACACCCAAGGTTCGGCCGCGGAAGCCGAGCTCCATGTCGAAGTTGCGCCCCTCGGGCTCCGAGGACTCTGACGAGGCCCCGGCGCTGGGCTCGGGCTCGGCGAGGCTGGAGGTGGGTGCTTCGGCGATCGCTGTGGTGCTGAAGCACAGGCTCAGCAGTCCGAGGGTGAGGGTTCTCACAGTCTGCTCCGCGTCGAAAGATAGGGACAAAGGGTTGCAAGGACTCGATGAGGTCGCGGCTTCGCGGTGGTCTACGCGGTGCGCTGAGGCTAGTCTAGCCTGTCGGACTGCCGGAGGGGACGCGACCTGTGAACGCACGACCAGCCACGCTGCTCTTCCTCGCTGCTTGTGGGCTCTCTGCTGGAAGGCTCCCCCTGGGCTCGATCGCGGTCGAGCCTCCTCGCGGTGTGACGGTCGAGCCGGGTCTCTCGGCGGCTCTCCGCGGCGAGGTGGAGCGAGCCTTGCTGCGGGGAGGGGTGGACCACCGCGGGCCGCCGCTCTCGATCGAGATCAGAGAGGTGGTCCACGATCCCGTGGGTGCGGCCGAGGGGGGCTCCGCTGAGGTGTGGAGGGCGCGGCTCCTCGTCCGCGCCGAGATCCGATCCCGCCCCGCCTGTGTGGTCGAGGTGAGCGGGAGCGACAGCTGGAGCGTCGGTCCCGGTCCAGAGTCCATGGTGCATCGTCGTGCCGATGCGCTAGAGCGTCTGAGCCAGCGGATCGCCGCTCGCCTCGTCGACGCCCTCGCCGCGGAGCCCTCATGTCGTCCTCCCCGCTGACCGACGCGCTGGAGCAGGGAGTTCGGGCGATCTATTTGTACGGGGAGCCCCCGCTCCTCCTCGACGCAGCCGCGGACGAGGCCGAGATCTGGGCCAAGCAGCGCTGTGGTCTACCGTCCTTCAACTTTGGCCGGTGGAGAGGTGATGATCCAGGCGCCGACACCGCGCTGAGCGCGGCGCGCACCGTGCCGATGATGTCGGACCTGCGCGTCGTGGTGGTCCGCGATCTCGAGCGGGCCCAGGATGGTTTTCACGAGGCCTTGGTCGATTATCTCTCCGATCCGTCGCCGAGCACCTTGTTGATCGCGGTCGCGGGTCCTTTTGGCAAGCCACGCAAGGGGCAGAAAGCTTGGGGCACGCGCCTGGTCAATGCCTTCAAGAAGGCGGGGTACGTACAAAAGTTCTCAAGCTCCGGGGTACACCGTGCCCGGTTCGTCGCGCAGCGTGCGGCGGACCAGGGGCTTTCGCTAGCCGCCCGAGACGCCGCGCTCTTGGTCGAGCTCGTGGGGGAGGATCTCGGAGCGCTCGCTCTCGAGGTGGACAAGCTCGCGGTCTACGTGGGCGAGGGGCCCGTTCGCGCCGAAGACCTCCGGGCCGTGTGCTCCGCCCTCGCCGAGGAGGAGGTCTGGGAGCTGACGACGGGGCTGGCCCAGCGGGACCCTGCCCTGGCGCTCCGGGCTCTCCACCGGCTCCTGGCAGACGCCAAGGAGCCCCACTATCTGCTCGCGATGGTGGTCATGCAGCTCCGCAAGGTCGCTGCTGCGGTCCAGCTGGTTCAGCGTGGCGCGTCCGATGGGGTCATTGGTCGACAGCTCCGACTTCGGGCCGCCGACGTAGGACGCATTCGGGCCCTGGCGGACTCCGCGCCTCCTCCGGTCGAGATGTTGGAGCGGGTGCTGCGCGCGAACCGTGAGATGAACAGCCATCGCGCGGGCTCCGCGCGAGTCCTCGAGGCGCTGGTGGTCGAGATGACCACTTGAGCGGAGCTTGGCCCCAACGAAACCGGGCCCGCGCTCCAGGGGAGGAGGCGGGCCGAACGGGTGCCGCTCAGGAATGCGAGGGTCTCAGGCGCCCAGGGCGAGCTTCTTGACGGCCTTGTTTAAGCGGCTGATCTTGCGAGCCGCTTGATTCTTGTGGATGACGCCCTTGCTCGCGACCCGATGGATCGTGCTCATGGTCGTGCGCAGCTCGGACTGCGCCTGCTCGACGTCGCCCTCGCTGATCGTGGCGCGGAGCTTCTTGATCTGGTTGCGCATACGGCTGCGGAAGTGGCGGTTGCGGGCGCGGCGCTTCTCGTTTTGCTTGAGCCGCTTGATGGCGTCCTTGTGGTGGGGCACGGCAGATCTCCAGGCGATGATTCGTGGGTCGCGCTCGGCGCGAAGGGTGATTGGTCCCGGGGTCCCCTGACGGGGAGGCCACCGCGTGGGCGGCTGAGCCTCAGGTCCAGCGACCCGCGCAGCTAACCCGCGCACCACGGGTGTCAAGGTGGTCGCGCTTGGCCAGACACGTTCGCTACGGTCGGTTATGCCCGCCGACCGTCGGAGGATCTGCTTGGACCGTATCTCGCGCATTCGCAACTTCGCCATCATCGCCCACATCGATCACGGCAAGTCCACGCTCGCCGATCGCATGCTCCAGCGAACTGGAGCGGTGGCCGACCGCGACATGAAGGCCCAGCTCCTCGACTCCATGGACATCGAGCGGGAGCGGGGAATCACCATCAAGGCCCAGACGGCCTCCATGCTGTACCGCGCTCGCGATGGCGTCGAGTACCAGCTCAACCTCATCGACACGCCCGGTCACGTCGACTTCAGCTACGAGGTCAGCCGCTCCCTCGCCGCCTGCGAAGGGGCCCTGCTCGTGGTCGACGCGGCCCAGGGGGTCGAAGCCCAGACCCTCGCCAACGTCTACCTGGCCATCGAGCAAGATCTGGCCCTCGTTCCTGTGATCAACAAGATCGACCTGCCCAGCGCGGACCCTGATCGCGTCGTGGGTGAGGTCGAAGACGGTATCGGCCTCGACTGCTCCGGCGCGGTGTTGACCTCGGCCAAGACCGGGCTGGGCATCGACGAACTCCTCGAGGCCATCGTCCAGCAGATCCCACCCCCCGACGACCACGAGTCCGAACCGCTCCGAGCGCTGATCATCGACTCCTGGTTCGACAAGTACGTCGGGGTGATCGTGCTCGTGCGGGTCTTCGACGGGATCTTGCGCAAGGGCGATGGCATCAAGCTTATGGCGACCGGAGCCGTCTATGATGCGCAGAAGCTCGGAGTCTTTACGCCGGTCGCCGTGGAGCGAGATGTCTTGGCCTCGGGCGATGTCGGCTTTATCATCGCCAGCATCAAAGACCTTCGCGACGCGAGGGTGGGCGATACCGTCACGCTGAGCCTGCGGGGTGCCGCCGAGCCTCTCCCCGGCTTTCAAGAGACGAAACCCATGGTCTTCTCTGGGGTTTATCCGGTCGAAAGCGCTGATTACGAAGACCTCCGAGATGCGCTCGAGAAGCTCAAGCTCAACGACGCGGCCATCACGACGGAGCCCGAGAGCAGCGACGCCTTGGGGCTTGGCTTTCGAGTTGGCTTTCTCGGGCTCCTGCACATGGAGATCGTCCAGGAGCGCCTGGAGCGCGAGTACGATCTCGACCTGATCACGACCGCGCCGAGCGTCGTCTATCAAGTCTTGTGCAAGACCGACGAGCTGCTCGAGATCCGCAGCCCCTCCCACTTGCCTTCGCTGGGCGAGATCGAGCACATCGCCGAGCCGATAGCCCGGGTCACGATCCATGTGCCCGCCGAGCACCTCGGCGCGGTCTTCAAGCTCTGTACCGAGCGCCGTGGCCAACAGGTCGACCTCTCCTACAGCTCCGAGACGCGGGCTGTGCTCGTCTACGATCTTCCTTATGCCGAGGTCGTCTTCGACTTCTTCGACAAGCTCAAGAGCGCGACCCGAGGCTACGCCTCGATGGATTACGACATCGTCCGCTGGCAGCCCGACGATCTGGTCCGGCTCGACATCCTGATCAACGGGGAGTCGGTCGACGCGCTCTCGCTCATCTGCCACCGCGACGACGCCCACTACAAGGGCTCGGGTATGACCAAGAAACTTAAGGAACATATCCCACGACAGATGTTCGATATTCCGATTCAGGCGGCTATCGGAACTCGAGTCGTGGCCCGGTCTACCGTCAAGGCCTACCGAAAGAACGTCACCGCCAAGTGTTACGGCGGCGACATCAGCCGCAAGCGCAAGCTCCTAGAGCGCCAGAAAGAGGGCAAGAAACGCATGAAGGCCGTGGGGAGTGTCGAAGTCCCCCAAAAGGCCTTCCTGGCCGTGCTCTCGGTCGAGCGAGGCTGATGGGTGGCCTCGCGCTTCGCCACCGACTAGGGTAGACTCAGTTCTCTCCGAGGGTCGGAGTACGGAGTTGGCCACGGTGCACGTCGAAGAGCAAGGACCTCGTCGCGTCGCTTCGGTGCAGTCCGCTCCGGTCCCATCCGATCTGGAGCCACAGCAGGCCGGGGCTTCCCGCGGGTGGCTCCGCGCGGCCATGCAGGGCGCAGCGCTCGGTCTGGCGGTGCTCGTCGCCGGCTTGGGGCTTACTGCGGGTTGGATCGTCGGCCCCCCCCTGATCGATGACGCGCGAATGGACTGGATCGTGCTCGCGGTCGTGCTGGACTGGCGAGACTTCGGCGATGCGGCCGCGCGACAGCGCTTGCAGTACGAACTGGATCATCAGCGGATCAACCTGTCGGTGAGTGAAGAACACTGTGCTTTTCAGCTTGAGCCCGATGGGGGGCGAGAGGTCCGTTGCGACTGGGAAGCCCACCTCGAACTCCCCCTGGCCGGCGCCGTCTCGCTGCCCTTCTCCTCGCACGCCCGGTTGGATCACGACGGGCGGTTCTAGCGACCCGCCCATGGCCCGGGCCTAAGGCGAGCGGAATCGGCGGCAGCATCCGCGGGATTGGGGTGGCTGGGAGCGCCCGGGCGGTTAGGGCGACAGGTGAGCGCGAGGGGACGTCCCTGCGCAACGAGCCTTCCTGCGTTTTCTAAGATGGATCCGGAGCGGGTGCGCCTCAGCGCGCGTCCCTTGGGGTCACCGGAGCGCAGGATGGGCGGAGCTCGTAGCAAGTCCCGAAGAGTCCCCTGTCGCCCTCGCGTCGGACAGGCTCTACCCTCGGGTATGCAGGGCGAGCCATCCGCACATCACCCTGGGGCCACGGTTCCCCAAGTCTGACTGTCGAGGTGATTCCATGGAGCAGAACCCCATCACTCCCGAAGGGTACAAGGCCCTCGAGGCCGAGCTCAAGCACGCCAAGTCGGTCGAGCGGCCCGCGATCGTGCGCGACATCGAAGAAGCGCGCGCGCACGGTGACCTGAGCGAGAACTCCGAGTACGACGATGCCAAGGAGCGCCAGTCTCTCCTCGAAGGTCGGATCCGGCGTCTCGAGCACCTGCTCGCGTCCGCGCAGGTCATCGACGTGCGCGAGCTGCCCAAGACCGATCGGGTGGTCTTTGGCACCACGGTGGTCATCGAGAACACCGACAGTGGTGAAGAACGAACCTGGCGGATCGTCGGGGAACACGAATCCAACGTCAACGAAGGCCTCATCAGCTACAAGGCCCCGGTCGCCAAGGCCGTCATCGGCCGAAGCGAGGGCGATGAGGTCGTCGTGCCCACCCCCGGCGGTCAGCAGCGCTGGGAGATCATCGAGGTCCGATACGAATAGCCCAGGTGAGCGATGCCACGGGGGATCCCTCGCTGGTTCGTCGCCCCGCCCGATGGAGCGCCCATGCAGACGCCCGAAGCGTTGTCCCCTGAGCCCGAGCGCGAGGACCCGGTCGCTCTCGACGCGGCCCTCTCGCCGGTTCGGCGGGTGGTGGCCTTCGCTCTGAGACGAGGCCCGTCGGCGGTCCGATACCTCGGGATCGTCACCTCGCGGTGGATCGATCTCGCCTCGTCCTCGCCGTGTCCCCCGGTTGCGTCCGAGTACCTAGAGCAGATGCGGCGGTCGGTTCAAGACTTCGACACCCTCCCCGAGGACCAGCAGCAAGCTCGTCTCGCCGAGATCCACGCGAGTCTCAGCGCACTGGATCGCCTGCTGGGGTTGCCCCTGCCCATGGAGCGCGCGAAGCCCGCCCCCGATCCGGAGCGGGAGTCGGAGCGGCCGCCAGAGCGGACTTCGCGACGTGGCAAGTCCGGTCGCAGGGGGCGCCGCAAGTCCTCCTCCAAGAAGAAGCGCAGGACCGCCAAGAGCGCGCCCGCTCCAAGCCAGAGCGCCCCCGCGTCCGAGCCACCCAGCGTGCGCTGGAGTGACGACAGCTTTGGGGGAGGCGACATCATGGATCTCGACGCCCCCGACACGGTCCTGCAGGCCCTCGTCGCACAAGGAATCACCCGAACCGGCCAGCTCCTTGGGCGTCGACCCATCCACTTCGAGGTCGTCCATCCGATCTTGGGAGCGGGGCGGATCCAGTCTTCGGGGCGGCAGGCGGTCGGCGGCCGCGTGCGCCGTCGCTCGACGCGGCTTCGACCCGATGGCTCTCGCCTCGGCGAGGTGGTCCTTCACGGAGCGGGCCCCACCTCGGCTCGCTGGACGGGGGGCGTGCCCGAGTGGCTCATGGATCGGCTCGAGGTCGGGCAGCGCGTCGTCCTGGTGGGCGACGTCCAGATAGACGAAGGAGGGATGGCGGTCCTGCATGAGCCGGAGCTCAGCTTCGACGACGGCAAGCACGCTGCGCGACTGGCCAAGTACGGGATCGAGGGGGTCGACGATGTCGAGGTCCGTGCCTTAATCGCACAGTGCCTCGAAGATGCCGACAAGCTGATCGACCCGCTGCCCCCTGCGCTCCGCGAGCGGCGGGGCCTCGTGGGCCTGGGGGAGGCCCTTCATCAGGCCCATCAACGCGGCGACCGCAGCCGCGCAGGCTCCGAGCGCCTAGCCTACGACGAGTCGCTCCTCGTCCACCTTGGGCTCTTGTGGTCCCGCTTTCAAGGCACGCGCGAGCGAGGGCTCTCCCACGGGATCCTCCATCGGCTCATCGGCACCGCCGATCAACAAGCCTCGGTCGAGCTCACCGACGAGCAGCAGCTCGCCCTCGAAGACATCAAGCGCGACCTTCGGGGCAGCGCGCCCATGCGCCGGGTCCTGACGGGGGAGGTGGGCGCCGGCAAGGGGCTCGTGGCGCTCCTCAGCACCCTCATCGTGGCCGAGAACAAGCATCAGGTCTTGGTGGTCGCGCCGGATCGGGCGACGGCTGAGCAGCGCTACGCCTTCTCCGAGCCCCTGCTGCGAGAGCTGGGATTGGTGGCGCGGCTGTACGTCGAGCCTCCCTCGCGCTCCCAGCTCGACGCCATCAAGCGGGGTGAGGTCCATGTGCTGTATGGAACCTCCGACCTGCTCGATCCCGCCATCGAGTTTCGGCGTCTGGGCTTGGTGGTGGCCGGCGAGCGCGACACCTTTGGGTCGATCCCTGCCAAGGTACACGCTCTCCGGAGCCCCTCCCCGGACCTCCTGGTGATCACATCGACGCCGATCCCATCGCCCGTCCTCCTCGAAGCGTACCCAACCTTCGACCTTACCGTTCTGCGCCACTATCCGGGTGCGCCCGTTCCCTGCGAGGTCATCGAGCCGTCGGAGCGCGAGACGGCCTACGATCGCGCCAGCGCGGTGGTTCGCGAGGGCGGGCAGGTGATCATCGTCTTTCCGATGCGCCGGGGTGCCGATGCCATCGACGCTCCCGAGGCTATGCGCATCGTCGCCACCCTCCAGAGCCGCATCTTCCCCGAGCACCGGGTGAGGCTCTTTCATGGAGGCATGAGCCGCGAGGACCGCTATCAGACCTGGGCGGCCTTCCGGGACCGCAGCATCGACGTCTTGCTGACGACCACCCACTTCGAGGCCGGACCTGCTGTCTGCGGGGCCAGGCTGGTCATCGTAGAGCAGGCGGATCGAATGAGCCTGTCCAGGCTGCATCGCGTCCGCGGTCACATCGCCGTGGCCGATGCTCCGCCCCAGTGTCTCCTGATCACCGGCGAAGAGCCCGATGAGCCTGGCGTTCTTCGGGTTCGGCGGTTCGCAGAGAGTACCCACGGCTTTCAGGTGGCGGTGCAGGAGCTCGAGCAGCGCGGGCTGGGGGCGATGGTGGCGGGGGAGCCGGGTGAGCCCGTCCGGTTCTCCTGGCTGGATCCTCTGGGTGACCTCGACAGCTTGCTCGCCGCGAGGGCGGATGCGCGCGCGATCCTCGAAGACGACAGCGCGCTTCGGCGGGGAGGCTCGGTCGAGATCGCTCGCTACCTGCGGGCTCGCTGGCCCGATCTGCTGCCTAGCCCCTGTCCGATCCAGGTCCACGCAGGCGGGGGTCGACGTCGGCGCCGGCGGAGGCGTCGCTGATGCTCCGGACTCCCCGTCTGATCAGGCCCGATCACGTCGCGCCCCACAGACACACCGAGCGGGTTCGCTTCGGCGATACCGACGCGGCGGGGATCGTGTATTACGCCAACTATCTTCGGTGGTTCGAGGCGGGCCGCGCTGAGCTGATGCGGGCGCATGGGCTGCCCTACCACGAGCTTGTCGAGCGGGGGGCCTACCTGCCGGTGGTCGAGAGTTGGTGCAGGTATGTCGCTTCAGCCCGATACGACGACGAGATCGAGGTGCAGAGCTGGGTGCACGAGCTCCATCACGCCACGTTGCTCGTGGCGCACCAGATCGTGCATGTCGAGCGTGATCAGCTCCTCGCAGAGGGGGCGGCGCGGCTCGGCTGTGTGACCCCTTCGGGTCGTCCAACACGCCTCCCTGCGCGGCTCACCCAGGCGCTTCGAGATCAGTCTTTGGGGCGCTGAAGGGCCTCGGCGAAGAAGCGTTCAAGTCGGAGGTGTATGGTCTCGGGGTGTTCCACCAGCGCAGCGTGGCTGCCCTGTGCGAGGACGAAGAGCTCGGCATCAGGGAGCAGCTCGACCATCTTCTCGGAGCACTGCATGGGGGTGAACAGGTCGTTCTCGGCCGCGACGACCAAGGTGGGGACCTGAATGCTGGGCAGTCGATCCGTCAGGTCGTGCTCGGCGATGAGCTCGATAGTGCGGAAGAGCACCTCGGGGTCCATCTGGTTGAGGTGGTCGAGGTACATCTCAAGATCCTGCCGGTTGGCGTAGTGCCGATCGACCAAGCCGGCCCGTCGCGCGAGGTCGAAAGCCCAAGGCGCCCCGACCAGCGGTCGAAACCAACGACGACCCCCCTTGCCCATCGCGATGCCGGTGCGCTTGACGAGATCGAAGATGGGTTTGCTCAGCGGGCTGTCGAGGAGGGTGTCGAGAGGGCGCGCGTAGGTGCCGAGCATAGGAACCAAGGCGCGAACTTCGTTGGGGTGTCGAGCTGCGTACTCGAGAATGACCTGGCAACCCATGGAGTGGCCGACCAGGATGACAGGCTCCGCAAGTTCGAGGGCTTCGATGACGAGCCGAAGGTCGGAGGCGAAGCGCTCGATCGAGAGATCGGCAGACGGGGGATCCTGGGGGAGGGAGGAGCGTCCGTGGCCCCTGTAGTCCCAGAGGATGACCCTGTGGTCGCGCTTGAAGTGATCGACCAGATAGGACCAGAAGAAGGTCGAGACCCCGGCCCCGTTGCAACAGATGAGGGGTGTACCCTCGCCGACCGCGTGCACGTAGATCTGCTCTCCGTCGTCCGTCAGGATATAGCTGGCGTGCAGCTCTTCCATGGAACGACATCTCCCGCGATCAAGACGGCCGCCCCTGTAGTCAGGAGCGGCCGCGGTGGGTGGTGGAGGATACGGGGCTCGAACCCGTGACCTCAGCGTTGCGAACGCTGCGCTCTCCCAGCTGAGCTAATCCCCCGAGGGTGGGCGCTATCTAACGCCGCCAGGGGGGGCGTCAAGGGCGGGAGGTGCGCGGGTCAGTCGAGGCCTCGGGCCTCCAGGTCCGCCTCGGTTAGGCCCAGGTAGTGCCCGACCTCGTGCAGGAGGGTGATCCGAACCTCCTCGAGGAGACGCTCCCGACTCCATGCGAGGCGCTCCAGGTTCTTGCGGTACAGGGTGATCGTGCTCGGAATGGCGGACCATGGATCTTCGAGCGATCGCTCGAGCAGGCTCGGCCCCGAGAACAGCCCCACGATGTCGATGGGAGATCGGGGTGGATCGAAGGCTCGGCAGACCTCGTCGCTCGGGAGCTCTTCGAGGAGGATCGGCACGTTGCGAATGGCGTCTCGCACAGCGGGGGGACAGGCTCGTAGCGCCTCGACGACGACGGCCTCAATCGTGGCGTCGTCGAGGGTCACGGGGGCGGGGAAGCGCTCGGGCTCCAGCCGCCAGGCGCGACGGTAATCTCGGGCGGCGCCCATCGCGTCGCCACGACGCTCTCGAAGGAGGGCGCGAACGTAGTAGGCCTCGCCGTTGGCGTCGTCGGTACGAAGCGCGCGATGCACGATGCGATTGCACTCCTCGAAGGCGAGCTGGTCGAAGAGGCACGCCGCCAGTCCGCTCCAAGATAGAGGGTGGTCGGGTACCAGCGCGGTGCAGCGACGATAGCGCGCCGTGGCTTCATCGAGCTCGCCCAACTCGTGGAGGGCCTCGGCCGAGAGGTACAGGGCACCCGGGTGATCGGGCGCTCGGCTCAAGATGTGCTCACAGCGCTCGAGCGCGCCCGCGGGGTCCCCTTGATCCAGGATCGACTCGGCCTCGTCGAGAGCCTCATCGAAACGCGGGTCGTCGAAGGAGGAGGTCTGGCTCATGGGTGCTGAACCTTGGCGATCAGCTGAGCGTAGTCCCCTGTCGGGAGGGAGTCGAACCGAAGGGCGGCGAGGCGCCGGGTCGCGCAGGTCGAGACGATCTCGGGGAAATCCCCCTTGAAGCGAATCGAACCGACGGTGCCGTTCTTGAGCACGTTGAGGTGGACCTCGCCACGGAGGGGGGCCTCCAAGTCTGTCAGGCATGGAGCGATGGCAGACTCCGCCTGCTTGGTTGCCGCGGGCGCGATGTTGGCCCGTTTCTCATCGGGGCCAGGCGTATAGTCGAGCTTGCTCGACAGGTTGAGCTCGACCACGACCTCCTCTTCTTCTTGGGGGCGGATCCGGATCATCTTCTCGACGGTCTGGAAGTTGGGCTGGACCACGGTGAGCTTGCGGTCGCCCGCGAGGGGGGAGGAGTGGCGCACGATGCTCCCGCTACCGATCACTTGGTTGTCGAGCATGACGACCTCGGCGGAGGGGTCGAGCCGAATGACGAGGATCTTGCCGTGTCGTGGCGTTAGGATCTCGTTGACTAGGAAGGCGAACCCAGCGAGCAGGACCACCGTGACCAGGGCGATGAGCCCGCCTTTGAGCAGGCCAATCCAGTTGAACGTGCGGGTCACGTCGAAGCGGAAGGTCGCGTGGTCGCCAGCGCTGTTGAAGACCGTGACCCTACCCGTGGCCTGCTTATCGGGCATCTGAGAGGGGTTTAAGGTCGCAGAGAAGGGGATGATACGAACTTTCTTTCCCGATGGGGTGACCTCGGGCTGGGTGTCGAGGGGCTTGATCGCGCTGGGCTCGACGGTGATCCACTCCACGTCGCTGCTTATCTGGGCATCGAGGGGGAGGGCGCCCATGAAGCGAACCTTGAGGCCGGTGAGGGTCCTCGGGCGGCCGTGAATGATCTCTTCGAAGTGGTGCTGGCCTGCAGGCTCGATCAGGCCCTTGCTTCGGCCCGAGGTCGGGGCGTCGACGACCGGCGGCTGGGTGGGCTGGTTCGAGAACGTGTTGGGTGCGTTGACTCGGCGAACCGGAGGAGCGGTCGCGTCGGCGCTGTGCCGGCGAGGAGGCCCTGAGGCGGTCGAGGTGCTGCGGGTGGAGGGGCCGGGCGTGGCCGGAGGTCCGACTGGCGTACCGAGCGAGGGCGTGCGGGAGCGGCCTGTTGAAGCCATCGGTGAGGGAGGACGCTGAATAATCGAGCTAGACGTGATCAGCGGAGGACGATCCGCCGTGGTCGCTTCATGGTCGATCGAACCGGAGTCTCCGCTATGGGAGCGTTGTGGGCTCGGTGGATTTGAGATGGACCGCCCGCTCTCCTTGAGGATCTGATAGAGGGTCTCGCGCGCGATGTTTAGCTCGTCGGCCTTGCCCTCAAGGAAGCTGAGCTGCTCGAGGCTCGGGTTTGCTCCTCCCGAGAGGATCGCGTCGATCGCCATCTGAAGTGAGGGCAGGTTCTTGTCTTCCCGCCGCTTCTGCTGGTGCTCGAGGTGCTGTTGGGGGTCTGAGGCGACCTGGATCAACGCTTCGTAGGCGCTGATGAACTTCTTGGCTTCGCGCTTGTATTTGGGGTTGTTCTGTTGGGCTTGGGCCCACTTTCGACGCGCCTTGATCGCCTCGACGAGATCCTCGGAGGAGCTGTCTTCGTCGATCTTCAGATAGCCAAAGAGATGATCCGCCTCCACATCAAGGCAGAACTCGGCGGCCTTGTCGAGGTTTCGCGTGGTCATGGCGCTCCGACGTCCCTGACGTTTGTTTTACCGCCTCAGCGCGCGTAGGGCAACGACCTCGGGATGGTTCTCTGTCTTGGCCTGTGGGAGATACGAGCCATACGCGTACATCGATCCCAGGCATTGTGCGGGCCAGTGAAGCGCAGGGAGGTGGCCCACCGACAGCTAGCCTCGCACTCGAATGTTGCGGTTTCGGTCCTTGGCCGCACGAAGGGAGCCGCTGGCTCCACCGCCTACAGGAGGGGCTCCTGACTCGGTATCACCGAGCGTCCCCGCGAAATGAAGCTTGACCTCGCGGGACTGGCCGGTCTCGACATCGATGACTTGAACGGAGAGGATCTGGTCGACGCTATAGCGGTAGATGACGTCGATCGGAGTGCCCTTGGGGCGCGGGGGTAGGCCCCTGAGCTCGACCTTGGCCATGACCGAGACCTCGTCGCGGTATGTGCCGTGTCCCTCGGTGACTTCGACGCGCACGGCTCGCATGTTCTCGTAGGCGTAGGTGAACCGTCCGTGGAACTCATGGGGCAGGGGGGTGCCCTCGGGGATCAGCTCCACTACGCGCTCCTGCCGGTTTCGGTCGAGCACGATGATGCCGAGGGGGTGCGTCGTGGCGTCTTCGATCTGGACATCGCCTGGGAGGGCGAACACGGGGTGATCGGGATCGGAGCCGGGCTCGGGCGCGACCTCGGTGGTGGGAGGGATGCTCGGGGGCCCCGATCGCACCGCGAAGCTCCCGCCGTCGGCGAGGCCGATCGCGGCTGCGCTCGCGGACGGGTTGGGGGCTCGCCGGGGCGCAGGGGAGGGCGAGGGGGTTCGACGATCGACCGGCGCGGGGGGAGGGGGCTCGTCGGCCTGCGAGAAGGCGGGATGGTCGGGCCGATACCTGATCACGCCCGCCAGGGAGGCTCCGAGGGCTACGCATTCGTCTGGGTTTAGGTCGGCGATGGGCGGTCGACCGAAGGCCCGCTCTAAGGCTTCGCGGATCATCGGCATGCGCGTCGCCCCCCCGACCAGCAGCAGGTCGCTCACCTCGGACTGGTCCAGACCGGCCTTCTCAAGGACGAGCTGGGTGGTCTCGATGCACTGCTGCACCAGATCGCGGGTCATGTCTTCGAACTCGTCGCGGCTCACGCGCACACCCGCCCGGCGGCCCTTATAGTTAACCGGGATCATCGCCTGCTCTTTTGCGGAGAGGGTGATCTTCGCTGCGAGACAGCGCTCATAGAGCTCCTGGAAGGGGCTCGGCTCATCGCGAGGGTCGGATCCGTGGGACTCGACGAACTGCTCCGCGACATGGTTGACGAGGCGGTCGTCCCAGTCCTTGCCGCCCAGCTCGGCGTTGCCATCGGAGGCCAGGGTGCGCAGCTTGTGGCCCTCGACCTTCATGACCGTGACATCGAAGGTGCCGCCTCCCAGATCGAAGACGAGCAGGGTTCGTTCCCCGCCGAGCTTGTCGATGCCGTAGGCGATCGCAGCCGCGGTGGGCTCGTTGATGACCGAGAGCACGTTGAGTCCGGCGATGGAGCCGGCCTCGACCGTCGCGCCCCGCTGGGAGGTGTTGAAGTACGCGGGGACGGTGATCACCGCGTCGTGGATCTCTTCGCCGGTGAGAGCTTCAGCGTCCTCTTTGAGCTTGCGCAGGATCAGCGCGCTGATCTCCTGGGGGGTGTAGGCATGTCCGAAGAACTCGAGTGCGAAGCCGTCCTCGCCCATCGACCGCTTGATGAAGCGCACGACGTTCTCGGGTTCCATCACGCACATCTTGATCGCCTCTTCGCCTACCACGACCCCGTCCTGGTCGTAAAAGTAGACGACGGAGGGGGTCGTAGGCTGCCCCTCGGCGTTGGCGAGGATCTCGGGCTTGCCGAATCGGTTTACGTGGGCGACCGCCGAGTAGGTGGTGCCGAGGTCGATGCCCAGGACGATGCCGCCCGAACCGCTCACCCCTTACCTCCCTCGCGGTAGCGATGGACCACGACCTCTTCGGCACGAAGGATCCGTTCCCCTCGCTGAAAGCCGCGTTTGAGGACCTGCTTGACCTGTTGGTCGAGCTCGGGGTCGTCCGTGTCGAGCACCTGGACCGCCTTCTGGTTCGTTCGGTCGAAGCTATCGTTGGTCGCAAGCGGGACGACATCGCGGCGGTAGAGCAACTCCAAGAACTCGTCGATGAGGTACTGAAAGCTGTCGGCCACCACGTCGCGGGACATCTCTTTTTTGATCAGGCTCTCTTGGAACCAGTTCAGGCTGTCGTAGAACAAGAGCAGATCGAGGAGCAGTGGTTTCTCGGCCTGGTATTGCCAGTCGTTCTTGTAGGACTTCAGCTCTTCGTAGAGCTGGTCGAAGGCGTGTTGCTTGAGCTCCGCGTCGCCTTGGGCGCGATCCTTAAGCGTGCCCGCGAGGGAGCGGAGCTCGTCGCGGAGTTGCTGAACAGCTTTGGCGGTGTCGTCTTGGGCCACGGGGTTACCCCTGGGCTGACGGGAGTTCAGCTCCCGGACAGCTCGGTCGCGAGGTTGATGAAGGTGCCCTGGAGTTCCAGGGACTCACTACAGAAGTGGTAGTCGTCGGGCTGAGACGCCAGACTACGGAGGTAGTCCTGGTCGACCTGATCGCCGACTCCGATCGCGATCAGGCGCGCTCCCGAGGCCTTGAGGCGATGGACCTCGACGCCGGTCTCTTCGGGGTCGTCGGGGTGTCCGTCGGTCATGACCACGAAGACGCGCTGGACTCCGGCGCGAGGTCGGAGCAGGTCGCGGGCATCGTGGAGCCCATCGGAGAGGGGGGTCGACCCGATGGGGCTCAGGCTGTCGAGGGCTCGGGTGATGCGGTCGAGGTCGCTGGTGGCCGTGGAACGCACCCCCCCAGGGAAGGCGATGACCGCGATCTGGCGGTTGGGTACGGCCAGGGTTCGCTCGGCGAAGGCCTTGGCGGCGGCCTTGGCGTTGTCCATGTTCTGACCGTACATCGAGCCCGAGCAGTCCATGAGGAGCGCCACCTGCATGGGGGCCCGGTTGAGGGCGAGGTCATGCAGGCTGATCTGGCCGCTCGCCATACGGTGCGGGAGGATCTGGCCCGTGATCAGGTCCATGGCCTCGACCTCGACGATGCCGTCGGCGTTGTACCGGAACGTGACGGCGAGCTGCGACTCTTCGGCCGCCCGAGGGGGGATCCCGTAGAACTCGAAGTGCCCGAGCACGGTGCAGTCGAGGGGATCTTCTTGTTCGCCCTGGACGAGCCAGAGATCCATGGTGGTCTGGTTGTCGTGGGTCGTCGTGTAGCTATCGCGCGTCTGCTCGGCGGGGATCCGGGTGTTCCGCCGGATGATCCTGGAGTTGAAGAGCGACTTGTCGCGGTAGACCACCATGCCGAGTGAGTGGCTGGTGACGTCGTGGGTCTTGAGGTCGACCGGAGAGGCCTCGCCCGAGATGCGGGCGTACTCGATCGAGGCCGCGACCGCCGCCCCCTTCGCGATCGCCTCGTCGGGGTTGACGTCGGTCGCGGGAGCCTTGGCGAAGAGTCGCTCGAGCTGCTTGCGCACCATCGGCATGCGGGTCGAGCCCCCAGCCAGGAGTACGGTGTCGACGGTATCGGCCTGCACTCCAGCTTCCTGGAGGACGTCGAGGGTCAGGGCCTCGCAGCGGTCCATGAGGTCGCGGGCCAGGTCTTCGAAGGTGTCTCGCGTGACCGCCAGCCGCATCACGCGGCCTTGGAAGTCGTGGAAGATGTTGGTCTTGGGCATGCGGCTGAGGCTGAGCTTGGCCGAGACGCACTTCTGCCGGAGATCGTGGTAGCTGTGGAGGTCCGAGGTGGGGTCGAGGCCGTGCTTTTCTTTGAAGGCCTCGGCGACATGCTGAATCAGGGCGTCGTCGAAGTCCTTGCCGCCGAGGTGATTGTCGCCGGAGGTCGCGAGCACCGTGACGTCGGAAGGCGTGATGTCGACGAGGGTTACGTCGAAGGTGCCGCCGCCTAGGTCGTAGACGAGCACGCGCTGCTCGGTGCCGGCTTTGGCGAGCCCATAGGCGAAGGCAGCCGCCGTGGGCTCGTTGAGCAGCTTGAGGACGTTCAGGCCAGCTTTCTCACCAGCACGCAGGGTGGCGCGACGCTGGTGATCGTTGAAGTAGGCGGGGACCGTGATGACCGCGTGCTCGACCCGATGCCCTAGGCGCAGCTCCGCGTCGTGCTTGAGTTTCTGAAGGATGAAGCTGGAGAGGTCTTCGGGAGTGTACGAGCGGCCCTCGTAGGTGAAGCGATAATCGGATTCCCCCATGTGGCGCTTGACGAACTCGACCACCTGCTCGGGGTAGACCACCGCCGCCTGCTGTGCATAGCTACCTACGATCGGCTCGGAACCTTCGAAGAGGATCACAGATGGCGTGATGCGGTCGCCCTCGACGTTGTTGAGGACCTCGGCATCGCCGAACTTGTTGACGGCAGCGATAGCGGAAAAAGTGGTCCCGAGGTCGATTCCGACGGCACCTGTCATGGCATGGCCTCCACGCCTTGGTTGGGATACCGCCCAGCGGCGATTCCTTCGCGACGACAGTGTAGCAACTCTGATACAGCGCACAATGCTCGCAGCGCAGGGTGGTGCGGAGGGGTCGACTCTCCAGACGACGCATGCACCCTGGACCTGGTTCGGTAAAGGGGCTTCAACGCAATGAAACTAACTCTGGCAAGTCGCTCCTCCTATCGCCGGGCCCTGGTCCTGGCGGTCGGATTATCGGTCGAGGTGGTGCCCCCCCGGGTAGACGAACGCGCGGTGCAGCGAGCGATCGGTCGCGCCACGGCCAGCGAAGTCGCGTCGCGCCTCGCCCGTGCCAAGGCCGCCGAGGTCGCCGCGCGGGTCGACGGGCTCGTGCTCGGCGCTGATCAGGTCCTCTGGGACGGCCGCGAGGTGATCGGCAAGCCCTCGGATCCTGGCGATCACGTCCGGCGGCTCCAGTCGCTCCGTGGGCAGTGCCACGATCTCCTCACGGGGTGGTGCTTGTACGAAGGCGCCGATCTCGTGCGGGAAGGGCTGGCGCGAACCACGCTGAAGGTCAGGTCAGACCTTAGCGATGACGAGCTGCGAGCCTATGTCGCGACCGGGGAGGGCACCGACTGCGCGGGGGGCTACGCCATCGAGGGTTTGGGCGGCTGGCTCTTCGAGGAGGTTAAGGGGGACTACTTCAACGTGCTCGGCCTCCCGCTGCTCGACGTCATCACGGCGCTGCGCGAACTCGGATGGCGTTACCCTGTGGCTTCGGAGGGCCCTTGAGCACGATCGACGAAGAGCTCGCAGCGCTGGTGGCCGACGTGCGCGCTGTCGTCCAAGCCCAGCTCGCCGCAGGCCACGTCCAAGATCCGATCGGCTCGACACGCGCCGAACTCCCAGCTGATGCCGTGCAGTCCTCGGTCGACGCACCGGCCACCCTCACGCAGATCCGCGACGATCTCGGGGACTGCCGCCGCTGTGGGCTCTGCGCGCAGCGCACGAACCTGGTCTTTGGTGCTGGCGACACCTCGGCTCCGTTGATGGTGATCGGTGAAGCTCCTGGTAAAGAGGAAGATCTCCGGGGCGAGCCCTTCGTCGGTGCGGCGGGCGAGATGCTCGACAAGATGCTCGAGCGTGTCATTGGATTGCCGCGGGAGCAGGTCTATATCGCCAACGTCGTCAAGTGCAGGCCTCCGAAGAACCGCGATCCTCTGCCCGACGAGGTGGCGACCTGTCTGCCCTTCCTTCAGCGCCAGATCCGAGCGGTCCGACCCAAGGTGCTGCTGGTGCTCGGGCGGGTCGCGTTTCAGAGCCTCCTTCAAACCTCCCAGGGGATCACCCGTGCGCGCGGCCGGTGGTTCACGGTCGACGGCGTCCCGACGATGCCGACCTTTCATCCCGCCTACCTGCTGCGAAAACCCCAAGACAAGCGCCTGGCGCTCCACGATCTCCAGGCGGTCGCCGCCCGGCTTCGAGGCGATCAGCCGAGCTGACGCTTCAGCCGAGTCTCGAGCATGGCCCAAGCCTGCTCGACGTCCTCGGCGTGGAGCACGGGGGTCGCGTCTTCGGCGAGCATGCCCTCGCTCACGAGCTGGTCGATGCCTGCCACGTCGTGCCAGAAGCGTCGGCCGATCAAGACGAAGGGGCATCGGCGGGCATGGCTGGACTCGAGGAGCGCGTAGAGCGTCGCGAGGGTGCGCAGCCCTCCCGGGAAAACCATCACGGCGGCACAGTGCGAGGGGAGTTCGCCGGCGCGCAGCGCGAGCTCGTCGATCGGGACGATGGGTTGTTCGATCTGGCGACAGGCAGCGGTCAGCTCCTTGGGTAGCCCGTCGCCTTCGAGGGTGAGGATCGCGAGACCTCCGAGCGCTTTGGCGCGCTGGGCGAGCAGGGGGAGCTGTTGACGCCAGCGCGCGTGGGCCAAGGCTCGCTCCGCGATGCCCAGGGCGCGCCGGGCGCGCTGATCATCAGGTCGCTCCGCCAGCGCGACCGACAGGCGGGTGTGATCACGCTCCGCCCGAGCGAGATCGGGCAGGTCTTGACCTCCGATGACCACGAGGCTGGCGCGCGCCCCGAGGGAGTCTACGCTGCGGTCCATCGGGGCCGGGACCGAGGACGTCGACGGGCTCGGGGGATCTGGATCGACCACGAGGGGGGCGTCGCTCTTTCGCCCCAGCGTCACGAGTTGCCCGAGCTCCGCCACCGAGGTGTGCCAGCCGAGCTCCCGCTCGATCCGCTGGCGGAGGGCATCGCTGGCCTGGGGCTCTCCGTGGTTGAGCACGATCTGGCCGGGCGCCTTCGAGGCCCGCCCGAGCCAGGTCAGGATCTCGTTGGCGTCGGCATGGGCGGACCAGGCATCGATGCGTGCCACCTCGCAGGCGATGGGGACCTCTTCTCCGTGGATCCGCACGGATTCGGCGCCCGCTGCGATCGATGCGCCGCGCGTTCCCGCCGCTTGGAAGCCGGCGAGCAACAACGTATTCTTTGGGTCGGGGGCGAAGGCCTTGAGGTGGTGGAGCACGCGACCGCCGGTGAGCATACCGCTCGCGCTCAGGATGACGGCGGGGCCCTTGTGCTGGTTGAGTCGCTCGCTCTCTTGCACCGTGCGGATGAGCTTCGCTGTCGCGATCATCGCGCGGGTCTCGGCTGCGGAGAGGCGATGGTCGGCGGCATGGCGCAGGTAGAGCTCGGTGGCATCGACGGCCATGGGGCTATTCAGGTAGATGGGGAGGCTCGCGGGCAGCCTCCCTTGGGCGATCAGTCGATGAAGACCCAGGAGCACGGCCTGGGCACGACCGATGGCGAAGGCTGGGATCAGGACGACCCCGTCGCGCTCGATGGTCCGAGTGACGACCGCCTCGAGCTGATCGAGGGGGTCCTGTTCAGAGTGGGCGCGATCTCCATAGGTGGACTCGAGGATCAGGAGATCGGGGGCGAGATCGAGGGCGGCGGGAGGGTTCATGAGCGGGTCGCGCAACCGCCCGAGGTCGCCGGTGAACAGGGCGCTGCCATCGGGTCCGTCCAGGTGGACCATCGAGGCGCCCAGGATGTGACCTGCGGGAAGAAACGTGGCGCTGATCGGTCCGATTCGTACCTCTTCCCCCCAGGGAACCGGGGCGAGAGAGGCGAGCGCCGTCCTCGCTTCCTGCTCGGTGTACAGGGGTTGAGCCGGGTTGTGTTTGGAGAATCCTCGCTTGTTGGCGTAGCGGGCGTCTTCTTCTTGGAGGTGTCCGCTGTCGGGAAGGAGGAGCCCACAGAGGTCGGCGGTGGCTTGGGTGCACCAGACTGGACCTCGAAAACCTTCTTTGACCAAACGTGGAAGGTAGCCTGAGTGATCGATGTGTGCGTGGGTGAGCAAGACGGCGTCGAGCTTTCTTGCGTCGAAGGGGAGGGGGCGCCAGTTGCGGGCCCGAAGCGCCTTGAACCCTTGGAACAAGCCACAGTCGACGAGCAGGTGGGTGCCTTCGACGCTGACCAGCGTTCGAGAGCCGGTCACGCTGCCAGCGGCGCCTAGAAAGTGAACATCCATGGTGTCCTCGGGGGTCAGAGGGAGCCGTCGGTCTCGGCGATGATGGGCCCGAGAGGGCCGGCGGTGGGATCGAAGTCTCGGATGGCTTGGTCGAGGTGATCGTGGGGTAGCCCGAGCCAAGGAAGGACGGTGCGCCAGACCTGCTCGGGCTCGGCGCCTCGGGACCTCCAGTGCCCTACGTGGGCGCTCCCATGCGACTTCGAGAGCTTCTTGCCGTCAGGGCCGAGCACGAGGGGGCTGTGCAGGTAGGACGGCGGGCGAGCCCCCAAGGCCCGCCAGATCGCGAGCTGAGCGGCGGTGACATCGACGAGGTCCGCTCCTCGAACCACCTCGGTCACTCCGTCGGCGAGGTCGTCCGCGACGACGGCCAGGGGATAGGCGAAGACCCCGTCTCGCCGACGTAGCACGGGGTCGCCCAGGCTCATCAGCGGTACGCGCCGCGGACCCAGCCTGCGGTCCTCGAAGGTGATCGCTCCTTTCGGGAGGCGAAACCGCGTCGAGCCTCGGGCGTGTCCGACGTCGCGACAGGTGCCGGGGTAGATCCCTCCGGCCTCTCGGATCTGTCGGCGGGTGCACACGCAGCGGTAGGTGTGTTCATGAAGGGCGTGCAGCGTCGGGGTGTAGTCCCGCTCGGACTGGCGGCGCACCTCGCGGTCCCAGGTGATCCCGAGCCACTCCAGGTCGCGCTTCTGTCCGTCCTCGATCTCGCGCGAGGCCCGCTGGATGTCGACATCCTCTACCCGGAGGAGCAGTCGCCCACCCGCTTGTCGAACCGACAGCCAGGCGGCTCCGAAGGCGAGCACGTTGCCCAGGTGGAGGTGGCCGGACGGGGTGGGCGCCAGGCGGCCGACGACCGCGTGTCCCGTCAATAGTCAAAGCCCCACTGGGCACCGATCATGACGATCTGCCCGCCGATCGGGATGCTGGTGCCTTCGACCGGGAAGCCGGCGCGAGGGACGTCGGTGCTGCGAGGCAGGGCGCCGTTGCCGATCCGGTGAAGCTGCCCGAAGAGGTCGAGCCGAACCGGACCGTCGACCAGATCGAAGGGATCGTAGACCTCGAGCCCGCCGCCCAGGGTGAAGGTGATCCGATCGGAGTCGAGAAAGGCGCTGTTCGATCCTTGGGCTCGCAGGGGGGTCGGGTTCCAGGCGAAGCCGCCGCGCACCGCGAAGCGCATGTAGCGGAGTTTGTTGTCGAGCTCAATGGGCGGGAGCTTCAGATCCATGCCCGTCCGAAGGCTCCAGGTGGTCCGAAGGTCGACCGTGTAGGCGTTGCCATCGGAGACGGCGTCGTCGAGGTCCACCAGCGGCGAGGTGATCTCGGCGGACTGTAGCTGCGTGACGTTGAAGCGGCCGCTGCGCCAGTCCGACCAGGTGGCGTCGAGGTAGGCGCTGAAGACATCGTCGGTGCGCCAGGCAACCCCGAGGTTCAAGCGCCCGGGAACGGTGTGATCGAAGAGGTTGGCGCGCCCCTTGACGAGCGCCGCCAGCAGGTAGGGGTCCAGATCGCCCACGTCGCGGACCTCGATGTTGGCCTGGATGTCGAGATCGGCGTTGATCGCGATGTTCATGCCTGGGCGGTAGGAGGCTCCGATCACCAGGCCGTCGAGCTCTTCGGCCCACTTGCCCAGCTCGAGCTGCACGCCGAAGATCGGGAGGGCGGCGTAGCGCAGGTCCAGCGTGAGCTCGTGCACGTCGACCACGACGTCTTGGATCAGACCGTCGAGCCCCGGCGCGTCGGGGTTCTCGGCACCGCTGGCGGTGAGGTGAAGGGTGCCGTACAGATCGAAGGCGGCGCGGGAGTGGAGATCCATCGCGATCCCTAAGTTTACGCCCTTGACCACCTCACCCCCGATCCCGATGTTCATCGAGTAGCGCTGCGGGCGGTTCTGGTACATCACGTAATGCGGCAGGTCGGGCTCGATGGTCGACAAGCGGTAGAGCCGCTGGGCAGGGAACCACGCGGTGGCGCCCAGGCCGAACTTACCGCCGATCTGTCGCCCGACGCTGATCTGCATGCCGTGGATCCGCTCGATACCCACGTCCCAGGGCAGGGGAGGGTCGCGGCCATCGAGCGAGCCGTCGCGGTTCGTGTCCCAGTAGAGGTCGGGCACTGGGCGAAAGTTATCGAAGCCGATGACGTAGCCGAGCTTGGCGCTTGGGCGTCGGATCCGCCCGAGGCCAGCGGGGTTGAGCCAAGCCGCGGTGCCGTCTTGGACCATCGCCACCCCCCCTCCTCCCGACCCCATATTCTGGGCGCCTTGCCCGAACATGTCGGGGGTGTTTCCGTACGCGACAGCGCTGAGCAGCGACAGCAGCGGAATCACGCTCAGCTCCTTGCGGGAAAGAGTCGGTGGAAACTATCGAACGACTAGCAGGCGGTTAGGAGTATCCGATCTCGGGGCTAGGTACGAGGGCGCTACGCCGAAGGCTCTTCAGGAGCTGCTCGGCGTCGCGACCCTGGAGGGCTTCGGCGATACAGGCGGTCGTCGCTGAGAGGTAGGCGGTGGCGACGCCGCTGCCACGGTACCGGGCGGACTGACCCTCGGGGGGAGTGCTGTAGCCGTGGGTCAGGAACTTATCGGAGAGCACGCCCCACTCTTTTCGAGGGAACCGCCGCGGGTGGAAGTAGAAGTACTTGTCGATCGGGCAGTCGGGGTGCGCGGCGACGCCGACGGTCTCGGGCAGGTCGGCAGGATAGGCGCGCTCACCCTTGGGGTGGGCGGCGGCGAGTACGATACTGCCCGCCTCGACGGCGTTGGCGCAGCAGTCGCGAAGCAGCAGAGCCTTGCCCATATTCGGGGTCCCGAGCGAGAGGTTGATCACTCGCGCGCCGTTGCGGGCGGAGGTCTCGATCCCCGCGGCCATCAGCTCGGCAGACGTGCGCAGTCGGGCACCCATGATCTTGACCGCCAAGAGCTTGGCGTCGGGGGCGAGGGCGTGAACCGCCGCAGCGATCTCGGTGCCGTGGCCGTTCTCGTCGTGCGAGTCGGCGGACAGCATGGCGTGGCCCGTCGCGCCCAGGGTGATGCTCCAGCCTTCGATCTCGACACCAGCCAAGCGTGGGTCGTCTCGGTTGATCCCGGAGTCCACGATGGCGATCGTGACGCCTTTGCCCGTGAACTCGCGGCCCATGAATCTCATGTGATGCCCTCCGACGCCGCACTCTACGGTGTGCAGGGCCAGAGGGCAAGCCCCCTTGCTGGGGATGGAGCGAAGGACGGGTTCGCACGTCGCGCTCGACGCGATAGGGGACGGTGAGCCGGAGGCGCATGGTGGATCGGATCGGCGAGGACATGGAGGCCCTCTCAGGCATCACGGGGCGCTTCGCGGGTAGCGAAGGGGAGCGCGCGATGCTGCACGCCGTGCGCAAACGGCTCCCGGATGGCTGGCTTGTGCGCAGCGAAGGGTTTGTCTCGCACGTGCGGCCGGATCGGGTCACGGCGGTCCATGTCGCGCTCCTGGTCGGGATCGGCATCGTCGGGGTGTGGTGGCCTGGCTGGGCCTCGCTCTTCGCTCTCCTGATCACCTTGAGCCTCATCGGCGAGGCGACGGGGCAGTTCTCGATTTTGCGGCGAGTACTGCTCAAGTCGGCGAGCTACAACCTCGTCGCGCGCGACGCTAGACCTGCCCCCAAGGGCGCGGTGGTGATCGCCAGCCCCCTGGACGTCTCGCGCTGGCAGCGTCAGCGGCGCTCGGGTCTGCGTCTCGCAGATCGCGCTTGGCAGGCTATGTTTTGGGCCGCGATGGGGGTGACCCTCTTCATGGTCGTCCGCGCCATCGGTGAGCCCCTGGGCCCCGCGACCCTCGACGTCTATCTGACCGCGCTCGGTATCTTGGTGGTTACCGCGCTGTTTCGGAGCATCAGCCTGCGTCGCGACAAGGTGGGCACCAACGCAGCCGGGGGGGCCGCCGTCCTCCTAGAGCTGATGGAGCGCTTCGGCGCCGAGCCGGTCAACGGCGTCGAGGTCTGGATCGCCTTTACAGGCTGCGCCCATACCTTTCAGGGCGGGATCACCCAGTTCTTGGAGCTGCACCGCGACAGCCTGAGCGACCCGGTGCTCGTGGTGGCCCTCGACGAGCCGGAGCGATCCCCCCTTCATGCGGTGACCCGTGAGGGTCCTGTTTTCTCCCAGGCTCACCGGGCGACGGGGCCCGCTCTGGTCGAGCGCCTCCGGTGGGCGGGGATCGATCTCTCCGAAGTCCGGCTCTATGGCGCGACCGATGCGCGCGCCGCCATGGTGCGCGGCTACCGCAGCCTCGCGCTCTCGGGGGGCGATGGTCCGCCCTCGGCCGATGCCGCCAGGCGCGCGGCCGATCTGGTCGAGGTCCTGGTCCGCTGGTTCGCAGCAGACGTCGCCGAGGTCGACTCGGATCGAAGCCGACTTCAAGGGGTCGCCCAGGCCCTCGAAGAGATGCGCGCGGAGGCGAAGCAGCGTCGCAGCTTTCGTCGCCTTTCGCAGTTCTCCCGAAGCTCCAGGAGTGGCGCGCGCGAGTCGGACCCCTCGCCTTCTTCCGGTGAAGTCGATGAAGTCTCCGACGAGTCCCCTTCATCGAGGCCCGGAGAGAGCCAAGGCGCCTCCGAGGCTCCCGACCCCCTGGAGCTCCAGCCCAGCGATCCGAGTGGGTCTGAGGGGGCGCCTCCTACGGCGCAGGGATCCCGAGCCCAAGACTGACGTCTATCGCTCGCCTCTGGTATGATCCGAGCACGGAGGTTGTCATGCGGATCCTTGCGCTAGTGTCCTTGCTCGTCGGGTGCGCCCCGGGCGAAGAACCAGAGCCCGGAGCTGGGCTTCCCCCGGTGGTGGTCGATCTCGAGGGGACCCACGGGCCCGAGCGCCCGCCGCCCCGCTTCGTTCGAGCGGCGCATCTGCGCTTCGATCTGGGCGACGTCGATCTCTCGTTCAACGACACCGGGATCCGCATGGCCTCCGACGTCCCTGCGGGTGGAGCTACGCCCTACCTCCCGCTCGGCCAGGTCGACATCGCGAGCTTTCAGGCCTACCAAGACGGCGACATCGTCGCCGAGGTCGACCCTGTCGAGGTCGAGCCCGGTACGGGGGTGACCCTGGCTGTGTACGGGCACGCGGGGGAGCCGCGCTCCATGGCCTTGCCCACCAACCTCGTGGGGGAGCCCGGCGAGATCCTGGTTCGGGCCGTTCACGTCACCTTCGATCTTCCCTTCGTCGGCGTGCTCGACGACAGTCACACCAGCCTCGCCTCGCTCCTGTACGGACGCGCCTCGAGCCACTTCTCGATCACGCCCGATGTGCCGCACCAGTGGATGCTCGATCTGAGCGCTAACGGCTCCCCCGATCTCGTGCTGGAGCCTTTTGAGCTTCCAGCCCTCGACTCCGACGGCCGTCCTCAGGTGGTCGACGCCTACTTCATCCCCTCAGGGGTCTACGTCCCCATCAGCGCGACGGCGCAGATCCAGATCCCCGCGCTCCTGCTCGTCCCCCTCGACGCCCCCGATGGCATCAGGCTTGTCGTGCCCGAGCAACCCGAGGAGTAGCGAGCACGCATCCTCCTTGCCCGGCCCCTCGGTGCGTTGTCGTGCGCCGACGCGACCGTCCTGGCGGTTAGCCGGGCCGCACAGCTCCGGGGATGGGCTGAGGGAGGCCGATGTCCGAGCGAAGCGAGGAGAGGGTCGGGGCGCCGACAACGAGCGTCGGGGCCGAGGTCTCGAGGCTCGTCGAGCTGGCTTGGCCCGTGGCGGTGGCTCAGCTCGGCTTCATGATGCTCGGCGTCGTGGATGTCTTGATGGTAGGTCAACTCGGGGAAGGGGCGCTCGCGGGGGTCATGCTTGGCCACACGTTCGCCTTCTCGCTTCAGGCCTTGTTGCTTGGCGCTGCGGTGGGCCTGGACCCGCTCTTCTCGCAGGCGATCGGGGCGCGGCGACCCGATCGTGCTGGCGAGGCGCTGGCCCGAGGCGGAGCGCTGCTCGGCTTGATGTGTCTGCCGATCATGGGCCTGCACCTCGGAGCGGAGCCCTTGCTGCTCACGGTCGGTCAGCCCGAGGAGGCGGCGGCGATCGGGGGCCAGTATGCCTTCGTTCGCACGTTGTCGGTGCCTCTGTTCGCGGGCTTGATGCTGATGCGAGGACTGCTCCAGGCGCGCGGCCAGATGATGCCTGGTGCCATCGCCATCCTGCTGGGAAACGGGGTGAACGTGCTCTTCAACGGCGCCCTGCTCTTCGGCTGGTTCGGCGCGCCGGTCTTGGGGCCGGTCGGGGTCGCGTGGGCCTCGGTGGCGGCGACGGCCGTGATGTTTCTGGCCCTGGTCCTGCTCTCGGGGGACCTCTTCGCGGTCGTGCGGCCGCGCTGGTCGGCGGTGAGGGATCGGAAGGGCCTGGTCCGCGCGATGGGGCTCGCGCTGCCGGTCAGCGCACAGGTTGCCCTCGAGTCCTGGGGCTTCAGCGTCGCCACGGTGCTCATGGGGTGGCTCGGCGAGACGGCCTTGGCGGCCCACGCGATCGCCCTGACCCTCGCCTCGCTTGCGTTCATGGTCCCCCTTGGGATCTCTGCGGCAGCCTCGGCTCGGGTGGGCAACCTGCTGGGGGCTGGGCATCCCTGGGGAAGGGCCGCGGCGGTCGCGGTCGCCTTGGGAGCGTGCTCTATGGCGGTGTTCGTGGTGCCCTTCGCCACGTTCCCGACGCTCCTCGCCTCGCTGTTCACGGCGGAGGGCGCCGTCATCCTGGTGGTGGCCTCGCTGCTCCCGGTGGCGGCGGGCTTCGCCTTCTTCGACGCGGTTCAGGTGGTGACCTTCGGGGTCCTGCGCGGCGTCGGGGACACCGCCGTCCCCGCGGCGGCGAACGTGGTCGGCTATTACCTCCTCGGCCTACCGCTGGGGGCCGCGCTCGCCTTCGGGGTCGGGCTTGGAGCGGTCGGGGTCTGGCTCGGCCTGGCGTCGGCGCTGGCGACCGTCGCCGTCCTCCTGCTTCTTCGGCTCGTCTCAACGCATCGAAGGGGTGGGTTCGCGGTCGGCTGAACTCGACGCGACGGCGCAGCGGGGAGGCTCTTCGGAGGCTGGCGAGAGCCGTTGCTTTTCGCGCAAGGTTGTGAGCCAACTCGCACGCGTGGCTCTGGACGAAGAGGCGACGAGCTGGCAGACTAGGGGCTCTTAGGAGGGGCCATGGACCGTGATCTCGAGCAGGATTTCTCCCTCGACATCGAGCCGCTCGATCTCGGGCCGCAGGAGCCTCCGCCTCCGGAGTCCAGGCGGCCGCCGCCTCCACAGCGCCCGGGAGCCGACCACTTGCTGGGCCGATCGCCTTGGTATCTGATCCCGCTGCTCGTCTCGCTCATCATCGGCGCAGAGCGTGTGTTGATGCTGGGGTTCCTCCCTGGCTGGCGCGCCTTTGGGGTGACGGTCTTCGGGGCGCTGTTCGTGCTCACCTTCACCCTCGTGCTCGCGGCGGGGGGCATGTACATCGAGCGCTACCGGCGCCAGTAGCGTGCGACGCGGTCTGGGCGCCGGGCTATCTGGATCGGAGGGGCTGCGGGACGATCGATCGCCACGTCTAGTGGCACCAGGGAGCGTAGACCGATGCTCGACGAAGGCCAGCGCATCGATGGACGGTATGTCGTCGAGGCGATGATCGGGCAAGGTGGCTTGGCCCAGGTCTACCGGGTGCGCCACGCTGAGCTGGGCAACGTGATGGCGCTCAAGCTGCTCACCTATCAGCACCCCCTCCTCGCGGAACGTCTCCTGCTCGAGGGGCGGATCCAGGCCCAACTCCGCCACCCCAACGTGGTGGGGGTCACCGATGTGGTGCGGCACGAGGGGCAGATGGGGCTGCTGATGGAGTACGTCGATCACTTCAGCCTCGAGGAGCTGCTCGATCGTCGAGGTCGTCTGCATGTCGACGTCGCGTTGGAGCTCTTCACCCCGATCCTCGCGGGCGTTCATGCGGCTCACCAAGCGGGGGTCTTGCACCGCGACCTCAAGCCCTCGAACATCCTGCTCTCCCGCACTCCCCAAGGCCTCGTTCCCAAGGTGACCGACTTTGGCATCGCCAAGGTGGTGGCGGAGGGCGTCGACAGCCACACGCGCGAGGGGATCTCGCTCGGCACGCCGGGGTACATGGCTCCCGAGCAGGTCCTCGACGCCAAGTCCGTCGATGTGCGCACGGACGTCTTTGCCCTCGGCGCCATCTTGTACGAGCTGCTCACCGGCCGGCGAGCCTTCGCGAACAACCAGGGAGAGGTCACGGCTCGCTCCACACTCCAGGGTACCATCCGCCCCGTCGATGACTTGGTCCAGGGGGTCCCCACCTCGGTTCGTGGGGCGATCGCGCGCGCCCTCGCCAAGGATCGCGAGGACCGCTTCCAGGATGTCGCCGCCTTCGCCCGTGACCTCCTGGTCGACTACCCCGACCTCTCGGAGCCCTTCGAGCGCCAGCTTCGCTCGCCCGCTGCCCTGCTCTCGCTCGACGACCGGGGCTCGAGCGCCCCCCCCAGCCGCTTGGCCAAGCTGTCGCCAGCCGTCGAGAGCAAGGCGGCGACGACCACGCCGCCTCCTGGGGAGCCGGCTGGATCCTCGGGCCGCACGCGCCGCTGGATCGTCGTGGGACTGGTGGTGTTTGGATTGGCCGTAGGGGCGATGCTCACCGGGCTCTGGCTCGGTCTGAGCGGCGTGACGCCCTAGCGATCCCCTCCACGGGGTCGGGCGGGCCGATCCCGAGGCTCAGCGCACCACGACCACGGTGAGGCCCGCGCCATGGGGTGAGACCGTTGGGGCGATCGCGAAGGATCGTCCATCGGACCCAGCCTGGATCGCCTGGTTCGCCCCGATCCAGCTCGTGATGACTGCGCCCGCGTACAGTGGGCCGATCAGGGCCATCGGGGCGACGCCATCGAGGGAGGGGGAGACGACGGTGCCGACGATCGCCAGGCCGAAGAGGGTGCCGCCCACCGCCCTCAGCGCCAGGCCTCGGGGTGCTTCAGGTGACACGGTCGATCCCGCCATGGCGCCACCGCCGAGGACCAGGGGCGTGCCCACCAGGGTCGCGCTCGCGCCGACGATCCCCAGCGTGACGCCTGGGGGGACCATTCCCGGGTTGCCGCCGAGAGCCCCGGCGAGGATGAAACCCAGCCCCAACGCCGCGGTGGGAGGGCCCGCGATGGCGGCCGCCACCCCCCCGGTTCGAAGCTGCTTGGCCCGGCGGATCTTCTTGGCATCGAAGGTCTCTTCGAGCTCGTGGATCAGGCCCGCCTCTCGCTCGGGTCGAGTCGGGTTTGCTAGGTCATCGGTGGAGGAGGCGAAGGCGAGGGAGGCGAGCAGTGGGATCATGGGGCCTCAGTGGGCGGGAAAGTCGAGATCGACGAAGACCGGCAAGTGATCGCTCGCGAGCTCTGAAGAGGCCCGGGCCGGCGGGTTGCCGGCCTTGGGGAGCCCCCCCATCTGCTCGTTGAGGCTATTGTAGACCTCGTATTCCGCGCGGTCCAGCAGGTCCTCGCTCAGGAGGATCCAGTCGATCCGGCGCCCGGAGACCGGGCGGGTCTCGACGCGTCCATCGAGCTGCTTCGCGTCGAGCGGGTGGAGGCCCAAGTCCAGAAAGGGCGCGAAGGCGTCGTTGGGGAGGCCTTGGCCTTGAAGGCGTGCCCCGAGGTCTGAGCCGAGGCGATAGTGACCGGGGATCCCTGAGGGGGGGCGGGTCCAGATCGGGGGGTCCTGCGGCATGAGGGCCAGATCCGCGTTCATGTCGCCCAGTACGATCAAGGACTGGCTCCCCTGCGCCGCCTGGCTCGTGCGCTGCGCGTCGACCGCGCGGCGGAAGCGATCGGCGTCTTCCGGGCCGGCCTTGAGGTGTTGCCCCACGATGCGGAGCTCGACATGCGTCTGGGGGATCTCGACGGTGGTCACGATCGGTAGGCGGGTCACGTCGGTGGCGTCGGGATCCCCGGAGAGCTCGGCCGAGGTGGGGGCGTCCAGGCTCACCACGGGCAGGCGGGAGAGCACCGCGTTCCGCCAGTTTCCGAAGGGGTTGGTCTCGGGGAGGAAGGCGGTGTCGTAGCCGAGATCATCGGCGAGATCGTAGAAGGTCTGGCGCTCTTCTTCGGCGATCTCGTTGATGGCGACGACGTCGCCATCGAGGCGGCGCAGGACGTCGACGAGCGCTTGGTAGGGCTCGGTGCCCGGCTCGTCGAGGAGGGCGACGTTCCAGGTGACGACTCGGACGTGGACCCGAACATCGACGCTCTCGGTGGACTGACTCGACGAGGCCGAGGCGCTGCTGCCCGGCTCGATCGGGGCGCAGCCGATCGCGAGCGCGACGCCAAGGAGGACCTGTAGCCTCATGATCCGTACAGCGCGATTCGCGAGATGCATACATCCTCGGTGAACTGACCCGCGTCGGCCTCGACCAGGGTGAAGGTGAGCACCTTGGCGGCGCCGGGCTGCTCCAGAGGCATGGGTCGAACCCGAACCTTGTCCGCCTTATGTTTGCGCTCGGGGACGCGTCCGAAGCGCACGTCGTGGGCCCAACCTTCGTCGCTCTCGACCCGGATCATGCGGGGGCGCCCATTGTTCCTGAGTGTGCGGTCATCTCGGAAGAAGCCGCCGTCGATGGCGATCTTGGAGAGCTCGGTGCGCTCGCGCAGCGCGATCGTGAGGGTCTCGCCCAAGCCCAGGCCGTCGGCGCCCTCACACCACGCGGTCTGGTCGTCGCCGTCGACCGCATGAGCGGCGGGGAAGCTCTCGCGCTCGCCGTCGAGAGAAGAGCTGGCCGTGACCGACGCGATCGCGCGACGGGGCAGGGGCTCGGGCTCGGAAGGAGGCTCGGGTGCGGGCTGGGGAGCCGACGGCGCACAAGCGACCAACAGGGGAAAGAGCAAGGCACGCAACAGATACTCCTGGCCTTCTAGGAAGGGGTCGGCGCGACAGGGAGCTCGGGATCGGCGCTGGCCTGCCCCGTAAAGGCCCCCTTGGCGACAGAAGCGAGCAAGGATGCCGCCCCCCACCCTAGCCCAACCACCACGCCAGCGTCGACGATTCCTCGCCAGGGTTGGTCGAGCAGACGCACGACCACCACCAATAGGGTCACACCGATCAGGATCCCCCACGACACCATCAGGCGACGACGGGTGGCTTGGAAGAGCCCCATGCAGAAGGCGGGGGCGAGCAGGCCGCGCACCCATGAGGGGTTCTCTCGGAGTTCCAGGGCTCTCGCCGCGACAAAGGGGGAGAACCGTTTTTGGAAACCCTTATAGCCTTCACTATAGGCCATGAAGGCGATCCAGGCGGCGGTGACGAGCCAGTGCCACCACTGAAGCTCGCTGGAGGTCAGGGCCTCGAGGGCGATCGGGGTGAGTCCCAGCAAGGCCTTTGCGAGGAGGGCCAGCACTCCGAACACGCCCCATGCGGCCAGCAGTGCACCGAGGAACGGCGATGGAGGAGACGGGGTGGTCATGCGCCCGCTAGAACCCATCCAGCGGGATCGAGCAAGGGGATCTGCACAGTCGGTGGCCCATCCTTGCGCCGAACGTCGTGATCGCCTCCCTGGAGCGAGACGTTCCGGTTACCGCGGTGCGTGTGGCGTACCCTGATGATCGCTGTCTGGACGGGGCTGCCGCCGTGGGCGCAGGCCGCGGCGCGCTGGCTCTACTTGCTCGCGACCGTCGTCGTGTTCATCGCCGGCATCACCTGGGATGCCTTCACCTTGGGCCGGATTGACTACTGGCTCGACAACCTGATCTACGCCGCCTACCTCCTGGGGCTCGGGGCGGCGATCGTGCTCGATCACCGAGCGGTGCACAACAAGCTCCCCCGACCGCTGCGCAAGGCTCGGCCCCTCACCCGGCTCGCGGTGCACTTCTTTCTGGGAGGGTTGCTCTCGGCGTATGCGATCTACTACCTCCAGAGCGCCGCGACCTGGCTGTCGACCCTCTGGCTCGTCGCGATCGGGCTCTTGCTCCTAGCCAATGAGTTTCTCTCCAGGTTGATCGGCACCGCGGGGCTGAGGCTGGCGCTGTATCTGCTCTGCTCCTTCAGCTTCTTTCTGTTCTGGATCCCGGTCGCCACGGGCTGGATGGGACGCGGGGTCGGGGTGCTCGCGGGGATGGGGGCGCTGGTCATGACCGCGTCGGCCCTGTTGTTGATGGAGTGGAGCCCTCGGGGGACGGCGGTCGCCCTTGGGCGGGCCTGGGGTGGCCTGATCGGGGTGAGCGATCGGATCGGTCAGCCACTCCCGCGGCGCCTCGACCTGATCCTTCGGCAGATCCGGGAGGAGGCCACGGCGCGTTGGCGTGGGTTGTGGCCCCGCGCGGAGCCACAGCCCCAAGAAGGTCCGGGCGAGCCGGATCCCGTGCGCGACCGTCTCCGTCGCGATCCGGTTGCCAGGGTGTTCTGGCAGCTCGCCCCTGCCGTTCGCTACTCGAGCTACGCCGCCTCGTGGGGGGGGCTGCTCCTCCTGCTGCTCACGCTAGACCTCGTGGGCGTGATCCCCCCGGTCCCGCTCTCGACCCTCCACATGGGGGTCTACCGCGAGGTCCGACTGCGGGGCCAAGAGGCCACGCTCTCGCACGAGCGGCCGCCCTGGTGGCGCCCTTTCGATCGGGATGATCGCCGCTTTCGCCTTCGAGCGAACGATCGGGTCTGCGTCTTCGCCCCCGTCTACGCCCCTCGCCGGATCTCGCCCCGGCTCTACCATCGGTGGGAGTTCTGGGACGACGAGAAGCGAGCCTGGGTCTGGACCGGCGACACCGGCACCTGGGTCCAGGCCACCGGCGGGCGCGAGCGAGGCTCGATGCACTTTACCTGCAAGCGGCGCAGCCTTCGTCCGGCTCCGTGGCGGGTCTCGGTCGAGACCGAAGACGGCCGGGTGATCGGGCGGTTGCGCTTCGTCATGAGCCAAGGACCCCAGGAACCACCCGATCTCATCGAACGCTCCTGGCCCTGAGCCGGCGTTCCGGCCCATCGGGGCGCGATCGGGTTAGGGGGGCCTCCCGCTCAGGAGGCCCTATGGCCACACCGCAGTTCGAGGAAGGGACCACCCTCGATCGATTCCTTATGGACACCATGCGAGACTACCCGCACGCGACCGGGCAGTTCGTGAACCTCATGCAGTCGATCTCGCTCGCGGGAAAGCTCATCGCCGCTCGGGTCAACAGGGCAGGGCTGCTCGGCATGCTCGGAGCGGTCGGCTCGACCAACGTGCACGGGGAGTACGTTCAGCGTCTCGATCTCTACGCCAACGAAGCCTTCAAGCATGCGCTGGAGCACGGCGGTCATACCTGCATGATCGTCAGTGAAGAAGAAGGTGGGCCGGTGCTCGTCCCGAGCCGCTACCGCTCCGGCGAGTACGTGGTCACCTTCGATCCACTGGATGGTTCCTCGAACATCGACTGCAACATTACGATCGGATCGATCTTCTGCATCTTCCGTCGGCTCACCCCCGAGGGCGAGCCCGCCGAGCTGCGCGACGCCTGCCGCGCCGGCGACGAGATCGTGGCCTCGGGCTACCTCATCTTTGGCTCGGGCACCCTGCTCGTCCTCGCCACCGAGGCGGGGGTGTTCGGATTCACCCTCGACCCGACGGTGGGTGAGTTTTTCTTGTCGCATCCCAACTTGAAGATCCCCAAGGGCAGTACCTACAGCGTCAACGAGGGCCACGCCCGTCGCTGGTCCTCGGGGGTGGCCTCCTACGTCGAGGCTCTCAAGGAGCGCTCCGAGCCCTGGAAGGCGCGGTACGTAGGCTCCTTGGTCGCGGACGTGCACCGCACCCTCCTCAAGGGCGGGATCTTCTTGTACCCCGCCACCACCGATGCTCCCCAAGGCAAGCTGCGCCTGCTCTACGAAGCCTTCCCCTTGGCGTACGTGATCGAGCGCGCAGGCGGGGCCGCCACGGATGGGGAGCGACGGCTACTCGACCGCAGCGCCGGCGACATCCATGACCGAACCCCCCTCTTCATCGGTGATGCCGACGAGGTCGCCCGCGCGACCCGGGAAAACACCGCCGCGTCCTAGTCTCCCGGAGCCTCCATGCCCTGCCACGTCTTTCGTTCCGAGCTCGCCACCATGGGGCTCGCGCGCCTCGACGGCGCGTCCATGCCCTTCGCTGAGCCCGGGGTCGAGCCTCACTACGCCCCATCGCGCAAGGTGAAGATCGAGCACATCGACCTCTCCCTCGACCTCGACCTGGAAGGGCGCCGGTTCACGGGCGAGGCTACGGTTCACTACCGCGCGATGCCGTCCTTCAAGGGTACATTCTTCCTGGACCTTGACGATGTCGAGGTCGATGGGGTCACCCGGTCCGACGGCGAGCCCGTCGACTACACCCACGAAGGCGAGGTCTTGCGCATCTCAGGCGCGGCACCCGAAGGCGCGGTCGTCGTGCGCTGGCACGGCGAGCGACCGACCCGCGGGCTCTACTTCACCGGCCCGGAGCTCTGGGCGTCCGACCGTCGTCCGATGGCGTGGACCCAACTCCAAGACGAAGACGCGCACTTCGTGTTCCCCTGCCATGATCACCCGAGCCAGAAACACGCCTGGACCATCCGACTGCGAGGGCCGGCGGGCTACACGCTGATCTCGAACGGCCTCGAGGTCGAGCAGGGCGAAGACGAGCGTGGAGCGTTCGCCGTCTTTGAGCAGAACGACCCCATGCCCGCCTACCTCCTGGTCATGATCGCCGCCGAGCTCGTCTGCGAAGAGACCCTCTGGAAGGATCGACCCGTGCGCTACCTGGTGCCCGAGGGCCAGGACGAGTCCGTGCTGTTGGCCTTCGGCAAGACGCCCCTGATGCTCGAACACTTCAGCCATATCACGGGAGTAGCCTACCCTTGGCCTCGCTACGATCAGGTCGTGGTCCACGACTTCATCTTCGGAGGTATGGAGAACGTGGCCTGTACGGTCATGACCGATCTCCTGCTCGTCGATGAGCTCGCGGCGGTGGAGTGGGACCCGGATCGCCTCGTCGCCCATGAGCTCGCGCACCAATGGTTCGGTGATCTGCTCACCTGCCAGGACTGGTCCCAGGCCTGGCTCAACGAGTCCTGGGCGACCTTTATGGAGGTCGTGTGGTGGGAGGCGGACCGCTCCGAAGCCGACGCGGCGTGGTACCGCTATGGGCAGGCGAAGGGCTACCTCAGCGAGGACTCGGGCCGTTACCGTCGCCCGATCGTCAGCTACACCTTTCGTGAGCCCATCGATGTCTTCGACCGCCACATCTACGAGAAGGGAGCTTGTGTCCTCAACACCCTGCGGACCGAGCTCGGCCCCGAGGCCTTCTGGCGTGGCGCGCGGCTCTATCTCGAGCGGCATCGGCATCGTACCGTGCACTCTCGTCACTTTCAGCGGGCGATGGAAGACGCCACCGGGCGAAACCTCGACCGCTTCTTCCACCAGTGGATTGAAGGGGCGGGGCATCCGGCCCTCAAGGTGGGGCTCCGCACCGAGGAGGACCTGCTGATCGTCTCGGTCGAGCAGACCCAGAGCGGGGAGCAGACCGCCGAGGCCTTCCACTTCACCCTCCCGATCCAGATCGTCATGGCCGATGGCTCGACCTCTGACGTCCGGCTGCCGGTGCGCGATCGCAAGCGTGCCTTCGCCATGCCTATGGCGGGCGAGGTGGCGCTCATTCGGGTCGATCCAGGCTTCAACCTCCTCTCGACCATCGAGCTGAGCGCCTCGCGGTCCTGGCTCACCCAGCTCCTACGCGATGCGTGCCCCGTGCTCTCGGTACGCGCGGCGCGCGCGCTGATCAAGCAGGGTTCGCCTGCCTCGTTGCGAGCGGTGATCGGAGCGCTCGCCGATCATGAGCTGTGGCAGGTCCGCGGCGCCCTCGCCGAAGAGCTCGCGAAGCTGGGGGGCCCCGAGGTGCGCGAAGCCCTCCTCGCGCGGCTGTCCGACGAAGAGGATCTGCGCGTCCGCCGTATCCTCGTGACCGCGCTGGGGAGCTTCCACGACGCCGAAGTGGCCACCGCGCTGCTCGAGGAGGTCTCGCGCGAGGAGCTCGGTACCTGGCACCTGCGCGGCGCCGCCCTCGAGTCGCTGGGCAAGACCCGAGACCCGCGTGCCGTTGAGGCGCTCCGGGCTCAGATCGACGGGGGCGGCTGGGCTGGGTTGGTCTCGGCCGGCGCGCTTAAGGGGCTCGCTGCGACCCGCGATCCGACGGCCCTAGACGATCTCTTGGCGCGCACGCGCGCAGCCTACCCTCCACATGTGCGCATGGGGGCGGCGGTCGCCCTCGGTCGGCTCGGCGACGAGGTGGAGTCGGTGCGCTCCGCCTGCCGGGAGCGCCTCATCGAGATGCTGACCGAGCCTGGGTTTCGCCCTCAGCTCGCTGCGGTGAACGCGCTGGCCGTGCTCGGTGATCAGCGCGCGATCCCGGCCTTGAGCCGGCTCAAGGCCATGGCGGCCGACGGGCGCACCAAGCGCATGGCCTACGAAGCGCTCTACACCCTGCGCAAGGGTCGCACCAGCGAAGAGGCCCTCCAGAGCCTGCGCTCCCAGGTCGAGAAGCTCACCGAAGAGAACGCCAAGCTCCGCAGCCGACTCGACAAGCTCGAGCGGATCGAGGGCGAGTAGCGATCCATCCGAGTTATTGTCTACTTGACAAGAACTAGGGGCCTCGACGCTCCCATCGTTACCGCTCCTATTCGTGACCGGGATGTACGCTCCTCGCCCCCTCTCTACGTTAGACGTCGGAGAGGTCGCCGGGTCGGCGGCCTTCGATCTCGGAGGTCGACTTGCGGTTCCCCTTCTTGGTCTCTCTCGTTGCGCTGACGTTGGGCTGTCGAAGCAAGCCGGACACCGGCGGCTGGTCCGGCCCGGCGCATCGCGCCGATCAGGTTGGAGACGGGGTTTTCTTTGCGGAGCCCGAGGTCTCTCGGGTCGGCGAGATGCGAAAGGAGCGTTCGTCTCCTGTCTCCTCGGCCTCCGGGGGGGCCGGGCCTGCGGAGGCGGAGGTGGAAGAAGACTTCGACGCCTCGGACCTTCCCAGGGATGCGACCCTAGAGCCACGCATGGTGCACTACGATGGGTTCGCGCGGATCCGGGCGACCCGCGTGGACGAGGCCCTCGATGCCATCGCTGCGCTGGCCGAGCAGGCCGAAGGTCGAGTTGAGCGGCTCTCTCGCACCGAGGTCTCCATTCGAGTGCCGGGCGCCTCCTTCGACGAGATCTGGCAGGGTGTGCTCCAGCTCGGCGACGTGCTCGACCAGAGCGTGCGCGCCGAGGACATCACCGAGCAGTTCTTGGCGATCGATCTGCGGGTCCGCACCCACCGCACCACCCGTGACAAGCTGATCCAGCTCCTCGAAGGCGAGCTCGCCGAGTCCGAGCGACTCCGACTCATCCACCAGCTCCAGCGGGTGACCGATGAGCTCGACCGGCTCGAGCGCCAGCTCCGAACCCTCTCGGATCTTGCGGGCTTCGCGCGGATCAGCGTGAAGGTCGTGCCTCGGGAGGCCTTTCAGGGCAGCCGCAGCCCCGAGCTGGCGGGCTTCGCGTGGATCCGTCGGCTCGCCCCCTTCCATCGGGCTCCCTTCGACGATGTGCGCCGGGTGGACCTCCCCGAGCCTGAAGGCATGGTCGTGCTCGACAAGCGGGGCCCCTTTCGCGCCGAGAGCGCCGATGGCGTGAGCCTGTGGACCCTCCGCCAGCCCAATGACCCCGTCGGGGAAGGAGCCTTCTGGATCCAAGCCATCGAGGAGCGCATCGGCGACGACTTTGAGCAGACGCGCTCGATCGAAGTGGGGTCGTGGTCCTGTCTCGCGCTCCGTCCAGCCGCCGAAGAGCCGTATGAGTGGCGGATCTGTCTGCGGCCCCAAGGGCGCCACCTGCACATCGCGCAGGCGTACTTTCCTGGCGACAAGCAGATCGAGCGCTACGGCGCCGCCATCGACGCGGCCCTGGCCGGAGGTGCGCTGTGAGCCGCCTTCTCTTCCTCTTCCTCTTGCTGGGTCCTGGGACCGCGTTCGCGATGGACCCAACCTCCTCGGCGCCGAACCGGACCTCGAGTCCGGTCCAGGCTCACACGGCGGTCACGGCTCGCTTCGTGCTTCAGGTGAGCGAGCCGACCCAGGCCGCGGATCCCCTGATCGCGCAAGCTCGGGATCTCGAGGGCTGGTTTCAGGTACGTACGCAAGACCGCCTCGAGCTGCGTGTGCCGGTCGAGCGCGTCGACGCGCTGCTCTCGGCGGCGGCCTCGATGGGGCGCATCGTGGACCGCGCGGTCCAGCGCACGGATCTCACCCGTGAGATGGTCGAGGTCGAGGGCCAGCTTCGCACCCGAAGAGAGGGGCTTCAACGCTACTTCGAGGTGCTCGAGACCGCGGACAAGACCTCGGTTTACGCGGTGCAGGCCCGCGTCCTTCGCCAGATCAACCTCATCGAGGAGCTCGAGGGCCGGCTTCGGGTCCTCAAGCATCGCGCCCGTTACGCGCGCGTCGACATCACCTTTCGCTTTCGCGACCGGGCCGCGCCTGTCCCGACGGGGGACTCTCCCTTCGACTGGCTCAACACCCTCAACGTGCAAGAGGTGCGTGAGGGGCTCCGCGACGCACGTCCGTCTTGGAAGACCCGAGGCTTCCGCCTTCAAGACGCTCCTGAGGGCTTCTCGACCTGGCGCAGGGCTCGTCGCTTTCGGGCTGCCTCGCCCGATGGCGTCCTGCTGCGCGCCAGGGGGGTCAAGCATGATCCACGCGCGAGCGTCGCCTTCTGGCGCGAGGCGGTGCGTGAGCGCATGCTGGCCGCCGGCTACCGCGTCCTTCGCGACGAAGGGGTGCAGATCGGTCGACTTGAGGGCGGACGGCTCGAGCTCCAGGCCCCTCTCGGCGACGAAGACTGGACCTACCAGATCACCTTCCTACCGCTGGGGCGTCGCATCGCGATCCTCGAGGCAGCGGGGGAGGTCGGTCGGTTCGAGGGCCGGAGGGACGCGATCGAAGAGATGATCCAGGCGCTTGATCTCTAGCTCATGGCTGGAGGGCGCCGCGTCGCTGGGCTCGGCACCGAGTCTAGAGAAGCCAGGCGTAGGCGCGTTCCAAGGCTCGCCGCCCGTCTTGCTCGATGATCTGGCCATGGGCCATGATCAGGCGGTCAAAGTCCCAAGACAGGAGCGTGGTGAGCTCCTCGCGTGCGAGGGCGCGCTTCATGGTCGCCCGCTCCAGCAGGGTGGTGCGGCAACCTGGGTAGCCGCACAGGCAGAACATGGCGGCCCGCGTCAGGAGGGGGGCCGTCGGCTGGAAGTTGAACACGAGATCGGTCAGCACCAGGGTTCGGCTCGCACGATGGAGGAGGGCCACCTCGTTGGCGATCGGGAAGCTCCGGAGCGGTAGAAGCTCGACCTCGTCTCCGAAGGGCGAGGGAGCCTCGCCGATCACCCCGGTGAAGCTCAGGTCGGGGCGTTTCTGGGGGAGACCGGGAGCAGCCCAACCTTCGGCGCCGGCGTCGATCCAAGGGCCTGCGTAGAGGTGGTGGAGCAGGTTGGGGGCCAGCACCCAGCGCAGCGGACCCAAGGCTTGGACCGAGGCGGGGTCGACGCCGATGGGTGAGTGGATGAGCAGCCCTCCTCGAAGCTCGAGCACCGTCATGCGGGCGCCGACCTCGAGGCCGTAGAATCGCTGGTGGGTCTCGTGGACGTGCAGCCCAGGGGCGAGGGTCTTCATGGTGGGACAACTCCGAGGGGGCAGCCTAGCCTCGTCGGAGCCCCGCCGCTCTCTTCCCCAGTCGCGGACGAGGGCTGGGCACCGCACGACCTAGGGCCTGGCTGGTCCTGTGGACCCAGGATGGCACGCCTTGTTCGAGGTGTGTCGCGGGTGATAGGCTACACCGAGGGCGGCGTCTGCGTGGCCCTCCAGAGGAGTCCTATGCGCCATCGCCTCGCCGTCCTCTCGCTGCTCGTCCTGCCCGGATGCGAGGAGCTCGATGTCTCCTCTGAGCCCACCGGGATCGTCTCAGACCTCGATGACTTTACCGGCTACGCGCATCCCTGTGTCGCGTACCACACGCAGGCCATGTGGGTCGACTCTCGGGACCAGGCCTTCGTGGGCTGCGGCACCGGGGCGAGCGGTGAGGGGCTTTACCACACGACCGATGGGGGGCGCACCTGGAGCATCCCCGCGTCGCCGGGTGGAGTCCTCGAGACCATGCGGGTGGTGGACCTGTGGCGGTCGCCGCAAGGTACGCTCTACATCTCGGGCACGGGCTCTGGCGGGGCGCGGGTCCTCACCCTGGTAGACGGCGAGGTCGGATCGTTCTACCTCGTGCCCGAGAGCCGTCCTGCCTATTGGCAGACCTTCCTGGTGGGGGCCTTTCGGGTCGACGGCCAAGGTCGTGCCCTGGCCTCATCTTGGACGGGGGATGATGTCCTGTATTGGCCCGACGTCAACGAGCCGCCCATCAACGGTGCGGGCTGGTGGGAAGGCGCGGTCTCCCATGGGAAGTTCCTGAGCGCCGAGACCTACGATGGTCGCTTCTACGCCACGGGCTCGACCCTCAGCGATCCGCCTTACTTCTACTACGACGAGGTCGATTCAGCGGGCGAGACACTCCGTATGGGCGCGATTCGACTCTCGCCTGAGGGCGCGGGTTCCTTCTACGGCGAGGCGTGGGACCTCGCGATCGACGCCCAAGGCGACATGCTGATCGCGGGCGTCAATCAGGCGACGAACTCGGCGGTCGCGTGGTATTCGGTCGGAGATCCGACCGAGCCTTCGAGCTGGATTTTGAACGACCTGGCTCCCTTGGCCTCGGGCGGGAGCACGACCCGGCTCTACGGGGCCTGCCGTGATGGGGAGCTGCTCGTCGTCGTGGGCGACTACTCCCAACGAGGGCGCGCGCTGCTCTTCCTGTCGACCGACGGCGGGCAGACCTGGGAGGAGCGCAGTCCGACCAGGGGCGGTCAGGCGGTCGCGACCCTCCACCGCTGTCAGATCGTCGACGAACACCTCTTTGTGGCGGGAGGAGAGGGATACTTCGGGTCCCTGCCCCTGAGCGCCTTGTAGCGCACCTTCGGGAACCCGGAGGCCTCCCGACCGATCGCTAGAGCTTCGACCAGCCGTCCGGGACGTGGTCGAGCCAGCCGTGGATGATCTGGATGGCGTGGGCGCGGGGCAGCCCTTCGCGAGCGTCCGCGAAGCGGGCGAAGTTGGCGAGCCGGGCAAAGCGCAGGGCGATCGCGGCGCGGCCTCCAGGATCGGTCACGGCCGCGAGCTCCGAGGCCCAGGCGCGTCGAGGCTCGTAGGCCTGGATCAGCCGGTGTCCAAGGGCTGGTACCACCACCCGTATCAGGTGCATCCAGTCATCGAGGCAGGCGGCGGCGGCGCGCTCGGATCCCTCGGCCTCGACCGAGGCCGTCATGCGCTGGATCGCCGCGATGCGGACGGCCTCCGCCCCCGTGCCGATGAGCCGGAGGGGGTTGATGATGGACAATCCCAGGTTGGCGGCGAGTCGTCCGTAGCCGGGAGCGGTGGCGGTCAGCGCCTTGCGAAGCCAGTCGAGCTGGGCCAGCTCTCGCTCGATGCGGTCGAGGGCCTCCGTCATGTCCGAGAGCAGGTCGAGGTCCCAGTTGAGGGGTGGGGCGGCGCATCCGCTGGCCTCGGCGAGTCGGCGATCGGCGAGGTGCACGAAGGTGGCTAGCTCCAGCCTGGCGCGGATGCTGTGGCGGCGCAGCCAGGGGGTGCGCTCCGCCAGGAGGGTGAGGAGGGTGAGGCGCTCGGTGGCGTCGGTGGGGTAGCGCAGGGGATCACCTAGGGTCTCGCTGAGGATCCGATGCGTCTCGGCGAGGGGGCCCAGGACGGCGTACAGAACCCAATCGCGCTCGAGCGCGGGCAGCTCCGCCTCGAGCAAGGCGGGGTCGGCGGCCCGTCGAGCGGCGAGTAGGTTGGCGACCGCTTCGACCACGGGCTCGGCGGCGGCGAAGGTCCACGCCCCGACGCTGAGCTGGCTACCATCCTCGCTCCGCTCGATCTGAAGTCGCTCCCTTCCCGGCTCGTCGGCCCCTCGGATCCGAAGGGGAGGCCCCGAAAAGACCGCGATGGGCACCTCGTTGGCACCCAGACCCAGGAAGGGGCCCTCGCGCGTCGCGCGCTCCGCGGCCTCGGCCACCCGGGCGTGCGAGACCAGGAGATCCTGAAAGCGGGGCGTGGCCGGTTGGAGTCGGTACGGGCCTGCGTCCGCGTCGACCACCAGGAAGTCGGTCGTGCTTCCTTGAACCGCGCACCGGCGGAGGTCAAAGGCGTGGAGGAGGGCTCCGCTGCGGGCTCTCACTTCGAGGTGATCCTCGGTCAGCACAAGATCGACCTGGCTCTCCGGCCCCCCTTGGAGGGTGGCGCGATCGGTGGCGCCCCGCGGGCCGCTCGGGGTCTCGCCCGCCGCGCGTCGGAGAGCGTCGAGGGCCTGCGCGCGGTGGGCGGGCAGGTCGATCCGGCGGACCGCCGCACCTGCGACCATGAAGCTGCCTTCGAGGGTTCCGTCGGTGACGTGAAGCTGGCCTGGCGGGACATCGGCCAGATCCGCCTTGTTCTGCTTGGAGATCCACAGTCGCCCCTCGGTGAGCTCGACGTGGGCGAAGACCTCCCCGCACGCCAGGTGCTCGATGAGCGCGAGATCGGCGGCGGGCAGCTCGGAGGCGCGCTGCCAGATGGTGCTCAGCATGGCCCGTGCCGGCCGGGGCTGGGGTGCGGTGCACAGGGCCCGCACGGCCGTGGGCGTCGGGTCGGGACGTTTCGCCAAGGTGGCGACCAGGGCCTCGCGCTCTGCGGTGAACTGGATCCGCATGCCCAGCAGCGGCGGGGCGGCGCCCCCGCGCTGGAAGATGTCGAGGGCGCGCTCCGCGAGGGCGGCTTCGAGCAGGAAGGTTGCCGTGAAGCCCTTGAAGCGGGCGTGACCCAAGAGGTGAGTCCCCCCCTCGATCCAGGCGAGACGAAGCGCCGTACCGAGGTCTTGATCGCGCAGCGCGTAGGTGGTGGGAGTCCCGAAGACCCCGCCGGAGTCGTACAGGATGAGGGCGGGATCATCGGCCAGATACAGGTGTCGCGTGTTCCCGAGCGCGCTCAGTCCCGTGATCATGGTGGGGGGGAAGTCTGCGACGATCGTGCCTTCGAAGGCCTGCTGAACCACCTGCGGAGTCGACATCTCACCTCCTCTCCCTCGCGACCGAGCCTACCCCATGTGTCGTCCGAGGCGAAGGGGATCCTCTTTGGGCTCGGGGGATGGCCACTCCGTACCCGCTCGCAGGTGACTCTGGCTGCCTCGATTCATCGCAGGGAAGGTACAACGACGCGCCCGTCGACCCTCAGACCTCGGGCACCACCACCCGCTCCCCCTGGTAGCTCCGCAGGACCCAGTGATCCGCGGCCCGCTCCACGACGTGACCGGGGTGGATCGGCACCTTTCCGTGCCCGTCGGGCAGGTCGACGATGAGCTCGGGCATCGACAGGCCGCTCGTGCGCCCGCGCATGGCGTCGAGGATCTCGATCCCGCGACGCAGCGAGGTTCGAAAGTGGGAGGTCCCCTCCGAGAGATCGCACTGGTAGAGGCGATAGGGCCGGATCCGCATGGCGAGCAGGGCGTGGCTCAGGGCGATCTGGGCCTCCGGGGAGTCGTTGACCCCGCGCAGGAGCACCGCCTGGTTCGCCATCACGCAGCCAGCCTCTGCGAGGCGGGTGGCAGCTTGAGCGGCCTGCGGCGTGCACTCCCGCTCGTGGTTGAAGTGGGTCATGAGGTAGAGGGGAGGGTACTTCCGGAAGATCTCACACAGCTCGGGGGTGATGCGCTGGGGCAGGCTGGTGGGGTTGCGGGTACCGATGCGCACGATCTGCACGTGGGGGATCGCGGCGAGGCGGCCGAGCAGGCGATCCAGGGTGCGGTCGGGCAGCGAGAGGGGATCGCCGCCCGAGAGGATCACGTCGCGGATCTCGGGGTGCTCGGCGATCCAGTCGATGGCGGCGTCGAGGTGCTGGCGGGGCGGGGCGCTGCCCGGATCGGAGACCTTGCGCCGACGGGTGCAGTGCCGGCAGTAGACCGCGCAGGTGTGGGTGGTGTAGAGGAGCACCCGATCGGGGTAGCGGCGGGTCAGCCCGGGCACGGGCATGTCGCGCTCTTCGGACAGCGGATCCGCGCGCTCGTCAGGGTGTATGAGGGCCTCGGCGCTCGTCGGGATGGCTTGGCGGCGGATGGGGCATGCGGGATCGTCGGGATCGATGAGGCTCGCATAGTAGGGGGTGACGCCGAGCCTGAAGCGATCGGCGGTGATCGCGCAGGCGCGACGCTCGTCGTCGGTGAGCGGGACGATCTGCTCCAGGGCGTCGGCGGTGCGCAGGCGATGGCGGAGCTGCCACCGCCAGTCGGCCCAGTCCGACGGCGAGACGTGCGCGAAGAGGTGGGTCACGCCGCCCCCGCCCGCTCCACCACCCAGGCCTCTGCGGCGGAGCGCGGGGAGGCGACCCGCTCAAGGATCTGGGTCCGGCTTGTGAGCCAGACGTCGCTCTTGAGATCGCCGATCACGGGGTAGGTCTCGTCGATGCGGCCGACGATCCGCGCGCCGACACGGCGAAGGTACGGCACGGCGGCGAGGTTGCACACCGGCTCTACCACCGTCGCGGTGACGAGGTAGTCGTGGTCTGGGACGATGTCGAGCACCGCCCGGAGCGCCATGGCGGCGCCGAAGCGGTGGCTGCGGTAGCCCGTGCGACGTACCGCGAGCTGGTCGAAGTAGCAGAGCGAGGCGTGCTGGAAGGCGTCGGGATCCAACGTCCAGCGGACCTCGTCGCGGCGGGCCCAGATCTCGGAGGCGCGGAAGACGGGATCGGGCAGGATGATGGCGAAGCCCTGGACCGTGCCGCCCTCGTCCATGACGAGGCTGGTCGCTTCGGCGATGCGCTGCGCGTAGCCGTCGGCGTCGGTGCCGAGCAGGAAGCCTCCTCGGGTCGAGGTCGCGCCTTCCGGCTCCGCGAAGGTCAGCGAGGCCCGGAGGTCGAGCATGGCAGGGATGTCGGCGTGGGTGGCGGGTCGAAGGATCACGGGCGACCTGGGTGCGAGGTGACGATCTGAGGCCCTCGGAGCTGGTGCAGCACCCCCTGGATGAAGGTCTGGGGTCCACCGGGCTCGGCGCGATCGAGGGGAGGAGGCGCGAGACGGTGGGGCAGGTCGTACCAGGGCACGCTCGGATCCCCGTGATGCACGTCGTGATGGTTGAGGTTCAACAGCCACCACCGAAGGATCGGACCACCGCGGAGGGCGCGGACATGGTGGCGGACCTCGGGGCCGAGGGTGGTGCGGTAGTGGTAGACGTAGAGCTGCGCGGAGTAGACCCAGGCGAAGATCAGAAAGGGGAGGCCCAACGCCACAGCCCAGCCCTGTACGCCTAGCCACAAGCCGACCCCGATGTGGGCCGCGACGGCTACCGCGAACCAACCGAGGGAGGCGAGCTGATCGCCCAGGCTCCACCCCTTGAAGGCCGGCGAGACGCGCCGGGCCACCGAGAGCGGCAAAAAGAGGAAGAGCACGATCGACACCAGGCTGTGCAAGAACCATCCGCCGCCAAAGACGGCGACGTACCAGAGGACCCAGCACATGGCCCGACGAAGGGGGCCCGCCCCCGGCGGCAGGACGTAGACCTCGAGACTGGAGGTGGACTCGTCGAGGCGGTTGCTTCCGTGATGAAAGGCATGGATCTGACGGAAGATGCGCATGGGTACGCCCAGAGGGAGCAGGGCGATCTGCCCGAGCAGGTCGTTCAGCGCGGGCTGGCTCGGGAGCAGCTTGCGATGGGCGGCCTCGTGGCCCACGACGTAGAGGCGCTGGAGCCAGAAGCCCTGCGCGAGGACCGGGACGATCCACAACCACGAGCCTCGGTTAAGGAGCATCACCGCCAAGGATCCGAGCGCTAGGAACAGCCCGAGGGTCTCGAGGAGGACCCGCGCGGTGATCAGCCCATGTCCGACGGCGCGGCGTGAGGGCGAGGGGTGCGGCAAGGAGACCTCCGTTCAGGGGCAGGTCTAACCTCTCGCTGGCCGGAGGGGGTAGGGACCGAGCTCGTGGCCGCGTCGCGCGCGGTGTCCGAGGAGGGAGGAGCTTGCGGGAGCTCCGCGCTCAGGCGGGGGCAGAGGCCAGGAGTTCCGAGGCGAAGCAGGCCACGGGAGGGTTGCCGGCAGGTCGCTAGGTGCGTGGGCCTCGTCTGCGACGCTCGCGTGATCGCTTGCGGGGGGTGGGGCCGCGCTTGCCCCGATCGAGCACGACCACCGTCTCGACGTGGTGGGTGTCGGGGAAGAGGTCGAAGCCGACGACCTCGGAGACGACATAGCCGGCCTGCAAGGCGGGGCGAAGGTCGCGTGCTGCGCTAGGCGCGTAGCATGCGATGTAGATCAGTCGGCGGGGGCGGTTGCGCAGGAGCTTGTCGACGACGCCTGGCGCGCCGGCGCGGGGAGGATCGAGCACGACGGCGTCGAAGGCCTCGCGGGAGGGGTCGAGCCGCTCGACCGGCAGACTGAAGGCCGCGACCTTCTCGCTCAGCCCAGCCCGCGCCGCGCTGTGCTTGAGGTCTTCGATGGCCTGGCCTTCGCTCTCGACCGCGAGCACCGGGACGCCGGTCTGGTGGGCCAGGGGGAGGGCGAAGTTGCCGATCCCCGCGTAGAGGTCCAGGATCCGAGTCGGCTCGATCCGTTCGATCCGCTCCACCACGAAGCGGACCAAGGCGGCGTTCAGTTCGAGGTTTACCTGATAGAAGGCCTTGGGCGAGGCGCGCAGGGTGAGCTCGGGCAGGCGAAGCTCCAGGCTGGGATCGCCAGCGATCCGGCGCCCGTCCAGCGCGACGTCACCGAGGGCGCTCATCGCGTCGCGGACCGCGCGGGGCACGTCCCCTGAGGAGGAGAAGACGTAGACCACACGCTCCCCGTCGGAGCGCAGCTCCACCTCGGCCAGTCCGTCGGCGCCGGTCTCGGTTAGCCAGCGGGTGAGGGGGGGAAGCGCCGCGTTGAGCTCGGAGCGCGCGATCCCGCAGTGAGGGACGGGCACCAGCTCGTGGGATCTCGCCGCATAGTATCCGGCGCTCCGGCCGGAGATCCCCAGCTTGATCCGGGCGCGGTAGCCGCTGGGCCGGGGAGAGGGGTGGACGACCGGCGGCGAATCGAGCCGCAGGGCGTGTTGAATGAGGGCGGCCTTCGCGCGAAGCTGAGCCTCAGGCCGCAGCGCGTCGAGATCGCACCCGCCGCACCGAGCGGTGAGGGGGCAAGGGGGGGCGCGCCGATCGGGGCTGGGCTCCACGATCTCGTCTACGTCTCCGATCACGGTGCGACCCTGGCGACTCCGCTCGGTGTAGCGGACCCGATCGCCGGGCAGCGCGCCGAGGAGGCGAACGGGACCGTCGGGCCCCATGCCTCCCCCTCCGCCGCCAGGCAGCAACCATGTCACGTCGATCTCTGGCATGGGGGCCTCCGTCACGCCGCGGGCTCCCCCTACCGCGTCGGCGGCTGCCCTTCGACCGCTGAGGAGCCTGAGAGGCCGAAGGGAGAGCACGATCGGGCCGTCGCGGGTCCAGGAGCGCTCCCGAAAGCGCTGAAGGATCGTCTTGGTCACTCATGTTTTCCGATCCAGCAAGGAGAGGGATTGACATATTCAAAAAAACGAATATATTAGATTCACGACTTGGAGGCAGTATGACGTTCGCCCATGCGCTCGAGATTGGCCCGATCAACGGTGGCCTCGCGATCCTCTCGCTCCTGCTCGGAGGGGCGGTCGTGGCTTGGAGCTTGATTCGGCTTCATCGTGGAGATCCGGTACCGCTCATCCCCCTCGCCGTCGCCCTCTCCGCCCCGCTCGCCCTCGTCATGTGGGCGGTCACCCTTCAGTTTCCCTCTGCGATGTCGGCGGCAGACACCGTCTCTCACTACGGGTCGCGCATGACCCTGAAGGGCGCGGCGCTCTCTCGAGGGGTCCTCACCCAATGGTCCGGGGGGATCGCCGCCGCCGTGCTCTCGCTCAGCGTGCTGGGTGGCGCCGTATACCTGACGGTCCGAGGGGAGCGTCCCCGCTGGCTCGTCGCAGGCTATGCCTCGCTCTTGGGCTTAGGCGCGCTGGGGATCGCCCTCGCGGCGCTAGGGGTGCTTCCGATGGCACTCGGAGCGGTTCGGCTGGCGCTGTACGTGCTCACGTTCGTGCTCTGTGTGGCAGCCTTGCGCAACACCCACCTCCGCGGACCGGGAACACAGCTCTGTGCCGTGGCGGCCATCGCGGCCCCCATGGCGGTGGTGGGCATCGATCTCGTCGTGCTCTCCGAGCTGACCTTCGGCCATTTTTCCGCGATCGCTCAGGCGCCTCCGCTCGAGAAGCGGGCGCTGCTCGACGTCTACTTTTCGTCGGTCGATACCCTTGTGCTCTCGGCAAGCCTGGGTTTTGGCATGGCGCTGGGGGCCGCTACCTTGAGCCCCGCGATGCTCTGGCGCAGGGAGCGCTCCAAGAGCGTGGCTCTACTCGTCCTGCTCTCGCTGGTCCTGGTCCTGGGGAGTGTGGCCTGGGCTTGGTCCACCCACATGACGAAGGATCTACGTCACGCGTCCTTCGAGGAGTCGCGCCGCTGAGCAGACCTCGTGCTTCTTGTCGCCTCAACATATTCGAACAGGTGAATATGTCTCCTCTCCCATCCTCATCCCGGCCGGAGCGTTCGCCATGAGACACCTCTCCCCCACTTCCATGGCTGATCTGCTGGGGGCGTTGGGCCACCACGACCGGCTGCGGATCTTGCTCGCCCTCGACGAAGGGGAGCTCGACGTCTCGACGCTCTCGAGCAGCCTGCGCCTCTCTCAGCCGCGTACCTCGCAACACCTGCGCCTGCTGGCGGCGCACGGTCTGGTGAGCTCCCATCGCGAGGGCCGTCGCGTCTTCTATCGCTTGGTGGAGCCGGAGCTCCTAGCCTGGCTCGAGGTCGGTGGACGCTTCGTACATGATCCCTGACGCTAGAACTCCGTCGGCGAGAACACCACCGCGACGCCACCTTGGACCCCCATGGCGGGCCCTGGGCTCAGCGTGGTCCAATCGTTGCGACTTCCGAACTCATAGGCCAGGTTCAGGTGGGCGCGGAAGGCGATCTTGCCCGAGCTGAACTGATCCCCCCACAGGGTCCCCGTTCCCAGGACCGGGCCGGCGTAGAGGCGTGGATGTGAAAAGGCGTGACCGAAGCCGACCTCTAGCCCACCAAAGTGGGTCCAGTCGCGCTCGGGGCGGTCGAGGTAGCTCAGGAGCATCAGCCCGCTGTCGAAGGCGACGCTGAGTGGCCGGTTGGTCGAGATGATCGAGGCACCGAGCCCCACCCGGGCTCGCAAGGCGGTCTGTCGATAGCGAACTTCGCCCTCGGCTTGGGCCGACGGGATCAAGAACCCACGAGCCTCCTGACGATCCCGAACATAGGGCGCGCCGAATCCCTGCACAAAGATGCTCCCGGAGACGTCGAAGCTGAAGTCGTCCTGGTCGAAAGCCTGGGCTGACGAAGTCAGGAGTAAGGCGAGGGTCATCATCGGGTAGAGTATAGCGCGACGGAGCCAGCCTGTACGAGGCGCGGGTCGGGACGGGAGGTGGTGTGGATCAGAGTCTGTTCTTGGAGGTTAACGCCTTGCCTTGGGTGGCGATGCTCATCCTCGTGCTGGTAGGCACGCTGGGTGCCGTGGTGGTCGCCGTTCAGACCATGACGGGGACCCGGCTACACCCCCTCGTGTCGGGGCTCGTGCTCGGAGTCCTCGCCGTGATCTTTGCGGCGGGGATCCGACTGGTAGGGTTCTACAATGAGGCCTCCGAGGCCCTATACGTCGCGGCGGGGATCGGATTGATGGCTCCGGTCCTGCTCGCCTTACCCGCCCTGGTGCACGCGATCCTCGTCGCGTTCGTCGGAGGCTGGCGCAAGCCCCGATCCTTTCCTATGGCGCTGGGGATCTTGGCCTTGGCCTTGGGGGTCGCGGGCACGCCGGCTCTCTTTGGCGCCATCGTAGGGAACGGGCTGTTCCCGTTCGGTCTGGTGCGATCGCTGTTCTACCTCGTTTTTGCCGTCCTTCTCTTTCCTGCCATGCTCCACGGAGGCGGCGAGGAGCGTGCGAGCGCTGAGGCCGGGGCTTCGGCGGGTCTGGCGTTCGCCACGCTGGTGGGGATCTGCGAGGCGTGCGCGCGCGCGCCCGCTTGGTTCTTCCTCCTCCCGGTGCTCGTGAGCCTCGAGGAGCCCGAGCTTCGCATGGAGGGCGTGCGCTATGGTTTGGGGTTCACCCTCGACCCGCTGACCCCCCTTCAGTGGGTCACGGTCTCGCTCGCCGGGGTGGTGGGGCTGCTGAGCCTCATCGCGCTCGTTCGTCTTCGCAAGCGCGCCTCTCTCTTGCTGGGTGCCGTCTGGCTCGCCGTCGGACCCGCGACCTTCGTCTTGGGGAACGTCTCGCTCTCAGATTGGGAAGCCTTCGCGCGCGAAGCGCCGGTCGTCGTCGCCGATCCCTGATCTCGGCCTGCCGTTGAGCTGCGCACCGTGCTTGCCGATCCTGCTTCGAGGTGTGACAGATCTCTACATCCCGACTGCCAAGGAGCGATCGTGCCCAACGCCTACATCTCTGGAACCGGCTACTTCGTCCCCGACGATGTCGTCACGAACGACGAGCTCGCCAAGCGCTTCAACATCGACACGAACGATGAGTGGATCCGAAAGCGCACGGGGATCGAAGAGCGGCGCTTTGCCCCCGATGGCATGGGCACGGCCTTCATGGGGGCGCGCGCGGCCGAGCAGGCCATCGAAGCGGCGGGGCTCACCACCAAAGACATCGACATGATCGTCCTAGGCACGCTCTCTCCAGAGTGTACCTTCCCAGGGACCGGGGTCTTCGTTCAGCGCGAGCTCGGCTTCGCCGACGTCAACAACTTTGTCCCTTGCCTCGACATCCGCAACCAGTGCTCGGGCTTCCTCTATGGGTTGGGCACCGCGGCCTCGATGGTGCGCGGCGGGGGCTACAAGAACGTCCTGTTGATCGGGGCTGAGTGCCACAGCCACGCGCTCGACCTGTCCACCCGCGGGCGCACCGTCGCCTCGCTCTTTGGCGACGGAGCCGGGGCGGTGATCGTCAGCGCGACCGACGAAGATCGGGGCGTCCGCCGCTGGACCCTCGGCGCCGACGGCCGCTTCGCCGAGACCCTCTGGCAGCGGGTGTGGGACATCCAGCGATTTCCCTTCATTCCCCAAAACGAAGAGGGTCAGGGCCTCGTCGAGCCCGAGCTCATGTGGGCCCAGATGGACGGCCGTCAGGTCTTCCGACATGCCGTCGAGAAGATGATCACCAGCCTCATGACGGTCTGCTGGCAGGAGAAGATCGAGATCAAGGACGTCGACCTCTTCCTCTTTCACCAAGCTAACCTTCGTATCAACGAATACATCCAAAAGCAGCTCAACATTCCCGACGACAAGGTGTTCAACAACATCATGCGCTACGGGAACACCACCGCTGGGACCATCCCGATCCTCATGGCCGAAGCCGAGCGCGAGGGCATCCTGAAGCCGGGCATGAAGGTGGGTATGGCCGCCTTTGGTAGCGGCTTCACCTGGGGAGCAGCCCTCATGGATTGGTGAGCCTGCTATACTTGTCGTCTTGGAGGCCCCTTGCGTACGCTCTGTTTGCTGCTCTTGGCCGTCGCGTGCGGGCCGGTCGAAGCGTCGATCATCCCGGTCGATGGTCGGTCCACCCCTAACGATGACTCCGAAGACTCGCTCTCTTCGTCCGACGAAGACCGAAGCACCGAGGGGCTCCCGATCTCAAGCTGGACCGGGTCCCGTGAGGTGCAGCGAGGCCGATGCTCCGGTGTGCTCCAAGAGGTGGGGGTTCGCTACACGTTTGGTGAGCAGGCCGATGCCTGCACGGGCTGCGACTACGTCTTTGAGCTCGAGGTCTCTCCCGCCCGCATCTGTAACCTCGACGTGGTCACTCCGACCTGGCGTGGTGTCACCGTCAGCGGCGAGACGGCCACGATCTGGTCGATCGAGCCGCTCGAAGGGGGCGGTTGGCAGGCCAGCGCGCTGGCGTCGGACGCTCAGGTTCGGAGCGAGGCCGGTCAGGTCCTTTTGGATTATTCCTACTCCCTCGGCGCGGTATCGATCACCGGCGAAGCGGTCCTCGGCAGCGACTGAGCGCTGCCCCGCTCTCTCGCGGCTCCACCAAGCACGACAGCCGCCGGGTCTGGGATCGGCTAAGCTGACGACCTGGAGGAACGATGCGTACACTCTCACTGGTCGTGTTGCTCTCGGCCTGTGGCCCCGTCGAGGCCAGTATTTTGGCGCTGGATGGCCGGGTTGACACGGACACGGACACCGACACGGACCTCTTGCCGGAGCCGGTCATCACCACCTGGGATGGGGTCC
>REDI01000011.1 GCA_007693595.1 Deltaproteobacteria bacterium | reverse complement strand
GTTGTGCCACGGTTGGTGCAACGGATTTGGGCTGGGGGCATGCAACGCAACACCGGATGCGTTAGCGGTGTGCGCTTCGATCTGTGCTGGCCGGTGGGGTGACTCGCCCGTCTATCCTTTTCCATACTTCGATCCAAGGGAAGAAGGCATGTCCACTCGTTCTCTACTCTTACTGGCTTCGGGCCTGATGTTGTCGGGTTGTTGTTGTAGTTCTCTTCTATTCTCCGATGAGATGTTCGCCGAGGCCCAGGCGAGGATCGAGGCCCGCAAAGAAGCGGCGAAGCGCGCTGGGGCCTCGTACGCGACGATCGCGGAGGTGATCCCCTCCGAGCCGCCCGAGGCGGTGACAGTCTGTGATCCGGCGGTCTTTGAGAGGGAGCTGGGGCCTCAGGTCTTGCGCGAATCCCTGCGGTACGTCCGGGTTGAGCGCCTAGAGGGGGCCGAGCCTCGCGAGGACGCTTCGGGCTGGGGCTGGATGGACCACCGCGACACACGGAGGATGGCCAGCTTGGCCGAGGGGGAGTGGTCTGCCTTCCGGGAGTGGAAGGATCATCATCGCTATCTGGTGGTGTTCGTCGCCGGAGAGCGTGAGCTTCCCGGCGCGGTTGAAGGCCGGAGGTTGCGGGGCGCTCTTGGCTCAGGAGAGTTCGACGTTGGGCTGTGGTCTGGGGGGCTGTACATCGTCGACCTTCAGGACCGTGAGGTCTTGTGTGGAGCCCCGTTCTCGGCCACCAACAGCGAAGTGGTCGAGTTCAAGGATCGTGGTCGCCTGGATCGGGCCTTTCGCGACGATGAAGAAAACCAGGCGCCCTTGCGCGACTTGAAGAAGAACGTCGAGCAGGAAGCCAACGAGGCGCTGGACAAGATCGCGCCTCGTTTCAAGATCTCAATGACTGGTATCTTTGGCGGTTGACAGCGCTGCCGGCCCCAGGCGACGCTCGCATCCACCGATGTCCAAGAGTCCGAACAGAGCCCCTCGTCTTGTGCTCTTGCGAGCGTGGAGAGTAGGGTTTGAAGTCTGCAGCGTTTCCTATGGATCTGGAGTCGGGGGAGATCCTCCTTCAGTGGCTGGCCCCCTCGGCGACCAGTCGACTGTTCATGGCGCTCAAGCGATCTCGTCTGGCGAGCTGGGTGCTCGTTGCCGGCGCCTTGGCCTTGGGGGTCCCGCTCTGGGTGTGCCTGGGGCTCCTTGACCCCGTCCTCTTCGTCGTTATCGGCGTGCTGGTGATGGGGGGCGCCGCGTTGGGCTCTGTGGCCCCCTTCATCTATGAGCTCGTCGCTCGACCCCAGGCGCGATGGTGGGTCACGAGTCGACGAGTGGTCGTCGACGAGGGCGGGGACCCGGTCGACTATGACTTGGGCATGATCCAGGACGTTAAGGTGGCTCCTCCCCACGAGATCAGGCTGATCCTGGCGGGCCGTGTGGAGAGGCTGCGCTGGCTCGATGCGCTGCCGCAGCTCTGGGGAGCCCTGCAGATGGGGCGGGCTCTACGTCCTCTGAGCTTTCCCGAGATATTGGTAGAGCAGCCCGAGACCACGGTGCCTTCCGTGGTGTGTTGGTGGGCGAACGCCAGGCGGGGAGCGAGCCATACCCCCGGCGTCCTCGTGCTCCGAAAGGACCGTCTGGCCTGGGTGCCTGGGCAGACCTCGACGCTCGCAGGAAAGGCTGGGCTTTTGGCCAAGGGCCTCGTGGGGGCGGCGCTGGGCTTCAGCGTTCGGTCCATCTATGCTCAGCCCCCTCTGGATGCGCTCTTCTATCGGTTGCTTCGACTGAAGGACCCTACGGAGTTCGATGAGGTCCTGTGTTCGGTGATCCGCGCCTGGGGGGGCTTCGTCCACCTCGGCGCCGAAGGGCTCTCTGTGAACGCCCGTGATGGGGGCGAGGACGTCACCTTCACCGATGGCGATCTCGTCCTCCACGCCCCGGGGGTCGACCACCACCCGGACTGGCCGGAGGTGCGCGCGGCGCTCCTGGGGAGCTCCGAGACGACCCCGAGAACAGGCTCGGTGGGCTGACGCCCAGGAACTGGGCGGCGACGAGACAAGGTCACACGGGCGAGCTGGGCTGACGACGACCGCCCTGCGGGCTCAGGGCAGGGTGAGGGGGCTCCAGCGCATGACCTGGCCTTGGCCCTCGCTGAGCGTCGTGTTGCTGCCCCCGCCGACCATGCTCCAATGCATGAGCAGCGACGCATCGCCTCGGATGGTGTCGCTGAGCACGTCCTCGCCGCCGAAGGGGGCGCAGCCGGTGGACGGATCCTGTCCGGGGGCGCACGGGGTGCCGCGCTCGGTCGTGTGGAAGAGCCCGAGGTAGTGGCCGACCTGGTGGGCCATGACGTGCCCGACCACGTTGGCGCCGCTGGTGCCGGCGCCGACCACGGCCGGGTCGAAGCTGACCGCGACGCCGGCGCCCGAGACGCCGTGCAATGCGACGGGGCCGGGGACGCCACCGGCCATGCCCAGCGCGTGGAAGCCGTCGTCGTCGCTCCCCTCGAACGACCGGACCAAGAAGAGGTTGAGCGCGCGGCCGTCACGCCCTTCGCTCAGGCGGAAGAGGCGGGCGAGATCGCTGTCCGGGCCCGTAGTGGACTCGATGATCGAGAGCTCGGCCGCGTCCGCCCCGCTGACGTCGTAGTAGCGGATCGCGTCGAGCGAGATCCCGGCCGGGGCCAGGATCTCCCCGAGCCGAGTCAGGGCGGTCTGCAACCTCGTGTCCGAGGGCGCGGTGGCGGCTGTCGTCCCGACGCCGACGAGGAAGACGTTGAGTGAGAGCCGCGCCGCGTCCACTCGGCGCCCCTCCGCCCGGAGCACGAGGGCCTCCGTGCGCACCGTGGCGCGGCCGGTGTCGTCGACATCCCTCGGGATCGTCCCGGTCACGATCGTGTGGGGGCCCGGCGTGAAGGCGACCCGATCCGGCAGGGTGTTGGGCACGAGCATCGTCACCGACTCGGATGCATCGGGCGGGATCCAGCGGATCGGCTGGTCGTGCCACATCAGCACCTGCTCGATGTCGAAGAGGCTCGTGCCGCTCGGATCCGCGAGGCTGACGAAGGTCAAGGGCAGCGCGTCGCCAGAGACGCGCACCGCCTGGAAGGTCACGCTCACGGCGTCGGGCGGGAGCGCGAGGGTCGCGGTGAGCCTGCCGCCCGCGCCGAGCTCCTGCGTCTCGAGTGGGACCGTGTCGAGCTGGACCGGGGCCGTGCGCGGGGGGTAGCCGCAGGCGAGGAAAGGCGAGTCGGGCAAGGAGGAGAGGGCCCGCTCCACGCACGTTTGGCCGAGCGCGCAGTGCCACGCCTCCGCGCAGACCTCGGTGCACTGTCCGTCGAGGCAGAGGCGCGCGTCGCACTCGGCATCGGAGGCGCAGGGCTGGCCGAGCCGAGAAGGGCTCGCGGGTGAGAGCACGCAGACCGTGCGCGCCCGATCCGGCTGGCCATCCCCGTCGTCGTCCCAGGGGAGGGCGCCGCAGCCAGCTTCCTCGGCGAGGTCGAAGCATTGGTCCGCGGACGTGCACTCGTGGGTGCAGATACCGCCCGCCTCGGGAGGCAGGCAGGCCCCGCTCTCGCACTCGCGATCGTCCGTACATGTGTCGCCGACCGGGGTGTCGCCGCCGTCGGAGCTCACGACGCAGGCCCCGCTCTCGCACTCGCGATCGTCCGTGCACGTGCCGCCGACCGAGGCGTCGCCGCTGCCGTCGCCGTCGGAGCGCACGACGCAGCCCCCTTCTACGCATCTCCGGTCGAGCCCGCAGTCGGCCGAGGACTCGCACTCGGGCCCCTCGCACGCGGCGAGCACGAACGAGAGGGCCATGCCCACGAGGCAGAGGCGCATCCGAACAAGGTCGCGCAGTCGAGCGAGCCGTCGGGCTCGGCGCGGGGCCCGCCGGAAGAGGTAGGGAGCGACGTAGCGCGTCTCGCCAGGCAGGTCTTGGCTCGGATGGTCGCAGCCGGCGGAATGGCGGAGATCTTCCTCGCTCGGCCGTGCGACCCGGGGGGCTCCTTCCGCGACGTCGTCGTCTAGCGCCTGTACGAGGGCGGCTGGCTGGAGAGCCCACCCATCTCTCCTCGCCTCCGTCATGGCGGGCGCTTCAGGGCGGCTGTCTGGATGATCCATCACGTTTCTCTCGCGTCAGGAGCGCAGCCACAGAAGGGATAGGTAGCCTCAAGTACGCGGTCAGCCTACCGCGAGCCTCAGCCGACCGCTACGTCGGGCCGACCGCTCGAGCGACGCCAGCACCGTCAGCGTCGCCGGCGGCCGCACCTCGGCGCGCGGATTCCGCTCGGCTCGCGTCGGACTGTAGTGCCTCTCGGTTCCAACGAACAGCTCGCCGTCGCCAACCCAGAGCGCCGTGGCGTTGCCGCCCAGGCCGGCATCCGACGCCTTCCAGTTCCCCGACGCCCGGCGCCGCGCGACGACGCCTTGCGGGCCAGCGGAGCTTGGCGACCTCGGCGTGGGTCATGGGTTCCGCGTCTTCTTCGAGGTGTGCTGGACGCTGTACCTCTTGGAGCTAGCGGATCGCGTGCTCTACGCTCTGCTTCCCTTGGGCGACATAGCTGCTCTGGACGGTGTTTGTCTGGGGGTTGGTGAACCGAAAGACGTGTCCGTTGAAGGAGTCGAGCTTGGCGCTCTTTCCGGCCTCGAGGGACTGTATGACCTTGATCTCGCACTCGGGAGAGACCCACTGGATCTCGACAGCGTGTTTCAGCGAGTTGACAAAGGTCACCGCGAGGGCTGGGCCGGTGCTCTGGGTGCACTCGGTGGGCTTGGGGATCGTCGCGGGAGGGACCTCGGCGCTGATCAGCCGCGCCTTGTGCACGGTGATCGCAAAGCCTCCCATGGGCTGACTCCCGCCCTTGACTCCCTGGGAGGTCTCGGTCGTGGTGCTGGAGATGTGTACCGTCGCCTGGAAGGGCTGAGTGGGCAGGCTTCCTCCGACATCGTGCAGGAAAGCCGAACGAGAAAAGTGGTATCGCTCATAAGAGGTGCGGCGGACGTCGCTATCGGGAGCGTAGATCACCCGGTTCTCATTGGGGCTGTCGGTGAGGTAGCGCGGCTCCATGGTCAGCGTGAGCGGGGGAGCTGGAGCCTCTGCGGTCTGCTTGGGTTGAGCCGGGTCGGCGGCGGCGAGGGTCGATGCAAGGGAGAGGACTAGAGCGAGGAGGGTCAGCTTCACGAGGAGGCTCCGGGGATGAAGGGAGGGCGATACGCCAAGGCCCTAACCGAACCCACGGGGATGCGGTCACCTTCCTGGGAGATTGGGTTACCTCCTCAGCGCGTGGTTTTTGGTGTGATGGATGAGCGATCTCCGCTGATCCTCCCGCTCCGACGTTCGACGTGGCGATCGGCCTATCTCGGCCTCGCCCTCACCTTCCGGAGCTTCGACTCATGAACCGTCTACCTTTCCTCCCCCTAGTCTCTTTGATGATGATCGGGACGATCCCCACCGCCCTCGCCAACGATGGCGCCTTCGGTGGTCTCGGTGTCCACCCCATGCCGCTCGACAACACCGAGATCCGCATGGTCGACGAGATCGTCACCCTGCGCCTCGACCCCAAGATCGAGGCTTGGGACGCACGGGCGAGCTTCGTCTTTGAGAACACGGCCCACGAGCCCGTAACGGTCACGATCGGTTTTCCCTTTCCGGTGGTCGACCCCAACACCGAGCTCGTCGTGCCCAAGGGGGTCACGCCCCCCAAAGCCAACGATCCGCTGGTCTGGGCCTTCAAGACCCAGGTTCGTGGCGAGAAGGTCAACGCTCGTCGCGGCCAGGTCATCGCCAACCCTGAGAAGCCCGGGTTGGACTACACCTTCGCCTACCTCTTCGACGTCACCTTCGCCCCAGGCGAGAGGGTCCACATCGAGAACGCTTACCGCCACGGCGTCTCCACCGTTGTCGGAGGGCTCAAGTACGCCAACTACGTTGTGCGGTCCGGCACGACCTGGAAAGGAGGTAACATCGGCCACGCTAGGCTGAACGTCGAGGTCACGACCGATCGGTGGGTGCCCTGTCCCCCGAGCGAGAGCGGGGAGCGCGGCTTCGCCCGACCCGACGGCGCTGCGGTGTCGCCCCTGCACGGTGAGCCTGGCTTCGTCGTCCACTGGAGCCTCGCTGACTTCGCCCCGACCGAAGACGTGCAGGTCTGCTTCGTCGACCTCGATGTCTACCGTCAGATGCGGCTGTACAGCGACCTGGCCGAGCGGGAAATCGGCGCCCTCGACACCGCCGCCCTGCGCACCCTGCGCGACGAGGTCTTCGCCTTGCGCGGTCACGTCTTCTTGGACCATGACCTCCGCGATCACTTCAATGCACAGTGGTGGTATCGTCCCGATCCCACCTTCAGGCCCAAGGAGTTCAGCGATGACGAGAAGCTCCTGGTCGAATCGATCCGCGAGCGTCTAAAGCTCCTCGCCGCCAGGGAGTGAGCAGAGGGGGGCGAAGGCGAGAGCGGGTCGCGGAGGTCGTTGCGTTGCGCGCCCAAGGGGCTCCTCAAGCGCTCGACCGCTCCTCGGATGCGCGATCCCCGCGGCCGGGCCCCCTTCTACCTGCATACGTCCTCGTTGGGAATGGGGTAGACTTAGCGCATCGTAGCCAGATCCCCTCGATTGCGAAGCTCTCGTGTGGGTCCTCGACCCTATCGCGCCCTCGCTGTCGCGGAAGCGATCGTGAGGTCGTGTGGGAGTGCAAACCAGATCCGAATCAATGTCCTCGTTGCCGAGTCCATCGTCTCGACAGAACGCGACGAGGCGTCCAGGAGGGCCAGTGACCGAACCGTATCGACCGATCCCCTACCGGCCGCCCCGCCTCGATCTGGCGACCATGCGCGACCGCGCGCGGGCCTTCGAGGCGCGCATGGCGTCCCGTCGCAGCGTGCGGCAGTTTGCCGACGATCCGGTGCCTCAGGATCTGATCGCGTCGGCGATCCGCGCGGCCTCCACCGCGCCTAGCGGTGCCCATCGCCAGCCCTGGAGCTTCGTTGCGGTCTCCGACCCTGCCCTAAAGCAGCAGATCCGGGTGGCGGCCGAGGAGGAGGAGCACCGCAGCTACGAGGGGGGCCGTATGCCCGAAGCCTGGCGCGAGGCCTTGGCGCCCCTGGGGACCGACTGGCGCAAGCCCTACCTGGCGAGGGTGCCGTGGATCGTGGTGTTGTTCGCGCAGAAGTACGGTGTCGACGCCTCGGGCGAGCGGGTGAAGCACTACTACGTGCGAGAGAGCTGCGGCATCGCCGCCGGTCTGTTCATCGCCGCGCTGCACGACATGGGGTTGGCGACCCTGACCCACACCCCGGCTCCGATGACCTTCCTGTCACGGCTGCTCGATCGACCCGCCAATGAGCAGCCGTTCATTCTGTTCCCTGTCGGCTACCCTGCCGCCGACGCTGAGGTGCCCGATCTGGAGCGCAAGCCGCTCGAGGCGGTGAGTGTCTGGCGCTGAGCGTGGTGCCTCGACTCCGCACCGAAGACTAGTTCCAGCCTCCGAAGGTCTGGGCCTCGCCGGTCTCGAGATCCAAGATCCGCACGAACCCATTCTTGCCGTGTGGATGGACCCGGATCCACACCCGCCCATCGCCGAAGGTCGCCAGGAGCGAACCCTTGCCGAGCTCGTGCTCCCACCGCTTCTGGCCGCTCTGAGCGTCGAGGGCGATCACGATCGCTCCTCCATGTGCCGAGGGGCGGTAGGTAAAGACCACGGTATTGAGGCCGAGATCAATGAGGTCCATGGCCGGATCCGGCGTCTCGGGGCGCAGGGCATCGATCGGGACTCGCCACCGCTCCTCGAAGCCGTTCGCGGCAAAGCCGACCAAGGAACGCGCGGGTGGACCTCGAACCGCGGACGCGACCGCCACCCCGTGCGGACCGTCGACGAAGGCCCGCTCCACCTTGAGACCCTCGAAGGAGGGCTTCTTCGACTCTCGCCGACCTGCGACCGGCAGGCCAAGCTGGCGGGCGTAGCGGTCCCCTGCCTCCGCGGTGGTCCCGGGGAGGCGTTGGTATACGCAGTGATCGGGTCGCCGGTGCCAAGCGGGTACCCGCTGTGTCTGGGCCGCGCCCGTCGCGGCGTCGACGATCATCTGCCCGTCGATCATCACCTTGGAGCCGCCGATCTCCATCAGGCACATCCTTGCCATCGACGGGTTCTTGGGGAGCTGGTGTTGTGCGAACCGACGCCCCGAGGCGAGATCGACTACCGAGACGACGCCGAAGGGCTCCAGCACGACGAGCCGCTCCCCGGCTACTACAGCGCCGACCTGCCGCATGGGCGGGCCGACCAGCGGTCCGTACCGCCACAGCTCTCTGAGATCCTTCCCGCGAAAGACCCCCAGCCAGGTCTGGGGGTTGGGACCCTCGTGGGTCTGGAACAGGGCGATCAGATCCAGGCGACCGTCTCTATTGGCGTCTACGACCGCGGGTGCTGAGTAGTGGTCTACCCAAGTTAGGCCCCGCGTCTCGCGGGGTGGCAGCGGGGTGGGGATCTCTTCGCCTGCGAGATCGGCGAGGTACGACCCGAACTCCGGGTGGACGACCGCGACGATGGTCGCGATCGTCCCTGCTCCGGCGGAGAGGAAGAAGCCGCCGAAACCCAAGACCAGCACCAGGATCATGAGCACGACGCTTCCCCGCTCCTTCGGCTCCTCGGCAGGCTTGCTCGACGAGGCGGGCGTCGCCGCTTTGGCGGGCTTCGCGCCCCTTCGGGGCGGCTTCTGACGACGCTGCGGAGGGCTGCGCTTGACGACCTCGAAGCTCTGCCCACAGTAGGCGCACTTCACATGGTGGGCATCTCGGCTCACCGGCGGCATCGGTGCAGCACAGGCGGGACAGGCCCGCTGCTTGAGGGTCACGGTCGGTTGCGTCATCAGCGCCTCGGGTGCCAAGTTTATCCCACTTTTCGTAGAACGTCCGCCCCGAACCCTGCGCGCGCCACGGTCGATCCGGGGGGCCGGGGTGGACACGAGGTCACCTCGCCGCTCCAGCCAAGATGGATTGCCGCATGGTCGAGGTGGAGACCGCTCTGGTCATCGCGACGGGGGTGGGGTTGGTCGGTGGCGTTGGAGGGTTCACCTTGTGCTACGCCAAGGGCCGCTCCTACTTCTACGACGACCCGGAGATCTGCGCGGACTGCCCCATGCCCTATCAGCGCGTTGGTGCTCGAAAGGTCACGAACCATCATGTGCGCTCCCCGCTCCTCGGCATGGCGGGGGCCTGCATGACCTGCCACGGCGGATAGGAGGCGGCCCTGCGGGCGCGGGTCGACACCATTCAAGACCGAACCCAGGTCCTGATCCAGCGCTCCTCGGCGGCCCTCGTCGATCTGCTCGACACCCTCGCCTCGGCCGAGGCCAACGGCGCGACCGACGCGGACCTCGCCCTCCAGCGCAAGGCGCAGTGGAGGGTCGACTGGGTCTACTCCGAGAACAGCCACGGCTCTCACGCCCCTCAAGAGTCCGCCCGCATCCTGGCCGATGCCATCGACTACGCACGAAGGGGGCAGCTCATCGCCCAGCGTCTCGTGCCCTCCGAGGACGCGCGCTCCGAGCCGGTCTACGGCGTCACGCTGGATCGCGTAGCACAGTGACGGGACAGCAACCCACCCTTGGCCCTGCACCGCTCGGTGCGCCAGACGCGATGAGGGTCAGCACAGCCTCGATAAGCGCGCGTGAACTTCGGACCTAGCTATCGCGACGAAGGAGGTCCATCAGCCTGGCTGGAGGGCCCCTCAGGGGGGAGCGGGGCCCGGGCCGCGTCCGGTGCCTCAGGCGGAGGGGATCCCGCAGGGGGCTCGACGATCGCTGTGTGCGTGTGCCCGGCGACGAACTCGACGGTCACCCGCCGGTCGCTCCCGCGGAGTATGGCGCTGCATGTCCCTCCCTCAGGGAGGTCGTCGATCACGGCCTCCCCGTCGATGAGTCGCGAGCGATGCGCCAGCAGCCAACCTTCGCACCGGACGGCGACCCGATGGTGTCCCGGGTTCGTGGTTGCGACGTGAGCCGCCGCGGAACCGCGTGGCGACTTGGGGCGGATCTCATTCCAGGCCGCGACCAGCACCCAGGGCACGAGCCGGGGGAACCCCCTGGCATGCAACCCACCAAGGTAATGCCCTCTGCGAGGCGTCGACGAGCAAACGTGGATCGCTTCGTCAGGGTCGACCTCGTGCTCCAGGTCGTTGACGTACGACCGGGGCGATCCCGCGTCGCCAACCTCGGCGCCTCGCAAGGTCGGAGGATCTGAGGATGGCTCTTCGGAGTCCTCAGTCTCCGAGGCCCATGCCCCGGTCGCGCCGGTGAGGAGCGCCGCCACCGCACCGACGACCCTGGTCAGCCTTGAGGTCCTGAAGGCGATCTTTCCGTCTGCCCCCGACTCGTAGGAGACGCAGCGTCGGCCGTCCCAGGTGGGCAAGGCGACCCGAAGGCGCGCCTCCATCTCGCTCATCGCCGAGAGGTTCGTCACATGGCGGTCGCACAAGGCGCAGAACCGGCGGCGTTCGTCGGGCCCAAGCGGGCCAAGGCCGGCCGGACAAGGCTGTTGGATCGGAACATCGTCAGGGCGCATCGGCACCTCCAAGCGCGGTAGGGTCACGCTACAGGTGTATCGACGCTTCGGGTTGTCAACTTACTCGATTCCTCCGACCTCCCGTAGAGCCTCTGTGGGACCCCCCTCGTGCCACGAACCGGGGATCGCCCTTCACCGCAGGAGCAGAGGTCCGGACTAGGGCTCGCCCGAGGGTGCAGCCTGGCGTTCTACGCCCTACATGCCTGCGCCGATGTGAACCGCCCAGCGCATCTCGAAGGGTTCTGAAGCCACCTGGGGCGCATAGACGACCTCCGGTGGCATCATGGAGCGGACCGCCGCCGGATCGTCGATGCGGCTATCTTGCCAGAGCCAGAGGGTCGGGGCCTCGAAGCGGTCCGTGGTGGTGGGCCAGTCTTCAGCCATGGGGTCCGGGAGTTCGGGGAGAGTGAACGCGTGCCCTTGCGGTGCAGGGCCGTGCAGGACCCAAGAGATCACCTCGTCCTGGTCGTCCTCCCAAGCGAGCATGGCCAGCGCCCCTTGAACACCTAGGATCTCGCCATCGACGCTCCAGCTCAGAGAGCCATCCCCCAGGTCGATGTCCGGGCTGTGCACCCGACCCCAGAGTCCTTCGTCGAGGTCGAAGCTGATCGACGCTGGCGTGCTCGGCAAGCGCTCGATGTGGTAGGAGGATGCTGCCCCCGTGGGCGCCTCCATCGTTGTGAAGACTCCGTAGCCGATGTTGGCTGCGACGGTGGGGATCTCGTCGAAGTCGAAGATCGCGCCATCCCCAGGCTCGAGGTCGTCCGAGTCGTTTCGCTCCCACAGCGGGGTGCCATCGGGGCCTCGCCACACGGTCACTTCGACCCCTTCGGTGTGCTCCGGTGCGTTCGAGAGCACGAGTTGGGTGCTGTCGAAGCTCGTCTCCCAGCCACGAAGCGAGACGCTAGGTTCGCCGACGGACGGCACGGTCACGCCGTGCTCGACCGACCACGCCATAGGGTCGTTCGCAAGGTCCCTCGCGAGCACCAAGAACGAGGCCTCGCCCTGCAGGTCGAGACACCTGGGATGCACGCTGAGTTGGACCGTCGAGGTGCCCAGACTGTCTATCGCCCGATCACAGCCGTTGCGGTACTCATAGCTCAGGGCGTCGGAGTGGGGCTCTTCGATGCCCACCTCGACCTCGTTAATCTCGTCCAAGGGGATCAGGCTGGGAGCGATCACGACCTCGTCGCCGCCGTAGAGCCCGAGGGCGGTGAAGATCTGACGGTCCTCGGACCACAACGCGACGGTGGCTGAACCGCCGGGAGGAAAGTCTTCGAAGCTCACCCGACCGGCGCTATCGGTGTCGGCCTCGGCGACCAGGGCGCCGGTGGCATCGTGCACGTAGACGGTGTGGCCGACGAAGGGTTGCCCATGTTCCTCGACGAGCACCGAGAGCGGGGTGTCGGTGGCCGTGTCGGTGTCGGTGGCCGTGTCGGTGTCGGTGGCCGTGTCGGTGTCCGTCGCCGTGCTGGTGTCGGTGTCAGGGTCCTCTCCGGGTTCGGGGCAGGCGGCGAGGAGCAAGGCGAGAGAAGCGGGCATGAAGCGTGTGCGAACAGACATAGTCCTCCTTGGTGCGGATGGGGTCGGCTCGACGCCTTGCAGGGCGCGACACAGCGTTGAGAGAGCCGACAGCAAGCGAAAAGAGTGGGCGTCGCAGCACATGCTCGGCGACAGGCCCATCGGGAAGCCTAGGCACCAAACCTCTCTCCGTCAAGGAAATCGGACACCCACTCCTTTCGGGGGGCTCCCCTCGCGGCGGGGGATGCCGGTGGTTGCGCTAGGGCTGTTCGAGGGCTCCCGAGGGATCTGCGAACCGGGCCTTGGTCTCTTCGTTAAACCAGCAGATCCAGAGCGCGTAGATTCCGTACAGCGTTCCGAGCGGAAAGGTCGCGAGGCTGAGCACTCCGAGAATACTCTGGGGTACTCGCCCCCGACCCAGGGGGACCAAGATCGCGGAGATCAGGGCCAGCAGGCCCAAAACGATCAGCAGGCCCACGATGGGTAGCTGGATCCCTAGCATTGGAAGCATGGAGTAGGGGCTCTGAGGACTCTTGGAGACGAGGAGCGCGGTCGACGCCAAACCCCAGAGCATGATCGGGGTCAGAACCAGCCAGTAGAGCACGGTCATGACGTAGTTGATGATCGATAGCACCCGTAGATGAACCATGGTCGGCATCCCTCTCGCTGGGTGGCCCCCTAACCCCAAGGGGCTCTCCGGCGCCTGAAGTCGCAGCCCTTCGCGTGCGGGGAGCGGAACGGGGGCCGAGGGGGGCCCAAGGGTCACTCCAGCCACTCCTTCAGGCACCTTGTCGCGAAGGAGCCCGCCTTAGGATGGAGGCTGAGACCTGGCGCGTCAGTCGGACCAGCCCTCGAGGTCCTCTTCGGTCACCTCTGGGCCCTCGGTGTGCAGGGTCGTAGGGTGGTCGAGCCGGGCGTCCACCTCGACGTAGCGGGTTGAGGCGATCCCTCCGCGGAAGATGCGCATGATCCGAAGACGGCACGGGCCAGGAGGAACGTACAGCAGGAAGGTTCCGTCCTCTTCGACCATGGCCTCCGACTGTGCACACGCGCCCGTGCCCTGGATCCCGAACTCCCCGTAGGCGGGATCTCCTTCGGGTGCTGTGACGATGCCCTCAACGATCGCGGCAGGCTCCAGTCGAATGGGGGCGGTGCAGCGCCCATCTTCCCAGCGGATGGAGGTTGGCTGAAAACCATCGACCAGAAGATGCGCCTGGTTGAACCCCTGGTAGTCTCCAAACTCGAGAACCCCTCCCCCCAGCAAGCCGCCGGCGGAGAAGGCACGCCCTTCGGAGTTATATTGAAGGATCGCGTTCTCTGGAGCGGGTCCCGAGATCCGCTCCAGCTCCTCGTGGCGATCGGGGACCTCGGGTGCGAAGACCTCACAGACGACGATCGGGATCTCGCGACCGCGATGATCGAACCATACCGAGGGTTCATCCTCATCATGGTGGTCGTCCATCCCTCTCCTTGCGGTGGCGGGGCGCGCTGGCCTCAAGGGCTCGACCCCCTTCGAGCGGGCCGATCTGCCAGGGGGCTCGGAGGGGAGGGTGATGAGCGGAGGAGCCTCGACCACGGGCTCCGTGGACCGGAGCATGATCCAGCGCAGAAGGATCGTCGCGAGCACCAGAGACACCGAGACCAGGACTGCTCTTTTCAGGGTCTTCCTGCGAACGCTACACCTCCTGGCACCCTTCGGGGACCGTAGTCCGCTGAGTTGCGGCCCTCGGGGACCGTAGTCCGCTGAGTTGCGGCCCTCGGGGACCGTAGTCCGCTGAGTTGCGGCCTTCCACAAGAACTCTAGTGAAAAAAGTGGTTTGGTTCGTGCCCACCCTCCGCGTCAGGGGCGATGCCGGTGGGGCGAGCCGCAACTCAAGCGACTTCGGTCTGCTCGGCCCGCAACTCAAGCGACTACGGTGGGCTCGGAGTCAGACCTCGTCCCTCAGCCTCTCCCTCCCTCCTCGCTCCGCTCCCCCCACGCGATCAGGGGTCGGCGAGCGTCGAGGGTCTTCAGGTCCCGCATCATGGCCTCGAAGCGATCGAGGGTGAGGGCTTGGGCGCCGTCGCTGAGGGCCTCTTCGGGGGAGGGGTGGACCTCGACCATCAGACCGTCGAGGCCCGCAGCGAGCACGGCTGCGGCGGCGCGGGGGATCAGGGAGGGCTGCCCGATGGCATGGGAAGGGTCGACGATCACGGGTAGATGGCTTTGATCCTGGGCCCAAAGCGCGCCCGCGAGATCGAGGGTGAACCGTGTCTCGGTGCCGAAGGCTCGGATCCCCCGCTCACAAAGGACGATGCGCTCGTTCCCGGCGCTGGCGATGTGCTCGGCGGCGAGCAGCCACTCGGTCAGGGTCGAGCCGAAGCCCCGCTTGAGCAGGATCGGGCGCTCGGTGGCGCCCAGGGCGTGCAGCAAGGCGGTGTTGTGCATGTTCCGGGCGCCTACCTGGAAGGCGTCGACCTGTGGCGCCATGGCCTCGACCCGTTCGGGGGTCAGGACCTCGGTCACCAGGGGTAGGCCGTGGGCGTCGGCGGCCTCGCGCATCATCGCGAGCCCCTCTAGACCGAGCCCCTGGAAGCTGTAGGGAGAAGTGCGCGGCTTGAAGGCCCCCCCTCGAAGAACATCGGCGCCGCGCCGGGCCACCTCGCTCGCGGCGGTGTGGATCTGCTCGGGACCTTCGACGGAGCAAGGGCCGGCGATCACGGCGAAGCCTCGCCCACCGATCAGGACCCCTCCGAACGAGACGGGGATCGTGCGTTGGCCTGCACGGCGTGCGACCCGCGGGAAGGCGGCGTCGCCCTCTAGAACCTTGGCATGGGTGGGAGGGTGGTTCATGGCTGGGACCTCCTTGGGGGCTCAGAGAAGCGCTCGCGTAGGGCGCGACGGTGAACTTTGCCGGTCGGGGTGAGGGGCAGCTCGTCGAGTAGAAACCATCGACGGGGCACCTTGTAGGCGGCGAGACTGGCGCGACAGTGGTCCTCGAGGCTCGAGATCAGGGTGTCGGAGGGCGGGCGAGGTCGGGGCACGACGGCGGCGGCCACCACCTCGCCCCACTCCGGGTCCTCCAAGCCAAAGACGGCGGCGTCCGCGATCATGGGGGCGCGTCGCAGGGTGGCCTCGACCTCGAGAGGGGTGACGTTCTCGCCGCCGGTGAGGATCAGGTCGGATCCGCGGTAGGAGAGGAACAGGGCTCCGTCGTCGCGGAGCGATCCCCGATCGCCGGTGCGAAAGAAGCCCGCCTCGTCGCGGGGGGTGGGCGCGTTGAGGTAGCCCGGGGTGAGCATGGGGCCCCGCACGCGGATCTCGCCGTCTACGATTCGCAGCTCAACGCCGGGTAGCGGGTGGCCCACCGTCGTCATGTCCTCGATGGGGGCTGCGGGGTGAAGGGTCGTGATCTGGGAGGCGGCCTCGGTCATGCCGTAGGTGGGCACCACGGGTAGCCCGGCCTCGCGGGCGCGGACGAGCTCGGCGGGATCGATGGGACCCCCTCCGATCAGGACGGCGCGGAGGGTGTGCTCGATCGCAGGAGGGGGGCGATCGAGGAGCCGGCGCAACATGGTCGGAACGAAGGAGGCCAGGGTGAGGGGGGTCCGCCGGAGGCGCTCGAAGACCCGGTCGGGTTCGAAGACCGGCATCAGGTGGACCGCCGTGCCGTACAAGGCGCTGCGGAGGACGATGGCGAGCCCGCCGGTGTGGCACAAGGGCAGGCAGCACAGCCAGCGATCCCTGGGGTCGCGCCCCAGGCGTTGGCTTGAAGCCAGGGCGCTGGCGCGATGGTGCGCGAGGGTGTGGGGGACGGCGCGCGGGATCCCCGAGCTGCCCGAGGTGAAGAGCACGGTGAGCACCGCCTCGTCGTCGAGGAGGGGAGGGGCGAGGGGTGGGGCGGTCCGCGCTCGCTCGTGAAGGCCTTGGAGATCGCTCGCGTCCAGCTCCGCGTCCAGCGGTACGTGGTCCCGGAGGCGGTCGAGCTCGGGGCGGGTTGCGCGAGGGTGCAGGGGCACGAGGGTCGCGCCTCGCCACCAGATGGCGTGCGCCGCGAGGACCCAGCGCAGATGATTCGGGGCGCGGATGGCCACCCGATCGCCGGGCCCGATCCCGCGTCCTGCCAGCACTGCCGCCCATCGGGCCGCCGCCTCGCAGAGATCGGCGTAGGTGAGCACGTCGCCGGCCTCGGTGGTGAGGGCGAGGGCTTGGGGACGCGCCAGGGCGTGCTCCTGGATCCAGCGGCTCATGGGAGCCCCTCCGGCTCGAACCCCAGGCCGGGGCCTGGGTGCAAGTGCAGGACGCCCTGTTCGATCCGGTCGGGAAGCCGGCAGAGGTCCCGGGAGAAGAGCCCACCTGTGCCCAGTCCGTGCGGGCCTGCGAGCCCAAGGGCGACGCCGAGGTGGGCGATCCCGTGCCGCCCCACCGCCCCGTCGAGCAGGGTGCTCAGCACGACCCGGATCCCTCGCGCAGCGGCGGCGTGGGCCAGGCGCGCGGCAGGCAGGAGGCCGCCCAGGGAGGAGGGCTTGAGCACGACCGCGTCGATCTGATCCCCCTCGATCAGCGCCAGGCCGCGCTCGGGGGGGCTGCACCGCTCGTCGGCCGCCAGCGGGATCCGACTTCCGGCACGCAACATGGCGTGGGCGTCGGCGAGGTCGGCGGGAACAGGCTCCTCGAAGAGATCGATCCCCAAGCCCTCGAGGCCTTTCAAGAGGCGACGCGCATCGTCGGGCAGATAGCTCCCGTTGGCGTCCAGGCGGAGCAGGGCATCTGGGCAGGCGGCCCGCACCGCCTCGACCCGTGCCTGATCCTCGAGGAGCCGACCCGAGAGTTTCAGCTTGAGGGTGTGGAAACCACGCTGGACCGAATCTCGGGCGGCGTCGGCGGTCGCTCGGGGGGATGCGAGCGGGATCGGTGCCTGAAGAGCGAGGGTGGGAGGCTCGTGGGGGCGGGTGCCCAGGAGCTCGCCCAAGAGCTGGTACAGGGGGACCGCGCGGTGGCGAGCCAGAGCGTCGAGGGCCGCCAGCTCTAGCCCGAAGGCCAGAGAGGGAGGCGCGGCGCCCGTCTTGCCCTCGAGGTGAGCGACCACCTCGTCGAGGCCTTCCTTAGACCAGCCCGGCAGGGGGGCTGCCTCGCCGAAGCCGCGGATGAGCTGCCCGTCGAGGCGGCGGTCGATCTGGAGGAGCAGCACCTCTCGGGCGGTGGTGGTGTGGGCGCCGGTGCGGAAGGGTCTGCGAAGCGGAAGGCTGTGGCGGGTCCAGCGGATGCGCTCGGGGGGCGGTAGGGCGATCACAGGACCCATCCGATCGCATAGAGAAGTCCGTAGCTAGCCATCAAAGCGGCGGTGCGGGCGAGCAGAGGGTTGAGCTGCGCCCCCTCTCGGTGCCCCAGCCCTCGAGCCAACAGCAGGGCGAGAGGCAGGGTCACGAGGGGAAGCAGCAGCGCGATCCTCCCTCCCGCGAGCACCTGGCCCACCGGCACAGCGTAGGCGCCCAGCAAGAGGGCAAGGTAGAAGGCGCGGGTCGCTCGTCGCCCGATGCGCACCGCCAGGGTGTTTTTGCCGGCCTCGGCGTCGGTCTTGAGGTCGCGGTAGTTGTTCACCACCAGGATCGCCGTCGCGAGCAGCCCGATGGGAACCGAGGCGGTCAGCGCCTCGAACGAGAAGGTGACGGCCTGCACGTAGTGCGTGCCGGTCACGGCGATGAGCCCGAAGAAGAGGAAGACGAAGAGGTCGCCGAGAGCGTGGTAGCCCAGGGGGTAGGGCCCGCCCGTATAAGCGAGCCCCGAGAGAATGGACAGCACGCCGATCACGGCGATCGGCCAGCCCGCGACAGCGACCAGGTACAGCCCCACCAGTCCCGCCAGGCCGAAGCTCAAGGCGGTCGCGCCCTTCACGGCGTTGGCGTGGAGCAGACCTGCTTGGACCGCGCGGGTGGGGCCCAGGCGCTTGGCGGTGTCGGCGCCGGAGGCGAAGTCGAAGTAGTCGTTGGCGAAGTTCGTGCCGATCTGGATGAGCAGCGCTCCGAGCAGGGCGGCGAAGGCGGGGAGAAGGGCCGCTTCGCCGTGGGCGTATGCCACCGAGGTCCCCACCATCACCGGCACGATGGCTGCCGGGAGGGTCTTGGGACGCGCCGCGAGGATCCAGGCGCGCGGGGAGCCGGGAACGACGCTGGACATCAGGCGCCCCCTGCGGCTTCGCGGAGGGTGGTGCGCGCCGCCTGATCCCGGACGCTGTCGGTCCGGACGTGGATGAGGTGAAGGCCCTCGCCCCTCGTGCCCAGCGCCTGGGCGAGCGTCGCGCGGGTCGTCGGCGCGGCATGACCCGAGAGGGGCAGGTGCGACGACGAGAGCCCCCGATGGTCCCTCGAAGCGAAGTGCTTGTCGAAGAGCGATCGATCGTGATCGGCGATGGGGAGCTGCTCGAAGATGGCCCCGCCGCCGTTGTCGAGCACGATCAAGGTGGCGCTCAGGCCCAGCTCTTCGGCCAGCAGCACCGCGCTTCGATCGTGCCGAAACGCGACATCGCCGACCACGATCACCGTTGGGCCGGGGTGGGCGGAGGCGAGCCCCAGGCCGGTGGCGATCACGCCGTCGATGCCGTTGAGGCCACGGTTCGCGAAGATCTGGGGGGGGTGACGTAGCCGGGCCGCGAAGGTGTCGAGGTCTCGGATCGGCATGCTGCTCGACACGAAGAGCGCCGATCCCTCGGTCAAGGTCTGGCCGATCACATCCCAGGCGTCGGGGGTGGTGAGCGGGCGATCGTCCTCGTAAAAGGAGATCTCCAAGGCGCGGCGGGCCTGGTGCTCGGCGTCCAGGTGAGCGCGGAGCCAGGACGAGGGCGCGGCGGGGTCGGTGCTTGCGCGGGCGAGGAGGGCCTCGAAGAGGGAGGTCTGATCGCAGCCAAGGTGCCAGGACACGAGGTGATCTGGGTCGAAGAGGGTCGTCGGGGCGCTGATCGCGATGTGCTCGGCGTCCGACCAGCCTCGGAGGCGGGCGGCGGCGCTCCAGCCCAGGGGGGAGCGTCCGGTACGCAAGATCAGGTCGGGTGGCTCCAGGTGCTGGTGGAGGGGACCGCTCAGGAGGGCGTCTCCGCAGGCGAGGACATCGGGATGGCCGAGCAGCCCCGAGGTCGGCTCGGCGATCACTGGGATCCCCAAGGCGCGGGCCAGCGCGGAGAGGGGTCGCGCGTAGTCCACCCCGCGGGGATCGGCCCCGGCGAAGACGAGGGGACGCTCGGCGCGATGGAGCCGGGCCCAGAGGGCGTCGACCTCCGCGCGCTCGGGGAGGCGCACGCCCGTCGTCGACCGCAGGTAAGGCGCGCCGTCGGGCCTGCCGCGCACCGCGATGGGATCCTTGACTTCGAGCTCGGGATCGATCCCGTCGCGGTGGCCGGCAGGCACAGGGGTCGGGGCGAGCGGCTTGCGGAAGGGAAGGTTGAGGTGGACGGGGCCGGGATCGGGGCCGGTCGCGAGGTGCACGGCGCGGCAGGCGAGCGAGCGCAGGTAGCGCAGCTTCTCTGGGGTCGGTTCGGGCTGGTCGACCTGGTGGAAGAAGCGGACGAAGTGCCCGAACAGACGCATCTGGTTCATGGCCTGAGAGGCGCCGCAGTCCTGGAGATGGGGAGGGCGATCGGCGGTGAGCACGATCAAGGGCACGCCAGCGTGGGAGGCCTCGCACACGGCGGGCAGGACGTTGGCTGCGGCGGTGCCCGAGGTGCAGACCAGGGCGACCGCTCGTCGGGTCGCCAAGGCGCGGCCCAGGGCGAAGAAGGCCGCGGTTCGCTCGTCGACGATCGGGTGGTCTTGGATCGCGGGATGTCGCGCGAAGGCCTCGACCAGCGGGGTGGAGCGAGAACCAGGGGCGATGCATGCGTCGCGCACGCCGCAGCGGGCCAGCTCCTCGACGAGGGCCCGCGCCCAGAGGGCGTTGACGTGGGGGATCACGAGGCCACCTCGAAGGCCCGACGCATGGCGGTCAGCTTGCGCTCGGTCTCGCTCCACTCGAGGTCGACCTCGCTCTCGTCGGTGATGCCCGCCCCCGCGAAGAGGAGGGCCTGCTGGCCCTGGATCAGAGCGCATCGGAGCGCCACGTCGAAGCGCCCCTCGCCCTGTGGGTTCAGCCAGCCGAAGGTGCCTGCGTACAGCCCGCGGTCGAAGGGCTCGGCGCGAGCGATGAAGGCGCGGGCCCGCGCGCGCGGCAGCCCGCATACGGCAGGGGTAGGGTGCAGCGCGTCCACGGCGTCGGCCAGGGTATATCCGGGGCGTAGGCGGCCGTAGATGGGGGTCTCGAGGTGGGCGAGATGTGGCAGCCGCCGCAGGCGCGGGCTGGCTTGCACCCGCAAGCGCGTGGTCATCCCCTCGAGCTCGGCGCGGATCCTATCGACGACGATCCGGTGCTCCTTGAGGTCTTTTCGGCTCTTGAGCAGGGTGGCCTCGGCCTGTTCGGGGCCAGCCGGGCAGGCGCGGGTCGTCCCGGCGAGAGCGATGGTGTGCACCGCCCGGCCCTCTCCGAGCGCGAGGAGCTCCGGCGTGGCACCGATGAAGACCGGACCGTTCGGGCTGCTCGACAGGGCGAAGAGGGTGGAGGTGGGATGGGCGGCATCGAGCACGTCGAGCAGTCTGATCAGTCGGGCGGGATCGGTGAGGTCGTGCGCGGATTGCAGCAGGCAGCGGCGGCTCAGCACCACCTTGTCGAAGGGGTGGCCCGCGATGAAGGCGGCGGCTGCACGCCGGAAGGCCTCTTCATCTTGGGGGAGGGCTCGCCTTTGGAGCGGGTGCCCTGTGCCTGCCGACGGGGAATCGACCCGACGCATCAGGGTGTGAAGCGCGCGCTCCCAGCGGGGCGAGGCCGTCCAGGCGGTGGAGCGTCCCGCGCGGCGTCGTAAGAGGATCCCCGGCAGGAAGGACCGTCGCCGGGGAAAGGCCTCCCACGAGGGGAGGTCCGCGTCATCGAAGGTGGGGGGGGAAGGATCGAAGGCGGTCCAGCTGATCCCCATGGGCGCCGCGGCCCCGCGCAGTCGGTCCAGCGTGCCTCGCAGGGAAGGCGCGGTCAGGTCCTGGGCCTCTCCGGCCGCCAAGAGCTCCTCGCCGGTCTGAGGGTCGCGGCGGTATAGGAGCGGCCCGAGGTCCCTGGCCGCCGGTAGGAACCGGCGAAGCTCTCGGAGCTCGACCCCTAAGGAAGTCACGGGCGAGGGCGCGCAGACGTCCATGAGGCCTCAGTAGTGCCAAGGGAACTTGGTATAGTCTTGGGGGCGCTTCTCGAGGAAGGCGTCACGCCCCTCCCTGGCTTCCTCGGTCCCGTAGGCCAGCCGGGTGGCCTCGCCAGCGAAGAGCTGCTGACCGACCAGTCCGTCGTCGGGAAGGTTGAAGCCGTACTTGAGCATCCGCATGGCCGTCGGGCTCTTGCTGTTGATGATCCGGCCCCACGCGAGCGCCTTCTGCTCGAGCTCACGGTGGGGCACGACCGCGTTGACCATGCCCATCTGCAAGGCTTGCTGGGCCGAGATGTCGAGACCCAAGAAGAAGACTTCGCGGGCTCGCTTCTGGCCGACCTGCCGCGCGAGCAGGGCCGAGCCGTAGCCGCTGTCGAAGCTCGCCACGTCGGGGTCGGTCTGCTTGAAGATCGCGTGCTCGGCGCTCGCCAGGGTGAGATCGCAGACCACGTGCAGGCTGTGTCCGCCCCCGACGGCCCAGCCGGGCACGACCGCGATCACCACTTTGGGCATGAAGCGGATGAGCCGCTGCACCTCGAGGATGTGCAGACGACCGAGCCGGGCACGGGCCGAGCGCTCCGAACCATCGCTCGCGTCGGTCGGGTCGTATCGGTAGCCGTCGGCCCCCCGTACCCGTTGGTCCCCTCCCGAGCAGAAGGACCAGCCCCCGTCGCGAGGAGAGGGCCCGTTGCCGGTGAGCAGAACACAGCCCACATCAGCCTGCTGCCGGGCGTGGTCGAGGGCGACGTACAGCTCGTCCACGGTCTGAGGCCGGAAGGCGTTGCGCACCTCGGGCCGGTTGAAGGCGATGCGCACCGTGCCTTGATCCTTGGCCCGGTGATAGGTGAGGTCCTGGAAGGTCAGTCCCGCGACCGGCTCCCAGGCCTCGGGGTCGAAGATCTCAGAGACCATGGGTTCTCCTGGGGAAGAGAGGATGGGGTGGCGACTGATCGGAGGGGGTGCAATGTGTTCAAAACACCTTGAACATTGGAGCGCCGAACGCTGTCCGTAGGGTAAGCGCCGCCGGGTCGAGGGCAAGGTGGGCCGGCTCACGAAGGCCGAGGCTTCAGGTGCGAGCCGCGCTCTTGCGGCGGAGGACGAGGGCCGCGAGCAGGCCGAACACGCTGAACCAGCCGATGGGCTGCCCCGAGGCGTCGCAGGCGCAGCCCGCCGCGAGGGGGTTGGCCAGCTCCTCGTCGGGCAACGTGCGACGTCCGCGGTCGGGGGGGATCTCGTTGCAGTCGTCGTCTACGGTTCCGCTGCCGGGGAAGTTCTGGGGGTCGAGGTCGTTGCAGTCGCCCTTGTGCGCCTCGTACCAGGCCTCCCACGCCTCGCGATCCGGGCCGAAGGTCGCGAGGAAGACCTCGCGCATCGGGCTGTCGCCCCTGGGGGGTGGATCGAGCCGCTCGTGGTGTGGGGCGCGGGTGGACTCTGCATAGCGTTCGACGTAGGCAAGGAAGGTCTCGAGGGTGATCTCGCGCTTGAGGAAGCCATCACCGTCCTGATCGAAGTCATTGACCAGGGCACCCTCGACGATCTCGCCGTTTGCGATCACGACCTGTAAGGCGCTGCAGTCATCGTCCACGCCGTTGTACCAATCCCGCGTCCGGGGGATGTCTTGGGGGTCGAGAGGGCCTTCGTCCGCGATGAGCGGGGAGTCGTATTCGTCGTAGCAGTCGTCTGTGCTGATCGTGGTCGGGCTCAGCTCGTGGCTTGCGAAGAAGTCGGCATCTCGCTCGGCGTAGTCGGGCCAGATTCGTCCGTCGCGATCGGGGTCGAAGTCCGACCACCCATCGCAGTCTTGATCGATGCCGTCGTACCAGATCTCTTCGGCACCGGGGTGGATCAGGGGGTCGCTGTCGTCGCAGTCGCCGTCGGGGACGGTGAGCAGCGTCAGGCTGGCTTCGGTGCAGCCCAGATCGCCGGGGCGGGACTCCTGGACGTTGCCGGTCCGCCAGCCGTCTTGGTCCAGATCTTCGAAGCACAGCTCGGTGCCGCTGCAGTTCTGATCGATGCCATCGCCAGGGGTCTCGGTGGCGCCAGGATGGATGGTGGGGTCGTCATCGTCGCAGTCGAGGGTCGGCACGATCGCGAGCGCCAGCCCGAGATCCTCGCAGCGAATGTCGCCCGGCTCCGACTCTTGGATGACCTCGGTGCGCCAGCCGTCGAGGTCTCGGTCTTGGTAGCAGAGCTCGGTGTTGGTGCAGCTCTGATCGATCCCGTCGGCGACGATCTCCTCGGCACCGGGATAGACCGTGGGGTCTTCGTCGTCGCAGTCGTCGCTAGGGAGGGAGGCCAGAGCGAGGCCGTCGGCGGCACACGTGAGGTCGCCGGGCGCGGACTCGGTGGTCAGCGCCGTGCGGAAGCCGTCGCCGTCGCGGTTCTGAAAGCACAGCTCGGTGCCGGAGCAGCTCTGGTCGACGCCATCGCCGGGGATCTCGGTGGCTCCGGGGTAGATGTTCGGGTTGGTGTCGTCGCAGTCGCCAGGGGGCACGACGGCCAAGGCTAGCCCAGGGGCCCCGCAGACGATGTCGCCTTCGGCGGACTCCAGGGTTTCGTCGATGCGGAACGGATCGCCGTCCTTGTTGACGAAGCACAGCTCGGTGCCGGAGCAGCTCTGGTCGATGCCATCGCCGGGGATCTCGGGGGCGCCGGGGTAGACGTTCGGGTCGTTGTCGTCGCAGTCGCCGGGGGGGATGACGGCCAGGGCCAGCCCAGGGGCGTCGCAGCCGATGTCGCCTTCGGCGGACTCGAGGGTCTCGTCGATGCGGAACGGATCGCCGTCCTTGTTGACGAAGCACAGCTCGGTGCCGGAGCAGCTCTGGTCGATCCCGTCGCCGGGGATCTCGGTGGCGCCGGGGTAGACGTTCGGGTCGTCGTCGTCGCAGTCCTCGCGCGGGTCGAGGTGGCCGGGCCAGCTAAGGCCATCGGGATCGGGCAGGGCCTCCCAGGCAGCGCGCTCGATGCCCGCGAAGTTGTCGCCATCCCGGTCGAGAAGGTCCTGCTCGTTGCAGCTCTGATCGATCCGGTCGTAGGGGATCTCGTCGGCGTCAGGGTAGACGGTGGGGTCGTCGTCGTTGCAGTCGCCGCTCAGCACGGCCGCGAGCGCGAGCTCGTCGCCCTCACACGCGATGTCGCCGGGTTGGGACTCTCGGAGCTCGTCGGTTCGGTAGTCGTCGCCGTCGCGGTTCTCGTAGCACAGCTCGGTGTCGGAGCAGCTCTGGTCGATGCCATCGCCGGGGATCTCGGTGGCGCCGGGGTAGACGTTCGGGTCGTCGTCGTCGCAGTCGCACAGACACCCGCCGTCGGCCTCCTCAAGGTCGGGCGGGCAGACGGAGTCGCAGTCGAAGAGGACCTCGCTCGGGTAGCCATCGCCGTCCCAGTCGCGACCGTAGACCAGGTTGGCTCGGAGGCGTCCTCGGACCCGCGCCGAAGAATAGCTCCCGCGGCCCTCCACCACGAGCTGCACGATCGTCGCCTCTCCATCCGACACAACCCGGGGGAGGTCATCGAGCCACAGGGTCTCGTTGATGTGCCAGGCCTGACCCGGGCGGTCTTGGCTGAGGATGCTCAGTTCCTCCTCCCAGAGGACCTCGCCGTTATAGATGATCCGCGCGCGATCCAGGATCATGTCGCAGGTCCCGTGGAAGCCTTCGAGATCGAGCCGGATGTCGCGAAGCTCGTCGAGGTAGGCCACGCTGTTGGTGATCGAGAAGGTCGCGGTCGTGCTGATCGGGTGGACGATGTTGTTGCAGTCGTTGGGAGCACCTTGGCCGGTGTTCTGGATGTCGACCGAGGTGACAGCGAGATCGTTGGCCATGGCGAGGCTGAGCAAGAGCGGGAGCATCGCACCTCCGTGCACGACAGTGTAACCGACTAGCAGAGATTTGGATCTGTTGTTCATGAATGCGCGTTACGCCGGGATAACCTCGTTAGAGGGTGAGCCGCGTGGTGCTCCCCAGGGTTCCCGCCGACCTGGTCGTGCGGAGCCGCTGGCAGGGACAACGACGTCCCCCTCCTCCACTCCGCGATGGGGATCGCCCCCGGAGCGCGAGGGAGAGGTCGGGCTCGCCGCGATCTGGGGACCAGCACGCTGTGCGATGGCCGGGCCTCGCGCGCGCGGGATGCACGCGGAAGGATCCGAGGGGCACGGATGGGGTAGACAGTCCCGATTTCTGAGCTATCCTAGCTCATCCTCGCGCTGTCGCGGTCCCAGGAGCTCGACCATGGCCTCCCGTCTCTCTGTTCTCTTCCCCGGTGTCCTCGCCGTGTTCTTCCTGTCTTGCGGGGGTCCCTCGGCCGATACCGAGACGACAACCCACACCGGGACCCGCGCATCGTCGACCACGGGCGCCTCCGAAGGCGACAGCGGCAGCGACAGCGACAGCGACAGCGTCTCAACGATGCCGGGCCTCCCTGGGACCTACCTGGCGCTCTCCGACTTCTCGAACCGCACGGTCGAGCTCTTCGGGACCCCGGACGATCTGAGCGCGATGGTGCATCGCTCCACGCTCGAGTTCACCTTCGCCGCGCGGCCTTGTGGTGTGGGTGTGGGCCCCGACGAGCGCGTCTACATCGCCGATGCCAGCTTCCCGGTGGTTGGGGTCTACACCCTGGCCGGGCTCATCGAAGGGGGGGAACAACCCTTCATCGGAGATGTCGGCAGCTCCGCGATCAACTCATCCTGCGGCGTGGCCTTCGACGCCGAGGGCACGCTCTGGGTGGGCGACGGCACCCATGGTCGTGTGCTCGGTTTACGAGACGCAACATCGATCGTTGGCGAGGTAGACCTCGAGGCGGATGTGGTGATCAGAGTCAGCGGGCCCGGCGTCACTCCCTGGGCCGACATCGACGCGCTGCACATCGATCCCTCGGGCGATCTGTGGGTGGTTGACTACGAAGCCGATACCATCACCCGGATCGCCCAGGTGGCGTCGCTCAACGATGGGAACCATACGGCCCTCGTTCCGGCGGCCCAGCTCAGCTCGGCCGACGCCACCGACGGCCCCGACCTCTCGAGCCGCACCTTCCACCGTGCTGGCGACGTGGCGGTCGATGGCGAGGGGCGACTCTACGTCGGCAGCCGAGACGCGTCCTACATCAGCCGCTTCGACGGGGCTCGTACCCTCGAGGGCGTCGTGTCTCCGCAGCCCGACGCCTACCTCGTCACCGAGCTGGAGCGGGCTTACCTCGTGGCCCTCGATCCAGAGGGAGCTTTGTGGACCGGCAACGGCACGCGCGTCGCCCGATTGTCGGGGGACCCGAGCGCCCCCATGGGCGTGCAGGAGGCTTCGCTCGATCGAGTGATCCCCTACGCCGACGCCGAGGGAACGCCATACTCCGGGCATGGGGGCATGAGCTTCTTCGTCGCTCCCCCGCGGGAGTAGAGCAGCGATCTTGGCGCGGCGCTCCGCACCCCGCTCGACCATCGGGATAGGGCGCTAAGCTCGGGAACGAACACTCCGAAGGCGGGTTCGATGTTGCCATGGGCGCGCTCGTCAGGTATGCAGGGACACCACAAAGATGGAGGATCCCCATGAAGAAGTTACCGCTTCTGCTGCTAACCTTGTCGTTCTTCGCGTGTAACCCCGATGATAGTCAGGACACTCTCCTGAGCACCGAGGCCGACACGGACACCGACACGGACACCGACACGGACACCGACACGGACACCGACAC
>REDI01000083.1 GCA_007693595.1 Deltaproteobacteria bacterium | reverse complement strand
ACGAGACTGTGACCGTCCTTCGCGTGTTCACGGCCGGGAAGAACTGGGAGACGTCTTTGTAGGGCTGCATCACCTGACGGGTTCCCGGGGCCGACCATGCAGGCGCTCCTGGGAGACGGCGTCCGCGCCATCGAGAGCGAGCGCCGCACGGCGCTGCAGTACTACCGCTCGGTGGACCACGCGGTCGAGGTCTTCCTCACCTACTTCGGGCCCTCCACCCGGGCAGCCGAGGCCGGCGACGACTCGGCCCGCCATCGCCACCGCGCCGAGCTCGATCACGAACGTCACCGAACGGGTGGACGTGGTCAGCCTAGGGCCCTTCGGCGCCCGCCCTGGTCAGAGGGCGCGCTTGAGGGCGCCCTCGAATCGGTTACGCGGCCTTCACCTTCACCAACGCCCCGGGGTCCCCCTTGAGGCGCTCGACCACAAGGAGCGTGGCCGATGGCCGATGAGCGTTCCACGACCTCGTCACCCAAGCTGCTGTCGAGCGGCAACCCCCAGATCCACAAGGGAGACGGTGAGCAACCCGTCCAGCAGTGCATCACCGCGATGCCTGGATGGAAGCACGAGATCGGTGTGCAACTCGATGCCCTCGTCACGGACCTCGTCCAGGGCGTCCGCAAGGCCGTCCGGTGGAACACGCCGTTCTACGGGGTCGAGGGTCGGGGCTGGTTTCTCTGCATGTACTGCTACAAGCGACACGTCCAGGTCTCGTTCCTCAACGGCGGCTCCCTAAAGCCCCTGCCGCCGGTGGCCTCCAAGCAGCAGGGGGTCCGCTACCTGAACATCCGTGAAGGCGAGGGCCTCGACGTCGAGCGAATGTCAGACTGGATCCGGCAGGCCTCGGCGCTGCCTGGCGAGGCGGTGTTCTAGCCCCGGCTTCGGCGCGAGGCGGCGAGCCGACCGCACCATCAGCAGCAGTGCCGAGGACTCGATGGCCACCAGCGCTCAGGCGACTGGGGCGACGGGGCCGATGTGGTGCTCATCGCCGCCACACCCGCCACGCAGGCCACCGTCAGGAGTGGGCGCTGCGAGGGCCCGACGCTCTCCGGGGCGCGTGACGGGCCTGGGCGCGAAACGGTAGCATTTACGCGTGATCGTGACGGGGGCTACGTTCGAGAATCTCGGTTTTCGACCAAGAACGAGAGCGGCGCGCCGGTCGGAGGGAGGTCCATGCGGAGACCGCGATGGCGCCGTCGCAGCATAATGATGCTTTGGCGTACCTTTTAGTGTGACCCGCGTGTCCTGCGCCTTCCGAGGCTTGACTTCCTGAGGCATGGATCTTATTCAAGTGTTCACTTGATTACTTGAGGTACGCATGTCGAAGTCCAAGTCCCGAACCTTCAAGAACGCCGCCTACGCCCACCTCGCCGAGGTCGGCAAGGCGCTTTCGAGCCCCGCTCGTCTCGAGATCCTGGAGCTTCTGGCCCAAGCGCCACGGACGGTGGAGTTGCTCGCCCGCGAGATCGATCAGTCGGTGGCGAACACGTCGCACCACCTACAGGCGCTCAAGCGCGCGCAGCTGGTGACCACTGAGCGGGACGGCCTGCACATCGTCTACTCCATCGCGGGCGCTGACGTCGCCGCGCTGCTCGTGCACCTCCAAGCGGTCGCGGCCCAGCACATCGCGGGGCTCGAGAAGCTGACGCGGGAGTTCTTCGACGACCCCGCCGGCCTCGAGCCGGTCGACCGCGACACGCTGCTCGAGCGCCTGCGCGCCGGCGACGTCACGCTGCTCGACGTGCGCCCTGAACCGGAGTTCGCCGAGGGTCACCTGCCCGGCGCGATCTCGGTGCCGCTGCCGCTGCTCGAGTCGCGGCTCGGCGAGCTCGCCCGCGACCGCACTATCGTCGCCTACTGCCGAGGGCCGTTCTGCACGCTCTCTGCCGAGGCCGTTCGGCGCCTGCGCGCGCTCGGCTTCGACGCGCGGCGCACCGACATCTCCGTCCACAGCCTCGCAGGAGCCCCCGCATGAGCAAGCCCACCATCCAGCTCGGACTGCGCGAGAACTGGGCGCAGTTCTCCCTACTCGTCGTCGTCAACGCCTTCGTCGGCGCCATGGTCGGCATGGAGCGCAGCATCCTGCCCGCCATCGCGGAGGACGAGTTCCAGCTCGCTGCGCGCACGGCGATCCTCTCGTTCATCGTGGTGTTCGGCGTCACCAAAGCGCTGACCAACTACTTCGCCGGCCGGTGGTCCGATCGCTTTGGGCGAAAGACTGTGCTCATCGCCGGCTGGCTCGTCGCCGCGCCGGTGCCGTTCTTGTTGATGTGGGCCCCGTCGTGGTCTTGGATCCTCGCGGCCAACGCGCTGCTCGGCGTCAGCCAGGGGCTCACGTGGTCGACCACGGTCATCATGAAGATCGACCTCGCCGGACCGAAGAACCGCGGCCTCGCCATGGGGCTCAACGAGTTCGCCGGCTACTTCGCGGTCGCGCTGTCAGCCTTGGCGACCGGCTTCATCGCAGCCGAGGTCGGCCTGCGGCCCCAGCCCTTCTACCTTGGCGTCGGCTTCGTGGTCCTGGGCACGCTACTCTCGGTGTTCGCGGTCCGGGAGACCCTGCAATACGTGACCCTCGAGTCGAAGATCGCAGGCACGGCGGCGCGCGACACCCTGACGCAGCGCGAGGTCATCGCCCGCACCAGCTTCACCGACCCCGACCTGTCGTCGGTGAGCCAGGCGGGCCTGGTCAATAATCTCAATGACGGCATGGCGTGGGGCCTGTTCCCGCTCGTGTTCGCCGCCGCGAACATGTCGCTCCAGCAGATCGGCTGGCTGGCGGCGATCTACCCGGCGGTGTGGGGCATGGCGCAGCTCGTCACCGGCGCCTGGTCGGATCGCATAGGCCGCAAGGGCCTGATCGTCGCCGGCATGTGGACGCAGGCCGCGGGCATCGTGGGCATCGCGCTGGGCTCGAGCTTCGCCGTGTTCGTGGCCGGCACGGTGCTGCTTGGCCTGGGGACCGCGATGGTCTACCCCACGCTGCTCGCCGCGATCGGCGACGTCGCCCACCCGAGCTGGCGGGCCTCGTCGGTCGGCGTGTACCGGCTGTGGCGGGACATGGGCTACGCCGTCGGGGCGCTGCTCGCCGGCATCGTGGCCGACGCCTTCGGCCTCTCGGCTGCCACACTCACCATCGCCGCCCTGACCTTCGCCTCTGGCGTCATGGTCGCCGTGCGCATGCGCGAGACGCTCCGGCGCGAGGCGCCGCCCGTGCCTGAAAGGGCAGCCACGAGGTGAATCGAGCCCGAGGCGCTCGCCAAGCTGCCGGCCGCGCTCGTTGGTATTTAGGGGCTGACCTTGCAAGTTTTCGGGGTGCGAGGCATGTTGGTGTTGAACACAGGCGTATCACTCGATGAGATCGGGCGATCTCGCTCCTGCGCACGACGCCCCGCTACGCGCCACTCACCCCCTCACAAAGGTCGGCTCCATGATGGTCTCCGCCTTGATCGAGTTGGCGACGTAGCAGTACTTATGCGCCTTCTCGTACATCTCTACGGCCTTCTTTTCGTCGGCGTCGGGGCCGAGGGTGATCGTGGGTCGCAGGATGATCTTGGTCACCGTGGGCACGCGGCCGACCTTCTCGAGCACGGCCTCGTTGGCGCCGGTGACCTCCCGCACCTCAAGACCCACCTTCTTGGCGAGGGCCAGAAAAGTGAGGGGGTGGCACATCGCCAGGCTCGCGCCGAGCAGGTCCTCGGGGTTCCACTTGGTCAGGTCGCCGGGCTCCGCGCCGGCCGAGATCCGGAGCCCCGCCTTGCCTGGGGCCGTCGCGACCGCGTCACGGTTGAAGGGCTCGTCGTTGGTGTTGCCGGTCCAGTGCAGGGTGAACGGGTAGCTGTGCATCTCTCCTCCAAGGTAGGTCGGGTGTCGTAGCCGGACCGAGCACCGGCGGCTGCGCCAGACGACGAGGCCGCGTCGATCCAGAGAACCGGGGTCCGGTAGCCTCGAACACTGGCTGGTCTGTGCAAGGGCCATACCGTGACCAACGGGAGGTTCGGTGGGTGTCCACCTCGTCTGGCTCAAGCGCGATCTTCGCCTGAACGATCACCGTCCGCTGCTCGAGGCGGCGCGGCGCGGATCGGTCTGTGTGCTCTACCTCTACGAGCCCGACCTCTGGAGTCGGCCGCCTTAAGACCAAGCGCACCTGCGGTTCGTCGCCCAGAGCCTCGCCGAGCTCGACGGGGCCCTGCGGGAGATCGGAGGCCGCGTCGTCCTGCGATCCGGGCGAGCCGTCCCCACCTTCGAGGCCGTTCGTCGCGAGCTCGCGCCCCTGGGCGGCCTGGAGGCCCTCTGGTCCCACCAAGAGACAGGCAACGGCTGGACCTACGCCCGCGATCGCGCCATTAAGCGGTGGTGCCACGCCCAGGCGGTCCCGTGGTACGAGATCGACCAGGACGGCGTGAGCCGCCCCCACCCCCACCGCGACGGCTGGGCCCGGCGCTATAGAGCGACGATGAACCCCCCTCCCCTGCCCGCGCCCGACCACCTCGACGACGCCGGGATCGACGGTGACCCGATCTCGTCCCTGTGCGATTTCACACCCGACCCCCGGCTGGTCGACGTCCAGCCAGGGGGCCTCGCCCCGGCGGCCTCGACCCTGCGCACCTTCCTCCGCGGCCGCGACACGCCCTACATCGGCCCCATGAGCAGCCCGCTGACCGGCCCCGATGCGTCGAGCCGCCTCTCCCCCCACCTCGCCTGGGGCACCCTCTCGGCCCGCACGGTCTGGCACCACCTCCGCCTCACCGAGCGCCGCCTCGCCGCCCGGCGCGACCCGGCCTCCATGCGGCGCCGACCTCCACGGAGGAGCACCTCGCGCGGCTTGCGTCGGACCTCGCCAGCGGCGTTGCGTCTCCTCGACGTGGCGCTGCCACGCCGTCGTCACCGCGCCTTGCTGGACGCTGCCGTCCGCCGGCGCCGGGCTTCGGCGCTCCTCCGTTCCTGGCGGCGCCGCGGGATGCGAACCCGGTCGCTAGGGAGCGCCTCGACCCGGGCCAGGGCGAGCGGTGGCCTCGCGATGGCGCCCGCGAGCCTGCGCAGCCCCTTGCGGTCGCGCGCTCCGATGAGCACCCCCGCGTGCAGGCTGTAGCCTTCGGACGCGGTGCACAGCGGCGGCAGCGTGAACTCCTTTCCCCCGAGCCGCTGGACCCGGCGGGCCTTGCGCTGTCGCGCCGCGGACCACCCCGCCACCGACGCGGACTGCAGCAGAGGCAGCGCGTCATCTGGATCGTCGTCGTCGCGCTCCGTCTCCGCGCCGTACCCGTGCCGCGCGAGCCACGCCTCGCAGCGGGCGGCGATGCGGTCGATGAGCGCGTCGACGTCGGCCTGCCGCCACCGGCGGGATCAGGACCAGCGTCTAACCGAACACAGTTAACTGATTCTGACTCCCAAGAAGCTGATGAAGCCATAGGAAGATGAACAGTTATTGGTGATGTAATCACACCATTAAGCAAGCTAGCTGAGGGAGCAAAGTGATCCTCGTCTCGAGGCCCACACCGAGGTTCGCCGGCGCACGACGAGCCCCGCCACTGATCACCGCTCTGCCCGACAAGGCGACGAGCCTCAATCCCCGTAGCGCGCCGCGCGCGCTCTCGACTGCGCGCGAACGTGGAACTCAAGGGCCTTGCCGTCGGACCCCATTACTTCAACGTTTTCAGCCGCTGGCCGCTCAACGTAGAGGGAGAGATCGGTTCCGGTGACAGCGGTGAACGACACCATGAGGCTAACGCTGACGACTACCAAGCAGACGAGGAGAATCGTGCAGGCGATGAGCCATTGACCGAACAACATGAGGTGCTTCATTACGATTCCCCCCCATCGCTGTTGCCCGAGTCGCCGCCTTGGCCATCGCGACCGATGTCCACGCTGATGTCGAGTCCCGCGCCGCTCGCCTTGATGTGGACCTCCTTGTCTGTAGTAACGACCGCGACGATAGCGACGGAGGCGGCCACGATGGCCACAGAGACGGCGACGGCCACGATGGCGGCGACAGGCCACGGATTCCCGTCGTGCCGTATCGCGGTGATCCTGAGATCCTTCGATCCGTGAAAGAGGACGTTCCCAGGATGCACAGGGCACGGATGCGCGGTGAGGTCCATCGGGCGGCCGTTCACCCGGAGCTGGGCGCGAACGCTCTCCTTTCCGAAGTGCTCCAGCCAGCTGGCCTTGGCGAGCTCACCGAAGTTTCCTCGGACGCGCGTACACGAGCGCTGCACCGCACAGTTCGCATTCAATGTGGTAAAATCGAGCCGAAAGGCGTAGGCCTGCGCGTCGACACGAACGGTGCACAGGTGCTGGGTGTCTCTCTTCAGGTCGTGTACGACCAGAAATCCGAGGATCCCCTCGCTGTAGTGTTGACCATGAAAGAGCACGAGTTTTCCTCCTGTTAGCTATGCGCAACATCAAGCGCCCGAATGCCCTGCCTCAAGCCCCAGCCGATGAAGGGAAGGAAGGGATAGAAGTATCAAGCACCCGTTGAGCCTATCCCAAGCCCCAGCCGACCGCCACGTATCCACACAGCCCCGGCATCTACCGAGCACCGCCGCGCCGGGTGACCTGATCTCCCACCCCGGAGATCCCCATGAGTTGTTCACCCGCCGCCGAGCGCTGGCTCAGGCTCGTTCAA
>REDI01000001.1 GCA_007693595.1 Deltaproteobacteria bacterium | reverse complement strand
GTCGCTGTCCGTGTCGCTGTCCGTGTCCGTGTCCGTGTCGCTGTCCGTGTCGCTGTCCGTGTCCGTGTCTGACTCTGTACCTAGCGAGCTACTGAGGATCGTGTCTTCATCGATCATCGTATCGCAAGCTGCCAGAAACCCGAAGATCACCAAAGTACGAACCGTCCTCATCTTCCATCTCCTCTCGATCGAGCGTCCACCACCCGAAGTTCATGCTACATCGCCAGTCCTCAGACCACCACCCCGTTCTCCAACATCTCCGACCGCTACCCTTGGTTCCTCCCCTTCGGATCGCCTCGGCTTCTGCGTAGAATAGCCCCGCCCCCGCAACGTCCAAGCGGACCTCTCCCTGCCGACGCAGCCACTCTCTACGCGAGAGCCCGATGCCGTTCATCCTCTACATCGCCTTCGCGCTTCTCACCCTCGCCTCACCGCTCATCGCGCAGGCGGGCTCCCCAGAGTGGGCGGCTCCCGAGGGGCCCGCAGAGGTCGAGGTCCGCCGGAGTCCCCTCCCCGATCCTACCTCATCACGGCCCAGACTCGGGCTCCACCTCTCCGCCGGAGCAGGAGGCTACCCCAGCGGCGCGCTCTTCCTCGGCAAAGCTCGGTTGGAGGGGGACCTCGGGATCCAGCTAAGCGACCGTTCCGCCCTGATGCTCACCCCAAACCTTGGCTTTTTCGGAAACGAAGAGACGCGCTACGGCCCTGGCGGTCGACTCTTCGGGCTGAGCCTGGGCACGGCCCTGCTCTTCGAGCACTCCCCCGACGACTCCTTCGGTATCGCCTTAGGCCCCGAGATCCGCGATCTCGGTTCGCGCACCGATGGCCCGGGCCGAGTCCTGCTGACCGGCGGTAGGCTCCAAGCCAGCCCTCGGCCCCTCGTGGTGCGCGATCCCGTGACCGGAAAGCGCCGCGGCATGCAGACGGGGCTTGAGCTCAGCGTGATGGTCGGTCCCGTACCTCGCGCCCATCTCGCTCCAGTCGAGGTCCACAACCGCATGCTGATGATCAGCGCCGCCTTCCGTATTGGATACGTAGAGTTTTGAGTCGAAGGCTCAGCCCTCGGCATCGACCTGAACCTGCACGGTCCCCAGCGCATCGACCTCCAACAAGACCCGATCCCCAGGACTCAGCGCGACCGCGGCCGTCGCGCCCCCCGCGAGCACCAGCATGCCCGCTTGCAGCTTCTCTCCGACCTCCAAGAGCATGTTCGCCAGGGCAGCGAGGGACCTCGCGGGGTGATCCAAGATCGCCGCCGAGGATCCGATCTGCGCGACCCGCCCATTGATCGACATCACCATGCCCAGGTTGCCCAGATCGACCTCGCGGGGCGAGCGGACGGTGCTGCCGAGCACGAAGTAGGCGCTGCTGGCGTTGTCGGCGACAACATCGGGCAGCGAGAACCTAAAGTCCTGGTAGCGGCTGTCGAGGATCTCGAGGGCTGGGCACACGCCTTCCACCGCGAGCAGGGCCTGGGCCGGGCTGACCGGGCCCTGCAGGTCGCGACCCAGCACGAAGGCGACCTCGGGCTCGATGCGGGGCTGCCCGAGATGCGTGGGATCGAAGCGGCCCCCGTCGGGCAGGAGCATCGGGGAGGTCAGGTGCGCGTAGATCGGGGAGTGCACACCCATCTGCTCCATCTTGGCCAGGCTTGTGAGGCCCATCTTCATGCCGATCACCGCCTCGCCACGGTCCACGCGGCGAGCGATGGAGAGGCGCTGAACCCGGTACGCTTCCTCGACACTCAAGTTGAGTCGAGCCGAGGGCTGGGGCACGGTGACCCCCTGGGCGGCGGCGGCGTCGAGCTGCTCCGCGAGGGCGAGGATCTCGGCGTCAGACAGGCTCATCGGGGGACTCCTTGTCGGGGGTGGCTCGGCCCTTGGCGAGGTCCAGGGCGACATCGACGATCATGTCTTCTTGCCCACCGACCATGCGGCGGCGGCCGAGCTCGACGAGGATGTCGCGGGCGTCGACCCCGAACTGGACCGAGGCGCGCTCGGCGTGGATGAGAAAGGATGAGTAGACGCCGGCGAAGCCGAGCATCAGGGCGTTACCGTCGGTCTGGACCGGGCGGCGTTGCAGGGGACGAACCAGCCGATCCGCCGCGTCGATCAGCGGGTAGAGCTCGGCTTGGGTGGGCAGGCCCCGGCGCTGCATGACGGCGACGAGGACCTCGAGGGCGCAGTTGCCAGCTCCAGCCCCCATACCCGCCAGGCTGCCGTCGACACGATCCGCGCCAGCCTCGATGGCGACGAGGCTGTTGGCGACGCCCAAGCCGAGGTTGTTGTGGTTGTGGAAGCCCACCTCACAGTCGAGGGCCTGCTTGAGCGCGTCGACGCGCTCGCGGGCCTCGGACATGAGCAAGGCGCCAGCGCTGTCGGTGACGTAGACGCAGTGAGCGCCGTACGAGGCCATCTTCCTCGCCTCCTCGACGAGGCGCTGGGTGGGCACGCTGTGAGCCATCATCAGGAAGCAGGCGACGTCCATGCCAAGGTCGCGGCCCGCCTGGACGTGCTGTTTGGAGACGTCGGCCTCGGTGCAGTGGGTGGCGATCCGGATCGTGTCGACGCCGAGGGCTCGGGCCCGCTTCATGTCTTCGATGGTGCCGATGCCGGGCAGCAGCAAGGCAGCCAGTCGACTGTAGGTCAAGACCTGGCGCACCGCGGAGAGGTAGGCCTCTTCGGTCTCGCGGCTGAAGCCGTAGACGAAGGAGTTGCCCCCCAGCCCGTCGCCGTGGCTGACCTCGATGAGATCGATCCGCGCGCGGTCGAGGGCCGCGGCGATGCCGACCATCTGCTCGAGGGTATACTGATGGCCGATGGCGTGCATGCCATCGCGCAGGGTGCAGTCTTGGAGGAGCACCCTCTTTGGAGGGGCGGTCATGGGGCCCCCTCGAGGCCAGACGAGGCGAAAGAAGCCAGGCGCTCCCCCACCGCCACGGCCGCGCTGGTCATGATGTCGAGGTTGCCGGCGTAGCTCGGGAGATGGTCGCCCGCGCCCTCCACCGAGAGCAGCGTGGTGACCAAGGTCCCCTGGATGGGCTCCCCGGAGGGCTCCCGCAGGCCGCGGGCCGCTACATCTTCGACCACAGGGTCTTGGCTCAGACGATAGCCCGGCACGAAGGCCGCGACCTCGTCCACCATGCGCCGGATCGAGGCCCGGATCGCCTGCGGATCGGCGCCAGGCTCACAGAGGCAGTAGACGGTGTCGCGCATGGTGATCGGCGGCTCGGCGGGGTTGAGGATGATGATCGCCTTGCCCCGCCGCGCCCCCCCCACGACCTCGAGGCCGCGGGCCGTGGTGCGGGTGAACTCGTCGATGTTGGCCCGCGTGCCAGGCCCTGCGGACCGGCTGGCGATGGTGGCGACGATCTCGGCGTAGCGCACCGGGCTGACCCGATGGACGGCGTGGACGATGGGCACGGTCGCCTGCCCGCCGCAGGTCACCATGTTGACGTTGGGAGCCTCGCGCAGCGCGTGAAGGTTGACCGCCGGCACCACATAGGGGCCCACCGCAGCGGGGGTCAGATCGACGACCCGGACCCCCCGTTCGGCGAGGAGCGGGGCGTGGTGGAGGTGGGCCTTGGCCGAGGTGGCGTCGAAGCAGAGATCGAGCTCGGCGGCGAGGGGATCGGCGAGGAGCTGTACGAGACCCTGGTGGAAGGTGCGCACGCCGAGGGAGCGCGCCCGCGAGAGACCGGCAGACTCGGGGTCGATGCCCACCATCGCGACGACCTGGAGCGCCCCCTGACGGCGGTGGATCTTGGCGAGCAGATCGGTCCCGATGTGGCCGCTGCCTAGGATCGCGACGCGCAGAGGACTCACGAGCACCTCAGCCGGACCGATCCGAGGTGAGCGATCTCCGCGTGAAGATCATCGCCCGCAGCGAGGGGCGTGACCGGGCCGAGGGCGCCCGAGAGCACGATCTGACCCTCTTTGAGGTATGTGCCGAAGCCTGCGAGGGCGTTGGCGAGCCAGGCGACGGCGTGGGCGGGATGATCGAGGCAGGCCACCCCCGCCCCGGAAGAGACGACGCGGCCGTTCTTGCGCAAGGCGCAGCCCGCGAGTCGCAGATCCGGGATGTCACCGAGGCGGACCGGGCGTGTGCCGAGCACGAAGCGCGCGCTGGAGGCGTTGTCGGCCACGGTGTCTTCGAAGGTGATGTCCCAGTTGGCGATCCGAGAGTCGATGACCTCGATGGCGGGGAGCACGTAGGCGGTAGCTCGGATCACGTCGGAGGTCGAGATGTCAGGGCGGTGCCGATCGGTGCGCAGGTCTCGCTCAAGCACGAAGGCCACCTCGGCCTCGGCGCGGGGCTGGATCAGTTCGGAGGCGTGAAGTTCACCGCCTTCGCGGACCTCCATGTCGGAGAGGAGGGTGCCGAAGTCCGGCTGCTGCACCCCGAGCTGCCGCTGGACCGCCCGGCTGGTCAGGCCCACCTTACGACCCAGGAGCTCGACTCGGCGCTCAGGCTGGATCCGGCGGGCGATGTTGCGCTCCTGGATGGCGTAGGCCTGTTTGACCGTCAGATCGGGGGGCCCTCCCCCTTGTCGGAGGGGGGCACAAGGGACGCCACGCTGCTCGGCGAGCCGGAGACGCTCCGCTAGGAACTCGATGGGATCGTTCACAGGGAAGGCTCCTGGGAGGCGCGGGGGATGCAGGCCACAGCCTTGAGCTCGATGAGCAGGTCTGGATGAGGCAGCTCGGCGACGGCGACGGTGGTGCGGGTCGGTCCGGTCGCGGCGTTGAAAGTAGCGTTGTAGACCTTGTTATAGGCGTCGAAATCGCGCATGGACACCAGGAAGGTCGTGAGATCGACGACGTGCTGGAGGCCGCCCCCCTCGGCGGCGAGCAGGGCGCCGAGGTTCTCGATGCAGGCCCGCGTCTGGGTCGCGATGTCGCGCTCGACCGTGCCGTCGGGGTGGTGGAGGACCCCCTCGTGGGTCTGGTCGGGACGACGGCTGCTCAATCCAGAGACGAAGACCAGATCCCCGACCCGGCGAAGGTGGGGATAGTGGGCGAGCGCGCCAGGGCGGTCGGGCAGCACGACCCCCACAGAGCCGTTGGTGGGGTGTGGGGTACGGATCGGGTCGGCCATGGCGATCTCTCAGCGGGGAGGACCTGCGGTAACCGGAGGCTCGGCGCCATGACAACGCCGATCCGCAGGGCACCGCGAGGGCGCCCCCGGCTGCCAGGGCGTGACGGAGAGCGCATCGATCTCACGGGCGAGGGCCTGGCGGGCGCCACCGCGGCCTCGGACACCCCGAAAACCTCCGTTTAGCCATGGCAAAACCCGCTCGCCTTACCCGTTGACAGGCGCTCAGAGTCGGATCGAGACCGCCTGGGTCTCGGTGCCGAACTTGAGGGACCACAGGCCGCCCTCGCGGCCGGACCCGCTGAGCTTGACCCCTCCGAAGGGTGCCCTGAGCTCGCGAAGGTTCCAGGTATTGACCCACACGATGCCCGCCTCGATTCCCGCGGCGACCCGGTGGGCGCGGCTCAGGTCGCGGGTCCATATCGCCGCACACAGCCCGTAGCGGGTTTCGTTGGCGCGCTGGAGGGCCTCGGCCTCGGTGGAGAAAGGGGCGACGTGGCACACAGGTCCGAAGATCTCGTGCTGGTTGGTGTCGGAGGCATCCGAGAGGCCCGCGAGAACGGTCGGCTCGACGAAGGTGCCCCCAGCCGCCGGGCCGGCGAGCCGTGGAGCGCCTCCACCGCACAGGACCTGCGCCCCCTCGGCCCTGGCGCGCTCGTAGGCTCCGAGCACCTTGCGGCGGTGCTCCTCTGAGATGAGCGGGCCGAGCTGGGTCGTCGGATCGTCGGGCAAGCCGGGACGAAGGGCCTTGGCGCGGGCGACCAGGGCCTCCACGAAGCGATCGTACATGGGAGCCTCAACGTAGACTCGCTCCGAGCACAGGCAGACCTGACCGCAGTTGGTAAATACGCTACGAACCGTCCCCTCCAGCGCGGCATCGAAGTCGGCGTCGGCGAAGACCAGGGAGGGGTTCTTGCCGCCGAGCTCGAACGAGAGCTTGCGCAAGCCCGGCGCGCTGGCAGCCTGGATGCGTTGGCCGGTCGCGGTGGATCCGGTGAAGGTGATCGCTGCGACCTCAGCGTGGCTGACGAGGGCCTCGCCCGCTTGGGCGGCGCCGTGAACCACGTTGAAGACACCGGGCGGGACACCGACCCGATCGAAGACCTCCGCGAGCAGGGTGGCGGTGGCCGGGGTCTCTTCGGAGGGCTTGGCGACGACGGTGTTGCCCATGGCCAGCGCTGGCGCGACCTTCCAGGTTAGCAAGAGTAAAGGTAGGTTCCAGGGAACGATCACCCCGACGACCCCGACCGGGCGATGGCGGGTGTAGTGCAGGGCGCGCCCGCCACCCGCGAGGTGCTGCTCCCAGGCATCGCCACCCACGCTGCGCGCGAGGCGGGCGTAGTTTTGGAAGTTGGCGGGCGCGCGCGGTACGTCGACCGCTCGAGCCAACGAGAGCGGCTTGCCGGTGTCGCGGCTCTCGGCCCGAGCGAAGTCGTCGAACCGGGCCTCGATCCCGTCCGCTACCCGCTCGAGCAGGTCCCAGCGCTGATCGGGGCTCATCGAGCCCCACGCCCCCCTCAGCGCAGCCTTGGCGGCCCGGGCCGCGGCGTCGACCTCCGAGGCCCCACCGAGCGCGACCTCCGCGTAAGTCTCTCCGGTGGCCGGCGCGCGCACAGGAGCGCGCTGCCCGGAGCGGGATGGCTGAAAGGATCCGTCGATGTAGTGGCGAAACAGCGGGAGATCAGGCACGGGCCCTCCAGTCGGGAACGACCGAAGCATAGCGCATGGCTAGCAGACCCAACGCGAGCGCCCCCTCGCGCTGACCGGGGTGGGACGGGCCGAGGCCCCTACCCTCGTCGCCAGTCCCTCTTTGTGGGGGCAGACAGATCGAGGGTGGCGGGCTCGGCGGCGATGATCCGGTGGGGGTTGATCGTCTCGTGGCTGCCAAAGTAGTGCTGGCGGACCTCGAGCAGGTTGAGCGTGTCGAGAACCCCGGGGATCTGATAGATTGCGCGCGTGTGATCGAGCAGGTTGGGGTAGTCGACCAGCCGCTTGACGCTACACTTGAAGTGCACATGATAGATCGGATCGAAGCGCAGCAGGGTAGGAAAGAGCCGAAGGTCCGCCTCGGTCAGCCGATCGCCCAGCAGCCAGGGCTGGCCGCTCAGCCGCTCTTCGAGGGCATCGAGGGCGGCGAAGAGCTCCTCGACCGCTTCGTCGTAGGCGTGTTGTGTGGTGGCGAAGCCTGCCTTGTACACCCCGTTGTTCACCTTGTCGTAGATCTCGGCATTGACTGCGTCGATGTCGTCGATGAGCTCGGGAGGCGCCAGGCGGCGCTCCGCGAAGGGCGCCGAGGGATCGCGCTCGCCGGGCAGCAAGGTGTCGAAGATGCGGATGATCTCGGAGGACTCGTTGTTGACGATGGCCTCGTGCGCCCGGTCCCACAGGACCGGCACCGTGACCCGCCCGGTGTAGTCGGCCTTGGCCCGAGTATAGATCTGGTGGAGGTACCGGGAGCCGTAGAGCGGATCGGGGTGGTCTTCGTCGAACTCCCAGCCATGCTCGAGCATGTAAGGCGAGACCACGCTCACCGAGATCGCGTGATGAAGCCCTTTGAGTCGGCGCCAGAGCAGGGCGCGGTGCGCCCAGGGACAGGCCCAGGCGGCATAGAGGTGGTAGCGATCGACACGCGGCGGGTGGGGGCCATCGGCCCGGATCTGACCCCGAAAGCTGCTGTCTTGACGCACGAAGCGCCCGCCGGTCGACGAGGTGTCATACCACCTGTCCTGCCACTTACCTTCCACCAAAAGACCCATTTCTTACTCCTGTCTAGGGTTACTCCACAAGGGTAAGCACCCCGAAGACGGCGGAGAGCCGTGCACGGACTGTTGCCCCGGGAGCACAGCGCGAGCCACCTCGATGTCCGCAACCGCCCTTACTCTCGCGCGCGGCGTGTGCTAGAACGGCGACGAGAGCCCTCTTTCCCTGCGATGGCCATGAACGATCTCCGAGCCCTCCCCGATCGCGTACTCAAGGCCTACCTCTACGCGCTGGCTGTCTGGGCGATCGCGCTCGCCTTGCTCTTCCCAGCCGATCAGGTCCCCATCGCGCTGTCTTTGTGCTACCCCCTCGCGATCTACCTTGGTGTCCTCACCGTGTGGTGGTGGGTCCGCTACACCTCCCCGGCACGACGAGTGCCTCTCGCGCACCCCGAGGTCCAGGCAGGCACCCGGTCGGTCGGCCGGATCCTCGCCGCATCCGGGCTGCTTCCGGGATCGGTCTTTCTCATCGAAGATCCGCTCACAGCCAGCTCTTGGAGTGCCCTCGGCGGTGCCGCCATCCTCAGCGGCGCCGGCTTCATCCTTGCGAGTCGGGTCACAACGCTCGCCAACCGCCTCGGACTCATGGCCTTGTTGGCCGCGACTTGGCTCGTCCTCCCCATCAGCGCGACCGGCAGCCTGTCGATCGCCTGGTTCGCCGGTTGGTTCGATAGAGCCCTCGAGATCGTCCCCTAGCACCTGGAGTCCCATGTCCAGCCCCTTCGCGCTCCTGAGCCAGCGACGCTTCTGGCCGCTGTTTTGGACGCAGTTTTCCGTCGCGTTCAACGACAACGTCTTCAAGACCGGCCTCGTGCTGATGGTGACCTACGGAGATCGGCTCTTCGGCGAGCCGATCACCCTCTTCGACATGGGTGCCCAGGAGCTGAACCCGGTGAGCAACCTCCTGCTGATCCTGCCCTTCGTGCTCTTCTCGGCGATCGCGGGCCAGGTGAGCGACAAGTACAGTAAAACCAAGGTCATACGGTGGGTGAAGGCCGCCGAGATCGGGGTGATGGCGCTCGCGGCCATAGGCTTCGTGATCGCGGGGCTCGGTCAGCCGACCACCGGCGCGATGCTCCTCTTTGCCCTCATCTTCTTCATGGGCCTGCAGTCCGCCTTCTTCGGTCCGTCCAAGTATTCGATCCTGCCTCAGCTCCTCCCGCGGCAGGCGGATCTTGTCGCTGGCAACGCCTGGGTCGAGATGGGGACCTACTTCAGCATCCTCGGCGGGATCGCTCTCGCCACCCTGCTGATGGAGCTACCCCATGGGCCGATGTGGTTCGCCGGCGCCGTGATAGTCACCGCGATCCTCGGGTGGGCCGTCACCCGGTTCCTTCCAGACGTGCCAGCCGAGAACCCCGAGCTTCGAGTCGCCAAGGAGCCCTTCACCTCGAGTTGGCAGGCGGCGCGCATCCTCTTCCGCGACGGTGACGTCGCCCGGAGCGTCTTCGGGATCTCTTGGTTCTGGGCTCTCGGTGGCGCGATCTTGGTGCTCTTCGCCACCTATGCCTATCGGGTCCTCTACGCAGAGCCCATCGCCTACGCGATCCTCATGGGGCTCTTCGCGGTAGGGATCGGCGCAGGATCCCTGGTGACCGAACGGCTCTCCTTCGGCAAGATGGAGATCGGCCTCGTACCCATCGGATCTTTCGGGCTCACCCTAGGGCTCGCAGGCCTTGCGCTGATCGGCCACCCCTTCGCTCCCCCCGCGAGCGGCGAGCTGTACACGCTCCTCGAGCTTCTCTCGATGCCCGCTTGGTGGCTGATCTGTGGGACCGTCTTGGTCCTCTCGGCCTCGGGCGGCTTCTTCATGGTGCCCCTGTACACCCTCGTCCAGAGCCGCGCTGACCCCCAGGAGCGAAGCCGCGTCATCGGCGCCAACAACATCGTCAACAGCTTCTTCATCTTGCTCGTGCAAGGTGGACTCTTCGGCCTGGCGATGCTCTCGGTCAGCGAGCCCATCACCTTCGGCATCCTCGCCGCCATCAACGCCGTGATCGCCATCTACATCTACACCCAGGTCCCCGAGTTCACCTTACGCTTCGTCGCCTGGGTGCTCTCCAACCTGATCCACCGACTCAAGGTAGAAGGTCCTGAAAACCTTCCTTCTGAAGGGGCGGCGCTGTTGGTGTGCAACCACGTCAGCTTCGTCGACTTCTTGATCATCATGGGAGCCTGCAAGCGCCCCCTGCGCTTCGTGATGGACCGCGAGATGTCCGAGATCCCTGTGCTTTCCCTGCTCTTCCATCAAGCCAAGATCATCCCGATCACGAGCTACAAGAAGAACCCCCAGCTCGTCGAACAGGCGATGGACCGAGTGAGCGAGGCGCTACGCGAGGGTTGGATGGTCATGATCTTCCCCGAAGGAGGCCTGACCTGGGACGGCGAGATGATGGAGTTCCGCTCGGGCGTCGAGCGCATCTTGGAGCGGGACCCGGTCCCCGTCGTGCCGATGGCGTTGAACGGGCTGTGGGGAAGCTTCTTCTCGAGGGCGGGAGGCCCGGCGATGCGCAAGCCCTTCCGACGGGGGATCTACAATCGGATCTGGCTCACCGTTCGCCCGCCGATCCCCCCCGAAGGCCTCACGGCGTCCGCTCTCCGAGACATCGTTCGCGGGATCTGGATGGAGCGTCCTCAGGATCCCTGAACTTCAGGGCCGGAGCGGCTCTATCTTGTTCTCTCGACGGCTGCGATCGCAGTGACGCACGCGGCCGTGACGCCAGCACTTCGGAGCCAACCCCGCAACGGCCCGACCCGTGCTATGGACCCCACCCCATCGAGGGTCTGAGCAGGAGCTCACGTGGCTGCCCCCGTCCCGTACCGAAACGCCGGAACCTTCATGATGCTCGCGGGCGCCATGAACATCATCAGCGCGTTCGTGATAGGCACCGGACTGTTCGTTGTGGTCACCGGGGTCGCGCTCTCGACCTGTGTCGGCGCCGCTTGCTACTCCTGCTGCCTCTGGCCGATCGTCCCCGCGGCGTTCGGCGTCTACGAGATCATCACGGGCTGGGCCATACAGCAGGGCAAGCCTGTGCGACACGGGCCGATGGTGGCCCTCATCGGCGTCCTGATCTCGGTGCTGAACCTCAGCAGCGGGACAGCTCTCTTCCAGCTAGTCTTCGAGATCGTCGCCTATGTCTACCTCAACCACGACGAGAGCGTTCGCTATGTCGACGAGCAGGAAAAGCAGCTCCTCCTCTGAGCCCTCCACGGCGCTGGTCCCCCCACAGCACTACGGCTTCGCCGGGACCCTCATCGCTGTCTCTGGATGTATCAACCTCCTCATCGGCGCGGTCGTCATCCTTGGTGTGGTCTTCGTCGCCGGCCCCTGCTGCTGTCTGGGCTTCCTCCCGCTCATCTACGGCGGGCTCGAGATCTGGGCCGGTCGACGAATGATAGCCGGGCAACCCGTCTCTGGTCTGAAGTGGATCAGCCTGGGAGGCCTCATCGTCGGCGCCATGACCCTTCCTCTTGGGGGTTTCCTTCCGGTGGGCCTTGAGCTGCTCGCCAGCTTCTCGCTACGCGATCCCGAGGTCGAGACCTTCCTGGCCTCGGAGCTGCCCGGGTGGAGCCCGCTCGACTGAGGGCGACCGTGCTACGTTCCCCCCACCCACGAGATCCCGAGTCCCCATGAACCGCGCCTTTCCCTTCGTCGCCCTCGGCGGCTTCCTCCTTCTCCTCTCAGGCCTCGCCGTGTGGACCCTCAGCACGCCCTCTTCCACGCCCCTCGAGTCCGAGAGCGCCACGCCCTCCGAGCCCGCCCCAAGCCCCAAGCCCAGCTCCCCTCCCCCCGCCACCTGGCCCGCCCCCGAGCCCACCCAAGACCTCTCCGAGGCCGAGCAGGCCCGAGCCGACGCCGAGCAAGCCAAAGCCGAGGCTGAAGCTCTTGAGCACGACCGCAAGCTCCAGGCGCAGAAGGACGACATCAACGCCGGCACCGCCGCCCTGCTCGCAGGCGACTCCGAGTTCGCGGCCGCGATGTACGAAGAGATCATCAACGACGACGAGACCCCACCTCCGCTCCGCCTCTTCACCCAATACAAGCTGGCTTGGACCTACCTGGACCTCGGCCGCGAAGACGAAGCGCACGCGCTGATGCAGCAGGTCGTCGACGCGGATCCCAGCGGTGATGTGCAGCTCGGCGCCGTGATCCGTCAGGCCCAAAAGGACTTCGCAGAATGGGGCGAGCCTCGCTGAGTCGACTCAGCGCCCTTTCATGCCGACGAACTTGTCACGTTCATTGGCAAAGAGCACATTGAAGGTCGTGAGGCTTCCGTAGCAGCGCGTGATGTAGGCCTGGAGATCGGCCCGCTCGTCGGGCTCCAGGCTGGGGTGGTTGTTGAGCTTCTGCTCGAGCACGCGCAGCCGCTCGCGCACGGCGGTGACCTTCGAGAGGAGGGTCGCGACCGGGACATCCTTGACCAGCCGGCCCTCGCCATCGACGATCTGGACCGATCCTTCCACGAGCCGCCGGGTCAGGGGAACCTGGGGCCCCCCGAGCTCTTCGTTGAGGGCTTGGCGGGTGGCTTCGAGGACGAGGTCGTAGAGATCATCGGGCTCCATCGGCGCCTCCTTCTGAGCGGAGGGCTAGCGTCCCCCTAGAACGGGGGCAACCCGATCAGCGCAGGGCGGCTTCGAGCAGCGAGGGATCCTGGCCATACAGGGTGCGAACGGTGGTGGCCTCGGCGGCCAGCCCACCTTGGGGATCGAGGAAGCGGTGGGCGATCGCGAGCCCTGCGCCTGCCCGGCCGAGGAGGCGGGTCTGGAGGGTGAGCGGCCCCGGCGCGCTCAGGCCGGTTCGGTAGAGCACCTGCTCTGCGATGGGCTGAAGGCCGACCGGATCGAGGCCGCGCTCGACGAGGAGCAGGGTGGTGTGCTCGTCGGCGAGGTCGACGTAGGCGGGGTGGTTGAGGTGGCCGAGGGGGTCCATCTCGGTGTGGCGGAGGGGGATCTGGATCGGGTGGGTCGGTCCGTCGACAGGCTCGTCGGTCGAGGGGAGCTCGGGGGGTGGCTCGAGATCTTCGAGCACGAAGGCGGACTGGAGCGCCTGGGAGGCACGGCAAGCGCGGAGCTTCACCTCGCCGTCGTCGAGACCGAAGCTGACGTGCACCCACTCCTGCGTGGCGCGGGCGATGGGACGGTCGCCTGGGACATCGAGGCGGATCTCGCGGTGGGTGATCAGGCCGCGGGCGAACGTGCGGACCCAAGTGGTGGCCTGAAGCGGCTCGCCATAGCGGAGCTCGCTGTGATGCAGGACGGTCATGCGCCGGACCACGAAGGCGCAACCCTCAGCCCGGTAGCGGTGGGGGGGCCAGCCCAAGGCGCTGCTCCCGAGCACGGCCGCCTCTTGAAAGGCACGCCAGAGATCTCCGGCGCGGGCGCGCTCTCGAACGGAGAAGGCGTGGCGGGGGACATGTAGAGGCAGCGCTATCGGCATGGGGGCTCCATCGCAGGGGCGAGGACTAACCCGGAGAGGCGCTCAGCCGAGGGCAGCGGCGAGACGCTCGGGATCGTCGCTGATGAACCCCCACGCGCCCCGTTCGCGCAGGTGTCGGGCGCGATCGGGATCGTTGACGGTCCAGACCAGGACCGGGACACCTCGAGGCACCAGGGTCGAGAGCAGCTCTTCGGCGATGGCGAGCTCGGCGCAGATGACGTCTGGGCGGCTGATCCCGTTGAACCACATGCCACGCAGGGCGCGCCGCGCGATCCTGCCCAGCTCCGCGTCGTCGAGGCGACCGACGATCTGACCCCGGAGGACTCCGGGCTCGAGATCGGCGATGGCCCCGAGCACGAAGGGATCGAAGGAGGAGAGGAGCACCCGATCCAGCGCCGCGTACGTTCGCAAGCGCTCGATCACCCGCTCTGCCAGTCGCAGGGGGGCGGGATCGGACTTGAGCTCGACGTTGAGGGGCACCCGACCTGCATAGCGCGAGAGCACGTCGTCGAGGAGGGGGATGCGGGCTTCTTGGAAGTCGGGCGAGAACCACGACCCGGCGCTCAGATCGCGCACAGCCGGCCAGACCAGATCGCGGATCTCTCCACGCCCGGTGGTGGTCCGATCGATGGTGTCGTCGTGCAGGACGACGAGCTGCCCGTCGGCAGTCGTGGAGACATCGAACTCAAAGCCGAGCTCTGCCCCTGCACATCGCTCGAAGGCGGCGAGGGTGTTCTCTGGGGCGTGCGCCGACGCCCCGCGGTGGCCCAAGATCACTCCCGATGGCAGGAGCGGGGCGAGGGATCGGGGAGCGTGTCGGCTGCCCAGGCTGCGGGCGATGGCGCGGAGGCGAGACATGAGTGGGCCTAACGCCCCCTTGTGAGCAGGGGTCGCTTGTCCTACACTGCCGGCCCATCCCTTTTCCAGTGAGAGGTTCGTCCATGTCCGACATCGTGCGTTGTGGAATCATCCAGTGTGCCAACCCCATCAACGACGAGAGCCGTCCCGTCGCCGAGATCTGCGAGGCGATGATGGTCAAGCACGAGGCCCTCATCCACGAAGCAGGTCGCAAGGGTGTTCAGATCCTCTGTCTGCAAGAGATCTTCAACGGCCCCTACTTCTGCCCAAGCCAGGACCCTCGCTGGTATGAAGCGGCCGAGACCGTGCCCGGCCCCACCTCGAACCGGGTGGCCGAGATCTGCAAGCAGTACGATATGGCTGTGGTGGTGCCCATCTATGAGCGCGCGATGCGCGGCGTCTACTTCAACACCGCCGCGGTCTACGACGCCGACGGAACCTATCTGGGGAAGTACCGCAAGCAGCACATCCCCCAGGTCGCCGGCTTCTGGGAGAAGTTCTTCTTCACCCCCGGCGACGGCGGCTACCCGGTCTTCCAGACCCGCTACGGCAAGGTCGGCGTCTACATCTGCTACGACCGCCACTTCCCCGAGGGCGCGCGGTGCTTGGGCCTGAACGGCGCCGAGATCGTCTTCAACCCGTCCGCCACCGTCGCGGGCCTCTCGCAGTACCTCTGGAAGATCGAACAGCCCGCCCACGCCGTCGCCAACGGCTACTTCGTCGGCGCCATCAACCGGGTCGGCACCGAAGCGCCTTGGAACATCGGCAAGTTCTATGGCACCAGCTACTTCGTGAACCCGCGCGGCCAGATCGTGGCAGAGGGCTCCGAAGACAACGACGAGCTCGTGATCGCCGACCTCGACTTCAACATGATCGACGAGGTCCGGAACACCTGGCAGTTCTACCGCGATCGTCGCCCCGACGCCTACGATGAGATCAACCGACGCTGAGAGGTCCTTATGTCTACCATCCTAATCAAAGGCGGCACGGTCGTGACCGCCGAGTCGGAGCGTCGTGCCGACGTGCTGATCACCGGCGAGAAGATCGCCGCTGTCGGCCCGGACCTGACCGCCCCCGACGGCGCCCGTATCCTCGACGCGGGCGGCGCCTATGTCTTGCCCGGCGGCATCGATCCGCACACGCACATGGAGCTGCCCTTCATGGGCACCAAGGCCTCCGAAGACTTCTTCACCGGCACCTCGGCGGCGGCGGCCGGGGGCACCACCTCGATCATCGACTTCGTGATTCCCGGTCCGGGGCAGAGCCTCCTCGACGCCCATGCCACCTGGATGGGCTGGGCCGAGAAGGCCGCCTGCGACTACTCCTTCCACGTCGCCGTCACCTGGTGGAGCGAGCAGGTCTCGCACGAGATGGGCGTGCTCGCCGAGCAGCACGGCATCAACAGCTTCAAGCACTTCATGGCCTACAAGGGCGCCATCATGTGCGACGACGAGGTCCTGATCAACAGCTTCATGCGCGCCCGAGAGCTCGGCGCGATCTGCACCCTGCACTGCGAGAACGGCGATCTGGTCTACCGTCTGCAAGAGGAGGTCTTCAACAAGGGCATCACCGGCCCCGAAGGTCATCCCGCCTCCCGGCCTCCCTGGGTTGAGGGCGAGGCCGCAAACCGGGGCATCCGCATCGCCGAGGCCATCGGCACCCCGGTCTACCTGGTCCACAACTCTTGCATCCAGTCCCTCGAGGCCATCACCCGCGCCCGGCTCGAGGGCCAGATCGTCTTCGGCGAGGTCTTGGCCCAGCACCTCGTGATCGACGACAGCGTCTACCGCGACCCCGACTGGCGCACCGCCGCCCACTACGTCATGAGCCCGCCCTTCCGGCCCCCGGAGCACCAGCCCGCCCTCTGGCGCGGCCTGCAGTCAGGCATGCTCCAGACCACCGCCACCGACCACTGCTGCTTCTGCACCCCCCAAAAGGCCATGGGGCGAGAAGACTTCCGCAAGATCCCCAACGGCACCGGCGGCGTCGAAGATCGCATGAGTGTGATGTGGGAGCACGGCGTGCGAACAGGACGGATCTCGCCGAGCGAGTTCGTGGCGCTCACCAGCACGAACGCGGCGCGGATCTTCAACATCTACCCCCAGAAGGGCGCCATCGAGCCCGGCGCCGACGCCGACATCGTCATCTGGGATCCCAACCTCACCCGCACCATCTCGGTCGAGACCCACCACCAGAACGTCGACTTCAACATCTTCGAGGGCATGGAGTGCACCGGCAACGCGGCCGTCACCATCTCTCGCGGCATGGTGGTCTGGGAAAACGGCGAGCTCAAGACAGAGCGCGGGCGAGGCCGCGCCATCCATCGGCCATGCTGGGCCCCCTACTGGGAGACCCAGCGCAAGCGGAACGCTCTACGGGAGCCGACCCCTGTGGCGCGCTAGGTGGCCGGCGGCCCGCCCACCGACAACCCCAGCCTCGCCAAGGCGGCCAACGCCCCGGACCCGGCGCTGATCAACGCCGACATCCAGCCCACCACCGACGCCGAGCGGCACTGGTCGGTGCTCAACATGGCGAGCCTGTGGGTGGGCATGGTCGTGTGCGTGCCCACCTACATGCTCGCTGCCAGCCTGATCGAGGCGGGCATGAACTGGTGGCAGGCGGTGCTCACCATCTTGCTCGGCAACGTGCTGGTGCTGATCCCCATGGTGCTCAATGGGCACGCGGGGACCAAGTACGGCGTCCCGTTTCCGGTGCTCGCCCGAGCCAGCTTCGGCATCTTGGGGGCGCACATCCCGAGCTTGCTGCGCGCGTTGGTCGCCTGCGGTTGGTTCGGCATCCAGACCTGGTTTGGCGGGTTCGCCATCTACCAGCTCTTTCATGTGCTTCTCGGCGACGTCATCGCCGGTCCTGTGCTGCCGGTGCTCGGCGTCAACGTCGGCTCCTTCGCGTGCTTCATCGCCTTCTGGCTCCTACAGATCGTGGTGATCTGGCGCGGGGTCGAGTCGATCCGGGTGCTCGAGACCTTGGCGGCGCCCTTTCTGATCGCCATCGGCCTGCTCCTGCTCGCCTGGGCCTACGTGGCGGCCGATGGGTTCGGCGCCATGCTCGATCAGCCCAACCGCTTCGCCGAAGGCGGCGACATGGAGGGAAAGTTCCTGAAGGTCTTCGTGCCGGGGCTGACCAGCATGGTGGGCTACTGGGCCACGTTATCCCTGAACATCCCCGACTTTACACGCTACGCCCGCAGCCAGCGCGACCAGATCTTGGGCCAAGCCATCGGGCTGCCGACCACCATGACCCTCTTCGCCTTCATCGGGGTGGCGGTCACCGCCTCGACCACGGTGATCTTCGCCGATCCCGTCACCGGCGAGCTCGCCGATCCCATCTGGGATCCCACCATCCTCGCCGGGAAGATCGGCGGCGGCTGGACGGTGGCCCTGTCGCTGCTCGCCCTGGCCGTCGCCACCCTCTCGACCAACATCGCCGCCAACGTCGTCTCCCCGGCCAACGCCCTCATCAACGTCTCGCCGCGGCGGTTCACCTTTCAGATCGGCGGCTACCTCACCGCCGGGCTGGGCTTCGTGATCATGCCCTGGAAGCTCATCGAGAGCACCGGCGGCTACATCTTGACCTGGCTCATCGGCTACTCGGCGCTGCTCGGCCCTATTGGCGGCATCCTGATTGCGGATTACTTTGTCTTGCGCCGCACCGAGCTCGACCTCGACGGCCTGTACCGCTTCGACGGATCGTATCGCTACTCCGGGGGCTTCAACCCCATCGCGCTCATCGCGCTTGTCCTCGCCATCCTTCCCAATGTGCCTGGCTTTCTACACCAGGCCGGGGCGCTCGGGTACGTGCCCCCAGCCTTCGACACCCTCTACACCTACGCCTGGTTCGTCGGCTTCTTCATCGCCGGCGGCCTCTATCTCGCGCTGAGCTACGCCCAGCGACTGATCTCCCAGCCCCGGAGCTGACCATGCTTCCTAGCTTCTCCGCCTCCTCTTACGACTTTACCGAGTATGTTCCAGCCAAAAACTTCATCGGCGGACAGTGGCGAGACCCCTCCGGCGCCGAGGAGCAGCCCGTGCTCAACCCCCGCCACGGCAAGGCCATGGCCTCGGTGCGGTTCTCGAACGCGGGCGACATCGACGCCGCCGTACAAGCCGCCAAGACCGCCGTCTCCGAGTGGGCCGGCCTGCCGCTGCGCGAGCGCGCTCAGATCCTCTACAAGGCCCGCGAGCTCATGCTGCGAGACCTCGAGGAGCTCTCCTGGCTCGTCAGCCACGAGAACGGCAAGCTCTACGACGAGGCCCGCGCCGAGGTCCTCAAGGGCATCGAGTGCGTCGAGTACGGCTGCTCCCTGCCCAACATCGCCTCGGGCAACGAGCTCGAGGTCAGCCGTGGCGTCACCTGCCGCCTCGAGTACGCTCCCCTAGGCGTCGTCGCGGGCATCACCCCCTTCAACTTCCCTTTCATGGTGCCCTTGTGGATGATCCCCCAGGCGCTCGTGGGCGGCAACGCCTTCATCCTCAAGCCCAGCGAGCAAGTCCCCCTCTCCGCCCTCAAGCTGGTCGAGATCTTTCGCGAGGCGGGGCTGCCCGACGGGGTCCTCCAGGTCGTGCAAGGCGGGCGGGAGGCGGTCGAGGCCCTGTGCGACCACCCCGGCATCGCCGCCCTGGCCTTCGTCGGCTCGACCCGCGTGGCCAAGCTGGTCTACGGGCGCGCCTGCGCCACCGGCAAGCGGGCCCTGTGTCTCGGCGGCGCCAAGAACCACCTCGTCATCGTGCCCGACGCCGATCCCGAGGTCACCATCGAGAACGTCGTCGCCTCCTTCACCGGCTGCGCCGGCCAGCGCTGTATGGCGGCCAGCGTGCTCATGGCTGTCGGCGACGTCGACCACCTCATCGACGGCATCCGCGAGCGCGCCGCGCGCATGGTCGTCGGCCAAGACATCGGACCGATCAACCTCGCTCAGAGCGTCGAGCGCATCGAGACCTACATCGCCCAAGCCGAGCAGCTCGGCGCCAAGGTGATCCTCGACGGCCGCGGCAAGAAGGCGACCGACGGCGGCTACTGGGTCGGCCCCACCCTCATCGACGGCGTGACCCCGGAGGTCCCCGCCGGCACCGAGGAGATCTTCGGCCCCGTGCTCTCGATCATGCGGGTGCCCAACCTCGAGGCGGCCCTGCAGATCGAGAACGCCAACCCCTACGGCAACGCCTCGTCGATCTACACCACCTCTGGCGACGTGGCGGCCAAGATCATGGGGCACGTCGAGGCCGGCATGTGCGGGGTCAACGTCGGCGTGCCCGTGCCCCGCGAGCCCTTCGGGTTTGGCGGCTGGAACGACAGCAAGTTCGGCCACGGCAACATCACCGGCTGGGACGGCTACCGCTTCTGGACGCGCCAGCGTAAGATCACGACCAAGTGGGCGCTGCAGAAAGACCAGACTTGGATGAGCTGAGTCCTGGCGCGCACAACCTACGCGGGAGATCGTCATGAACAGCGACGAGATGGTCGAGCTGTGCAAGAGGCACACCCTGTACACCTGGGCCGCGAGCGGGGCGATCGATCCCCTGCCCGTCGAGCGCGCCGAGGGCGTCTACTTTTACACCCCCGACGGCACACGCTATCTGGACTTCAACAGCCAGCTCATGAGCGTGAACATCGGCCACGGGCACCCCAAGGTGATCCAAGCCATCAAGGATCAGGCCGAGAAGCTGACCTTCATCTATCCCGCCACCGCCACCGAGCCGCGGGCGCGCCTGGGCAAGCTCCTCGCCGAGCTCACGCCGGGCGACATCAACACCTTCTTCTTCGTGCTCAGCGGGGCCGAGGCGAACAATAACGCCGTGCGCATGGCACGGCTGTATACGGGTCGCTCCAAGATTCTCGCCCGGTATCGTAGCTACCACGGGGCCACCGGCACGGGCATCCAGCTCACCGGCGATCCGAGGCGCTGGTTCAGCGAGCCGGGCGAGCCGGGCGTCGTGCACGTGATGGATCCTTGGCCCTACCACTACTCCTTCGGCGAGTCAGACCACGAGATCACAAAGAACAACCTCACCTACCTCGAAGAGGTCATCCAGTACGAGGGCGCCGATCGCATCGCGGCGATGATCATCGAGCCGGTGACAGGCACCAACGGGGTGCTCATCCCGCCCGAAGGCTACCTGCGCGGCCTGCGCGCGCTGCTCGACAAGTACGGGATCCTTCTCATCACCGACGAGGTCATGGCCGGCTGCGGTCGTACCGGACGCATGTTCGCCTTCGAGCACGCCGGCATCGTGCCCGACATCGTCACTATGGCCAAGGGCCTGACCTCCTCCTACCTGCCGCTGGGAGCGGTCGGCGTCAGCGACGCTATCGCCGCGCACTTTCGAGACAACATCTACTGGGGAGGCCTGACCTACAATAGCCACCCCCTGAGCTGCGCCGCGGCGGTCGCCGCGCTCGAGGTCCTCCGCGACGAGGGCCTTATCGACAACGCCGCCACGCTGCAGCCTATCATGCGCGCCGAGATGGATCGGCTGGCCCGCTCGCACCCCTCGGTCAAGATCGGCCGGTGCATCGGGCTCTTCGGCATGATCGACGTGCAAAAGAACGCCCGGGGGGAGCTCATCGCGCCCTACGGGGGCTCCCACCCGGCCATGGCCGAGGTCGCCAAGTTCATCAAGGCCGAGGGGCTGTTCACCTTCTTGCGGTGGAGCCACGTCATGTGCAACCCGCCGCTGTGCATCACCGAGGAACAGCTCCTCGAAGGGTTCTCCATCCTCGACCGCGCCTTCGAGATCACTGATCGCGCCTTCGAGGGCTGATCCTCACCGCCCTGCCACGATCTCGGCGTCGGTTGTGCTACACTCCGCGGGCTGATCCGCAGGAGCCCTTACATGTCCAAACTTCCCGACGTCCGATCCGAGCTCACCTTCGAAGACTTCAAGGCGGCGCTCACGGATCATCAGGCCATGGTCGAGGCCAACCGTTGCCTGTACTGCTACGACGCCCCGTGCATCAAGGCGTGCCCCACCGGCATCGACATCCCGTCCTTCATCCGTAAGATCGCTACCGGCAACATCCGAGGGTCGGCCAAGACCATCTTCGACAGCAACATCCTCGGCATGTCCTGCGCCCGGGTCTGCCCGGTCGAGGTCCTGTGCGAGGGAGACTGCGTCGACAACGCCGCCGGCATCCCCCCCATCAAGATCGGCAAGCTGCAGCGCTACGCCACCGACCGCGCCTTCGAGGCGGGCTGGACCTTTTACCAAGCTGGCCCCGACACCGGCAAGAGCGTGGGGCTCATCGGCGCGGGCCCCGCCAGCCTCGCCGCCGCGCACCGCCTGCGCCGCTTCGGTCATCGGTGCACCCTTTACGACAAGCGCGACGTGATCGGCGGCCTCAACACCACCGGCGTCGCGCCCCACAAGATGAAGGCCGACCGCTCGATCACCGAGGCGGAGTGGGTCCTGTCGATCGGCGGGATCGACGTGCAGACCGGCGTCAGCATCCCCGACGACCTGACCTGGGAGCAGCTCAACGAGCGACACGACGCCTTATTCCTAGGCTTTGGCCTAGGCGCCGACTCCGCGCTCGATCTGCCTGGCAAGGACCTCGACGGCATCGAGGGCGCGGTGGACTTCATCGAGCGGTTCAAGCTCGGCGTGGTCGACCTGAGCGGCGTCCAGCGGGCCGTGGTGCTCGGCGGGGGCAACACCGCCCTCGACGCGGTGCGCGAGCTCATCACCCTCGGCGTGCCCCACGTCACGATGGTCTACCGAGGCGACGCGTCCAACATGTCCGGCTACGCCCACGAGTGGGACGCCGCCAAGACCGAGGGCGTGCGCGCCCACTGGAACGCCCAGCCCATCGGCTACGTGGGCGAGGGGCGCGTCTCCGCCGTGCGGTGCATCCAGACCAGCGCCGACAAGCGCCCGGTCCCTGGCACCGAGCACGAGGTGCCGGCCGATCTGGTCTTGCTCGCCGTCGGCCAGGCCAAGCTCGGCGAGCTCGTCGCCAGGCTCGACGGCGTGGCGGTCGAGTGGGGCTGCATCGTCACCGATGCCGTCGGCGCGACCGGCCGACCCGGCGTCTACGCCGCCGGAGACTGTAGAAACGGCGGCAAGGAGGTCGTCAACGCCGTCGCCGAAGGGCGCGACGCCGCCATCGCTATCCACGCCTACCTGACCGGAGCCGACCAAGATGCCTGATCTGACCAGCAACACCGCCGGGATCATCTCGCCCAACCCCTTCTGGCTGGCCTCAGCCCCTCCGGCCAACTCCGGCGCGCAGGTCCAGCGCGCCTTCGACGCCGGCTGGGGCGGCGCCGTCTGGAAGACCCTCGGCCAGCCGATCCAGAACGTCTCGAGCCGTTTCGGCGCCATTCAGTGGATGGGGCAGAACGGGGTGGGGTTCAACAACATCGAGCTGATCACCGATCGGCCCCTCGACGTGAACTTCAGAGAGATCTACGAGACCAAAAAGAGGTACCCCAAGCACGCGATCATCGCCTCGCTCATGGTCGAGACCCGCGAGGAGTGGCGCGAGATCATCAAGCGCGCCGAGGACGCCGGCGCCGACGGCCTCGAGCTGAACTTCGGCTGCCCCCACGGCATGTGTGAGCGCGGCATGGGATCTGCCGTCGGCCAGGAGCCTCGCGTCAACGAGCGCATCACGGGCTGGGTCAAAGAGTTCGCCAACGTGCCGGTGCTCGTCAAGCTCACCCCCAACGTCGGAGACATCTTGCCGCACGGCCTCGCAGCCCAGGCCGGCGGGGCCGACGGGGTGAGCCTGATCAACACGATCAAGAGCATCATCGGCGTCGACATCGACCGCTTCGTGCCCGAGCCGCGCGTCTCCACCAAGTCGACCAACGGCGGCTACTGTGGCGCCGCCGTGCGCCCCATCGCCCTGCACATGGTGGCCGCCCTCGCCCGCGAGCCCCAGTTTCAGATCCCGATCAGCGGCATCGGCGGCATCACCAACTGGCGCGACGCCGTCGAGTTCCTCTTGCTCGGCTCGTCGAGCGTTCAGGTATGCACCGAGGTCATGCTGCGCGGCTACCGCATCGTCGAGGACATGATCGAGGGCCTCGAAGACTACATGCGCGCCCACGACTTCGCCCGCCTCGACGACTTCGTGGGCAAGGCCGTGCCCGCCTACTCCGAGTGGGGCAACCTCGACATCAACTTCGAGACCATCGCCAAGATCGACCCCGCCTCCTGCATCGGCTGCAACCGATGTGTCGTCGCCTGCCACGACGGTGCCCACCAGTGCATCCACATCGACGAGAGCGGCAAGACCCACGTCCCCTTCGTCGACGAGAGCGAGTGCGTGGGGTGCAACCTCTGCCAGATCGTCTGCCCCGTTCCCGGCTGCATCAGCATGGTCGAGGTCGACAACGGCTACCCGCCCGCCACCTGGAACGAGCACGTCAACGAGGGCGTGCAGGTCCGGCCCAAGAAGGGCGCACACTGAGCGCTGGGGCCGGTTGTTCGAGAGGGCCCGCGCCCGGCAGCGCCCTTAGACACCGTATCCAAAAAGTTGGGATCATTTGCCCAGGTCTGAGGGTCCGGCTAAACTGATCCCGTCAGGCCATCGGGTCTGACAGCAACCTTCTCCTCGGGTGGGCCCATGGGCTGTTCACGCCAAAAGGCTGGCACAAAGCAGAAGCGCTGCACGACCAAGACCGAACACCCCTCGACCGCGACCAGCGCGAACTCCGACAGCGCCCATTATGCAGGGGGGGGGAGGACTTTGAGTCTGAGACCCCGCTGCTCGACGCCCTGGGTCTCGGCCTCTCCGACGGCCTGAGCGACGCGGAAGGCGACGAGGGTTCGGGCGGCGCCGACGAAGACGGAGGCCGCGGGCCCCTCGCCCCGATCGATGGCTCCCCCGACGGCCCACCCGAGGACGGTGAGCGCACGAATTCGGTCCCACGCCAGGCGCCCGAGGCGGATCCGCAGCTCGCGGCGCCTCCCCTCCCGCCCGCCAATGTGTGGATGCCTCCCCCACCGACATCCCTAGACTTCTCGCAATTCCATGAACTCCAACCTGAGCTTCGAGAGGAGCTCGATCGGTTCGCGAGTGAGTTCTTGAGTTACCTCTACTCCACCCTCCAGGTGCTCCATGAGGCGCGGACGTGGGCGAAGGTCTACCCAGCGCAGGGGCTGCCCGTCGCGTGGACGACGCAGGGGTCACCAACGAAGAACGAGAGTCTCTGGATTCAGGCTACCACAGTTCACAACAATCTTCTGGAGATTGCATCCGCTGAGGCCGACATCGCGAATGGCGGGGGTGCCAGCGCGATCCGCCGTTGGCTCAAGCGCGTAGCGTGGTGGCTCGACGGGGAGCTTGACACCCTCTTCCGCGCCGCGGAGAAGCAGCAGGTCTCCGTGCCCGGCTTCGAGTCGGCCGTGCTCGGCATGCACGCAGGGAGGCGAGATCTCCTCGCCCAAGCCCGCACCCTCCTCGAGGCGCCCGAGCTCGTCGCCGTGCGCGAGGAGAAGGACGCGCAGCGAGCCGACGCCAAGCAAGAGGAGGCCTTCAACCGTCGAGCTGCCATGGCCCGCGAGCTCGTCGACCAGGCGTGGGGCTCATCGGATGCGCTCTCCATGCAAGTAGAGAGCGTATGGGGGGCAGGGTTCGCAAAGTATCTCGCCGAGGATGAGGGCATGAGCGCCGAGCAGATCCGAGGCTTTCTCGACCGCCTGCGCGCGAGCGACCCTTGGCTCTACGAGCGGGTGTTCTTTCAAGGAGGGCTGATCACCGCGCTGCATCGGCGGGGCATGCGTGGTTTCGACGGCACCACTCTCGGAGAGGACGGCGAGCCCCAAGAGAAGTATCGGGGGCTCAACGAGGGCTTCTGGTCGGGGCTGGTCCGCACCCAAGCCGAGCTCGGCCAGACCGCGCCCGAGGCGGAGGGCGAGCAGGAGAGCACATCCCTCAACGACATTGCCGCGTTCACTGCCGGATACTTCACAGGCGTCTACGGCGGCGCGCTGCGGGCGCTCCGCGACGAGATCACCGGCCTCTACCAGCTCGTAGCAGCCCTGCCTCAGCTCTATGATCTCGCGCGCAACCAGATCCCCGCCCTCTTCACGGACGCTTCGCTGCGTTTCGCGATGGGCAAGATGCTGGCGGAGCAAGACGCGGCAGAGGCCGAACGGCTCAGCCGCCTATCCCCCGGCGAAGCCGGCGAAGAGGTCGGAGGCTGGATCGGCTACATCGCCGTCTCCATCGCCCTGACCTTGGTCGGGGTCGGCGCCATCCTGGTCGCTGCCAAGACCTCCAAGCTCGGGACCAAGGTCGCGTCGGGGGTCAGTCGCACCCTCGAACCCCTGGTCCGAAGCCGGGTGGGCGCTGCGGTGACACTCAAGGCCTCGGACCTCGTCGTGGACCTCGCCGTCGCCTACGGGGCGCTCTCGCGGCGGATCGATCTGCTCGCCAAGCGGCTCTCTGACGCGCAGTCCGACCTCGCCCGACGCCTACGCGGCGCCAAGAAGCTCGTCGACGAGGGCGAGGAGGCCCACCGCCTCGGCGACGTGACCACCGCCAAGGCCCACCTCGATGAGGCGACGGAGCGTCTGAGCCGCATCGAGGGGGAGATGGGGGTCGAGGGCACCCTCGTCGAGCAGGGGGCTCGAAAAGCAGGGCGCGGGCTCGACGAGGGCGCCCCGGCGGCGCGAGCGATCGACGAGGGCGCGCCGAGCACGCGCGGGGCGGAGGACAGCCCGCCGGCGGCGCGAGCGATCGACGAGGGCGCCCCGGCGGAGCGCACGTCTGGCGCGCATGTTCGGCCGGGACTCCCCGAGCACACCCCGTTCGACCTCGAGCGCGCCCGGATCGCCGCCGCGCGCGGCGACGCCGAAGAGGCGCGTCGCCTCTACCACAAGCTCGCTCCAGACCTCGATGACGTCCAAGCCGAGCGCCTGTGGCGCGACCTCGTCGATGAGCTGGGGCCCACCACCCTCAGCCCCGTCCGAATGAAGGGGGACCTGCACCACCTCAAGCAGGTCGACGGACAGATCTGGCTCTGCTCGGACTGCGCCCCCCTGCTCCCGACCCTCCGCTTTCTCCGCGGGCGGATCAAGCCCGACGGCGAGAAGAGCGACAAGCTCGCCAAGCTCCTCGCTACGGCCGAGTCCGAGGCCCAGAAGCTGACCCGCATGGCCAAGGACGGCCCCCTCGACGAGGCCGCGACCCGACGGGTCCAGGAGGTCTTGGAGCAGATCGCCACCGATGGCGACGTCGCGTGCCTGAGCCGCTTGACCGATGTGATCGCAGCGGGCCGAAAAGCCAACTTCGACAGAGCCAAGCACCTTGAGGGGCTGCCCCTGGCTCAGGCCCAGCAGGACCCGCTGTTCCTCAAGCACTACGTCGTCACCATCGACGGGCAGATCAAGCGCAATCCCGGCCAAGCTGAGGACTGGCCCAAGCTCTCGCGCACCGAGGACGGCCACGTGCGGTTCGGCAGCGAGGGCCCCGCCAAGCTCGACCTGCCCACCCACGACGCCTCGGGCAAGGCGTTGACCCTCGCCCAGCGTCGAGAGGAGCTCGCTCGTCTCTCCCCGGCCTTCAAGGCCTACCGCGACGCCTTGATCAAGGCTCAGATCATGGACCGCACGGAGATCGACGCCCAGCTCGCGCAGGTGCTTGGCAGGACCAAGCACGGCGACAACGTCGACACCATCCGGCACGCCTTTCACCAGAGGACCAAGGCGAAGGTGCTCGACCACTGCTTCGACGGCGCCGACGCCGCGACCTCCCACCGCCGGGTGCTCGCCCTGGCCGACGACATGCCGCCCTCGTACCGGGGCTCGCTGACCGAGCGGTGGTACGTCGAATATCGAAAAAGGTTCCCGGCAGAGGGCGAGCCGCCGGCCGCGCTTCAGGCCCACCCGTCGATGCGCAAGGGCGACAACCCCGAGATGGCCAGCGACCTGCGCGTCCCCGACCACCTCGATGTTCGAGGGAAGGAGATCGGCGAGGTCAAGTCGACGTCGAAGGGGTTGAGCACGGGGGAGGTTGCGCGGATCAAGGAGCAGTGTGAGGTGATCCTAAGGCAGGGTTATGCCCGCGTGAGTCGGCAGGGGAACGTGGTGGACGCGGAGCTCTACAGGCTGACGTTCGTGGATCCGAGGGGGGCGCTGGGGAGTGTGACGGACATCGAACGGCTCCTTACGAAGTACGACTTCCTCAAGATCGAGGTCTTCGACGCGGGTGGGGTTAAGCATGTGTTGACCAGCGATTCGCTCGTTAGCATGGATTTACAAGTATTTCTGAGGAGTATTACTCCATGATTAAGGCACCCACCCGGGGCATGATTCCCCTCAGCTTCAGCACCCCCTTGGATCCCGACCCCAGTGTGGGCTCCGTGCGTGAAGATCAGATCACCCTCATGCGGGCGCTGCTCAAAACCCCGCTATTTCCCGATGGACCGCCCAGCACCGTCAACGTAGACTCCAAGTTTCTAAGGGGAAAACCACCACCGGTAGAGCAGATCTTTCGAAAATTCGAGCGAAGGATGTCACTGGATTGGCGAGACCCACCGCAACGGCACGCGTTTATCGACCGCGCACCCGACATCGTCAAAGTCGTATCCTGGATCTGGAAGGGCCGCGCACCCGACCTCGCCGACCTCCTCTCCGACCTGCCCTTCCTCTGGTCTGCTGTCGGGGCGGTCGTCAAGAATTGGCAAGAGCCCGGCAAGAACAGATACTACAGCTACGGCCCCCACTTCTACAGCAACCACTACGCCACCGCCTGGGCCGCCGCCTTCAAGGGCGAGGGCCACCGAAACCTCGTCAGCAG
>REDI01000081.1 GCA_007693595.1 Deltaproteobacteria bacterium | reverse complement strand
GCTTGACGCTGTTGGCTGTTCGGGGTTTCTGGATGAGAGGTGTTTGACAAGCGCACCTACCTCGCTGGACGACAACTGAGCGGCGGACTTTTCGGCTGGGGAAGGGCGAACGGTCGAGTGGTCGTTCGCTATCGAGTTTCCGGGCACGGTTCCGAAGCTCGATTCACAGAGTCGGAGGCCTTCGTTGCCGACAGCGGCAACGACTCCGCTGTCGCAAGCAGACTGAACGAGCTGCACCAAGGCCGGGTGGATATTGCGTCGATGGACTGTCCCAAGGGGCGCCTTTTTGATGGCGGTGCGGCCCGCGGTGCTTCACTCCAACAAGAGGCGCTCTATGACGCACAGGGCAATCTTCGTCCTGGCCAAGTTCCCGGTATTCGCGCCACGCATGACCAATTCGTTGCTAATAACGGAGATAGCTGGCCAACGCGGCAGCTCTCTACGTGATGCATGCGCACTGAGACGATTCCTTTCCCCCCGCAACCAAGGTCGCACATGGCCATGACCCAAGCATCCCGAACGGGCCGACTTCTCGTAATGGCGAGTTTGTTGTTTGCTCTGTCGTTAGCCGCATCGTGTAGATGCCAGGAGAACCCCATGCATGCGCTGCTCGTGTCTGCTGCTGAGCGCGGGGACGTCGAGGGTGTCGTTTCCGCGGTAGACGGCGGCGCTCCGATCGACCAGAATCACATCTCTGGAACCAACGCCCTCCACCGTGGCGCCTCCCATGGCGGGCTTGGCGTCGTGAAGGCGCTTCTTGACTTGGGCGCGAACCCCGATGCCCGCAGCCGCTCCGGCGCTACGGCCCTCCACCTCGCCGCCCTAATGGGCAGGATCGACGTCGTCCGGCTTCTCCTTGAGCACGACGCCAGCGTCAACCTTCAGGACGAGCATGGCCGCACGGCGCTGATGGAGGCCGCTTCTCGGGGTTCAACAGCCGTGATTTCGCTCCTGTTGGAGGCTGGCGCCGACCGAGAAATAGAGGACATCTCTGGCGCCCGGGCCATGGACTTCGCGCGGGCGGGCGACCACACCGAAGCCGAAGCGTTGCTGCGGTAGGTGCGCTTGTCAAACACCTCTCATCCAGAAACTCCGAACAGCCCCCAGCGTCAGGCGTGAAGGTCGGCGTGAGACAGCCCCCGCTGTTCAGCCACCGGACATCGCGCGCAGCGTTCCCCTCTGACCGGGTGTGCCGCGCCACCTGATGCGGGTTCGCTGGCGCCTGATGGAGCCCGCTCGCTGTGCACCGACGCCGCCCCTTCGCGACCAGCCGGGCATCTCACGCGATCGGAACCGCCATGGCGAGGGCGGTGCCCGAGAGCCGGCTCGACTCCTCGCATCGCTGATAGAGCCGCTCGACGATCTCTCGGCTTCGCTCTTTTCTGAGCGTGGTGCGGAGATCGAGCAGCGCGGCTTCGCACCCGTCGGCCTCCTCTTTGGCCTGGCGCTCGATGGCGAAGAGCTCGTCGATGTCCGCGAGGAAGAGATGCGCCTCGTCGGCTTGGGAGATGGCCTTCTTGAACCCGCGACGGCCATGGGACCAGCACCCGGCGAGGTCGAAGTTGGGCAGGTCGATCCACTCGAAGCAGCCGGCCTGAGCGGGCCATGTCAGCTCAGCCGCGTGGATCGCGGTGGCGTTCGAGCAGCATGACGACCGTTGGCTAGGCCGAGCCGCTCCTTCTCGACCAGTCCGTAGAGAGCATTGAGCCTCATTTCGGAGGCCGGCCGGCGTGGTTCGCGTGTAGACCTTGATGTTCCGGGTGCTGCCGTTCATCCGAGCCGCCCGAGGAGCACGGCTACCGACTCTGGGCCCAGGCTGGTGAGGACATCGCCCTTGAGGGATAGAACCTGGGAGATGACCCGGACGACAGCCGCTTGATCCGGCTGGCCAACAACGGGCCTGAAGCAGGCGCTCTCGTCGAGGTCGCTGCTCCATCGGTACAGGGAGGTCGAGGAGATCCCGATTGCCGCGACGGCCTGCCGGGTGTGGCGCGTGTCGAGCATCGGGCGCGCCCCCTCGACGATCTCCCTGCGTAGCCAGTCTGTCTCATCCCACCCGCCCGCCTCGCGCGGTCGTCAGGTGCGTGGGGTACACGAGCCTTTAGGGTAGGATCGCCTGGACCGCTTGCTCGATCTCCTCAGCCTCCTCCGAGCTGATCCCGCCATCGTGGGTGGCCATCATCACCGGCGGCGTAATGTCGGCGATGCGGTCGGGCTCGATCTTTCCTGCGCTGGCGATCACCTTGTCTAGTGCGGCCAGCGCCCGATCACGCTCCGGTGAGACGCTGGCGGCCTCGACCTTCTGGCGGATCTCTTTGGTTCGATCGATGACGTTTTGCTCAACCCGAGAGGTCCCCGAGCAAGCGCTGAAGAGGCCGATGAGGGAGGCGAGGAGGAGCGCTTTCGGCGACGTGGTGGGCATAGGGACTCCATCGTGAAGGGGCCCCCGGTAACGGCCGGTTCGGTCATGGACCGGACTTCGTACGAGATCGGTTGGACCGCTCGAGGCGGTGGGGCGCTGTGTCGCGTCGGAGCCACGCGTCGTTGAGGTCAGGCTCGCACGCCACAGCCTGGCACGACCTGACCGTAGTCCCCCGAATGGCGGTCTTGGTCGACCGTAGTCTTCTCAGTTGCGGTCCGACCCCAGGTTCGGGCGGGAGAGCCGCCCCATTCATGACGTTGGTTCGTGACGGACCCGTGGCGTGCTCGTCGAGGCGACCGAAAACCCGCAACTCAGGCGACTACGGTCCGAGCTCACCGCAACTCAGGCGACTACGGTCCGAGGTCACCGCAACTCAGGCGACTACGGTCCGCCTGAACGACCTCGCGAGCGCGTGGGCGAACCCCGCGTAGTCGCCGATCGTCCGAGTCGCCGCGCTCGACGGGCCGGAACTCTCGCCCGACCCCGACGGCATGTCGCGCTGCTCGGTGCCTTCTCCTCGCGCGCGCACCGGGCACTTCGAGGCTTCGGAACGACTTCGCGCGGTGGTGCTGCCCCTAGATTCTTCGCGATGCCGGCGTTCGCGTGCTATCCTGCACATCGGGACATCGTGCTTCGAGAGGCCGGCCATCTCTTCTCAACGCCATCGGCGCGACCAGGCGTCTACACTCTCTCGTGCCCCCCGTCCACCTTCTCGTCGCGGGTCCGAGCCGGGCGTATCGAACGCCGACGTGCAAGAGGAGCTCGTGTGCCTCGACGAGGCTTCCGAAGTCGTGGAGGCGCCCGTGTGCCTCGACGAGGAGGTCGAGGAGGAGGTCGAGACCGAGACACTCGGTGGCTGGGTGTATACCATGGATTGGGAGGACGCCACGCTGCGCTGGGTTTCTCAAGATGCTTACGGCCACGAGCACTATTGGGAGCAGGTCCGCGATCACAACCTGGGCGCGAGCGTCTTCGTAGATGGTGACACCAACTACTTCGTATGGGGTGCCAGGATCACGGCTCCCGAGCTCGACATCCCCACAGAAGGGCCCACCACCAACGTGCCGTCGGGGGGCGAGGAGTCCCCCTTTAGGCTCGAACACGACGTGGAGTCCGAGGCGACCTTCTGTATCTGGCCCGATGGCTGGGCCGGTCCGATGCAAGGGGGGCAACCGGGGGCTGTGCACGTTCGTGCCTCCGAGCTCGTCGCCGAAAAAAGAGAGCTGCGGCAGCAAGCCGCTGACCAGCGGCGAACCGTCGCGCTGACCGTCAACGGCCTGGGAGACGTCGAAGAGATCGACGAGGCGGACGCCGAGGTCGCATTCAGGGCCCTGTGTGCGCTGCCCGTGACCGAGATCAATGCGGGCATCCGTAGCATGCACAATGGCAGGTGGGAGCGCATCCAGGGCCTCCTCACGGACAAGCCCGAGCTCACCGAGAGCTATGCACGCTTTGTCGCGGGAATGCGCAAGAAGGTCGATGGAAGCAAGCCCACGAATGACGAGCTGGCGCTCTACTTTGACCTCGTCAGCGACAGCGATGTGTATGCTCTGCAGCGCCTCATGTCCCAGCGCTTCGACTTCGAGGTAGGTGGGCGTGACGGAGGGGCCTGGACAGCGGACGGTCTTCGCCGCGCTTGGGCCTTGCTGGAGCGGCTGCCACCGGAGCATGTCGAAGACAACCACTCCCTGGACCTGCTGCTGCGCGACAACTCCGAGGCGGGCTCAGGCTACTATGCCAGCAGCGACCAGAGCGCTGTCCTCGGGTACGGCGAAGATCTTGAGGAGGTCGGCAGCTACGGCGAGGTCATGGTCGACGGAGAAGACGTCGGACTGCACAGCTCCGTCAACCTCTTCGACACCGTGCTGCGCCATGAGATCGGCCACGCGGTCGACGAAAAGGTGGGCGTGTCGACGGGCTACGCCGCGACAACGGACAGCGCCGGGGCGTGGCAGGTCTACCACTCGGCCGACGCCTTCGTTGACGCGGTGATCGCGGCGTCGGAGAGCGGCATGGACATCTATCCCGACCCCGAGGCCTATGAGCAGGCGCTAAAGCACGCGATCTCCAACACCATGGACTTTGACGAGGCCCTGGCGGCCCTGAGAGACTCAGGCGCCATCGATGAGGACGTTCCCGACTATGAGCAGTGTCAAGACGGTCCTGTCGATGCCCTTCTTACCACGGACCTTTGGTCCGAGGATAGTTCGCCATGGTACATGAACCCTTCGCGACCGGGGGTCGGGGGGCGACGGTGGCAGGAGGCCTATTCTGGGGAGTTCGTCAGCTATGTGGCTGAGGCCTATGAATCCAACGCGGTGAGCGCCTATCAGTTTCGGGCGCCCTATGAGTGGTTTGCCGAGGCATATGCGTGCTTTTACTCGGACCACCCGGAGGTCAATGGCAATGAAGTGGGATCGAGCCTCCAGGGGCGTGACTCTGCGACGTATGCCTACATCAAAAATAACATCGACAACGGCCACAGCTTCCCCCAAGAGGTGCCCGAGGCGACGCAGGGAGGCACGACAACCGACACGAGCGATGGGTTGCAGAGCGCGCCCTCATGAGCGTCGTCGTTCCACGCACGGTGCGCTGTCCTCACTGTCGCTTCACGTTCGATGCGCCGGTCTATACTTCACTTCATGTGCGACGGGCGCCTCAGGTGCGCGACGCGATCCTCGCTGGGGCGTTTCAGCGAGAGCCGTGCCCTCAATGTGGCGGGAGCGTTGTCTTTGAGCGCCCGATGATCTACACCGACTTTGGGCGAATGCATCTCATGGCGCTCCTGCCTGGACCGGCCATCGATCACCGCACGGCGGTGAGCGAGCACGTCGCCTCGGTGTTTGAGCGCAACCTGGAGATCGCCGCCCCTCCGATGGTGCTCGACTGGGCGAAGCGCATGCATCGCCGGGTTGTCTTTGGTCTGCCCCACCTGCGCGAGAAGCTCCTCTGCCTGGAGCACGGCTTCGACGATCGTGCCCTTGAGGCGCTCAAGCTCTGGATGCTGCGCGACATGGGGCTGTCGTGGCTTCAGCCGGGGGTCGACGCGGTGTTGGAGGCGGTCGAAGGGCAGTCTCTTCACCTTGTGCTCGCAGGCTTGCCCGGCCCCGACCGAACGCGGGTGGTCCATGTTCGCGAGGTGCCGGTGAGCCGCCTGGAGCGATCCGCCGAGCTCGCGCCTACGATGCCGGAGCTGGTAGGCCTCGTCGTAGACTGGCGCGCGCTGGTCCACCCCGACAAGCCCCTCGCTCGGCCGTTCCAAGAGCCGGACCAGGGCACCCTCTACGACAGGTTGCACGGGTGAGAGCGCATGTCGCTGCCGCGCTCCTCATCGCCTGCGGAGCTCCGTCGATCCCCGCCTCTGCCGAGGATCCACCACCTCCAAGGTCCGGCACCTCGGACGCTTCCGTCTCACCCCCGCCCTCGGAGAGCCCTGTGCGCGAGTCCACGTCCAACCTCCGCGTTCCCGGCTATGAGGTCGTGATCGTCTCCCCAGGTGGTCGCGGTCCCTCTTGGGGCGAGCTGCGGCACCCCTCGCGCGAGCCCCTTCGCGGCAAGCGGGCGTTCAACACGGCGATGGCCGTCGTCGGCGAGGACGATCCTGCCCTGCTCGCCGATCTCGCCATCGCGTTCGTGGATCCGCGGGCGGCTGGCAAGGTCGCGTGGCGCTCCGGCAAAGGGGTGCTCGGCGACGCTCAGCCCGCTCCGCCGGCGATCCAGGGGCGTACCTTGCGGTACTGGCGCGCCCACGCCCGGCTCGCAGAGATGGTCTTGGTCAGCGTCGATCTCGACACCGCCGACACCACCGTTCGCCGCGCGCGAGACGTGGTTCAGTCTGGACCCTCCAGCGCCGCAGAGCTCATCGCAAGGGTCGAGGCGGTCCGGGAGAGCGGTCAGGCCGATCCCATGCGAGCCGCCATCAGCGACCTCACCAAGCTTGACGATGCAGACGCGAGGGTCTTTATCGCCCAGTTTCTCGCCGCCGAGAGGCGCCCCTTCCTGCGCAAAGCAACGGTCGAATCGATCGGTCGGAACGGTACGACGGGGGGCGACGCGATCCTGGCCACGGTCTTGATAGAGGACGCTGACAAGGAGGTCCGTAGGGCGGCTGCGAGGGCGCTCGAGAACTGGCGCCAGCCCGATGCCGCGCGGGAGGCTCTTCAGCAGGCCTCCACCAACGACAGCGATCCCGTCGTCAAGGCGATCGCCGCCCGGGCGCTGGCCAAGCTGCCCTGACGGGGCCTTGGGCGTGCTCTTGACCGCGATGGTCTCGGACCACCGTAGTCGTCCGAACTGCGGTCCCGGTCGACCGTAGTCGTCCGAACTGCGGTCCCGGTAGACCGTAGTCGTCTCAGTTGCGGTCCGACACCATGATCGAGCGAGAGAGCCGCCCCATTCATGACGTTGGTTCGTGACGGACCCGTGGCGTGCTCGTCGAGGGGGCCGAAAACCCGCAACTCAGGCGACTACGGTCCGAGCTCACCGCAACTCAGTCGACTACGCTCACTGGACTACGGCTCGCCTGAACGCCTGCGCGACCCTCTTGGCGCCTCAGGGTATCCACACAGCAAACGGTGGTCGTCAGCCCAGCTCGCCCGTGTGACCTTGTCTCGTCGCCGCCCAGTTCCTCGGCGTCAGCTCACCCAGCCT
>REDI01000048.1 GCA_007693595.1 Deltaproteobacteria bacterium | reverse complement strand
GCATGTGCCGCACGTCGCGCTCCCCGGCACCGGCCCCGTGCTCCGCCCGGGCATGGTCATCACCGTCGAGCCCATGATCAACCTCGGAGCCCCCGGCGTTCGCTTGCCCCCTAAACCGCGGCCGGAATGGTCCGCCAACTTGTTGGTGATGATCGCAACGCCGACCAGACCCATGTCTCGTCGACGCCCCTTCCGTGGGGCGGCGGCCTGAGCGATGCTCCGTGTCGCGAGATGCTCGCTTCGATCCTCCCGCTCGGCTTACCGATAGGACCACGCGGCGAGCCTGTCCGCTCTCGACTTTGCTTTGTCCTCATACGCAGCGTACTGACTGGACGTTCGTTATGTCAATGCGCCTCCTCGGCGCCCGATCGGACGCATAGGTTTGGGTTATTATGTCTCTAGGAAGATGATTCTGGCGATCGACGTCACCCTGAGTGCCTTGTCGCCTTGCGGAAGGCGGGTAGCCGATAGGCACACTCTGAACGGAGGTGCCTCATGACACGTCGCCTGATCTTCTCGCTGTTTCTCGCGAGCACGAGCGCTTGTTCTGAACCTGAGCTGACCGATAGCTTCTTTGAACCCGAGATCGGTGGGGACCGGCCCTATCCGGCGTGGCGCGGTCCTGTGGCGCCCAGCAGGGTCGGGTTTGAAGTGACCGAGGTCGGTTCATGCATGCCCCTCAACTCGAGGTGTGGTCGGCGCGTCGCGCGGACCCAGTACTTTCAGGGCGAGGAGTTGCAGTGGCGTTTGTTGGACCCTGGCGGGCGAGAGGTTGAGGCTCAAATCGAGCCGAAGCGATCGATCGCCTTGCCTGATGGATGGTTCCAGCCGGGGACCTGGACTGTGCAAGCCTTTGAACAAGGCGCTCTCCTGCACGAGGAGAGCTTCGTGGTGATGTCCGATGGGGTTGCCGATCATCCGCATCCTTGGGAAACGCGGCGTCAGGATTTGCTCTTTGAGCTGCAGGATCTCGCAGATCCTCGCCCTATGAATCTATTCCCCGGCCTCGGGCTCCGCCTGCATGAGGGCGATGAAGGATCTCTCCTCAGTGTGTACGCGAACATCAACAATGCCGAGAGGCGGTGTCGTGCTTACCAAGGCCCCATCGTTCACGAACCTGGGGGTCTGTCTCACGCCTCGGCCGAAGGGATCTCGGTGGGGACGGACCCCACCTTCGACTTTGATCAGCTCGACCTCCTCTTGGCCGTGACCGAAGAGCCGGCCCTCGCTGGGATCGATCTCGTCGCCTACGGCCCGGTCGAGCCCTACGCGAAGCTGCTCGGCGGACACTTTGAATCCGACGATCTCGACGACATGTCGAGCCTTTGGTGCGGCACGTTCTCGTGGGGTCCAGAGAACGGGTGCGAGCCGTGTGCGTACGATCTCTCGTCGACCTGTTTGAATCTCGAAGTCTTTCATGGCTTGGCCACGCCGATCGAGATCGACGCCGACCTCGACGACGTCCCCTTGTGCAGCCCCCCTCGGCACGGTGAGTTCGCATGCAGCGTCGTAGGGCCTGGCCTGGTCGGTGGCTGGACCGTCGGCGTGTTGCTTCTGCTCTTCAGGAGGCGGCGATCCGCACGATGAACTCCGGGATCCTCTGGGGCCGGGGAGAAAGGTTTGCGAGCTGGCGAAGGAGTGCTTAGATACTCCGAGTCGATTATAATTAGAGTTTGGAGTTCGAATGGTTCCGCACACCTTTCTTGTCGCTGCCTTGATCACAGGAGCCGATCCGGCCCTCGCCTCCGATGTCGAGGTGCTCTCCCAGCCCCAGGAGAGGCCCAAGATTAGGCTAGAGCTTCGCAATCATCGCCCGAACCGACCCATGGAGCTCGTTCGGGTAGGCGGCGAAAGCGAAGGCACGGCTTCGTCGGTGATGGGCGACACCTACCACCTCCATGTTGCGACCTACGAGTCCGTCTGCGAGATCCCCTGCACCCTTCGCGTCGCTCCGATCGGCAGCCCGCTCTTGCTGCGCAGCGTGCCGGGCTCGAAGCCCGCCCCCCCGGTGTGGCTGAACGAAAAGTACTTGGGCGTAGGACGAGACGTAACTTACGACGTCTATCCTGGAAATATCCTTACCCGAGCCCTCGGGTGGGGCACGTTGGGGTTAGGCGGCTCGCTCCTTCTCTCCAGTGTGCCACTGGCGATGATGCGAAGAAACCTGGATATCGGCCTTGATCGAGAGCCGCGGCCCCTATGGGTCATGGCGCTGCCGCTGTTGGCCGTGGGCGCTGCGGCGACCGGCGGGGGGCTCGCGCTGATCAACGTCGGCTCGACCAAGATGAAGAGCTCGCGGTGATCGTTCGTTTGATTTCCGCTACTTTCAAGCTTGCGAGGGTAGACTCCTCAGGCGCGCACGGCGAGCTAGACGCACCCAAGACCCTCGTCCATCCACCCGCCGCATGGGTGAGCCGTTAGGTCGAACCATGCCTGACCTCGGTTCCATCGTATTTCTACTGATCCTGTTGGGGATCCCCTTGATCATGATCGGTCTGGGGATCTGGCGTCTGGGAGGCTGGATCGCGAGCCGGCGCGGTGTCGTGCAGCAGATCCGCTCCGGTCGCTGGCAGGCCGATCCCGCTCGGGCCCCAGACCTGGCTCGGATCCTTCAACAGGTCGGGCTCTCCCGACCCCAGGGCGAAGTCTACCAGGTGCACCGCACGGGCGAAGGGGCAGACACCGTGTGGGCGGCGAGCTTTCGGTGGCGGGATCCGGGTCCCGCCAGGGAGCACCGTCAGGGGGGAGCTTTGCGGGTCCTCGTCGCTTCGCGCTCCGAGCCAGGTCCTATCGGTGTGGTTCAGCCTCGGCGGGGCGGGCTGTTCGAGCAGGCCGTTCTGCAAGCCTCCGACGCGCTGGGCTGGAAGACCGAAGAGCACGACGGCTTCGAATGGGCCCTCGTCCATCGCGAGCCTCAGGGCCGCGCCTGGCTCGATGCGCAGGTCGGTGAGGCGCTTCGGTCCGCGCTGACCGGGGGCGAAACGCTCTACCTTGGGGCAGACTACCTCGTGCTGTCCTTGCCCGAGGGTCCGCTCGATCAGCTCCTCGACGATGGCGGAGCGCGGCTTCGTTCACTCAGGGAGACCGTCGCGACCCGCGCAGGCGAGGCGGGCTGAGCACGCCCTCGCTTTGGGGTTGTCCCGTCCTGAGGGTTCTTGGTGGTCTGCGTAGCAAAGGTAGGATACGAGCAGGGTTCACCGGCTGGATCGCCGCGGGGTGTCTGTGCGCGCTCTTCACGTCCTCCTCCTGTCTGCGATTCCTTGGCTCGGGGCGTGCTCGGTGGCTCAAGAGTCTGTCAGCGCGGACCTCCCTCCGTCGCCCGCCCGGTCGGTGCAGGGGCCGCGTGATCTGGACCTTCCGGGCTCGATCGTGTGGCTCGCTGCTCAGGCTACGCCCGAACTTCACGGCGTCGATGAGCTTCACATCGGCTGGGCTGAGCAGGATCCTGAGCACCTCCAAGGCGAGCTCGCCCCTTCGGCCTTCCCTTCGCGGGTCGCCGTCGAGCTCAAGGCGGTCGACGATCCTTCGATCGATGCGGAGCTGCGCGCACGGATCCCACGTCCCGAGGGAACGTTGATCTTCGTCTCGCGCAGGGCGGTCCAGCCCTGTCCGCCTTGCGGACCCGAGGGGCTCTCTCCCCCTGGGTGTCGCTGCTCCCAGGAGCCCCCCATGCCCGTTCCACCTCAAGGCTCTCCTTCCGCGGACCCGTCGCTTCACGCCGTGCGCGAAGCCGCGGTCGAGCGGCTGGGGCCACGCGTCGAGGTCGCTCGTCTCGATACCTCAGCGCTGCGTGCCGCCAGTCTCGATGCGGCTCCCTACTTCGTGGTCACGGTTCCCCCGGCTCGGCCCATCCCACGACCCCCACAGCGGTTCCTCTTTGTTTTCGATCCAGAACATCAGGCCGTCTACCACAAGGCACCCGAGCAAGTCGCCCCCATCCTCAGCCGGCTTGGCCTGCTCGACGCTCTCGACAGCCACAGCCCGCAAGCGTGGCTGACCCTGGCCCATGGGCTGAGCGAAGGACGCCTGATCGCGCACTGGTCCACCGCCTCCTCCGATGCCCCCCACCACCCGCCCCGAGTCCAGCGGACCCAGGATGGGACGGAGCTCGTAGGATGGTTTCAGGTGGCTCCACCCTCCCCAGCCATGGAGCGCGTCTCGCTCCTCATCGACGCGGATCGGAAGATCCACTTCAGGCGCGGCACATCACCCTAAGTTCTGCGCCCGTTCCCGCCCGCATGGAGGGGAAGCCACCGCCCGAGCAGGCTCGGGGGAGCCCCCGGGCGGTCTGGCCATCCAGCGGTCCGGCCATCCAGCGGTCTGGCGGTGCGCCGGGGCAGCTAGTCGATCACTTCGCAGCCATACGTCCGCAGGTTGAGGCCCGCCGCGGTCTGATAGATCGAGGTGAACCCGCCATCGGCCGGGGTCTCTGAGACCTTGATGTCGAGCTCTTCGAAGTCGAGCCCGGTGAGAGGGCTCGTGCACAACACTCCGATGCTCGATCCACCGACGCCGGGCGATCCAGCGCCACCCCGACCGCCCTCGCCGCCGTCTGCTCCGTCGCCGCCTCGGCCGGAGCCCTCGAAGGAGGCGCCGCCTTCGCCGCCTGTGCCGCCGGGTCCACCGTCGGAGCCTAAGACTCCATCACCACCCTTGCCCCCCGCGCCGGCGACGAGCTCGACGTCGGTGAACGTGAGGTTCAGTACGGTGTCGCTGTGTAGGATCAGCGCGACGGACGAGCCGCCTGCGCCGCCGCCTTCGCCTGGGAACCCGCCGCCGCCGCCGCCGCCGCCGCCGCCGCCCGCGCCGCCAAAGGCATGACAAGTCCCACCGCCCTCAGGGGCGGTGAACGAGGAGGCGCCACCCCCTCCGCCGGCGCCACCGCCAGAGCCATCGGCACCCGGGGTGCCGGGCTCCCCATCGCGAGACTTGAGGTGGGTGTCATCGACCCACACATCGTTGTCAAGCCAAAACGTGCCACCTTCGCCGTGCGCTCCGGGGGCTCCAGGATGTCCGGGGCCACCGTCTTCTCGCTCGACGCCACCGGCCCCCCCGGTCCCGCCACCGATCCCTCGGCCGTCGCCGCCGTCCAGGCCTTCGCGCTCCGCGAAGCTCGCTCCTCCTGGGGCCCCTCCGTGACCACCGCGGTTCGCTGAGGCTCCTCCACCCAGACCCGTGTCGGGCATGGCGTTGATGTCGCAGCGTTCCGCGTTGTAGCCTGCCGAGACCCCGTCCTCTCCGTCTGTCCCGTCCACGCCGGCCACGGCGGGGGATGGGGGGAGGGCGTCCAACCCATCGGCCCCGTCTGGACTCGTGATATGGACGGCCTCGAAGTGCAGATTGCCGACGTCGTAGAGCTGAAGCGCGACGCTGTGAGGGGGATCAGCGCTGGGCTCGAACTCCCGGCCTGCGAAGTGGAGGAGCTGAAGGATCGCGTCGTTGCCACCATCGCCCCCGATGATTACGCCACGGTCGCGGTGTTCCGGGGAGATCCGGGTGGTGTTGTCGCGGGAGCGTCCCGCGAAGCCATCGACGTAGCCCCCGGCGATGTTCACCGCGGGTTCTATCACGTCGATGACGTGGGCATCGCCGCCGGTTCCAGCGACGACAACCCAGCTCTTTCTGTTGTCGATAGCGGTACTGATCCCTAACTCGAGGGACTGTACGGGTTGCGTCCAGCTCACGCCCGACCAGCTATCGTTGCCGTTGATGAGGTCCACGTAGGCGCTGTCCATACGGTCGCCGTCCATGCCATCGCAGTTGGAGTCGGTAAAGTCGACATCGGGCTCGTCGGGGGCGCCGGGGTAGATGGTGTCGTCGAAGTCGTTGCAGTCCTCATCTGCCGTGAAGCCGTCGCTGTCGCGATCGACGGTCCGCGGATCCTGCAGTTCGACGAGGTGGCGACCCACGGCTATCAGGCCCGTGGTGTTGGTCGCGAGGATCTCGAAGGTGTGCGATCCGATGCGCTCGGAGTCCGCGTCGATCGCTATCGCACCATCGGTCTCGGCGGGGAGGGCCTGGTAGGGGGTGGGGTCCCGCCCCTCGACGAGCAGGCGCCAGGCCAAGTCCAAGTCACCCGGCGCATCGGCGTTGTCGGAGACGGTCCCGCGGACCTCGATGAGCTCACCGTTGGCGATGATGTCGGAGGAGGAGGGTCGGGAGAAGAGGATCGCCGGTGCGTCGCCCGACGCGCCGATGTTGGCTGTGCCTTCGGCCTGGAGCTCGGTGTCGTCAGAGAACCGCACGGTGGCGGTCAGGGTGTGTTCCCCGGCGGGCAGGTAGGTCGACACCGTGATGCGGCCGGTGGAGACGTCGGGATCGAAGGTGCCCAGGTCTCCGATGAGAGAGGAGCGAAGGCTCAGGGACGCCACCGGGTCTTGCGAGTCGGGGTGGGCGTAGGCGAGCTCGACCTGAAGCAGCTCGTTGTCGTCGGCCTGGAGGGCCGATGAAGCCCAAGACAGGGAAGGCTCGATCTCGGAGTCGGAAGAGTCCACGCGGTCGGAGGAGCCGCGGTCCTCGGAGTCGGACGAGCCGTTCGCCTCGGTTTCGGAGGCTGTGCCGCCGTCGGTCGACGAGTCGGAGTCTGATGAAGAACCATTGCAGGCCACGAGGGCGACCATCAAGATCAAGGGCATCGAGCGCACGGCGCATCTCCATAAGCTAGGCATAATCCATGCTTTACATGATGTCTCCTGCGAAGGCCTCGAGCGGGACTGCGCAGAATGCCGATACTCTAACACGATGGGGCGGGCTGAACGAGAGGTTAAGTAGGGTGGTTTATCGAACCCATGTGGTTCTGTGCCGTCGACAGCCCTCGTGTGCTGCCCGTGTTCGTCGTAGGCCAGCGCGATAGACGGCTAGTCCTTCAGGCGCTGCCTGAGAGCGCGGGCGCCTCGGCGCGAGAGTTCGATGCTCTCGCCCGAACGCAGGATCGCGATGGCCTCGGCGCCGGAGCCGCGGATCTCGGCGAGGGCGCTCAGGGCGATCACCGTGCGTCGATGGACGCGCACGAAGCGCTCGGCGGGGAGCTGCCGCTCGAGCTCGCTGAGGCTCATGCTGGTGTAGCGAACCTGCCCGTCGAGGTGGAGCGCCAGCGAGGCGCCATCGACGGTCGCGTAGCGCAGCTCCTGGGGGTGGAGGAGCTGGAGCCCTCGGGCGCCGGGGATCGCGATGGGGCCTAGCCCGGGCGAACTCCGAGGCCGGACCCGGTCGATGGCTTGGGCCAGGCTCGCCGCGTCGACGGGCTTGAGCAGGTAGTGGGTGGCTCCAACGCCGAAGGCTTCGAGCGCGTGCTCGGGGTGGGCGGTCACGAAGATGATGGCGGGGCCGCGCTGGCCCAGCAGTCCCGCGAGCTCCAGCCCGCTCAGGTCGGGCATGTGGATGTCGAGGAGCGCCAGGTCGACGCGGTGGGTCTCGAGGGCGCGCAGCACGGCCTCGCCGGAGTCGCAGACAGCGATGACCTCGACCTCGGGGATCGCGCGCGCCAGCCGTGCCATACGGTCGCGCGCCAGGCGCTCGTCGTCGGCGATCAGGACCCTCATGGGCTCTCTTCTAAGGTCAGGGTGGCGTAGGTTCGGCCCTCAGCCCCTCGCATTGCGAGCCGGGAGGAGCCGGACCCGAGCAAGGCCAAGCGACGCTCGACCAGCTCGAGCCCCTGACCGCCTTCGCGCCGGCCCGCGTAGGGCCCAGGGTTGCTCACTTCGATCACGGCGCCGTGGTCGAGGGGGCGCACCTCGATCTCGATGGAGCCTTCATGACCAGCGCCAGGGCCGTGCTTGACCGCGTTCTCGAGGAGCGGAAGCAGGATCAGGGGAGGGACCCGCAGGTCGGGGGCCTCGCCGCGCAGGGAGCTCGCGAAGCGCTCCGGGTCCCGGATCGCGTGCAGGTCGAGCACCGCTCGACCCAGGTCGAGCTCCTCGCGGAGGGTCCAGGCGGTCTGACGCGCGCCGCGCTGCACGGTGCGCAAGACGTCGGACAGGGCGAGGATCGCCCGCTCGGCGACCCGCGGATCGGTGGCGCACCACTCGGCGATGGCGTTGAGGGTGTTGAAGAGAAAGTGCGGGTCGAGCTGTGCCCGAAGCGCGAGGAGCTCCGCGTTGTCTCGGGCCTGCGCCAGGGCGTCGAGGTGTCGACGCTTCGATTCGAGGTGTCGCTCGGTGTCGATGTCGCGGCCGAGCAGGAAGCCCGCCACCAGGGTGGCCGCGGTGAGGATGGCGAAGGCGGCGGGCTGCGCCAGGAAGGGATCGGCGAAGGCGCCCAGGCGCGGTAGGCCGATGGCGATCATCCAGGTCAGGCCGGTCCCCAGGAGGGCGTAGGGTAGCGGGCCCCACCACCACCGGGTGAACAGCCGCCACAGCGGCGGGGCGATCAGCGCGGCGCCGCTGGCCAGCAGGAGCCCGGACATCGCGCCGCCGAGCGGCTGGGCCGCCCAGACGGACTGGCCGTAGATGAGCGGGGTCGCGACGAGCAGGATCGGCAGCGCGCGACGCGGGTGTGCCAAGGCGGCCCACGTGTCGAAGGGCTGGGGCCAAGCGGGGGAGCTGTCGGGGGGGAGCCTGTCTGCGGAGGCGTGGTCCATGACGTACTCTAGCCGATCGCGGACCATCTCTAGGGAAGCTCTGTTGTCTTCGGAGCGAGCGGAGGTGGCGAGGCCCTTGGCGGGCCCGAGCGCACCGCTGTGGATCGCGGCGACCCTCGCCGGGGGACCGACCCAAAGAGGTGGCGCACCGTCTGGGCGATCGCGTAGCTCAAGGTCGTGAGCCCCAGCAGCGGCGTGAGGAGCAGGGCGGAGAGCCGTGCGAGGAGGTAGGTCGTCCCCATCCCCAGGCCGGTGAGGGTGGGCGGGGTGGTGCCCGAGAGGGCGTCGAGATGCCCAGACCAGCCCAGCGCGGTGGTCAGGGCGAAAGGGATGAGGCTGAGGGCGGTGAGGGCCGCGAGGAGCCACAGCGGTCGCATCAGGCCTCCTCGGCGCCGAGAGTGCGCCACAGGGGTCCGGCGGTCAGGCCAGCGAGGATCACGCTGTCGCCGACCGCGTTGCTCGCCGCAAAGCGCAGCCTGCCGTCTTCGAACACCGGGCTGGCCGCCAGCGAGAGAGAGGCGAGCAAGGCCGCGGTGAAGGTCTGATCGCCGAAGGACCGGGCCGCGAGGATCGCGAGGCCGGAGGAAGAGGGGGAGGCCTCGAGCCCTGGCACCACGAGCCCCGAGTCCACGTCGAGGGGGCCCTCATGGCCTGCGGGCCACTCGCGCGCCCAGCCGAAGCCCGCGACGATCCGGCCCAGGTGGCGACGCGCCAGGGCGTACTGGGAGGCGGCGAAGTCGGGATCGACCAGACGGAGCGCGTGGGTCGTGAGCCATAGCGTCGAGCCCTCCGGTCCATCCTTTGGGGTTCCATCGGGCTGGAAGCTGGAGAGCAGAGAGCCGGTCTGGGGGTGGAGGAGGTGGGTGCGCGCCGAGCGGACCCAGCGCCGCGCGAGCGGGGCGTGATCGGTGCGGCCCAACCGATCGTGCAAGCGGAGCGCGGCGAGGGCCAGGGTATTGCAGAAGGTCCAGCACTCCTCGGGGTAGCTCTCGGCGCAGAGCAGCGGCGACTGGGTCATGGCCCTCACCACGTGTCCCGCGAGGGCCTCCGCCTGTCTGCGGCGATCCGGGCGGTCCTCCAGCAGCCGGCGGACCCCGAGCATCAGCAGGAGCTCCCCGTCGACAAAGAGGCTTCGCCCCGTGGCGGTCTTCCCGATCCGCCAGTACGACATCGAGAAGGCCGCGGGGCCCTCGCGCTCCAGGGTCGAGAGGGTGTCCCCCAGGATCGCGTCGAGCGCCGCGATGGCGCGGGCGCGCCATCGGTCGGGTGCGGTCAGGCCCAGATCCCCGAGCGCCATCGCCAGAAAGGTGCGGCTCATGAGGTCGTACTCGGGGTTCGCGCGATGGATGCGCTGAAGCTCATCGCGTGGGCCCCCCTCCCAGGGCCAGAGCCGAGCCTCGGCCAGCCCCTCGATCCACCGCTGCTCATCCAGGCTTCCCGCCATCGCCGGCGCGGCCAGTCCTCCCCAGAGCAGGCTCGCGGCTCCAAGACAGCCGCCTGCGATCAAGAGCTCTCGTCGGGTCATGGTCATCGAAGCACCTCCTGTCGTACGTCGGGTGGACCTCTCATCGGAGATCTATGCAGGGACGGCACCGTGGTTCTGGCCTTTCACCGCGAGCGGTCGACTCGGGGCGCTGAGTGGTCGCCGGGCGGGCCTGAGCGGTCGGGTAAGATGTCGTACATGTCCAAGACCCCCCTGAGCTTCGCGACCGCCTTCGCCCCGGCCTCCATCGGCAACGTAGCGGTGGGTTTCGATATCCTCGGGCTGGCCCTCGAGGGGTTGGGCGACACGGTCCTCGCTCGCCGCATCGAAGAGCCGACGGTGCGGATCGCCGCGATCGAGGGCTGCGAGCTTCCGGTGGACCCAGCACGGAACACGGCGGGCGCCGCGATCTTGGCGCTGCGCGAGGCGCGATCCTTGTCCTTTGGGATCGAGCTGTCGATCACCAAGGGCATCCCGTTGTGCTCGGGCATGGGGGGCTCGGCAGCCTCGGCGGTGGCTGCGGTGGTCGCGGCCGAGGCTCTGCTCGACCAAGCCTTGAGTCCGGCGCAGCGCCTCGCGCTCGCGCTCGCGGGCGAGGCGGTGGCCAGTGGTTCCGCCCATGCCGACAACGTGGCGCCTTCCTTGCTCGGCGGGCTGGTGCTCGCGGTGGATCGGTCCACTCTCGTCCGCATCCCGACGCCCTCCGGCGTTCAGGCGGTCGTGATCCACCCCGCCCTCGCGGTCGACACGCTCAGCGCGCGTGCTGGGCTTCGCGAGGGGGTGCCGCTCGCCGACATGACTCGGCAAACAGGGTTGTTGGGCGGCTTTCTCGCGGGGTGCTTCCTTGGGGATCCAGCGCTTCTGCGCGCTTCGCTCCGCGATGTGCTCATCGAGCCCCAGCGGCAGCATCTTGTTCCGGGCTTGGCCGATGTCTTGCACGCCGCGCGCGAGGCCGGGGCGCTCGGGGGTTCGATCTCGGGGGCGGGACCCGCTGTCTTTGCGTGGGCCGAGCGGGCTCGGGCCCTCGAGGTCCGCCGTGCGATGATCGCGGCCTTCGCAGCGCACGGGATCGCGGCTACAGGCCTGCTCTCGAACCTGGATGCCCCCGGGGCGCGCCTGCTGGATCGGTCATGAGCGTTCTAAGCACCCGCGACCCCTCCTGTACCGCGTCCTTGTCCGAGGCGATCCGCACGGGCCTCGCTCCAGACGGAGGGCTCTACGTGCCTCGGGAGCTCCCTCGGGTCGAGCTCTCCACCTTCGCCGGTGCCCACGAGATCGGCCCGATCGCCGCCCGTGCGCTTCGCCCCTACTTCGCAGGCGATGCCCTGGCGGAAGAGATCTCGCAGATCGCGTTGTCCGCCTTGTCCTTCCCAGCCCCCCTGCGCCCCTTGCCGACCCAAGCCTCCGCCTCGATGCTCGAGCTCTTCCACGGGCCAACCGCGGCCTTCAAGGACTTCGGAGCCCGCTTTCTGGCCTCATGCCTCGAAGCGGGCGACGAGCGAGATCCCCCGACGATCCTCGTCGCCACCTCGGGCGACACCGGCAGCGCGGTGGCCGCCGCCTTTCACGAGCGCTCCAGGGCCAGGGTGCTCGTGCTCTACCCAGCGGGCGCGGTCTCCGCGCGCCAAGAGCACCAGCTCACCTGCTGGCAAGGCAACATCACCGCGCTTCGGGTGCTCGGCACCTTCGATGACTGTCAGCGGCTCGTCAAGCAAGCCTTCGTCGATCCCGAGCTCCGCGCCGGGTGGCGGCTGTCGTCGGCGAACAGCATCAACCTGGGCCGCCTCTTGCCCCAGGTGGCCTACTACGCCTCCTCAAGCCTGGCGATCCATCGGGCCGAGGGGCGGCCGGCCTCTTATATTATACCCTCGGGGAACCTAGGTAATGCGGTGGCGTGTGTGTGGGCGCGGTCGATGGGGCTCCCGATCGAGCGGATCGTCCTGGCTCACAACGCGAACCGTGGTGTGCCGGATCTGCTGCGGACCGGGACCTGGACCCCCCGCCCGAGTGTCGCGACCTTGGCCTCGGCGATGGACGTCGCGCATCCGAGCAACCTGGAGCGGCTGCGGCACCTCGCGCGTAGCCTCTGCGGCGCTCCTTCCCTCGAGGTTGCGACGCTTCGCTCGCTCGTGGAGGCGCATTCGGTCACGGATGCTCAGATCCGCGCCACGATCCGGCGGGGTGACAAGGAGTGGGGCGTCGTCTTTTGCCCGCACACCGCGACGGCCGCCCACGTCTATCGCGAGCTCCCTCGAGCCGAACGGGAGGGCCGACACTGGGTCCTGGTCGCCACGGCCCACCCGGCGAAGTTCGAGCAGCTCGTCGAGCCCCTGATCGGCCGAGCAGTGGCCGTTCCGCCAGCGCTGGCCGAGCTCCTCGAGCGCCCCACCCAGGCGCGGACCGTCCCCGCGGATCTCGCTGCCCTTGCCCGTGAGCTCGAGGGCTGAGGCCTAGGGTGCCCGAGGCGCTTTGGGCTCCTCGAGGGCCTTGGTGAGCTTGCTGAGCAGCCGATCCAGGGCGACGCGATCGGGGAGGGTCAGGTCGCGCAGCGCCTGGGCCTCGACCCGGTCGAGCGCGTCGAAGCCGAGGTCGATCTCGGCGTTGTCGTCGAGGCGGAACTTGAGAGAATCAGCCTTTGTGCACATCAATCCCTTGCGGGTCAGCTCGGCGAGGGTCCGTCGGACGGTGGGGGTGGGCAGATCGACTCGAGCGATCAGCTCCGCTTCGGTCAGCCCGTGAGGCTCGCAGAGCAGCTCGCCGACGATGTAGAACGCTTCAAGGCTGATTCCTACCGAGGAGAGCTCGTGCTCCAGCCGCGCTTCGAGGGCCTGACGCGCCTGCCACAGGCGCGTGAGCAGTGAAGAGGTGGGCGCGGCGGGTGGGTCGAAGTCTGACATGAGCGCCTGGTATTCCAAGTCGAGACCAGGGGCAAGAGAGGCGCCCTTCCGCCTCAGGGGTGGGTCAGCACGGCGTCAAGCGGGCCATCGGGAGCGGGTTGGGATAGGGGCGGAGGCTTGGAGGCCTCATGCGTGGACTCGTCGCTCTTCTGACCCTGGCTGCCTGTGGCGGGAGCGCCCCTCACGTCCAGTCCGTCTCGATGGACTATGGGCTCGGCTGCTCTCCCGACCCGGCGCCAGGTGGAGAGCCGCTGATCATGGCTCGGGCCAACCGGACCGTCGGGCTCCGCTTCTCCCTCGGCTCAGGCGGGGATGCGCTGGCGCTCGATCCGGGCACCGAGCTGTCGCTCTTTCTGGTCGAGCCGGGGGAGCGGGTCGACCTCGACGGGCCAGCGGCGGGCTCGGGCATCGTCAACGCCGCTGGGGATGTGCGGGTCGACTGGGGGCCTACCAGCAGCCTGAACGTCGCGGGGGCGACCGAGCGAAAGGGGCTCTCCCTGCTCGTCGATGGCTTTGCGCCTTCCGCGACCGTCGATGTCGACATCCAGCGGCCGCACGCCGATCGGCGAGACATCGTCTGCGCCTACGCTGCCACCCCTGCCGGCCTTCGCCTCGACGAGGTGCGCGACGGCGAGTCGGTGCGCTTGCGGGCTCGAGGCCACGAGCTGGGTGTCGGCGCCCGGATCGCCTTTGAGATCGACGGTCGAACCCTAGGGGATTCGGCGCTCGACCCCGATGGCTGGGCCGAGCTCTCGACCACCCTGGACCTCTCGGGCGTGGGGCAGGCCCCCTTGCTGGCGGTCGCGACGCTCCCCTCGGAGTCCGGCTTCGTGCGAGAGAGGCCCTTGCCGGTCACGGTGCGCTGATCTCGACGGGCGCCTGCGGCCCTTCTTTGGGCACACCACGAAGGGACCAGAAGGCAGCCAGGCTCAGGCCTGCGATCAGGTGCCAGATCCCCCACCAGGCTGCGATGATCGCCATCCCACCAAGGCCATCGAAGAAGTTGAACACCAGCACCAGGCCCAGGCCGCTGTTTTGGATCCCCACCTCGATCGCGACCGCGCGTCGGTCTCGCTCGGGCAGCCGGGCGACCCAGCCCGAGCTCCAACCCAGGAGCAGCGCCGTGGCGTTCAGGATCAGCACTGGCAGGAAGACCGCACCGATATAGCTCAGGAAGTGGTCGAAGTTCGCGCCGAAGGCGAGCGCGATGAAGCCGATGAAGAACAGGATCGAGCCGATCTTGAAGGGCTTGCGAAGCCAGCGGGCGACGGTGGGCATCCGGTGGCCGATGAACATGCCGACCACCAAGGGGATCCCCAGGAGGGCGCCTACGGTCAGCACCATGTCGAGGGGGTCCAGACGGATCGACTGCAGGAGCGCGGCGGTATCGGGGCTCATGCCTCCCCAAAAGGAGAGGTTCAAGGGGGTCGTCACCATGGCAGCGACCGTCGAGACCAGCGTCATGCCTACGCTGACCTCGGTGTTGCCCTTGGCCAAGTGGGTGATGAAGTTGCTCACGTTGCCCCCCGGACAGGCCGAGACGAGCAGCATGCCCAGGGCCATACTCGGCGTGACGGGCAAGACCTGGATCAGCGCGAAGGCGATGGCCGGCAGGATGAGGAACTGGGCGATCAGCCCGACGATCGGAGCCCTGGGGTTCTTGATCAAGGCCCAGAAGTGCTCGATCTTCAGGTCGAGCGCGACGCCGAACAGGACCAGGCCCAAGATGATGTTCAGCGCCCAGAGGGTCGTGGGGTTGAAGGCAAGATCAACCTGGTCGATGCCGCTCATGGGCTCAGGCTGCTACAGTCGATCGCGCCTGTGAGGCCACCGAAGGTGGCTTCGATCTTCTGGTTGGGCTTGAGGCCCCTCCATCGTGCCTCGGAGAGGTCGCAGGTGTGCTGCTGGCCGTCCTCGTCGAGGAGCCGAACGCGATAGACTGCGTTTCGACGACCTTCTCGCTCCTGAGTACCCCGGATCTGCACGGTGGGCCACCTTGGTTCGAGCCCTTGGCCCTTGGCTTCTTCGGTGCGGGTGACCGACCAGGTGTCGATCGTATACCGGCATCGGTCGTCGTAGACCGGCTCTTTGCGATACTTCGGCTTGCATTCTTGGATCTGGGCGAAGGTGCCGTCGCCTTTGTCCTCGCGTACGGTCTTGCACTCCTCGCCATCCTTCACCCGTTTCGTGCTCCGCTTCTCTTGGGTGCAGCGCAGGTCGCGGGCGCCGGCCGGCACCTCGTTGCGCCAGGCACGCTTGGTGGTCGGCCCGTAGGCCTCGACTTGGATGGTGCGCTCCCACTCGTGCCCTTGGACGGTGACATCGGAGGTGGTGGACCACAGCCAGCTCAGGCAGCAAAAGACCATGCCGATCCCTAGGGCCAGCGCGATGATCGAGAAGCAGGCCATGCCGAGCTTGGAGTTTCCGAAGGACTTCTTGGGAGGCCCGGCCGGCTCGGGACCGACGCCCTGCATCTCGCGAAGCCGCGCCTCTTTGGCGGCCTGCTTGCGTTCGCGGGCCTCTCGCTTGGCGTCGGAGCCGCTCTCGCCGTCGAAGCGCTCGCCTTCGGCGGTGACCTTTCGTTGACGCTGTTTGGCCGCGGCCGCGTCGTCGAGGGGAGAGCCGCAGGCCTCGCAGAAGTCCGACGCGGCGCTGTTGGGCGTGTCGCAGGCAGGGCAGACCTTGTCGGCCCCGTGGTAGGGGTGATCGTCGACGGCCACCTTGTCGTCGTCGGAGGGGAAGTAGCGCAGCTCCGGGTCCTGAGGACTCCCGCATGCGGGGCAAAAGCGGTGATCGAGCCCCAGGAGCTTCTCGGCCCCGCAGGCGGGGCAGTCCCAAAGCATCTGATAGCGGCCTTCTTCTTCGCGTCGTGTCATGCTCTCCCCTCGTCTGGGTGCTGCTCCGTTCTACCGTAGTGGAGTCCGCTCCGGGGAGGGGCTGGGAGGTCTGGGGTCCCAAAGCCTAGCATTGAAGGTGATTCCTCGGTGTGCGCCAAAGTTGAAGCCAAGGTTCACCGCGCTGGTCAGGACGACCGAGAGCCACTCCGACAGACCCAGACCCGCGACCCCGATCCAGACCCCCAGCACCGTCAGGCCCAGCGAGAGGGCGACGATGATCCAGTAGACGAGGAACTGACCGCCCATGGCGACGCCTCGGCTCTTATCTCGGAAGGTGATCACCTTTTGGAGGCCGTAGTTGACGAGACTTCCGATGCCGTAGCCCACCGCCGCGGCGATCCGGTAGTCGACGCCGAGAGTGAACAGAACCGCCCATAGCACGTAGTACATGCCGGTCGTCAGACCGCCGATGAAGAGATACCAAACGAGCTGGCGGATCAAGGCGCGAGGCATCGGGGCTCCGAAGGGCGGGCTGAGCCTAGCTTACCGGGCGGCGCTTCGCTTGATCGGTAGAGACTTCCGAGGCCCCACGAGGCGTGTGGCGCCCGAGGTGCGCAGCCCTGAGCGGCGGAGAGAGGGATGCTTGCCTCCAAGAACTCGGCCCGTCCCGCAGGGTTTGGGCTCGTGTGTCGGGGGGGGCCAGCAAGGTCGTTTCGACTGCGCTAGTCTAGGGCGGCTGCTGGTGGAGCGATCCGTGCCAAGACGTGTTCTGTATCCGGTCCTTGCGACTCTCTCCCTCACGGGGGTGGCGTGCTCCGAGTTCTCGAGCACCGCTGGCCCCGACCACTGCAACCCGGTCGATGACGAGGTCTGGGGCCGAGACCTCAACCCCCACACGGTCACGTGCAGCATGACCGTCGAGGGCGAGCTGGTGATCGGTCCAGGCGCACGCATCCGGTTCGAGCCCGACGTCACCCTGACCATCAACGGCTCTCTCCGCATCGAGGGTGAGCCCGGGCGTCCCGTCCACCTCGAAGCGGCAGGGGATGGCTCCTGGGGTGGGATCCGGGTGAACCGCTGGACGCGGGGCGACGACCCGGACTCCGCCTCCACGGTGGTCCCGCCGCGAACCAACCAGGGCGAGGTCGTCCTTCGGCACGCCGTCTTCTCGGGAGCGGGCGTCGCGTCCGGCGGCGAGGCGGGGCAGGGCGGCTCCCTCATCATCGACCGCAGCAACGTGACCCTCGAAGGGGTCGAGATCCAGGGCTCCCGCCAGTGTGGCCTCACCCTCGGCGCCGAAGCACGACTCACCTCCGACAGCGCCGATCTCGAGATCTCCGGTGCGAACCAGGCGGCGATCTGCGCGCACCCTCGGGCGGTCACCACGCTACCCGACGGCATCGAACTCGACGTCGATGCTCACATCGACGTCAGCGCGGGCGAGCTCTCCGGTCGCCATGTGTGGTCTCCCAAGGGCTACCCCCTTCGTCTCGCGGGCGATGTCGAGATCTTTCGTGGTGAGCTGGTCCTTGAGCCCGGACTCGACCTCCGCGTCGCCAACCAGACCTCGATCCTCGTCGGGGGCACCCAAGAAGGTCCGCAGTACGGGGTCGTGCCCGAAGGCTCCTCCGGGGCCTACCGGCGCGATCAGGCCTCGCGTCTGGTCGCCCGAGGGACGTCGAGCGCTCCGGTCACGTTCTCTCTGGCGCCGACTGGGGCTCCCGAGTCGGCCTGGGGTGGCCTGCACTTCGTCGGGGGCCCCGGCGAGGTCACCGGCGAGCTCCATCACGTTCGTATCGAAGGGGCGGGGGCCTCGGTGGTGCCCGAGCCCGCCTCGCTCACCGTCCGCGACGGCGCGGTCGTCTCCGTGAACGAGGTCGATCTGGTCGATGGTCTGGGCGCTGGGGTGTACCTCGACGGCGGCACCTTCGACCCCGACAGCTCCGGACTCTCGATCACCGACCACGCCTATCCCGTGGTCGCCGCACCCAGCGCCGCCTCCTCCCTCCCTCATGCCGGCAGCTCGTATGTTGGCAACGGCCGGCAGGGCGGGGTGAGCGCCAGCGGCCGCGCCGAAGGCAACACCATCTACCTGCTCCCCGGCTCTGTCGCCCAGGGGGGCTTGTTCAAGTCGCTCGGGGTGACCTACCGCGCCGATGGGGATCTCGACGTCCGGGGAACCGAGCTCGAGCCCGGAGAGCTCGCCATCGAGCCCGGGGTTCGGATCCGCTTTCTACCGGGTCGCGGACTGACCGCGGGCGTCGACGGGCCAAGCGCGGTCCACTTTGGCGAGAGTGATTCTGCGCCCGTGACCCTCAGCGGTCTCGATGGAGCCGAGAGCCCGTGGAGGGGCCTCACGTTGGGCCCCGCCTTGTTGCCGTCCAGCCTTCGGCGCGTCACCGTCGATGGTGCGGGATCCTCGGGGCAAGCGGTCGAGGTCGCGGCTCACGATCTGCTCATCGATGACCTGAGCATCACCGATCACCTGGGCGACGGCCTGGCCCTCACCGGCACCTTCCACGAAGACAGCGCCGGTCTGCTCATCTCGGGTGGCGAAGGCGTCCTCCGCGCCGATGCGGCCTCGGTCGCGTCCCTCCCCCGGGCCGGCGCCTCGCTCTCGGCGCTCGAGCGCCCTTGGATCCTCGTGCAAGGGACTCGACTCGACCAGTCCGGCACCTGGAGGCCGTTCAACCTTCCGTACCGGATCAACCAGATCCTCACGATCCGAGGCGCGGTCACCGACACCGACGAGCTCGAGCCGGCGCGGCTGATCCTGCGTCCCGGCACTCAGATCACCTTTGGGCCCTCGGGCGGTCTGCGCACGGAGCGCTACGAGAACGATGCTGGCGATCGAGCGCACGGCTCCCTCGAGGCGATCGGGCTGTCGACCAGCCCCATCGCTTTCTCCGCAGCCGACCCCGACGCGGGTTTTGTGGGTCTCACCTTCCGCAACGAAGACTTCCTCCGCGAGGAAGCCTCCATTCCCTTCCCACCAGCAGGCCGGAGCGCGCTCGAGCATGTCCTCGTCGATGGGGGGGGCGCCCTCGCCGCGCTCGGGGCGGTCACCTTCGACACCGCCACGCCCTCGGTCGAGGAGGTCTCGGTCGTGAACAGCCTCAAGTTTGGGGTGGTGCTCCTGGGCCGCTCCTTCACCGACGGCGACGAGACCCGCTGCGAGACCTTCGATCGCTCCCACTTCTCCTTCTCCGACAACCTGGGCGATGAGCGCTATGAAGGCCAGCTCGGCGAGGCCGATCTCGACGTGCTCGATCTGCGAGCCGACGTGGTGGATTGTTCGGAGCCTTGAGCGTGCGAAGGGGTAGCGGGGCGGGTTCCTGGCATAAGGGTTCCCCGCGATCGGGGACGGGTTGAAACCGTGGCTGCTCTCGGGTAGCCTCACCGCTCGGAGGAGAGGCGATCATGGCTGACGAAGACTACGCGTATGGTTCAGGCAACGGCGGGCGGAGCTGCACAGGCGTCTCCTGTCTGACCATCATTATCGCGGTCCTGCTCCTAGCCTTCCTCTACATCGTGCCCATCGCCACGCAGAACATGATCACCGAGGAGCAACTCTTCTACCCGTGGACGGTCGCCTGCGGCTGGGCGTGCTGCTGCTTCGGGAGCATCGGGTTGATCGTGGGGATCGTGCTCACCTTCATCGACGACCCCGAGAAGGCCGCCGAGAAGGAGCGCAAGAAGAAGCTGGCCAAGGCAAGGGCCAAAGCCGGTAAGTAAGCAGGAGTAGCCTTGAGCGTACCCTCTGACTCGGCCGAGGTCGGGCAGTTCACCTGGCGGGTCGAGATCCGGTTCGGCGACTGTGACCCGGCAGGGATCATCTACTATCCAAGGTACTTCGACCTCTTTCATCAGGCGATGGAGTCGTGGTTCGACGGGCCCCTCGGGCTGCCGTACGCGAGCCTCATTCGTCAGCACAGGCTTGGCCTGCCTTCAGTCAGGGCAGAAGCTGACTATAGGGCGCCGAGTCGCTTCGGGGAGCAGGTCGCAGTGGTGTTGTCGATCGCGCGCCTTGGGAGCTCCTCCGTCCACTTCGACTATCAGGTCCGAGGCCCGGACGGAGGGCTTCGGGTCACGGGGCGTACCGTCTGCGTGGTCATGGATCTCGATCCCTCCAGCGAGACCTTTCAGCGGGCGATCCCGATCCCCTCCGATCTACGCCAGCGCATTCAGACCTTCCGTCGCGGTAGCGCGGCGCGTGAGGGGGAGCCATAGGCCGTCGTCTTCGCGCGGTCTGGATCCGCGCGGACCGGCGCGGTGCGCGGCGCGTTAGGGAGCGCTCGGAGGTTGTCATGCGGTGGTTCATCTGGCTTGGCATCGGCTTGGCGGCGTGTGGCGATGGCTCCGTCGAGAGCCAGCCCAACGGTATGGGCAGCGGCTCAGAGATCCCGCAGGCCTTCATCGGCTACACCTCGCGCACGTCCGACGCGGAGCGGCGCGGCACCTCGATCCAGGTCGCGCTGGTGCGCGTCGACGTGCACGCCGCGGACTCCTGGAGCCTCGGCGAGCAGCTCGCGATCCAAACCTTAGGGGGCACCGGGAACTTCTCGCTCCCCTTGCCCGACGATCCGCCCACGGAGCACCTTGGGGAGCTGCCTTTTGGGGGGACCGGCGCGCTCTACCTGCCCGTCATCTTCGATGATGCGAACCGCAACGGGCTCTTCGAGGAGCGCTCCGACGACTTCATCCTTGGCTTTGGCGAAGAACGCTGGCTCGCCTATGCGCCGAGCGCTCAGGGGGATCAGCCTGCGGGGTGGTCGGTCTACGAGCGCATCGACGAGGAGCCTCTCTTCCGCGCCTTGAACACCCAAGCCGAGGTCCCGCTCTGGGGGCTCTCCTCCCAACCTCGGCTGTCCGGCGTGCTCTCGCTCCAAGGCGATCCTTTGGGTGTGGTCGCCCTCGACGCGCGGCGCTTTGGCCAGGGGGAGCCCTCGAACTTCGTCGCCTACAACGTGGTGCCGCCCCCCGAGACCGGGCGCTTCGACATCACGGTCACGATCCGGCCCTCGGCCGCCGCCTTCCAGTCCCCCACCGACGCTCCCCGCTTCGTGCACATGGTGAACATGGTCTTCGAGGACGTCAACGGCGATGGGGTCTACACCGAAGGCACCGACATCCTCCGTGACGCGGCGCTCTGCTTCGACGGCCAGCGCCTCGATCTCCGCTTCACCGACACACCTCGCACCATCGAAGATGCGCGGGCGCTCGCGGATCACCAGATCACCTCTGGGTGGCGCTTTCTGGTCGATGGCGAAGAGTTCAACACCAACGCGCTGCGGTGGGTGCCCTTCGGTCAGGGCTGTCCCCTCTGACGACGCCTCCGCCGCAGCGCGACCAGCGCGAGCAGGCCCAGCCACCCCGCCTCGACAGGCGCGGCGCTGCAGGTTGAGGCTCGGCGAGGGCGGCAGTCTTCGTCGTGGCTATCGCTCCCTGGGTAGACCGAAGGGTCGCGATCGTCGCAGTCCCCGGAGCGGGTCGCGGTGAATCGGGGCTGCTCACAGGCGAGGATCTCGCGGTCGCTCCCCCAGCCATCCCCGTCGAGATCTTCGTAGAAGACCTCGGCATCGATGGCCCCCACGTCGATCTGACCATCGCAGTTGTTGTCGATCCCATCGCAGATCTCGGGAGCGCGTGGGTAGACCGTGGGGTCCTGGTCGTCGCAGTCGCCCTCGCCCCAGCCGTAGCCCTCGGGGGGAGCGCAGGAGTTGACGCTGGGGCCCTCGCCGCCGTAGCCATCCCCGTCTTCGTCGGGGAACCAGGCGATGGCATCGAGGGCGTCGTCGCCGTCGATGATGCCGTCGCAGTTGTCGTCGACCCCGGTGCAGCGCTCGGGCATGCCGGGGTTGACAAGGGGATCGTTGTCGTCGCAGTCCTCGGGATAGCGCCAGCCATCGTCGTCGTCGTCGATGTCGCACCGGATGGACACGACGCGGGTGAAGGAGAACTCGGCGCCGGTCGCCGCGTCGTGGAGGACGATCGAGAAGGTGGCGTCCGTGTCTTCGAGGCAGTCGAGGGGGATGCTGAGGGAGACTGGGGGCTCGGAGAGGGCCGAGCTCGCGGGCTCGATGGGGCTCAGGGCGAGCTCGACCGAGGTAGGGGTGAGGTGAGGGTGGTCGATGTGAAGGGTCAGGTCTGGCTGCGCGCGCACAGGGCCGCGGTTCTCGAGGGCCAGGCGCAGGTCGAAGGTCTCGCCGCGCTCAGGCTGGCCGTCGCCGTCGCCGCCGACCGAGTCATCGAAGATCATGCCGCTCAGGCGAAGGTTCGGCTGCGTCGCTCGGCGCTCCGCCTCGGCGAGCGCTGCGCCAGCGTTCAGCCGACCGCCGGACAGCACACATCGGTCGGTCACGCCACAGTCGAGGTCCTCGACCGGATCCACGCTGTCGAGGATCGCGTCGCGGACTTCGTTGGCGCTCAGGCTGGGCCACTCCGACCAGATCAGGGCGGCCGTGGCGGCGACCAGGGGGGCCGCGTACGAGGTGCCGCTCCCGCGGTGGTGGTCATCGATGCCGCCGATCCCGCTCGACCACAGCTCGTGCCCCGGCGCTCCGAGGTGGATGGTGGTGGCGCCCCAGTTGGCGTAGGGGGGGCGGGTGTCGCGGTTGGTGGTGGCGGTGACGGAGAGCGCTCCCTCGAGGTCGTAGGCGAGGGGATAGAGGGTGTGGAGGTTGGTGTCGATCCCGTCGTTCCCAGCGGCGAGGGCGAAGAATGTTCCCCGGCCCTCCGCTTCGAGGAAGGCCTCTTGAAGCAGGGTCGAGCTGCCGGTGAAGGCCCAGGAGGCGTTGACGATGCGCGCGCCTCGGTCGTGGGCGTAGAGCAAGGCCTCGGCGACGCTGGTGTCGAAGACGCGGCAGCCGTCGTCGGAGGCGATCTTGAGGGGCAGGACACGCCCATCCCAGATCACTCCAGCGACCCCGGTGCCGTTGTTGGAGGTTCCGGCGATCAAGCCCGAGATGAAGGTGCCGTGCTCGCGCTGGCACGGGCCGCCGGCCGCCGCGGTGGTGGGCAGGGTCCGAGGATCGACGTCGTTGTCGTCGTCGGCCGTGTCCCAGCCGTAGCAGTCGTCGATGTAGCCGTTTCCGTCATCATCGACGCCGTTGTCGCAGATCTCGCCCTCGTTGACGGCGATCTGGTCGCGGAGCTCGCGGTGGTCGAGGTAGACCCCGGTGTCGAGGACGGCCACGATGGGGGTCGCCCCGCCGATCGTGCGCTCCCAGGCTTCGATCGACGACATGTCGGCCCCGACGATGCCCTCTTGGCCTGCGATGGTCTGGCCGTGGTTGAGGTGGTGCCACTGGCTGCTGGTCAGATCGTCGGGGATCGAAGAGAGGTCGAGCGTGAAAGGGATCTGGGCCCAGGTGATGCCTGGGATCTGGGTCGCCTGGAGCAAGAGCGATCGGGGGGGCCCGGAGGAGGCGCAGCGGAAGGTCGCGATGAGGCGTTGGCCCCAACGGTGGTCGAGGTGGCAGCCCAGGGCGCGCAGCGCGTTCAGCAGGGGAGGGTCCAGATCCTGGGCCACCACGACGAGCTGACCCGGATCGGGCTCCAGCCCTCGGGCCACGTTCGCATCGAACTCGTCGACGGGCTGGCCAGCGAGGGCCATCCCAGGTACGACGGCGAAGAGGATCAGGGCGGTGCGCATGGGCGCAGTGTAGCGGGCCTCCACCGGGTTCGCAGCCCGGGGATCGAACGGAGCGAGGAAGCATGAGCGAGACACCCCCCAAGGTCGCGGTGCTGTTCACGGGAGGCACCATCGGCATGCAGCGGGGGCCGAGGGGCTACGTCCCTGTGCCGGGCTACCTTGGCGAGCGCATGGGCTCGATGGCCACCTTTCACCTGCCCGGTGCACCTCGGCTCACCCTGCCCCCCTCCGATCTGGGGGGCGCGATCCACTACACCATCTTTGAGTCCGAGCGGCTCGTGGACTCCTCGAACATGACGCGGGTGGACTGGGTCGCCCTCGCCCACCGCATCGCGGAGCTCCACGAGGAATACGCCGGCTTCGTCGTGGTCCACGGCACGGATACCATGGCGTACACAGCCTCCGCGCTCTCCTTCATGCTCGAGGGGCTGCAGAAGCCCGTGGTCGTCACCGGCTCGCAGATCCCCTTGTCGCGCGTGCGGAACGACGCGGTCGACAACCTGCTTGGCGCGCTGTTGATCGCCGGCCACTTCGAGATCCCCGAGGTCGTACTCTACTTCAACCACAAGCTGCTCCGCGGCAATCGAAGTCAGAAGGTCGACGCCCAGGGGCTCAACGCGTTCCGATCGGGCAACCTGCCTCCCCTGGCCGAGCTCGGACTCCAGGTCGAGATCCGGTGGGATCTGGTCTTGCCACCCACGGCCCCCGCGCTGCGGGTGCGCCCCATCACCGATCAGCACGTGGTCGCGCTGCGCCTCTTTCCGGGGATCACGACCCCGATGGTGGAGCAGGTGCTCGGGCCACCGCTCCGGGGCGCGATCCTCGAGACCTATGGCGCAGGCAACGCCCCCGACGCCCAGACGGACCTGCTCAGGGTCCTTCGCGAGGCCTCGGATCGAGGGGTCGTCCTGGTCAACACCACCCAGTGTCACCGCGGGATGGTCCGGCCGGACTACGCGGCGGGCCAGGCCCTCGCCGAGGCAGGGGTGGTGCCGGGAGCCGACATGACCCCCGAAGCGGCCCTGACCAAGCTTCAATGGCTGCTCTCGGAGCCGCGAGAGCCCGAGGAGGTGCGGGCGCTGGTCACCCGCAGCCTCCGCGGGGAGCTCACGGAGCTCTCGGGGGTTGTGCGTCGGTCCTGGCGTGCGTGAGGCGTTCGACCGAGGACGCAGCGACGGGTTAGGGCGCCGGCCACGCTTCTTGCGCTTGGGAGCCGATCTGCGTCGACCTTCACTCCTACTGATCTTCGTGGCTTGCGCGTCCATCGGGGCCCTCGCTACCGGAAAGGCTCGACGCGTGCCCGAGCTCCAAGGTGGACAGTTCGGCCTGTCGACCTGGAGCGGTCGAACCGTCACCGAGCCGCGCTTCGAGCGCGTCACGCGCTTCCGTCAGGGCCGGGCTGCGGCCATGGTCGAGGGTCGGTGGGGCATTATCGATCGAGACGGAGACTGGATCCATCCCGCCACCTTGGACTGGGTCCACCCGCAGCTCTACGCCGCAGGGCCCGTGCTCGTCAGCAAGGACGGCCTCTATGGCTACCTCGACCCCCAAGGGGACTGGGTCCTGCCCGCCCAATACGAGCAAGCGAGCCCCTTTCACGAAGGTTTCGCCTGTGTTCGGGATCCCCAGGCCATGCGGTCGGGCCTGGTCGACGCCGAGGGCCTCCCCCTCACGGGTTTCCGCTTCGATGAGTGCGATCCCGCCTTCTCCGATGGCCGTGCCCGCGTCCGGCTCGGGGATCGGTGGGGCTTCGTCGAGCCTTCCGGAGAGCTCGTCATCTCGCTTCGCTTCGATCGCGCTCAGCCCTTCAGCGAGGGCCTGGCCTTCGTCCACGAGGCGGGTCTGACCAGCTACATCGATCCCAAGGGGCATCGAAGGATCCCCGCGACGGTCGAGGCGGCAGGCCCCTTTCGCGAGGGGCGGGCCTGGCTGCGCTACGGGGCCGATCAGGTCGGCTTCATCGATCGTAAGGGAGCCGTCGTCAGTGAGCCGCGCTGGCGTGAAGCGCAGGACATGTGCGAAGGACGAGCCTGGGTTCGCGATCCCAAGACCAACCTCTGGGGGGCCATCGACGTGTCCGGTCGCCTGGTCATTCCCCCAGAGTTCGAGGATCCAGCCCCCTTCCACGACGGGCTGGCCCGCGTGGCGCGAGACGGGAGCTATGGGCTCATCGATCCGAAAGGGCAAGAGGTCGTGCCGATCCGCTACGCCCAGCTCGGAGAGCTCTCCGAAGATCGGATCAGCTTCTCGACGCGGCAGGGCGGGGCCGTCGGTGTCTTGCTCCGCGATGGCAAGGTCCTGGTCCCCGAGCGCTATGCACAGATCAGCTCCTTTCAGAACGGACTCGCCCTGGCGACCCGATGCGAGTGGGAGCAGCGGGCCGTCGGACGGCAGCGAGAGCGCTGTGAGGTGCTCTACCTGGACCGAGACGGTCGGGAGCGGCGCCGCAGCCGGTGAACGACTGCGGCGTGGGGGGGCGCTACTTGTTGATCTCGACGGTCTGGACTCCGTTACGGCCCCGACGGTCGGCGAAGCGCCAGGTGACGGGGACCTTGCGGTTGAGTCGGATCGTAGAGCCCATCTTGCTGCGCTCGCGATCGGCGCGCTTGTGCAGCTTGGCGCGCTTGAGGGTGCGCCAGACCTGGCGAAAGTTCATGTCGAGGCTGGTGTTCTCGGGGAGGGGGCCGGTGAAGCCGGCGCTCAGCTCCACGGACTCCGCGCGACCGTTGCTGCCACAGGTGACCTTGACGCCCGACCCTTGAAGCTCGGTCGCGTTCCGCTGCTGCGAGGAGCGCACGCCACCCCACACCGGCACCCCGTTGAGCTGATCGCACAGGGTGTTGATGTAGCCGACCGGACCGCGCTCGTTGAGGCGCTGGGTGATCTGATCCGCGCCGCGAGACTGGGCGGCTGCCGGGACCGAGATGGCGAGAAGGAGAAGGGGCACGAGGGTCTTCATGGGGAAACCTCCGGGAGGGAGTGGGGTGGGTCACGGCGTAACCTGGGATGGCGGGGAAGCCACGACGGAAAACCCGAGGCACGGGCTTGGCGTGGACCGGAAGAACCCGCACCCGCTCAGGGAACATCCATGCGTTCGAAGACGAAGAGCGCTGTCGCGAGGCTGGCCAGGGTGATGAAGCTCAGGGTGATGAAGCTCTCGGGTGTAAGATCCGAGAAGGGGCAGGTGCCCAGGACGAAGGGGGGCTGCCACCTGGCGAAGAAGTCGATCCACTCGTAGATGGACCCCCAGGCGTCGGCGGGCACCCACTGCGCGGTGAGCTGAGGGCCGAACTGCCGGGCCATGTCGAGGCCGAGCACCCCGAAGCCGACGGCGACGGCGAGCTGCACCATGAAGACCATGACCAGCCCCGCGACGGTTGCGGCCACCGAGCGCGTGACGACAGCGACGGCGAGGGCCAGCGAGGCGAAGCCCACGTCGGTCGCGAAGGTCACGCCCACCTGAATGAGCGAGGGCTTGATCGTGGCCCAGTACGCGCTCATCCAGGCGGTGAACCAGTCCCAGCCTGACAGGCCCTCGAGCTCCTCCCAGGCGGTGGGCGCGGCGGACGCGCCCCAGGTCACGAGCACGCCGAGCCCAGCAGAGAGGCAGGCGAGGGCCAAGGAGGCGACCACGATCCAGGTGAGCAGGGCCAACCACTTCGAGAGCAGCAGGCTCCACCTAGGGACGGGGCGCAGCACGTCTTCGCGCACGGTGCGGCCGACGAACTCCGACGCCATCGACAGCCCGCCCAGCAGGAAGATCAAGATGGGCAGGAACATGAAGTTGCGCAGGTAGTAGGAGATCGAGAGCGAAAAGTCCCACGATCCGACGATCTCGAAGGGGATGAGGTCGTCGGGGCTCTGCCCTTCGGCCAGACTTTGATAGCTATACCATGCGATCAGGTTGATCCCTAGCAGCAACCCTGGCCCCGCGAGCCCGAAGAGCACAGAGAGGACCAGGCCCACGATCGCCGTCATGCGGCGAAAGAGGCGCTCGGTTTCGGCCTGGTAGATGTGAAAGAAGTGCACGGGGGTCATCGGGTGGCCTCCAAGAAGATGTCTTCGAGGGTGGAGCGCACCGGCGCGATGGCGCTCACCGGGACCTCGCGGGTGACGAGGACGCGGTTCAGCTCGACGGAGTCCATGTTGGCGCTGGCGACGTCGAGGAAGCCGCCTTGCTCGTCTTCGGTGAAGCTGGCGCCGTCGATGGCTTCGACGGCCGCCTTGAGCTTGGGCAAGTCGGGGGAGTGCACCCGGATGCGGCCCGCGGCGTCGGCCGCGCGGAGCAGATCGTCGAGGTGCCCTTCGGCGCGCAGCTTGCCGTGTTGGATGATCCCGACGCGGTTCGCCATGGCCTGGACCTCGGCGAGCAGGTGGGAGCTCACGAAGACGGTGATCTTGTCATTGAGGGCCAGACTGCGGATGAGCTCTCGCATCTCGCGCATGCCCTTGGGGTCCAGCCCATTGGTCGGCTCGTCGAGCAGCAGCAGCCGCGGGTGGCCGAGCAGCGCGCGGGCGATCCCGAGGCGCTGCTTCATGCCGAGGGAGTAGGTTCGAACGGTCTCGTTTTCGCGCCCCTTGAGGGCCACCCGCTCGATGACGCGGTCGACCTCCGCGTTCCACTGGTCCTTGGGTAGCCCGGCGTAGGCGCACGCCATCTGAAGGTTCTTCTTGGCGGATAACCAGTTATGAAAGGCGGGGATCTCGATGATTGCGCCCAGGGCGCGACGGGCCCGTGAGAGGTGGTCGTCGCCGAAGATCTTGACCGTGCCCGCGTCGCGCCGAATAATGCCGAGCATGCACCGCATCGCGGTGGTCTTGCCGGCCCCGTTGGGGCCGAGGAAGGCGTAGATGTCTCCGCGATGCACGGTGAGATCCAGGTGGTCGACGGCGATGAGGGAGCCGTACCGGCGCGTCAGGGCGCGGACCTCGAGGGCGATGTCGCTATCTTCGGTGGTTTCGCTCACAGGACCTCCGTTGCCGCCGGTGCATAACGTCTAGGGAGCCCCTGTCGCCCGACGGAGGCCGAGCCCGGTCGCTCACTGCGCTTGGTGCAGCGCCGTAGACTCGATACGGGGGGCCGGGGGAAGACCCCCGGGAGGTTGCTCGATGTGGTCCAGCGCGCGCGTCTTTGGCACGCTCCTACTCTTCGGTTGTATCGATCCGCTCCTTCAGCCTTGCGATGAATACGTGGACTACCTCTGCCTGTGTGGTCCCGAGGAGTGCGAGGAGCGTCGTCAGGTCTTCGAGGGCGCGGGCGCCTCGCTTCAAGAGACGTGCAGGGTCCAGCTCGCCTGCTTCGAAGACGCCGATCTCGACGGCGGGCCGTGTCACCTCTTCGACGAGGGCCGAGAAGAAGAGTGCGCTCCGTGAACACGCCTCTCGTCCGTCCCCCGGAAACCTCGGCTCGCCAGTGCGCGGGATCGACCGAGGTGGAGTAGACACCAGCCATGATCGACCTCGACGAACTGCTCCTCGAACGATTCGGATTTCCTGGCTTTAGACCAGGGCAAAAGCAGATTATTCAGCATGTGGTCAGCGGCGGCGACGCCCTCGTCGTCATGCCCACCGGGGCGGGAAAGTCCCTGTGCTATCAGGTCCCCGCCCTCGCCAGGGGCGGCCTCGCGATCGTGGTCAGCCCCCTCATCGCGCTCATGAAGGATCAGGTCGACGCGCTCACCGAGCACGGCGTGCGCGCGACCTTTCTCAACAGCAGCCTGAGCTCCGAGGCCTATGCGGAGCGGGTCGAGGCCCTTCGCCGGGGCGAGGTCGAGCTCCTCTATGTGGCCCCCGAGCGCTTCAGTCCCGCCTTCTTGGACTTCCTGAGTGCGCTCGACATCCGCTTGTTGGCGGTCGATGAGGCCCACTGCCTCTCGCAGTGGGGGCATGACTTTCGCCCGGACTACCTACGCTTGGGGAAGGTCCGGGCGTCTTTGGGCGATCCCGCGACCCTCGCGCTCACCGCGACCGCCACCCCCGAAGTTCAGCGCGACATCGTCTCTACCCTTCGGCTGGAGCAGGGGCGGGTCTTTGTGCGCGGCTTCGACCGCGAGAACCTGATCCTCGACGTCATCCAAGTGCGGGGCCGCGCCGAGAAGGACGCGCTGCTGGCCGAGCTCGTCGATCCGGGGCCCGCCTTGGTCTACGCCGCGACGCGAAAGCACGTCGAGCGGGCGACGCGCGCGCTGCGCGAATCCGGCGTGCGAGCGGGCTTTTATCATGCAGGGCTCGACTCCGAGGCCCGAACTCGGGTGCAAGAAGACTTTATGAACGGCGTCTTGCCCGTGGTGGTCGCGACCAACGCCTTCGGCATGGGCATCGACAAGCGAGATATTCGGGCGATCATTCACTATGACCTTCCAGGAACGGTCGAGGCCTACTACCAAGAGATCGGGCGCGCGGGTCGAGATGGGCGCATGAGCCGAGCCGTCCTGCTGTTCAACAAGGGGGACCGTCGGGTTCAGCAGTTCTTCATCGACAATAGCCACCCCCCGGTGGAGTGGGTTCACGCCCTGTACGACTGGCTCGTCGATCGGGGCGAAAACCCGGTCTTCGCCTCGATCGAAGAGATGGCCGAGGCCCTCCCCCACGAAGCGGGTCGTCGGGGCGCCGCCCCCTGCCTTTACGAGCTGCAGCGAGAGGGTATGATCCGAAGGATCGCCCCCTCGGATCGGCCGGCCGAGATCATCCTCGCGCCGTCGTCGCCCGCGGAGCGCGCCACCGGGCATCGTGGGGCGGTGCTCGACGCCCTGGCCGCTCGTCGACTGGAACCTGGCGATCGCCTGTCCTTCGACTTTGAGGCGTGGTCTCGTGAGATTCAGCTCTCGCGGGAGCAGCTCACGGTAGCGCTCCGTGGGCTCGAAGACCGTGGCTTTTTGCAGTATCGGGCCGCTGATCGACGGGGTGGGGTCGAGCTGCTCGCCCCGGAGCGTCCGCTCAACCTCGACGAGGAGCGGCTCATCGAACGGAGAAACCGCGAATACGCCAAGCTCGACGCGATGGTCACGTACACGGGCGCGGGCTGTCGGCGGCGGTACATCATCGAATACTTCGGCGAGGTGGCGCCTTTCGAGCGCTGCGGCACCTGCGATGTCTGCCGTCGGGGTGGGGCGGGGGACACGGGTCCCCGGCCGCTCTCACCGGCCCAAGAGAAGGTGGTGCGCATGCTGCTGGCGGTGGTGGCGCGCATGGAGCAGATGGCGAAGAAGTCTGGCTTCGGCGCTGATCTGATCGCCAGGGTCGCCACCGGCAGCCGCGACGCCAAGGTGCTGCAGTGGGGTTTTCAGCACACGAGCACCTACGGCTTGCTCGGGCCTCGGGGCAACGAGGGCAAGCGAGCCCCAGGCCGCGCGTGGACCCTCGGCGAGGCGGCGGACCTGATCGGGGCGCTGGCTCAGGCGGGCGCCCTCGAAGAATCCTTCGTCTCGCGCGAGATCAACGGCAAACTACGCACCTATAAGGAGTATGCTGTCTCGCCTGTGGGGTGGCGGGTCATGCGCCAGGAAGAGTCGGACTTCCGCATGAGCTTCCCCCACGGAAGCAAGCTCGATCAGCCCGAGTCCGTTGCGGGTGCCGCCTTGGCGGAGGACTTGCTCGAACAGCTCCGAGAGCTCCGGCGCGCCCTCGCCCAGAAGCACGACGTGCCCGCTTACGTCATCGCCTCCAACGCGACCCTCGACGAGATCGCGCGCCTTCGGCCCACCACCCGCAAGGCGCTCCAGGCCGTGCACGGGATCGGGCCGACCAAGCTCGAGCGCTACGGGAGCGAGCTGCTCAAGGTGGTGCGGGACTACAACGTGGGCCCTTCGTAGCGGGCTCTGGGGTCGAGGTCTGGCGGCTAGCCGCCCTGCTCGGCCAGGGCTTGAAGCCAGGGCCGCAAGGCGAGCCACAGGCCAAAGGCGCCGAAGATCACGCTCCCGGGGATGGCGATCCCAAAGCTCTGCCACGCCGCCCGAGGCCGGGCGTTGAACCACCACCCAAAGCACACCCAAGCCGGCAGGGGGGTCAGCACCAAGCTGCACCCGAGCAGGAGGAGGCGCTCGTTGACCGAGAGCCCAGGGTCGGAGGAGAAGGTGCGACCTAGGGCCCGCCGCGCAATACGGATCTGTCGATCGGAGGGCCGGATGGGATGCCCGTCTCGGATGCGATCGGCCGCTTGATCGAGCTGAAGGTCGGTCAGATGGTGGTCGGAGAGCAGCCACGCCACCAAGAGGCCCTCGTCGATGGGGCGGTGACCGCAGGCAGGACAGATGTCGCGGTAGTCGTCGCGGTCGTCGCCACAGCGCGGGCAGAGGGCGCGGCTCATCGGGGAGCCCCTTGGGCGATGAGGACCTGCTCGAGCACGGCGTCTTCGCCCTGGGTGGCCGCTTCGAGCCAGGCGAGCAGGGGGGCATCGGCCGGATCGATGCGTTCGATGAGGAGCACGTCGGGTTGGTCGAGGAGAACGGCGGTGGCGATCTGCAGCAGCTCGGCCCCCCGTCGCCCGACCAGCCGAGGACGGACCAGCTCCGGGCCGAAGCACGGCGTGACCACGCCCCGCAGGTGGACGAGTTCGAGGCGACCCAGGTTGAAGGGGGGGGCCTCGAGGGCCTGACGGAGGGTATGGTAGCGCTGGCGCATGACAGGGTCGGAAGAGAACGCTGCCTCGAGCAAGCGCTCCGCGACCACGTCGAGGTCGTCGCTGGTGATGCGCCGGAATCGACCGGCGATGTCGCGCAGCCAGGGCGCGAGCCAGCGGGGACGCTCGTTGCCGGCGCTCGGGAAGCTGACGTCGCCGATCCGGACTTGCAGGCGGGCGATGGAGGCGGTGTGGAGATCGTTGGTGAAGACCCAGCCGACCGTGATGCTCGCCGTGGCGTCGCCCAGCGCAGTGACCAGGCGGGGATCGCGGAGGGCCTGCTCGCGCAGGGTGCCGTACAAGAGGGGGTCGAGCGCCAGATCGACCCGGACCTTGATGGTGCGCGTGCCGTCGGGGCGGAGCAGGCTCTCGGCGTCGCCGTGGGCGAAGGAGATCTGCTCGGGCAGGCCGTGCTCGGCGGAGACCTCGAGGTCCTCGAAGGGGTCCACCACGTCCAGTCGGCTCAGGGCGGACTCGAGGTGCTCCGCCTCGCAAGCGGCGCGAAACAACTCGAGGGCGTCGAAGAGTGCGAGGTTGGCCGGCCCATCCGCGAGGTGGACGAGGCGGCTCGGGAGGTCGACGGCGGCGTCGTGAGCGAATCGGAGGCCGTCGGTGCGCAGCGAGGTGACGTACACGGTGCTCCTTGGGTCGTGCGGGTCCTCTAACGTTATGTGGTGGAAGTCGCGCGTCGGGTGACGCGTGCGGGGAGCTCCATGTCGATGCTTGTGCTCATCGTTGCCGTCGCCGCCGCCGTGGAGCCCACGGCCGGGCTCGAGCTCGCGCCCTTCTCGCGGGCCGACGCGGTTCAGGTGGCCGATGGGCGCCGCACCGGAACGGGGGTCGGGGAGTTCGACGGTACGGTCTGGCCGTCCATGCGCGCCTTCGGGGGGGCCTGGCTCTCGGAGCGGGTTGGGCTGACCGGGACCTTGGGCGTCGCGCGCCTCACCACCACCACCTACGTCGGCGAGGCGTGGCAGAGCCGGCATGTCGGGGTCTTCCGCCCCGGCGCCGATCTTCGGATCTCTCTCCTCAAGCGAAGCGACGATCGGCCACGCCCCTACGGTCTAGTGGGCCTACACGGCACGATCCCATCCGCCCGGAACGTCGGCAGCTCCTTCTCTCCCGAAGAGCGCGATGAGGCCAGGCGCGACGCCTCGGTGGAGCGAGCCAGGCTCGGTGGCGCTGGAGGTCGGCTCGGGGTTGGCGTCGACTTTCGGGTCCACCAGCACGTCTCTGCTGGGTTTCTCTGGACGGGCCAAGTCCACCGTGCGGTCATCCGCACCACCGAGGCGGCCTCCGTCACGGGATGGGTGGGCTCCGAGGCGGCCTTCACCCTGGCCTTCGAGTGGCCACGCCGCGCCTCCGACGAGCCGGAGGAGCGCTGAAGTCGGGCTTCGATCCTGGGGGCGGCTCCATCCGTCGCGGAGGGTGGCGTGCGCATCCCATCGTTGCGGTGACGTGGGGTCCGGTCGAGATAGCTGCCGCGCCTCTTCGGGGCATCGCACGGAGGCTGGGCCTTCGCCCACGGAGCCTGCCATCCTTGCCTCGTTCTCTGCGCGTCGAACGGCTTTGACAGGTCACCATCAATCCGATAGTCGCGCCCCCCACTTCTAGACTTGGTACGGCCCATGGAAGTCTTTCCCGATCCGATCCTCGTAGCCGCCTTCCTGCCCGGCTTCCTGGTCGCGGTGGTCGCATCTTGGCTCATCCTCTGGAAGCCCTTGCTCGAGTGGATGGATGAGCGAGATCAGGCCGTGACTGGCGCCCGCGCCGAGGCGCTCCGCCTCGACGAGCAGATCGACCTTCGGCTGCAAGAGGTCGAGTCGCGGCTTCAATCCGTGCGCGCTGAGATCTCTGAGCTGCGAACCTCCGGTCGGGCCGAGTCTGCCGCGGCCGAGGCCGAGGTCCTTGCGGCGGCCCGCACCGAGGTCGAGCAGAAGCTCTCCGAAGCGGCGGCGCAGATCGGGGAGCAGAGCGAGATCGCTCGCCGTGGACTGGCCGACGCCTCCCGCGCCATCGCCGACGACATGGCCAGCCAGATCCTCGGTCGGCCGGTCCAGGCCTGATGGAGCTCCACATGACGCGCATCCCCTCACGATTCCTTCGGTTCCTTGGCGCCTTCATGGTGTTGGTGGGCTTGGTCTTTGCCGCGCCGGTGGTGGAGCAGGTGGTCCCCAACCTCGACACCCCCGCCTACGCGGCGGGCGACTCCAAGCACGGTGGCCCCTGGGAAGACGACACCGGCAACGGCGTCCCCAACTTCCTCGACGGCGAGAACGAGGCCCTCAGCGACACCTGGGGCTTCTCCCCGGCCATGCAGTGGGTCTGGCACCTCATGAACCTGCTGATCCTCGTGGGCGGTCTGGTCTTTTTGGCGCGCAAGGGGATCAAGGCGGCGCTCAAGGATCGCTCCACCGCGGTCCAGAAGGAGCTCGACGAGTCCGCCGAGGTCCAAGCCGAGGCCCAGGGGCGCTACGAAGAGCTCGAGCAGCGCCTCGCCGGCTTTGAAGACGAGGTCGCAACCATGAAGAGCGAGGCTGCCAAGGCGATCGAGGCCGAGAAGGCCGCAGCGCTGCAGCGCGCCCGAGAGACGGCGGATCGCATCCGGCAGTCCGCGGAGCGCACGATCCTCGACGAGCAGCACAAGGCTACCAAGGTGCTCCGAGCCGAAGCGGTCCAGCTCGCGGTGGAGCTCGCGGAGCGCACGCTCACGGCCGAGCTCTCCGAAGATGATCGCAAGCGGCTGGCGAGCGACTTCCTCCAGACCATCCGTGCCGAAGCCCCCTCCGGAGGCCCCCATGGCTGACCGCACCGTCGCGCGCCGCTACGCGCAGGCCTTCCTCTCGCTCGCTGCTGAGCTCGACGCGGTCGCCCGCATGGGCGACGACCTCGACGAGGTGCTCGATCTGGTGAACGCTGCGAGTGGCCTGCTACTCAACACGCTCAGCAACCCGGTCTTCACCTCCGAAGAGCGCCGCGGATCCCTCGAAGAGACCATCGAGAGCGTCGGGGTCGAGATCGATCCCATGACCCTGAACCTGCTCCGATTGCTCATCGATCGGGGACGTTTCTCGGTGCTGCCTGATCTGGTCAAGTTCTACCACCAAGCGGCAGACGATCTGGCCGGCCGGGTCCGGGTCGAGATCGTCACCGCGGAGCCTCTCGGCCAAGCCCTCGCCACCGAGGTGCGCGACGCCCTCACCCAGTCCACCGGCCGTGAGGTCGTGCTCGACCGTCGGGTCGACCCCGAGCTCATCGGGGGGCTGGTCGCCCGCGTCGGCGGCAAGGTCTACGACGCCTCGATTCGCGCTCGTCTCGACGATCTCAAGCATCGTCTCATCCTCGGCCAACCCATCGCCGAGGCGTGACCCAGCGCCCACACGCTTCTTCGCCCTTCCTTGGAGTACGTCATGCAGATTCGCGCTGACGAGATCAGCAAGATCCTCAAGCAGCAGATCAAGGACTACGAGTCCCGGGTCTCGGTCGCCGAGACTGGCACCATCCTGTCCATCGGCGATGGTATCGCCCGCATCTTCGGGCTTCAGAACGCCAAGGCTGGCGAGCTGCTCGAGTTCCCCGGCGGGGTCGCGGGCATGGTGCTCAACCTCGAAGAAGACAACGTAGGTGCCGCGCTCTTCGGAGCCGACAAGGGCATCCGCGAGGGCGACGAGGTGAAGCGCACCGACCGTATCGTCGACATCGGGGTCGGCGAGGCCCTCATGGGTCGGGTGGTCGACGCGTTGGGCAACCCCCTCGACGGCGGACCGCCCATCGAGGCCGCGGAGCGCCGGGTGGTCGAGGTCAAGGCTCCGGGCATCGTCAAGCGCAAGTCGGTGCATGAGCCCATGCAGACCGGCATCAAGGCCATCGACGCCATGACCCCCATCGGGCGTGGCCAGCGCGAGCTGATCATCGGGGACCGCCAGACCGGCAAGACCGCGGTCGCCCTCGACACGATCATCGCGCAGAAGGTCTTCAAAGACGATCCCGACAAGAAGGTCTTCTGCATCTATGTGGCCATCGGCCAGAAGCAGTCCACCGTGGCCCAGGTCGTCGAGAAGCTCAAGGAGTACGGCGCCTGGGAGTACACCTGCGTCGTCTCGGCGCCGGCGGCCTCGGCTGCGCCCATCCAGTTCCTCGCCCCCTTCACCGGCGCGACCATCGGCGAGTACTTCCGCGATAGCGGCCGTCACGCCCTGGTCATCTACGACGACCTGTCCAAGCACGCCGTGGCGTATCGGCAGCTCTCGCTGCTCCTTCGCCGCCCCCCTGGTCGCGAGGCCTTCCCAGGCGACGTCTTCTACCTTCACAGTCGCTTGCTCGAGCGGGCCGCCAAGATGTCCGACGCGGTCGGCGCGGGCTCGCTCACGGCCCTTCCCATCATCGAGACCCAGGGCGGCGACGTCTCGGCCTACGTCCCCACCAACGTCATCTCGATCACCGACGGCCAGATCTACCTTGAGACCGACCTCTTCAACGCCGGCCAGCGTCCCGCGGTCAACGTGGGTCTGTCGGTCTCGCGGGTTGGCGGCGCGGCGCAGATCAAGGCCATGAAGGAGGTCGCGGGTACGCTGCGGGTCAACCTGGCACAGTATCGGGAGCTCGCCGCCTTCTCACAGTTCGCCTCGGACCTCGACGCCGCGACCCAGCAACAGCTCCGCCGTGGCGCGCGCCTGACCGAGCTGCTCAAGCAGGGGCAGTATCAGCCGCTGCCTGCGCAAGAGCAGGTCGTGCAGATCCTCGCTGGCGAGAGCGGCGCGCTCGACCCCCTCGAGCTTCGGCACGTCGGGCCCTTCGTGCGTGACCTCTTGGTCTGGTTCCGTGCGAACCACCCCGACCTGCTTCAAGAGATCGTCGACCGCGGAACCCTCAAGAAAGAGAACCTTCGCGGCCGACTCACCGAGCAGATCCAGACCTTCGCGAAGACCTGGTCGGCCTGAGCCGACTCCCCAGCTGATCCGAACGAGAGGCCCCCGTGGCAAACCTCAAGGAAATCAAGCGACGCATCGGCTCGGTCAAGAAGACCAAGCAGATCACCTCCGCCATGAAGCTCGTGTCGGGTGCCAAGCTCTCGCGAGCCAGCGCTGCGGCGACCGCGGCTCAGCCCTATCAGCAGCAGCTCGCGGGCGTGCTCCAGCGGGTCGGGGCTGCGGCGGGGGAGTCGGTGAGTAGCCCCCTGCTGCGGGCGCGTCCCGAGGTACGTCGCGCCCTGATCGTCGTGATCACCTCGGATCGCGGGCTGTGTGGTGGCTTCAACAATAACCTCAGCAAGCGCGCGCAGGCTTGGATCCAGGAGCAGCGCGCCGCCGGGGTCGAGGTCGAGCTCGGCGTCTTCGGTCGTAAGGCCAACGACTACTTCCGCAACCGACACTTCGAGGTCACGCTGCCGGTCGTCAACTATGGCAAGACCGACAAGATGGAGCTGGTGCGGTCGCTCGGCGAGCGCGCCGAGCAAGGCTTCGTCAGCGGCTCCTACGATGCCGTTTTCATCGCGTACAACCGCTACGAGAACACCATCAGCCAGGTGCCGCAGATCGTGCAGCTGCTCCCCCTCCAGCTCGAGGCCGCGGAGTCCGGCGCGCCGGCCCAGCCTTCGGGGGAGATGGTCGAGTTCGAGTTTGAGCCCTCCGCCAAGGAGCTGCTCGATGCGCTGCTCCCGCTCTACCTCCGCACGCTCGTCTTGCAGGCCTTCCTCGAGACCGAAGCCGGCGAGCACGCCGCGCGCATGACCGCCATGGACAACGCGACCCGCAACGCGTCCGATCTCATCGGCGCGCTGACGCTCGAGTACAACCGCGCCCGTCAGGCGGCGATCACCACCGAGATCATCGAGATCGTCTCTGGCGCCGAGGCCCTCAAGTAGGCCTATCGTCCCCTTTACCCTTCCTTCTTCTCTTCTGATCGGTCCAAGAGCGACCGCCTCCCACCTTCGGAGCCACCTATGGAATCCTTCGGCACCATCAAGCAGGTCATGGGCCCCGTCGTCGACGTCGAGTTCCCTCACGGCAAGGTCCCTGACCTCTACTCGGCCCTCAAGGTCACCAACCCGGCCATCGACGCCCGCGAAGAGAACCTCGTCCTCGAGGTCTCGCTTCACCTAGGCGAGAATACGGTGCGGACCATCGCCATGGACACCACCGACGGTCTTCAGCGCGGCATGAAGGCGCGCGACACCGGCCAGCCCATCGCGGTGCCGGTGGGTCGCGAGGTCCTTGGGCGGATCATCAACGTCACGGGGGAGCCCGTCGACGAGAAGGGACCGATCAACGCGACCCGGCACGATCCCATCCACCGCGCTCCCCCCGAGTTCACCGAGCAGGCCACCTCGATTGAGATGTTCGAGACCGGCATCAAGGTCATCGACTTGCTCGCGCCCTACACCAAGGGTGGAAAGATCGGGCTCTTCGGCGGTGCGGGCGTCGGCAAGACCGTCCTCATCATGGAGCTCATCAACAACGTCGGTATCGGTCACGGCGGCTTCTCGGTCTTCGCTGGCGTGGGTGAGCGCACCCGCGAAGGCAACGACCTGTGGTTCGAGATGATGGAGTCCGACGTCATCAAGGCGGAGCGCGACGAACACGGCGAGATCAAGTTCGGCGACGACCAGCTCCCGATCATCCACTCCGAAGGCAGCCGCGTGGCCCTTTGCTACGGCCAGATGAACGAGCCCCCCGGCGCACGCGCTCGCGTCGCGCTCTCGGCGCTCACCATCGCGGAGTACTTCCGCGATGAGGAAGGCCAGGACGTGCTCCTCTTCGTCGACAACATCTTCCGGTTCACCCAGGCGGGCTCCGAGGTCTCCGCCCTCTTGGGGCGCATCCCCTCCGCCGTCGGCTACCAGCCCACCCTGGCCACCGAGATGGGCATGCTCCAAGAGCGCATCACCTCCACCACGAAGGGCTCCATCACCTCGGTCCAGGCCGTCTACGTCCCCGCCGACGACCTCACCGATCCTGCGCCCGCGACCACCTTCGCCCACCTCGACGCGACCACCGTTCTCAGCCGGAAGATCGCCGAGCTCGGGATCTACCCTGCCGTCGATCCCCTCGACTCGACCAGCCGGATCCTGGCCGCCGACATCCTCGGCGATGAGCACTACGACATCGCCCGCGAGGTCCAGTCGGTGCTCCAGCGCTACAAGGAGCTGCAAGACATCATCGCCATCCTTGGCATGGACGAGCTCTCCGACGAAGACAAGAAGACCGTCGAGCGTGCGCGCAAGATCCAGAAGTTCCTCTCGCAGCCCTTCCACGTGGCCGAGATCTTCACGGGCACCCCCGGCGCCTACGTCAAGAAGGAAGACACCGTTCGCTCCTTCCAAGAGATCCTCGCTGGCCAGCACGACGATCTGCCCGAAGGGGCCTTTTACCTGGTCGGCTCCATCGAAGACGCGCGCGAGAAGGCCCGCAAGATGGCTGAAGAAGCTGCCTGATCCGTGGGCCCGGCGCCTCGCCGGGCCGCGATGACCCCTTGGAGGCCCCGTGGCCGAACTTCATGTCGACATCGTCACTCCCTCGAGCCTGGTCTTTAGCGGCACCGCGACCGAGCTCGTCGCTCCGCTGTGGAACGGCGAGGCCGACCTGCTTCCGGGTCATGCGCTCTATCTCTCGCTTCTGCGTGGTGGGGTGCTCACGGTGGTCGGGGAGCGGGGCTCTGAGCGCTTCGTCGTGGGGCGGGGCTTCGTCGAAGCGGGTCCCGAGCGCGTGACGGTGCTCACCGAGTCGTGCACCCCGGCAGATCAGGTCGACAAGGCCCAGGCGCAGCAAGAGCTGAAGGACCTGGAGCACGAGATGCTCACGGTCAACGGATTCGATTCCTCAGCCTTCGACAAGGTCGAAGAGCGGCGTGAGCGAGCCCAGGCGGTCGTCGAACTGCCGTAGGGCCGCGATTCTCCGTCGGCTCTACCCCTCGTTGACCCGGATCCGGTAGAGGGACTGCCCGACACCTTCCGAGATAGTCCAGTAGGTCGGAGGGTCGATGTCGAAGCCCAGCGCCTCGCCCTGGGGTTCGTGGGGGCTCGGCGCGATGCAGGGGGGGCGCAAGATGGCCTCTTCGAGGCGCTCTTCGGTGCCGATGGGCCAGATCCAGACGTGGTTATTGGTCCGCAAGGCGAAGAGTCGGCCGTCGGGCGTCAGGTCGCCGCCGGTCGCGCGCCGATCTCCGGGGATCGGCTCGATGCCTAGAATGATCTCGCCGATCTTATCGAGGGTGCGCAGCTCCTCGGCGTCGTGGGGGTAGGTCGAGCGATAGACGCCTGACTGTCCGATCGGGGACTTGGTGATGATGATCAGGCTGCGGTCAGGCTCCAGCAGTAGGGTCTCGGCGTCGAAGGCACCGTCGGGGTACTGCATGTAGTAGGACTCAGCGTCGACCATGGTCGGATCGGTCAGATGACCGCTGAGCTCGTCGGGCTCAGGGAGGGCGTGAACGACGATGCCTGCACGGGTCTCGCGGTTGTCTCCGATGTCGCCCAGGTAGAGCCACGGAGTGCCGTCGGGGCCGGGCCCGATGGCGAGGTCTTCCCAGTCGAAGGCGGCGACCCCGCGCAGCCGGTAGACCCCTCGGACCTGGCCCCGCACGTCGATGGCGAAGAAGCGGGCGACGTCGCCGGAGTCGTTGTGGACCCAGAAGATGTCGGGGTGTTTACGGCTCGCGACGATCCCCGACATCTCGTCGAGGGCTGGCTCGTCGACCGTCGCCATCGCCTCGGGGGCGTTGTAGGTGGGGCAGCGGGGCGGATCGGACCCTTGGCCGTCGGAGTCCCCCAGCTCGGGGGTGCATCCTAGCAGCAGCAAGACGCCGGCTCGGCCGGCGATGCTCAACGGTCGATCGGCAAGCCGGTGTTGGCCCAGCCCGCCGTACCGCCCATCACATTGACGGTCTTGTAGCCCTGTCCCTCAAGGTAGCGCCCCGCCTGCCCAGACCGGCCACCAGAGCGACAGATCAGGTAGATCTCATCGCCTTTGTGGGGCTCGAAGGCATCGAGCCGAGAGGGCACCTGGTCAAGAGGGACATTGATGGCCCCTGGGACGTGCCCCTCGGCGTACTCGGCCGGAGTGCGCACGTCGAAGAGGACGGGGACGCTCCCCTGATCGCGATCGGCCTTGAGCTGTTGGACATCGATCTCGCGCATGATGCTTGGCTCCGCGTGGCTTGAGTGAAAATCGAGCTCGCCGGTTCCCGAGTAGTTGACCGCGTTGGCGATGCAGAGAAAGCTTACCAACAAGAGGGGGGGGGCGAGACCGTAGAGTCGTCTGATTCGCATGCTAGGAGTGTAAGCGCAGGGGCGCCCCCGGCCAGCCCCGTCGCGGCCCGTTGGGGCGAGGTGCTTCAGAGATCTTCTTCGGCCTCGTCTTTCGGCTCGTCGTCGCCGGGGGGGCCCCTGCGCCGAAAGAGCCTGCGAAGTCCTCGTCCCCCGTCCGCGCGAGCCTCTTCGCGGGCGGCCTCGCGGGCCTCGCGCCAGCCGGGGAGCAGCTCGTCGCGGTTGGCGCGGGCCACACTCGGGGAGCTCGGGCTCCCGAAGAGCCGCAAGCCGATGCCCGGATGCGTCGATGGATCGCCGCGCAGGACCAAACGGAAGTAGAGGTCCATGTCCTCGCTGTCGATCTCGCCCCGGATCAGGACGGGAGGTCGAGCCTTGTAGATGAGCTCGTGCAGCGTGACCCGACCACGAGTGACGCTGAGCCGGCCTTCGAGCTCCTTGAGCACCACGCGGTCCTCTTCGTCGAGGCGGGCGATGGGAGCGAGGCGGATGACGTCTTTGTAGATCCCTCGGGTGGTGGGGGGAAGGGGGATCAAGACGTCGCTGAGCTCGACGTGGGCGTCCATGTAGCCCCCGCCACGCGGCAGGTTGCCCCCGGAGTAGAGGTCGAGATCGATGTCGGCGTGGCCGAGCACAGGGCTCTCTTGGCCGGTCGCGTTGCGCACGAGCTTCTCGATGCGAGCCTGGCGCAGGGTGACCTTGAGGTGGACCGAGGCGCGGGAGTCGATGGCGGTGATGCGACCCGAGACTCGGGCGCGGACGGCTTCCCATCGCACGGTGCCTCGGTTGATGTTCAGTGTGCTGCCGGCGGCCTGGACCTTGGGGAGCAGGATGTGGCTGAAGTGCAGGTCACCCGTGGTGAGATCTTGAGCCGCGAGCCAGCCAAGCCCGTGCAGGGTCCGATCGAAGGGGTCGTAGCGCATGTGCTCGACCTCCGCGTAGATTCCGGTGAAGGAGGCGGCTGGCAGCGGGTCGTCGAAAGGGGCGGTGTAGAGGCCATCCCAGAGCTCCACCCGGTCGGCGCTGAGGAGCCTGAGGGCGTTCGGGGGACGCTCTCGCTTGGGTGACGGACGCTGCTGGCGCGCCTTGACGTGCATGCGTCCGATGACCGCCCGGCGGACATGCAACTCCCGGTTCGACCAGAGTCGGGGCAGGTCCGGCCCTTGTAAGACGAGTTGATCGATGGAGACCCCGGTGCGGGTACGATCTCGCGGCTCGATCGACAGGCCGTAGACGATCAGCCCCCAGCTTGGGAGGTTCAGGAGCTCGCTCTGGGGATGGATCGCGACGCGCTCGACGGTGACTGTGCTGTTCTCTTCGTTGACCAAGTAGGGGATCAAGGTGCGCAAGCCGTCGGGGGTGAGAAGCAACCAGAGCGCCCCGCTCCCGAGGCTCAGGACCGCCAGGATCGACAGCAAGAAGCCGCTGACCAAGAGCCGCTTGAGCCGACGTCTGTAGCGGGTCATGCGCTCGAGCCGCGCTTCGGCCTCGTTCGCGTCCAGTTCCAACATCGGAGGGATCTTACCCGATCCCTCCGACCTCTGGGTGTCCAAGACAGACCCGTGACCGATCGAGATGCCCGTCGCGTCGCTCTTCCAGTGGGCCAGGGGCGGGTTATCGGGCTCGACCGACGCGGATGGATCCCTCTATCCGCGCCCCTCGACCGCCCGGAGCTTGCCATGACCGACCCTTTTCCCCGCTGGTCTCACGACCTCGTGGCCGCGAACTCCGCCGAGGCTCGTCGCGCCTTGGTCCTTCGCATCAACCAGTGGCGCGCCGCGAACCTGATCGACGTCGTAGGGCAGCGCGACAGCGCCTGGGCCTTGTCGCACCTCCTGATGGAGCTGGGGGATAAGCCGGGCGCTGAGGCCGAGGCCCGATCGCTCCACTCGCTCTGCAGCACGCCCCCCAAGGCCTCCGCGGCTCAGATCGACGCGGCGGAGGCCAGGCTGGGAGAGGTCTTGGGTCGCGTCAAGCCCGCCGCTACCCCGGCATCCCGCGCCGCTCGGGGGGAGCGGGCACCTCGGGCCAAGGGAGAGCGCCCCGGCGCCAAGAAGGAACGTGCCTCGCCGCAGGGGTCCCAGGCCGAGGCGCTCCGCACCGCCGTGGACCTTGGGCGGGCCGGCAAGCACTCGCAGGGCTTCAAGGTGCTCAAAGGCGTGAGCGGGGAGCGGGCGTCGGTGGTGCGCACCTGGCTCGATCTCCACCGCGCCTTGACGGGCCCCGAGGCGCAGCGCCTGGGCCGGCTCGAGAAGCTCCTTGCTCGGCTAGAGCGCGAGCTACCCGCGTCGTCCACCAAGGGGTCATCCCCGGCGAGCGAGCGGTCGGCGGGGGCCCCAAACCCCCCGGCGCCTACCAGCAGGGTCGGCCGACTCCTGGGCCAAGAGCCCTCGGCCAAGCGCGCCCGTGCCCTGAGCGCCATGCACGCCTACGCCCAGCAAGGACCTGCCCAGGCCGACGCGATGGCCGAAGCGGCGCTGCGCGACCAGCTCGATCAGGATCCGGGCGCGGCTGCGCCCTGGCTCGTGGGCCTGGTGGCTCGCGCGGTAGCCGACGAGGCTCCGTCGACCCTGAGCGCCCTGCGGGAGCTCGGCGAGCAGGGGGCCTCCTTCGTCGAGCTCTACGCCGACGCGCCCTTCACCGATCTCGTCACCCTCTGGCGCCGCCTTCGCGCCGAGGGGCTCGATCTGCAAGACTTTCGCTGCGGCATCATGCGCGGTGAGCCCGAGGGACACCAGGTCTGGACCGCTCGGTTCGCGGGACCCGCGGGGCGCTTCATGGTCGCGGTCGCCGCCGAGCGGTCCGAGCAGTCCGAGCCGGTTGCCGAGGGGCACGCGCGGGCGGTCGCGAGGCGTATCGCCCAGCTCGGAGCCGGTGCCTTCCTCTACGCGCCGGGCCCAGGGCACGCCGAGCTTCGCGAGCTCGCGGTGGGCGAGGGGCTCCGCGTGGTCGACTCGCTCGAACAGATCGAGCCCTCCTCCGCCCCTCGTCCACGCACTGAGCCTCGAAGTGAGCGCGCTACGCTGCTCGAGGCTGTGCGGGGAGCCCTCACCGCCGATCCCGCGCCAACGGTCGAGGAACTTCGACCCTTGGTCGCTCCGATCCGTCGGGCGCGCGATGTCCTCGATCTCGCCTCTCAGCTTGACATGATCGACGTCGAGTCCAGAGTGGTCGCGCTACTCCGGGCGGTCGACGCCGAGGTCGATCCCAAGGTGCGTCTGATGCAAGCCGTGTCGATGATTCTCCGGCTGGCCTCCAATGCGGGTCCTCAGAGCGACGTGGCGCGTCTCCTCCTCGATCCCCCGACCGCTGACCGCTTCGGAGGGCCCGGCGCCGAGATCGTGATCCAGGTCGGCGTCGCGCTCCAGCAGGCCGGCTTCGCCCTCGATCGCGTCCTGCGGGGTGTGACCCGGCGCGAGGCCCGCGAGCACCGCGCCCTCGAAGCGCTTGGCCCGGCGGTTGAGGATCTCTGGCGGTTGGTCTTCGAGGTCAATGGCGTTCGTGGCGAAGTCTGGGTGGCGCAAGATCTCCCCCCCGAAGGCCGTGGCGCCCTCCCGCTGCTCGCCCTCTCCGACAGGCCTCAGGTCGCGGTGCTCCCGGTGGAGTCGAGCTTGCTCCTTGGCTGGTCCGACCTCGGAGGCCCCGAGGCCATCGGCTGGACCGGGGCCGAGCTCGATCAGGTGGTCCAGGCGGTGCGGTCCTGGCAGGGCTGACCGCAGCCGGGCTTCTTCGCAGCGCTCAGGGCGGCAGGGGGATCGCGACGTTGTCTTGAACGCCTACGGCGATGATGAAGCGGACCAGAAAGAGGGCCGCCATGACCCAGAGGCTAGCGAGTACACCCAGAATGAGCAAGAAGACGCCGCCGAAGAGGTTGCGGATGTCGAACAGGGACCGAGGCGAGAAGCGTGGGGCCATGGCCGCTTCGAGACGCTCGTCGATCGACGCGAGATCTTGGACCTCGCCGTCGAGCTGGATCTGCTCTGTCTCGATCTGAACCTCGCCAAGGGGGGTGGGCAACACCCAGGAGACAGGGCTCGGACCGTCGGGCTGCTCGCTGATGAGCGGCTGATCGCAGTGCGGGCAGCGACCGACGACCGGGCCGAGCTCCCCGCGCAGGCTACGGGCCCAGACCCGCCACGCGGCGAGCTCGTGCGGGATCGCGGGGCGCCGGCTCCCACCCGTCTGGAGCACCTCGACGGGCTCGGGGGCGCCGACGTCTCGCCACCGGGCGCGGTGGTGGCAGGTCAGGCAGCGGACGACGAGGCTCAAGGAGAGGCCTCGGGCGCCTTCGACCAGGCGTGCTTCACCCAGGCCCACGCTCCGGTGGTGGCGTTGGCGAGAGGGCTCTCGCTGGCGACGGCTCCATCGGCAGCGCCGGGCCAGGTATCGCGGCCCCCCTCGATGATGCACGAGGTGATCGGCGCCTTGCCCGTCCACTGCCGACACGACAGGGCTCCGGCTTGCACGGACTCCGACGCGCGTGCCGCGTTCCGATTCACCCAGAGCCCAAGGGCATGATCTAGGTTGAAGGGCGCGTTCTCTTGGGCGACCAGCCCGGTGGCGGAGCCGTCGAGTGGGATAAAGGTGTCGTCGCTGCCGTGGTAGTGCAGCAGGGGGATCGGGCGCGCGTTGCGGCACTCGGGCCACTGCAGCGAGCCCCCCACGCTGACGACCGCGTCGGGCACGTCGGACTCACAGGCCCACATCTGCGCCATCATCGCGCCGTTGCCGATGCCGGTGGCGAGCACGTTGCCGCTCGTGCACGCGACCTCGTCGAGCCGCTTGACGACGGCGTTGAGGTAGGCCACGTCGTCGATCAGCTTATCGACGGAGCGCCCGCAGCACTTGCCCGCGTTCCACATGGCGTACTTGGCGTCGGGCGCGACGAGGATCGCGTCGAGCTCGTAGAGGTGTTGTGCCCACCCGCTGTACTTGACCTGGGTTCGGGGGCTCGATCGGAACTCGTGCAGGTTGACGACGACGTCGTGGGGGCCTTCGGAGGGGGGGAACCAGACCAGGGCGCGGCGCTCGGCTCGGCCGACCTTGACGGTGATCACGGTCTCGCGCGGGGACCACGCCCCGGCCTCGCAGGCGTTGTCGGGCCGCTCCTGGGGTAGGTGGGGCTGAAAGCAGCCGGCAGCGAAGAGGGCAAGGAGGCAGATACGCATGAGGAGGGTCTATCGACTTGTCGAAGCTCTGGCAGGCGCCGCCACCACGCGATGCGTCTGGGCTCACGGCTCCGGGCGCAGCTCTCGCAGCACGGCGGGGCGAGATCGCCAGCCTGCCTTGGGCCAGAGGGTTCGGGTGGGGATCGGCAAGAGCTCGCGGTGGACGGTCGCTCGGTCGACGCCGAGGCCGACGCTCCGGCGGGCGTCGAGCACATGGCGCCACCGCCCTGTGCGTGCCGCCTCCTCGAACCGCTCCGCGGTGTTCGGCCAAGGGCCGGTGGGGTGTAGGGTGGTGTCCCAGACGGCGATCAGGTGAGGTCCGGGATCCTGGCCGGCTTGGACGGCCAGCCAAGGCGAGATGGGGGACCACAGGGGACCCTCCAGCCTCGAGAGGTAGGCGACGAGCCGGTCACCCGCCTCGCGGTCCTCGGCGGTGGGGACGAGCCGTTCGGCGGGGAGGCGGAGGTACGACCAACCGATCTGAAGGGCGAAGAGAGGGGCGAGGAGCCAGATTAACCAGGGCCTCTCCGCGAGCAGGACGCGGGCTGCGACCCCGGCCCCGAGCGCGATCATGGCGCAGGCGATCAGGTGGGCGTTGACGAAGCCCCCGTGGTGGGCGCGCAGGGTGGCGCTCAGCGTCAGGGCTGTCGCTCCGATCAGGACAGGTAGGGCCAGAGGGCGCCAACCCGATCCCCACGCTCGGAGCGTTGCACCCAAGAGGGTGGCCGCGAGGACGGCGAGCCCGAGCCCCCCTGTCACCCGCCCCGCGGTCGCGAGGCGGTCCTCGGGCGTGGGGACCAAGGAGGGCAGGACGCTCAGCGCGTGGTCGAGCGGACCGAGGGCGGCAGGGCCCGAGCTGGGTCCGGTGAAGAGCGCGAGTGCACCGACCCCCGACACGGCGAGGGCGATGATCCAGCGCCTTGTGCCGGGCCGAGGCCAGAGCGCCCAGAGCGCCAGGATCAGGAGGGCCGCGGGGAGCGCACCCCCGAGCTCCCACGGGGTTCCGGGAAAGGCGCGGGCGCCCACCAGGGGATGGGAGGCGGGCACCGCCAGCAGGTAGCGGAGGTAGGTCCCGCCGCTCACCCCGTGCAGGATAGCGGTGCCGATCGCCGCAGGCACGAGGGCGGCGAGGGTGAGGTGCAGGGCGTCGCGGGCGCGACCGTGACGCGCCCACAGCCCGAGGGCGATCGCAGGGACGAAGGCGAGCGCCGGCTGCTTGACGAAGAAGGAGGCCGCGAGCAGGAGGCCTCCGATCCAAGGTCCCCATCGGTTCGGCTCGAGCGAGGCGGCGAGACCGGCCGTGAGGAGCCCGAGGGCGAGGGCGTCGGGCCGAGCGAGGTCGAGGAAGGTGCCGGTATCGGACCAGGTGCCGAGGAAGAGCAGGGGCGTGAAGATCCCCAGGGCGATCCGGTGGGGTGCCGGGGCCTGGCGCATCAGGATCCACCCGATCGAGCAGGCGGTGAGCACGGCGCCGAACAGGCTCAGCGCGCGTGCGACGGGCGCGCTCAGGGCGGATCCGCTCAGGGCGAGCAGGGCGGGGTAGCCCGGAGGGTAGATGTAGGGGATCCAGTCAGGGCCCGGCTCGGGATAGAGCGGGAGTCCGCGCTGGAGGCGCCAGGCGTGCGCCAGCATGCCCCCTTCCATCCATTCCAGATCGTAGGGATAGGGCAGGCGCAGGCTCACGGCCCATCCTAGGGTCCCGAGCAGGGCCATCGCCAGCACCGCTGCCGGGATCCAGGGTAGCCAGCGGCTCATCGCAGCTCGATGCCGAGCAGGCGGCTCGCAGGGCGTCGCTGTACCAGGGCAGCCAGGGACTTGGCCTGGGCATAGAGCGTGAAGAAGCAGCGCAGCCGGAAGAGATCCCGTGGAGTCGGCCGCTCCCCGCACATCAGCTTAGGGTCGCTCAGCCCGGCATCGACGAACTGAACCCAACCGTGCAGCGCGTAGGTGCCGAGGTGCCCGCGTGGCAGTCGGGAGCCCAGCACGATGGCATCGAGCCCCTCGCCGTCGGGGGCGAGCTGGTCGGGCAGCGCGCCGTAGTTGAAGGGGCTCGGCAAGGGAGAGATCAGATCGATTCGCCCCGCGGGGTCCCGCTTGACGAAGCCTCCAGAGGGGACTTCGATCAGGACCCGCACGCGCTCTGGCAGCTCATGGAGGGTCGGTGGATTCATCGGTCTCGTGGGTGCTGCCTTGCCCCTCGCCGGAGTCCGTCCCTTCGTCGTGAGCGGAGGGCGTGCACGAGATCGGGATCTCGACCTGGGCGGCCTGGGGATCGTTGGTCTGGACTATCAAAGTGGCTTCGACGGGCTCCATGGGACGTTCGCGGTAGCGGCAGACGATGAGTAGGTCGAAGTGCTCGCCTTCTTCGATCCGGCGATCGCTGTTCGACTCGGTGTTGGTCAAGAGGATGCCGTCGCCGCCATGGACGGTGCCGCTCCTCAGGCGCAAGGGGTGGGTGCCGATGTTTTCGATCCGGACCTCGCCCACCCGCGGCGTATCGAAGATCGCATCGACGAGGTCGAGCTCGAGCGGCTCGATGAGGGCCTCACCGACGGGCGGTGGGGGAGGGGTATCTTGAACCGAGAAGCCTGCGTCGGAGCCGCAGCCGGTCCATGCCAGGAGGATCAGCAGTCTCATGGCGCGGGCTCGATCGGGGTGGCGGCCTGGTGGCGGGTGGCGATGATGTGAAGCTCTCCGGAGGGGCTCGTGGCGAGCCCGTGTACGGTGAAGTCTTGCCCGTCGTCGCTCACCTCGACCCAGTATCCTCCCCGGACGGGACCATCGGGCTCCCACCCGATCCGCGTCCAGCAGTCGCCGCCTTCCCAGGGCCGAGGCTGAGCGCTCACCTGCGCGCGGGCCTGCTCCTCGGTTCCGCAGGCGACGAAGTCGTCGACCACCAAGAGCTCCTGCTGAGCTTCGCGGAGCTGCTCGACGTTGCGCAGCAGCTCTTCGTCGGCTGATGGGGCGGTCGGTCCCAGGAAGGCGCCGAGACAGCCGGTCAGGAGCAAGGGGAGCAGTCGGTTCACGCGGACCTCCGACGGTCGGGTTGCCCTCGGCGGTTAACCTGGAGTCCGATGCCGGGGCAGGACCCTGCGTCGAGGGGGGAGGGGTGCCCAGCTTCATCTTGGCGTGGAACTCATCGACCGGACGCTTCCTTGGGCGTGCGGCGGTCGGGCCGGTCTCGGCTCACCAAGCCGCGCGGCTCGATCGGGTGATCCAGCCTGAGGAGCGGGCGGCGTACCTTCAGGCCCTCGACGAGGTCTGCCCCCCGCCCTTCTGTGTGGTGGTCGAGCTCGACGCGCCGACCCTCGAAGAGGCTGAGGAGCGTGTGAGAGGCTGGCATTTCACCTGAGCGTCGCGCTCAGTATTCGGACAGGGCCTCGAAGACACGGGCGGGTCCAACCTGCTCGGCGAAGGCGAGGGCGCGCAGGCCTTCGCGGTTTCGCTGTTCGACGTCGGTGAAGTCGGTGAAGTACAAGCGCTCGCCAGGGGGGAAGTAGGCGAAGCGTGGTCGGACCCTCTTGAACGCCTCGAGGAGGAGGCGGCTGCCGGCAGCCTGGGCGGCTTCGTTCACGCCGGGATCGACGATGTGCTCCTGCTCGTGCAGGAAGATGGCGTAGTAGATCTCGCGCCGACGTACCTCGCTGAGTTGGACCTCGTCGGCGATGGCTCGGTGGACGGCGTTGTAGAGCGGCAGCACGTCGGGGTGGATGATCTCGGAGGCGTGGGGGTGCGTGCCGTAGAAGCGGGTAAAGTAGAAGGTGGTGTAGATCTCGACGAAGACCTTGCGGTTGACGTCGCGCACCGCGTCGAGGGCCTCGATCCATCGGTCGATGCGGCCGTGTCGGCTCAGGGGCTTGGCGCGTTCGAGGAGGCGCTGCAGGCGGAGCGTGTGGCGGACACCCCACAGGGAGCCGTGGGAGGCGATCAAGGGAAACATGAGGTTTCCCTTTGATTCTTCGTATAAGGCATAGTAATGGGTGGCGCGCTGCCCCGCGCAGGTCGAGGTGCCGGAGATCTGCTCTGCGACCCGATGGATGGAGGCATGAGCGGCGAGCAGCTCTTGGAAGGTGACCTTCGTGGGCTCGACCCGGTCGAGGTCAGACCAGCGGCGCCGGGCTTCGTGGCGCGCGGCGCGGGTGTCGTCGTAGGACCCTTGGAACAGCGGTGTGTGTCTCATGGCTAAGGGGTAGTCACCCCGTGATGGGTTGACACTGCCACCCGGCGTGGCACCCCCGAAGGTCGGGTCTTGGGTGAGGGACCTCACGGGGTTGGGCTGCGCCGGCCTAGACCTGGTAGGAGGACTTGTCGCCGATGTCGAAGTGCATGGGCTGACGCAGCTTGGCGAGGGCGAGCCAGAAGAGCACGACGGCTGCGGGGCCGAGCAAGTAGGGTATAGCGAGGGGCCAGTCGATCAGGATCAGCAGCACTGCGAGCGCGAGCAAGGCCGGGGTGGCGCGCAGCCCGAAGATCCGAAAGCAAAACTGCTCCTTGAGGGCGATCCCCGAGAGGCTCACCCAGCCCAGACCGAGACCCGCCACCTGTAGAGGCCATGAGGCGAGCCACAGGTCCGGCATCGCCAGCCCCAACGCCTGGAGCGCGAGCCCTGCTGGGGCGCACCCTTGAAGGACCCACCGGATGCGCTTGTCGTAGAGGTGCAGGTTGGCCGTCGCGACGCTGACCGCCACTCCCGAGGCCACCAGGAGCGCCGGCCCGAGCCAGGCCGGCGGCGGAAGAAGGGCGGCGCGCAGCCCGTAGCCCACCGCGATCGCCAAGATCGACAAGGCGCTCAGGACCAGTCCCGAGCGGTAGAGCGTGACCGTGAGTCGATCGTGTCCGTCGAGGGTCGGGATGTGATGGGGGTCTGCCATGAGCCGGCCTTATCGCAGTCGAGCCCGGGCTGCGTCCATGGGGCGCCGATTCCGTAGAAGCCCCGTTCTGCACGGGCCGGGGGGCGGTCGTCCTGTTAGGCTCACGGAGGACGATCTGCGAGGTTTCCCATGCGACGTGTCTCCCTCCTTCTGGTGCTCAGCGCATGCTCGACCGCCATCGATGAGCCCGAGCTGACCTCCGAGCCTTCGCAAGTCGACACCGACTCGTCCTCCGATACCTCCTCCGATAAGTCCTCTGAGACGTCCTCCGACCGGCAGACGGAGTCCTCGAGCGATGTCGAAAACGAACCTGTAACCTTTGTGTTGGACCGAGAACCCGAGGAGCAGCTCGTCCTCGCGCTCGCCCCCCTCGTCGACGACGCGCTCCAGCCCGCGTGGCAGACCTTCCCGTTCGAGGGGGTCTCCACCACCGTCCTGCTCCCCCCCGCTCCCGAAGCGCACCTCGGCCCGATCGGCGAAGGGGCGAACGCCTTCGAAGGAGCCATCTATGTGCCTTATGTCTTCGTCGACCTGAACGACGATGGCGTGCACGATCCCGATGAGCCGGTGCGCGGCGTCGGGCCTTCGGCGATGGGTTGGTTTCGCGATGTGCCGCTGCGCGTCAGCTTCTTGGGCTTTGTCGACGGATGGAACGGTCTGCGGCTCGAGGGCGAGATCCCCAGCGCGCTGCCCCTCAGCCAGGTTCCCCTCGAACTCAACCTGACCCCCAACCTCAGCTTGACCGTCGAGGGTGAGGTCGGCGAGGGGCTGTCGGTCGAAGATTTTGGTCTCGCCGTCGTCCCCACCTCGGTCTTCGCCGAGGTCGAGGTCGAGGCCCTGCTCGTCGATCAGGACCTCGAATCCCCCTTCACCCTCACTCTCACCGATGCCCCGCCCCCCGACCACGACGCCCCCGACATCGATCTGCCTGGCCTGTCCATCCAGGTCCCCATGGCCTACCTCCGTGGCGAGGGCGAGGGCTGGCCCGGCTCCGACCCCGAAGCCCAGCGCCCGATCTGCTTCCATGGGGAGCCCGTCGTGATGGTCTGGACCCCGATCCCCACCGATGCTTCTCTGGCCCTGGGCCTGGCGGCGCAGGACCTCGCCCCCGGCTGGGGCATCACCACTATCGCTTCGTTCGACGTAGATAGCGACGGCCCGCCACTCACCGAAGAGCAGGCCCTCGAGCTCTCGATCGACCTCGAGTGCGAGTTCCCGCCGGATGAAGAATAAATCTATTCATCCGATCCCCTGATCTATCAATCGAATCTCTACGCCACTCGAAGGGCGCTCCTACGGGTGCTCCGGTTGGCATGACCCTTGCTTCTTTCTGCATCGAATCTCGGAGGAAACATGATCTCACCGCTCTCTGCCCGCCTCGGACTCCTCGCCATTCTGCTCTCGGGGTGCCAGATCTTCTCTTCCACCGGAGAGGTCGGACACGACGACGACGTCTGGGCTGACGAGGAGTTCTCGTGGTCCACCTCCGATTCGGGTGAGCAGCGCAAGGAGCGCACGCCCATCCGTCCCGAAGACCTCCGGCCACACCTGAGTGTGACCGGCGATGAAGGGGCGGCGCCCGATCGGCTGGTGGTGACCTTCGGGCGAGCGATCTTCGGGAGCGCGTCCGTCGGCGAGAGCCCCCCTGAAGGTACGGAGCACGTCCTCGATCCCCCGGTTCAGGGGCGACTCCAGGTCCTGTCTCCGATGAGTGTGGCCTTCCATCCCGCGCAAGGCTTTGAACCTGAGACGTCGTACCAGTTTCGTCTGACCCAGGTCGCGACCCGCGACGGGGTGCTCGACGTTCCTCAAGGCGAAGGCGAGCTGCAGTTCGACGCGCCGGCGCTCGCGCCCCTCCGCCTCGAGCCGGTGGAGGCCTCTTCGAGCGCTATCAAGCTCGATCTCGTGTTCTCGGGCCCCGTCGACGTCGCGACCGCCCAATCGCAGGTGGTGCTCTCCCACAGCTCCCTGGGCCAGGTGTCGGCGAAGTGGGGCGTACAGGGCGACCAGCCCAACCGCCTGACCACGACCCTCACCGGGCCGGTGACCCAGTCCAAGGGCACCTTCACCGCGACGGTCCGCTCGGGCTACCGCTCCCTCTTCACGAAGGCGACAGGTTCTTCCGGGAAGGTCACAGCGAGTGTTGATCCTACGCTTCCCCCAGTCAATGTCGAGCACGTCCACCTCGTCGAGGGCGGCAGCAGCTTCCAGATCCAGGTGATCTGCGATGATGAGGCCTCCAAGGGCTACAAGCGGTGGACGTGGAACCAGGAGCTAGAGCGGTCGTTTCGCACCTCCCCGCGCTGCTTGCCCACCGACGACAGCGTGGCGGAGCGCGTCCAGATCAGCCCCGCCACGCCGCTCACCGTGGTGCAGACCCGGTCGGGGTTCCGGGTCCAAGGGCAGCTCCCCAGAGGGGCGGTCAAGCTGACCTTGGGCGCTGGGCTAGAGACGGTCGATGGGGGGCGTCTCGCCGAGACCAAGACCTTTGACTTGGATGTCCCCGCGCTCTCTCCCTCGGTCTCGTTCTCGTCCTCGGGGCGCTATCTACCGACAGGGGCATGGCGATCGCTGCCCGTACAGCACCGCAACGTCGAAGAGCTCACGGTCAGAATACGCCATGTTCCTGAAAGAAACCTGGTATTCTGGCTGACTGGCGACTCGGAGCGCGCCGGCGCTCGGGTGGCGGATCCGATCGTCGAGGAGGTGATCCCAGTTCGGGGCGCGGTCGACGAGCGGGTCTCGACCTGGCTCGATCTCGCGTCGATGGTCCCAAACCCCAAGCCGGGGGTCTATGAGGTGGAGATCGACGGAGCGGGCTCCAAGGACGTCCGACGCCTGCTCCAGACCGATCTCAACCTGGTGGTGAAGGGCTCGCCCATCGAGGGCGAAGGCCGCCTGCACGTCTGGGCCCTCGGCATGCGTGATGGGGCCCAGCAAGGCGCGGTCGACGTGAGCGCGATCCTGCCCTCGGGCAAGGTGATCGGCTCGTGCTTGACCGGGAGCTCGGGCTGCGTGCTCGACTTTGATCGCGGACCGCTCGGCGACCAGAAGCCCATCGCCCTCCTCGCGCGCCGCGGAAAGGACGTGACGTACCTCAAGTTCAGTGATCTTGAGACCGATCTGAGCGAACAGAAGGTACAAGGCGAGCCCTTCGTCTCCGAGGTGCCCTATCGGGCCTCGCTGTGGAGCGAGCGGGGGGTCTTCCGACCTGGCGAGACGGCGCATGTCGCCGGAGTGGTGCGCGACGAGTCCCACCGCGCGCCTCCGAGGGGCATGCCGGTCGATCTCGAGGTGCGCGATACCCAGGGTCGCGTCATGCGCACCGAGGCCGTGCGGCTGAACGGCGCGGGTATGTTCGAGCTGGCGGTCCCCTTCGCCGACTATGCGCGGACCGGGTCCTATCGGGTCGTGGCGCTGGCGGGGGGCAAGAAGCTCGGAGAGGTCGGCTTCGGGGTCGAGGAGTTCGTGCCGGAGCGCATGGAGGTCGCGGCTCAGGTCGCCGGAGAAGGCTTCCTCGACACCCAGCCCGTGCCCGTGCGAGGCGAGGCGCGCTACCTCTTCGGGGGCAGCGCGGAGGATCACAACGCGGAGCTCACCTGTCGGCTGATCCCCTCCGCCTTTCGTCCCGAAGGGCACCCTGGTTTCAGCTTTGGTCGGCCCGTCGCCGACACCCGCCCCATCGAGCTGGGTTCGGTCATGGGCACGCTCGACGCCGACGGAAAGGCCGAGCTCCGCTGCCCCACCGCCGACGCCTCGGCGCGTCCAGCGGGGCACGCACGGCTGGTCGCGGACTTTGCCGTCTTCGAGTCGGGCAGTGGGCGCACGACCCAGCGAACCGTGCGGGTGCCGATCCATAGCACCGAGCACTACGTCGGGCTCCAGGTCGCGGCGGCCCGCATCGAAGCCGATAAGCCCTTCCAGGTCGACGGGGTCGTGGTCGACTGGGAGGGCCGAGCGGTCGAGGGTGAGCGTGAGGTCGAGGTGGAGCTGGTCAAGCTCGAGACGCACTGGGGCCACGTCTTCGACGCGCAGCAAGGACGCGATCGCTACCAGCGCATCCAGCGTCCGGTCTCGCTGACCAAGGAGCGTGTCCAAGCGAAGAATGGGCGGTTCTCGACCACCCTGACCGCCCCCGAGAACTCCGGCAGCTTTCGCGTTGTCGCGACCGATGGAGCGGCATCGAGCGTCGTCGAGGTCGAGGGCTCCCAGCGCTGGTGGTGGTGGGGCGACGATCAGCGCACCGCCGACGCCACCCCCAAGCCGCTCAAGCCCAGCGAGGTCCGCCTCACCGTGCCCGAGCGGATCGAGGTGGGCGAGAACGCCAAGGTTTCGTATGTTGCGCCCTTCAAGGGCAAGCTGCTGCTCACGGTCGAGACCGACGAGGTCTTGCGCAGCGAGTGGGTGAGTGTCGACGCGGGTCCTGGGGAGTGGTCCTTCACCCTGGCGGAGTTCGTCGACAACGTCTATGTCAGCGGCCTGCTCGTCAAAGATCCTCACCTCGAGAGCCGCGAGGCTTTCCTGCCCGATCGGGCCTTTGGCGTTCGATCGATCCGTGTCGCCCCCACGGCCTACCAGGGTGAGATCGCGCTGAGCGTCCCCGACGAGATCCGTGGAGGTTCCGAGCTGAAGGTCGACCTCGATCTGGGTCCGGGCCGTGGCGCGCGCTACGTCACCGTCGCGGCGGTCGATGAGGGCATCCTCTCGCTCACCAACTTTCAGACCCCCGATCCGACCCTGGAGCTCTTCCCGCAGCGCGCGCTCGGGATCCGCACCTGGGAGACCATCGGCTGGGCCCTCCACCTACCTGCCGCCGATGGCTCCCGATCCACTGGCGGGGATGGCGACGGAGGCATGCCGAGCCGGGTCCAGATGGTCAAGCCCGTCAGCCTGTGGTCCGGTCTGGTCGAGGTGCCTGAGAGCGGCAAGACCTCGGTGAGCTTCGAGGTGCCGCAGTACCAGGGCCGGCTCCGGGTGATGGCGGTCTCAGCCGGCCGGGAGCGCGTCGCCCACGCCGATGCGCAGGTCACCGTTGCCGATCCGGTCGTGGTCCAGACCACGGTGCCGCGCTTCTTGGTACAGGGCGATCAAGCCGAGGTCCCAGTCTTCCTCACCAATCGATCGGGGGTGCGGCGCGAGGTCACCGTCTCGATGGCCGCCGAGCAGCTCGGACAGTCGGGCAGCGCCCTGGCGGAGCGCTCCTTGCCCCCGGTCCGCTTCGAAGGGGCCCGCGAGGCGACCTTCACCCTCGAAGATGGCGAGAGCCGCACCGCGGTCTTCCGCTTCCGCACCCACCTTCCCGCGGGGGCGATCAACCTGGCGGTCCAGGCGGTAAGCGATGATCTGACCTTCACGGAGTCCCTCGATGTACCCGTGGAGCCCGAGGGGCCGCGGGAGCGCCGCCACCAGCTCTTGCCGCTCGAAGCCGGTGAGGTGAGCCTGACCTCCGCCATGACCGGCTGGGTGCCGGGCAGCGAGCGCAGCACGGTCACGGTCACCAACAACCCCTACGGCCGGGCCTTTGCGCACCTCGCGTACCTGGTGCGCTACCCTCACGGGTGCATCGAGCAGACGACCTCCACCACCCGGCCGCTGCTCTACGTCGGAAACCTATTGCCCTCCGCGGACCCCGATCTGGCGGCGTCCAAGGACCTCGACGCCATGCTCAAGCACGGGATCGACCGCATCCTGAGCATGCAGACGCCCTCTGGAGGCTTCGCGTACTGGCAGGGTCAGAGTCAGCCGACCGCCTGGGGCACCGCCTACGCGACCCACCTCCTGCTCGACGCCCAGAAGGCCGGTTATCCGGTGCCGGAGCGCAAGCTTGACGAGGCGGTGAGCTGGCTGCGGAAGGCCGTACGATCCAATAGCGATGTGCGGGACTTCCACTCAGGCACCCCTGGGGGAGCGGCCTACGCCCACTACGTGCTCGCGCGGGGCGGTCAGGGCGACGTCGCCGCCATGCAGGCCGAGCTGGCCAAGCTCTCGGGCGACTCTGGTCCGGTTCGCGAGGCCACCTACCTCTTGCAGGCCGGGCTCTACCACGCGGGCGATCGACGCTACGAGTCCGAGCTCCGTCAGCCCGACACCAGCGCGATCACGAAGAAGCGGGTGAACGACTGGAGCTTCTATAGCGACCTTCGACGAAGGGCCTTCATGCTCTCGATCTACGCGGACCTCTTTGGAAGTGAAGGCGCCGACCCCCTCGCGCGGCTGGTGGCGGATGGCCTCTCGGTCGGTCGGCCGAGTCGGAGCTTCACCACCCAGGAGCTCGCCTGGGGCACGAGCGGGCTGGGCAAGATCGTCTCGGATGGCGCCCGCGACTTCGACGTGACCCTGAAGGCTGGCGGACGGGAGATCCCGCGCGACGCCTGGGGCTCGGGCTCTCCCTCCGATGCGCTGATCTGGAGTCTCATCCGCGCCAGCGAGGTCTCCGACCTGTCCTTGTCGGTGTCCAAGACCGGCTCGGGCAAGCTCTACGCGCTCGTGCAGAGCGAGGGAGTGCGCGAGGACGCGGTCTGGACCTTCGGGGGGGACGGCTTGTCGGTGCGCCGAAGCTACAGCGCCCTCGACGGTCGCGCGGTCAACCTCGACGATGTGCAGGTCGGCGATCTGCTGCTCGCGCGGGTCACCCTCAAGAACACCACCGGCAGCCGGGTGCAGAACCTCGCCTTGGTCGACCGGGTGCCCGCTGGCTTCGAGATCGAGAACCCACGCCTGGGGCGCAGCGGCGGCTCGGATCAGGTGGACCGCCAAAAGGTGTGGTCCAAGGACCACCTGAGCGTGCGCGACGATCGTGTCGAGGTCTTCGGGGCGCTCGACGCAGGGCAGGAGGTCGAGGTGGTCTATACCGTCCGCGCGGTCACGGCGGGCACCTTCACGCTCCCCCCCACCGAGGTCGAGGCCATGTACGACCCGAGCCTCTGGGCGCGGGCGCCGGGAGGGCGGGTGCGCGTCTTTGGCCCTTGGGCCGGCTCCTACCTCTAGGACCATGACGATGCCTCACCTCCTCACCAAGCTCCCGAGGCCCGCGCGGCGCCTCGGGCTCGTCCTCTGCGGCCTGCTGCTCGTCACCGGCTTGAGCTGGGGGGCGCTGGAGCTGAGCTTTACATGGGTGCCGTTGCCCGACCGGCTCAGCGCGACGGCCTCCCCGGTGGTTCGGTGGCGCGATGGCACGACCGCCCACCTCTTCCTCGCCCCCGATGACCGGGCGCGGGTGGCGGTCCGGCTCGATCAGGTCGATCCCTCCTACGTCGAGGCGCTGATCCGGCTCGAAGACAAGCGCTTCGAACAGCACCCGGGCGTCGATCCCTTGGCCCTGGGGCGGGCGCTGCTGAAGAACCTCACCGCCGGTCGGGTCCGCACGGGCGCGTCCACCCTGACCATGCAGGTGGTGCGGGTGGTCGAGCCGCGTCCCCGTACCTTGCGGTCCAAGGCGGTCGAGGCTTGGCGCGCCCTGCAGCTTGAGCGTTGCCTGAGCAAGCGAGAGATCCTCGAGGCCTATCTAACCTTCACCCCCTACGGTCGAAACATCGAGGGAGTCGAAGCCGCCTCCTGGGCTTACTTCGGTCATGGTGCCGAGAAGCTCGCGCCCCACGAGATCGCGACCTTGCTCGCGGTGCCCCAGGCGCCCACTTCGCGCCATCCGAGCCCCTCCAACCAGCCCCGTCTGCAGCGTGCTCGCGACCAGATCGCCGGCTGGCTGCTCACCGAGGGCGCGCTGGCGCAGGGGCAGGACCGCGATGATCCCCAGGCGCTCCTTCAAGAGATCGTGGATCGCCCTGCGCCGGATCGCCTACGCTCCTTCCCTCGAGCCGTGCCTGAGGTGGCGCGTTGGCTGCGCGCCCGCCATCCCGAGGAGCTCGACCAGATCTCCACCCTAGACGGGGGAACCCAGGCTGTGATCGAGCGCATCGTGCGCCGCGATCAGCGGGCTCGTGAGCACCGCGGGATCCGGCACGTCAGCGTCGTGGTTGCCCACACCGAGACCGGCGAGGTGACGGCCCTCATCGGCAGCCCTTACGCATACGGGGCGGGGCCCGGCGATCAGGTCGCGATGTTCGACGTGCCGCGCAGCCCCGGATCCGCCCTCAAGCCCTTCCTCTATGCCCAGGGGATCGATCAAGGGCTCGTGCTCCCCGAGCAGCTCGTCCGAGACATCCCTGCCGCCTATCGGGGCTACGCTCCCCGCAACTACGAGGAAGGCTACGACGGCCTCGTCCGGCTCGAGAGCGCCCTCTCGCGGTCGCTCAACCTGCCCTTCGTCTTTTTGCTCGAAGAGCTCGGCGTCGACGCCTTCATCGATCTGCTTGGCCGTTCCGGCGCGCGCTCTCTCAGTCAGGAACGAGGGTACTACGGCCTCTCTTCTGCGGTCGGAGGCATCGAGCTCACCCCCCTCGAGGTGACGGCCCTGTACGTCGCGCTGGCCTCCGACGGTCGGGCGACCCCGCTCTCCCTCACCGAGCCCGGCCTCCGCCCGCCCCCCTCGGCCCAGCTCTTCGCGCCTGGCGCCGCCTGGCTCACCCGCCGCGCGCTCAAGCTGCGCGACCGTCCCGACTTCCCCTCGCGCCGGGACCTCACCGCCATCCCCCGACACATCCACTGGAAGACAGGCACCAGCTTTGGTCACCGCGACGCCTGGGCCTGCGGTTCCGGCCCGACCCACACGGCCTGTGTCTGGCTCGGCAACGCCGACATGACCCCCTCTCGCCACCTCGTCGGAGCCGAGGCCGCCGGCGATCTCCTCTTCGACATCCTCGAAGCCGTCGGTCCCTCGACCCCTTGGGTCGACCCTCCGACCCCCGACCTCACCCGGATCGAGGTCGACGCCTGGTCCGGCTACCTGCCTACCGCCGCCAGCCCCTCCCGTCGTGACGTCTGGGCCTTACGCCATGCCGTACCGACGACCCCCGACCCTTTCCACCGCCTCATCGAGGTCGATCTCGACACGGGCGAGGCGGTGACTCCCCTGTGTCGCGCTGGCCGCCGCACCGAGCTGCGCACCGTGATCGTCTTCCCCTCGGCCGTGCGTCGCTGGCTCACCGATCAGCACCGCCGACTCCCACAGCTCCCCGTCTACGCCGAGGGATGTCAGCTCGGGGGGCGGGCCGATCCTCCCAAGATCCTCTCTCCGCCCCACGGCGAGACGCGGGTCCTGATCGAGGGGATGGAGCCTTCCGCCCAGACCATCCCTCTCGAGGCCGACAGCGCCATGAGCGGCAAGCTGGCCTGGTTTGTCGACGGACGCTTCTTGGGCGAAGCCGCCGCCGACGAGCGTCTGTGGTGGACCCCGACCCCTGGGGAGCACACGTTCATGGTGCGGGACGAGGCGGGCCGTGCTGGCAAGGCGGTCCTGACCGTGCGCATGGCATCGGAGCTCACCCTTCGTCAGCGATGATCGCGACCTCGAAGGCAGGTAGGTCGAGGAGCTCGGACGAGACGAGAACGCTTCCTGCCTCCTCGCCGGCGGTGAGCACGTGCTCTGGGCCGCCGTCGCCTTCGATCGTGAGCAGGTCGTTGTCGGCGCGTAGGGTGTGGAGCCCGTCGGCGGCGAGCTCCTGCCACTCGCTCTCGCCGTGGACGCGGGTGCGGATCGCGACGGAGTCTCCCGGTCGCAGCTCGAGGCGCGACTCGTCGAGGCCCAGACGGTCGTCGTCGTAGTCGGCGTGGAGCCCTTGGGGTTCGACCACGCGAAACCACGCGCGACGGCGGAAGGTCCGGTCGCGGACCGTGAAGCGCACCCGCACGGCGGCTTCCCCCTCGGACAGACCTTCGAGCTGGATCATGCCATCCCGGCCGTCGACGAACTGGGCGATCTCGGGATCGCGGACCTCGCCCTCGTCGATCGGAACGACGGGGTTGCAGCTGTCTCCGATGATCTGAATACAGTCGCCGCGCGAGACATGGGCCTCGACGGAGGCGCGACCCCCGACGGCCACCGCTTCGCCCTCCTCAAGGAAAATCCGGGCGCTGGTACAAGCCGGGGCGATGAGCGAGAGCAGGGTGAGCGGGAAAATGCGCATGAGGCTCCTGTGGCTGAGGTCGGTCCGTAGCGTAGCCAACAGACCAGCCGACCGTGGGCTGGGGTTGGGCTTGGCGAGACGTAGCGCCCGTTCGCGTTAGGCCGGAGTCGACTCTGGAGTCCCCATGCGCCCCCTTCACCTCACCCTACTGCTCTCGAGCTGCACCTGGTTGCTCGGGGCCGGCGGCCCTCCGGTCGGCGAGACGCTTCCCCTGAAGCTCGGCGAGGTCCAGGTCGGCCTACGAGCGGTCGCCACCGATCTGGACCGTCCGCTCCATGTGACCGGGGCGGGCGATGGGTCTGGCCGCCTCTTCATCGTCGAGCAGGGGGGCAAGATCTGGCAGCTCAAGGGCCAAGACAAGACGCTCTGGCACGACCACGGCGATCGCGTGGTGCGTCAGCACAATGAGCAGGGGCTCCTCGGGCTGGCCTTCGCGCCAGATTTTTCCGAGAGCGGGACCTTCTACCTAAGCTACACCACCCAGGGCGAGCCCGCAGGCGAGTCGGTCATCAGCCGGATGCGCCTCGATCCCCAGACCGGGCGCCCGGCTCCCTCCACCGAGCAGGTGATCCTCACCGCCCCTCAGCCGGCCGGCAATCATAACGGTGGAACGATTGTTTTTGGTCCCGACGGCATGCTCTACATCGGCTGGGGCGATGGGGGCGCTGCGGGGGACCGATTCAAGAACAGCCGGACCAACGACACCCTCCTCGCCAAGCTCCTTCGGATCGACGTCTCCAAGCCCGGTCCGGACGGTCAGCCCTACGCCATCCCCGCCGGTAACCCTCTGATCGGCAAAGAAGGCCGCGACGAGATCTGGGCCATGGGGCTCAGGAACCCATGGAAGTTCAGCTTCGACAGCGAGACGGGTGACCTATGGATCGCCGATGTCGGGCAGAACAAGTACGAAGAAGTGCACGTCGCGCCAGGAAGCCTGGGTGGGGTGGACTACGGCTGGAACGTCCTCGAGGGCTCTCACTGCTACGAGCCGAGTGAGGGGTGCGATCGCGCCGGACTGGCCTTGCCGGTGCTCGAGTATGACCACAGCCGTGGCTGCTCCATCACCGGGGGCCACGTCTATCGGGGGCGCCAGGTTCCTGCTCTTCAAGGCATCTATCTTGCGAGCGACTACTGCACCGGCAACCTGTGGACGGTGCGCTTTCGGGGCTGGCCCGAGGCCGAGACCCTGAGCCCGACGTCGGCGGTGGTGCTCGATCCCCGTGATCGGGCGATCACCGATGAGGTTGGCCAGGTCCGAGGGAACATTAGCTCCTTCGGGACCGATGATGAAGGAGAGATCTACCTCGTCGATCACAAGGGGACGGTCTATCGGGTCGTCCCGGGGTAGACCCCAGTCGAGCAGGGGCGCCGGTTCGCGCCAGAGTCCTAGTTTGTCGTGCGAACGGCCTTGGGTTAGGGTCGGGGACTGTTTCGGGAGTCTTGAATGGTCTGTAGGAGGCTTGAATGAGTGAAGCGGCGGGCATGGAGCGTTTAGTCAGACCGTCATTCTCAGCAAAGGTGGTGGCGATCCTAGGCGTGATCGCGATGGTGCTCGGCGCCTCAGCGCCCTGCACCAGCTGCATCGGGCCCATCTCTATGTTTGTGCTCAGTGTGATCACGATCGTCATGGCTCGGTCGGCCCTGGCCGACGAGCCCTTGGGTGAAGATCTGGCTTATGCCAACGTCGGGCTCTGGACCTCGGTGGCGGGGATCATCATCGGGTTGATCTACATCGTGTTCTTTATCCTCTACATCGCGGTGGTGATCGGGTTCGTCGTCATGACGAGTTGAGCCGGATCGGTCACGGGGGGCTGTGCCGCCGAGCCCCCGTCACTCCGCAACCGGGCCGCGAACCTGCCTAAGGACTTCTACGTAGTGGGAAGCCCTCATAGCCCGCCGTGTCTTGGCACCGTAGATTGAAGTCAGAAGCCACGACACGGAGGTCCCCGATGACTCACTTCAACGCACTTCACCTCTCCGCTCCCGCCACCGACCTGGCCACCTCGGCCTTGCTGGCCGACCTCGTCCGGTGCTCGAGCGCGACCTCCCACCGGGGCCTCGCTCGCATCACCTCTACGCTCGGTGGCGATAGCTTCGCCCTCTTCAACGCGGGGCAAGGCGGACGCTTCGAGCGGGTCCTCTGCTCCTCGGCCACCCACCTGGAGCGCGCTGTTGCCGCCAAGGTCGACGACAAGCTCCTGCTCCGTCGGCTCGCCTCGTCCCAGGCTCCCGTCCTGCTCACCCCTGAGCTCGGAGGCCAGGTCGGGCGCAGCCTGCACGCCCACGGGATCCGCTGGGTGGTGGGCCTCCCGGTCGGGGATGCGCGCGGCGTGTTGGTCATCGTCGGCCGCGAGACCCAAGCGCCTAGCGCGGTGGACCTGCACTCCCTCCGCGATCTGGCCGCCAGCCTGGTCACCTCGCTGGGCCGCCGCACCCGCCCCGCGCCCATGGTGGACCCCATGAGCGCCCTTCGCCAGGCCTCAGCTCGTCAGGCTCGTCGTCGCCGCTGGAGCGCGCTGGCCAGCGTCATCACCCGCCGGGTGTCTTGACCCAGGCTGCGCGTTGCTTGGACTCGTAGATCGGCTCCCCATGCTGAGTAAAGCAGAACTGGTAGTCGATGAAGGTGGTGCCTCGGAGGGTGCGAACCCGCGTCGCGAGGCACTCGGCGTACACCGGGGGCCCGATCTCGCCGAGCTTGCGGAAGCGCGCGTCGAGGATGTGTGTGCCGAAGCCTGACCATCCCTCGCTGCCCCGAAGGCCTAGGATGTAGATGGCGTGGAGCTGCCCGAGGGTGCCGGTGACTTGGATCGCCACGGCGCCAGGAAAGTGCTTGGGATGGCCGGGGCGCTCGACCTGTGCGTCGACCAAGGGTCCGAGACGGGTCGTGTCGATGAGGCCCACCACCCGGCCCGCCTCGGCGTCGAGCTCGAGCACGTCGTGAACGAACCAGGCCTCGGGCCGGTAGAGGGCCTGCGCGGCGTAGTCGGAGGGCATCGGCATCGGGGCTCCGGGTCAGCGGGTCCAGTCCCGCAGCGCGGGCACGGTCACGATCCTGTTCTTCTCGGGGATCCAGCCCGTGAGGGTTCCCCCGCGGACGCAGCCGGTGTCTAACCCCAAGGTGTAGGGGCGCCGATCGCGGACTGTGCGCGCGGCCGCGTGGCCATGAACCACGAGCTTGTCCCCTCGGTATCGCTTATACCAAGGGGTGCCCTTAAGGGTGCGCTGCCCCGTCGCCAGGCGCTTGGGGGTCTTCTTGAGCCCTTTGGGATGGATCCCTGCGTGGACCGCGATCCAGTCTCGGTCCTCGATCCACAGCGGCCTCTCCCCGAGCCAGGCGATCGCTTCGGGGGGCAGCTTCTTGGCAGGTTTTCGTCCCTTCAGGACGTCGACGTCGTGGTTGCCCAGCACCGCCTCCGCCTCCCAGGCCTCGATCAGCGACCACACCCCGACTGGGTCCGGGCCGCGCGAGAACAGGTCTCCGAGGAGGATCACACGATGAGGCTGGACGTGCTGCAGCAGCTCGCTCAGCTCGTCCGCACAGCCATGCACATCGCCGATGAGGAGCGTGCCGGACATGGCGACTCGGGCAGGGGGGGAGGGTTGGGGGGCGCCGACGCGACGCACCCCCGCGCCCGATCAGCGGGCGAGCTTTCGCACCACGGTATGAAGGATGCCACCGTTTCGGTAGTACTCGACCTCGACGGGGGTATCGAGTCGCACCTGGGTCTTGAAGGTGACCTTGCTGCCGTCGGCGCGCGTCGCGGTGACGGTGAGCATCTGGAGGGGTTTGACGTCGTCGGTGACGGGGATGTCGTAGTGCTCGCTGCCGTCGAGGCGCAGGTCGGCGGGGCCTTCACCGTCTTGGAAGCAGAGCGGGAGCACACCCATGCCCACGAGGTTCGAGCGGTGGATGCGCTCGAAGGACTTGGCGATCACCGCGCGGACCCCGAGCAGCAAGGTGCCCTTGGCCGCCCAGTCGCGAGACGAGCCGGTGCCGTACTGCTCGCCGGCCAACACCACCAAGGGAGTCCCCTCGGCGATGTATTTCTGGGCTGCGTCGTAGACGAACTCGACCTCGCCGGTGGGGAAGTGGGTGGTGTACCCGCCCTCGGTGCCCGGCGCGATCTGGTTGCGGATCCGCACGTTGGCGAAGGTGCCGCGCATCATGACCTCGTGGTTGCCCCGACGGCTGCCGAAGCTGTTGAAGTCCGTTTTCTCGACGCCCTTGGACTGGAGATACAGCCCGGCGGGACCGTCGGCGGGGAAGGAGCCGGCGGGGCTGATGTGGTCGGTCGTGACGGAGTCGCCGAGCTTGAGCAGCACCCGCGCGCCCGTGATGGACGAGATCGGCTTGACTTCGGGGGTGATCCCTTGGAAGAAGGTCGGGAGCTGAATGTAGGTGCTCTCGGAGTTCCAGGGGTAGAGCTGGCTCTCGTGCACCTCGATGGCGTCCCAGCGGGGCTCTTCGGTGATGTCGGCGTAGCGTTTGCGGAACATCTCGGGGGTGATGCTGGAGCGGACGACGTCGCGGACCTCGTCGTCGGAGGGCCAGATGTCTCGGAGGAAGACCTCGTTGCCGTCGGTGCCGACGCCGAGGGGCTCGGTCGCGAGGTCGATGTTCAGGGTGCCGGCGAAGGCATACGCGACCACCAGCGGGGGGCTCGCCAGGTAGTTGGCCTTGACCCGGTTGTGGACTCGACCCTCAAAGTTGCGGTTGCCCGAGAGCACGCTGCCGACGATCAGGTCCCCGTCGATGATCGCCTTCTCGATCGCTTCATCGAGCGGGCCAGAGTTCCCGATGCAGGTGGTGCAGCCATAGCCGACCAAGTGAAAGCCGATGGCGTTGAGGTCTTCTTCGAGGCCGGAGGCCTTGTAGTATTCGGTGACCACGCGGGAGCCAGGGGCGAGACTCGGCTTGACCCAGGGCTTGATCTTGAGCCCTCTCTGCCGCGCCTTGCGGGCGACGAGGCCAGCGGCGAGCATGACGGCGGGGTTGGAGGTGTTGGTGCAGCTGGTGATGGCTGCGATCACCACGTCGCCGTGGGCGAGGCTGAAGTCGGTGCCCTCGACCTGGGTCTCGGCGGCGAGGTGGGTGGGCTGCACGCCGTGCCCCTTGTGCCCGAGGGGGCTGATCAGGGTCTCTTGGAAGTGGGTCTTCATGTCGGAGAGGTTCACCCGGTCTTGCGGCCGCTTCGGGCCCGCGAGCGCGGGGTCGACCTCGGACAGGTCGAGCGAGAGGGTCGAAGTGAAGGAAGGCTCGGGGCTGTCGGGGGTGTGGAAGAGCCCTTGGGCCTCGTAGTAGCGCTTGACGTTCTCGACGTGATCGTCGTCGCGGCCGGTCAGCCGCAGGTAGTCGAGGGTGATCTCGTCGACGGGGAAGAAGCCGCAGGTCGCGCCGTACTCGGGGGCCATGTTGGCGATGGTGGCCCGATCGGCGAGGGAGAGGCTCTGAAGGCCAGGCCCATAGAACTCCACGAACTTACCGACCACACCCTTTTCGCGGAGCATCTCGACGATGCGCAGGGTCATGTCGGTGGCGGTGACGCCCGGCGGCAGCTTGCCTGAGAGCCGGAAGCCGACGACGTCGGGGGCGAGCATATAGATGGGCTGGCCGAGCATGACGGCCTCGGCCTCGATGCCGCCGACGCCCCACCCGAGCACCCCGAGCCCGTTGATCATGGTGGTGTGCGAGTCCGTGCCGACGAGGCTGTCGGGGAAATAGACGGGACCGCCATCGGTCTCTTGGCGCGCGGCGACCGAGGCGATCCACTCGAGGTTGACCTGGTGAACGATGCCCCGACCTGGGGGAACCGCGCGGAAGTTCTTGAGGTTCTTCTGACCCCACTTGAGGAACTCGTAGCGCTCGCCGTTGCGCTGATACTCAATCTCGAGGTTGCGCTGCCGGGCATCGGCGAAGCGACCAGAGACGTCGACCTGGACAGAGTGGTCGATGACGAGATCGACGGGAACCTGCGGATTGACCTTGGCGGGGTCGCCGCCGAGATCGGCCATGGCGTTGCGCAAGGCGGCGATGTCGACCACGGCGGGCACGCCGGTGAAGTCTTGGAGCACGACCCGGCCGGGTTGGAAAGGGATCTCGACCCGCTCCGCGTCGGGTTGCCAGCCCGCGAGCCCGATCACGTCTTCGTCGCGGACGAGGAAGCCGTCGTGGTTGCGAAGGGCGGCCTCGAGCAGCACTCGGATCGAGTAGGGAAGGGCGGCGAGCTTGGTGTGGCCGGCCTCTTCGAGGGCGGCGAGGCGGTAGTAGGTCGCCTTGCTACCGTCGACCAGTTCGAAGGTCGCCTTGGCGCCGAAGTCGGTCTTGTTGGTCATGGAGGTGCTCCGAGATCGAGGGAGAGGGGGTGGCCCGAAGGCCGATGCGGAGCAGGGGTGTATTCCGAATCAGCTATCTTGGCAGGCGCGTTGCGGGCCGCGAGGGTCGGCCCTGGGGGATCGAGCGAGGAGGCTGGTGGATCAAGGCGAGGAGGGCTTGCGCGCCTCGATGAGCATCGCCCGTTGGTAGGGCGCCGAGAGGCCGTCGTGCACGATCGAGACCTCGAGGCCCGCCCGCGAGAGAGGCTCGACGCAGTCGGGCCAAAGAAAGGTCAGGTAGTACATGATGAAGGGGGGGCGGATGACGGCGTTGCGGAGAACCATGGCGGCGTTGAAGCCCCACGCGGCCCAGGTGAGGGGGTTCAACGCGCCGGGGTGCCGGCCCGTCACGAAGACGAAGCGTCCGCCGGGGCGCAGCGCGCGGGCGATGGTCCGGCTTAGGGCGGGTTGATCCTTGGGTAGAAAGTGACCGAAGGCCCCGAAGCTGACCACCAGATCGAAGCGCTTCTCGCCGTCGTAGGCCAGCACGTCTTGATGGACCAAGGTGGGCTTCAGGCCCGTTCCAGCGGCGAGGCGCTGCCGCGCGATGTCGAGCATGCCTTCGCTGAAGTCTACGCCCACCAGCTCTTGGCGGACGAGGGGGCGGATCGCCTGGAGGCCCGCGCCCGTACCACAGCACAGATCCACAGCCCGATCGACCGGATCGAGGTGATCGACCACCTGCTGGAGGAGGTTGTCGGGGGTTCGGAACGGGGTGTGGTCGAAGCGGGGGGCGATCAGGTCGTAGCCACGCACCGTCGACGACAAGGCTTGTCGCGCGAGTTGAGGGAGGGTGGGGCCGTCGGGATGGAACATGGGATCAGGTTATCAGCAGCGCGCTCGCCGACCCATCACGAACCGCGGAACAGCCTGTGCCTCTCGCCGCCCCTCTCCTGATTTCGGGTTTCGGACCTTTCCTCGACGTCGAGAAGAACCCGACCGAGCGACTCGCGCGGGAGCTCGACGGCACACTCCTCGCCGGCGTGCCGGTGGTCGGCATCGTGCTACCCGTCAGCTACGAGCGCGGCGTCGAGGCGCTGCTGGACCGAGCGCGCGCCCTTGAGCCCGTGGCGGTCCTGGGCTTCGGGGTGGCTCGCCGTCGATCCAGGCTCGAGGTCGAGCGCTTCGGCTACCGTGACTGCGGGGACTCCCCCGACATCGATGGCTGTCGGCCCTCTTCCAACGGGGAGGGGCCCGATCGCGTCCGAGCGACCCTGGACCTCGAACGTCTCGCTCTTGCCCTCGATGCTGGGATCAGCGACGATCCTGGCCGCTATGTCTGCAACGCATGGGCCTATCGCGTGCCACAGCGTTGCGCGGCGCCCGCCGCCTTCATCCATGTCCCGCCCTCGGGGATCTCGGTCGAGGCCGTCCGCGAGGGCTTGGAGCGCTGGCTCACTCGGCTTCGGCGGACGGAGGCGCCGTGACGATGGTGCGGCTGGCGTCGTCGTCGTCACCGAAGAAGATCCGGACGCTTCGGTTGCGCTCGCGGCCCAGCGGGGTGTCCGTGGGGGCGAGCTCCTGCTCGTCGCCGCGCGGGATGATCTCGAAGAAGAGGGCGGTGGACTCGCGGGCGATGAGGTCGCGGATCGCGATGGCACGCTGATACGAGAGGGGGAAGGGGTCGCGCTCCTCAGGCTCGGCGTGCGCCTCAAGCACGATGTGGTTGACCTCGCCGGAGCGGTTGCGCAGCTCTTCGGACAGCACCTTGAGTCGGGCCTGGCTGCGTTCGTCGAGGGCGGTCGAGTCCTTGGCGAAGGTCAGGGTCTCGCGGACCGGGCGGGGATCATCGAAGAGCCCTGCGCGAAGGAAGAGCGGCACGACCCAGGCCTCGTCGACCTCGTGTTGGCCCGCGGGGCTGGCGATCCACCTCAGGAACTTGTCGATCTCGGGAGAGGGCTCGCCGGCGGTGAAGAGCGCGAGGTCGTGGGTCAGGGGGTACTTGAAGCGGATCGCATTGGCCTGAGTCGGGGCGTAGGCCCTGGAGTCGGACCGTTGCCGGAGCGAGAGTACCTTGCCCTTGCGGTCCGAGAGGGGGGCGAAGGTGAGCACGTTGGGATCGCGCTCGACCTCATCGGCGATCTTGACCGCATCCATGGTCTCGTGGCGGCGGGAGATACCCTCGACCCCACAGAAGAAGTCTTCGATGACCTCGCGCGCGCCCGAGCGCTCGTTCCGCACCAGAACCCGGATGGGGGCAGGCTCCATGCCGAAGTGAGACCAGTCGCGGATCTCGGCGGTACAGAAGATGTCGCGTGCCTGATCCCACGTCAGGCTCTGGAGTGGATTGCTCGGATGAACCGACAGCGTCACCACGCTCAAACCCACGAGGTGCCGCTCGAAGGCCCACCCGTAGGCCGTGGCCTGCTCGATCTCAGCGGGCGTGGGCAAACGAGCGGACGCCGCGAGGTCGGCCTTGCCGTTGAGCAGGGCACGGAAGCCGTCCGAGCTGCCGCCGCCTTCGATCTGGAAGCGCAAGCCCTTCTGGGTTCCGTAGACCCCGACGAGGTGGGGCAAGAGGGAGCTGGTCATGGTGTCGGAACCAACGATCCGCATGGTAGGGGCGGTCGGCTCGACGGGCTCGGGGGTGCAGGAGAGGGCGGCGATGAGCCACGGCCACGTCCAACGCATGAAGACCTCCTGGGTCCACCTTATCGCGCGCGTCGCGCGGTGCAGGCAGGGTTGTGAAGTATCGAGCCGCATGGCATGGGATAAGTGACTTCTCGAAACCATTTTTTCGCTGAGCAACACCGAACCCTGAGGCCTGAGGGGCTTCGCGGGGCCGGCGCGGTGCGAGGCGTTCCTCCAGCTTGCTGGAAGGGGCGAGGCCAGCGGACCGCCGCTGTACCCGGTCGAAGGAATCTCCCCCCGAGCGCGTCTGTTGTGATAGGTCCGGGAGCGGGCGCCTCGCCTCGCGCCACGCCTCGCGACCTCGTTTCGGGTCGTCCGACTCGCCCATCGTCTCCGGAGATCCATGATCGAAAAGGCGCTACGGCTGATCAAGACGGCGGCTCAGGCTGCGGCCACGGCCTTCTTCCTCCTCTTCGTGTTTCTGCTTCCGATCTGTGGCATCGGGGGTCCGGGCTATCGCATGGATCTGGTGCCCGCTGGGCAGCTCGCCGAGGAGTTCGGTCCCGGCAGCGGGGATCGCTTCGCCCACGTCTCGCTCCCGCCCTCCGGCGGTGGGGGTGGAGCGGGGGAGGGACCTCCAACGGAGTTTTTCGGTGAGGAGCGCAAGGTGGCTGGCGAGGGGAAGGTCACCCCCATCCGTCGAGACCCTGAGCCCATCGGCACGGCGGCGGCCCGCGCGGCCCTTCAGGAGCAACGCCCGACCGCAGGCGGGGGCTCCTCGGGATGGAGCGGTGGCGGAGGCGCTGTCGGCCGCGGGGTTGGGCGGGTCCGCGAAGGGCGCACGCGCGATCGGGGCGGAGAACAGGCGCGCCGGGCGGCTCGGGCCGCTGACGCCCGAGCGGCGGCGCGCGACTGCGACGACCCGCTCGATGGGATCCGTCACCTCGGAGGGGAACGCTACGCGGTCGATGCGGTCATCGTCGAACACTACACCCGGAGCCTCGACGCGGTTCAAGGTATCGTCGCCGTTCGGTGGTTCCGTGATGCGAACGGGCAGGTCGAGGGCTTTCAGGTTGGAAACATCCGCTGTGGCTCGCCCCTGGACCAGCTCGACATCCGCAACATGGACGTGATCTTGAGCATCAACGGTCGTCAGGTCCGAAGCCTCGCCGCGGCGTTCGGGGCGCTGCGGAGCATGCGACGGAACCAGCGGGTGCACGTCGAGCTGCTCCGCCGTGGCGAGCCCCAGGAGCGGTTCATCACGATCCGCTGATCACGGCTGTTGGTACAGCTCATTGAAGAAGAACTGAAGCACCCGCTCGCGAAGCGCGGGCACCATGCTGTCGAGGATCATGTTGATCTCGGCGCGGTCCTCGGGCAGGTCCCCTCCCGGCCCCAGCCCCGCCGCCGAGAGGAGCTGGGTGAAGGTGGCGTCGTCGAGGCTGTCGAAGTCGATGCTCGCGAGGGCTTGCTGGATGAAAGGGCTGATCTGGGGGCTCTCAGCGGCGCGGGCCTCGCTCGCGCAGGCGCGCAGGTCCTGTAGGAAGGCAGGCATGTGCGGGAGGTTGGCCGGGGTCAGGGTGAGGTGAACATTCGCTGGGCTGTTGGTCATCGAGAGCTGAGGCTGGACGTACCACCCGCGACGGATCAACAGGTCGGCCAGGTGGAAGATGTTCAGCTCGGGATCGTCGGAGGTGAAGGCGATGAGGCACATCTGGGGATCACCGAGGACGCGGAGGCCGGGGGTCTGCCGAACGCCCTCGACGATGGCGCGACGCCCCTCGAGCAGACCGCGGCACAGCTCGAGGTATCCGTCGTGGCCGACGTGCTGGAGGGTTGCCCAGGCCGCCGCCATCGGTCCGCCGGAGCGAGAGGACTGAACCGTGGGGTTCGCGAGGGTATAGCCTGACCATGAGGCGCAGGTGTAGATCTGGGCGCGGCGGAGGTCCTTGTTGCGGTGGAGCACCACCGAGGCGCCTTTGGGGCAGTAGCCGTACTTGTGGAGGTCCATCGAGAGGGAGGTGACGCCGGGCACCGAGAAGTCGAAGGGGGGGATGTCGTCGCCCAGCTCCCGGAAGAAGGGCAAGACAAAAGCTCCGATACAGCCGTCGACATGCATGCGGATCCCCCGCGAGGCGGCGAGGGCGGCCAGCTCTTCGATGGGATCGACGACGCCGTGAGCGTACTGGCTCGCCGAGCCGACGATCAAGCAGGTTCGGTCCGTGATGGCGGCTCCGAAGGCGCTCGGGATGGCCTGGAAGGTTTCGGGATCGGCCTCGGTGATGACGGTGTCCATGCCGTAGTAGTGGGCGGCCTTGTAGAAGGCTGCGTGACCTGTGCGACACAAGAGGATCTGAGGCTTGACGCCTGGGTTCTTCGCCATGAAGTCGTCGCGAGCGGCCTTGACGGCGAGCAGGATGCTCTCGGTGCCCCCGCTGGTGAAGTTGCCGACGCACTCGGAGTCGCCACCCAAGTGGGTGATGCACATCGAGACGACCTCGTTCTCGAAGCGGAGCAGGCTGGGGAACTCGGTGGGGTCGAGCGCGTTCTCGGAGAGGAAGTCCATGTAGGCTCGCTTTCCGACCTCGGCGATGTCTTTGCCGGCGTTGTAGACGTAGCCGAAGGCGCGACCGGAGCGCCAGGCGAGGTCGTCGCGGGCGAAGGACTTGAGATCGTCGAAGACCTCCTGCTTGGGGCGACCTTGTTGGGGAATGCGCACGGTAGACCTCCTCGGGGTCGGCTACGCTAACCGATCGTAGCCTCGACGCGAACCGAAGAAGTGGGGAGCGCACCGCGACTGCGCAGCGGTCACGGGTCGTGGCTCGCGTGATAAGGGATGGGGGTCATAAGGAGGCCGGATGCGGGGTTGGGTGTCGCTGCTGTTTATTGCTGGATGTAGCTGGGGGATCCAGGCGCCAGAGCCTCCGGGCCCCGATCCTGACGCCACGCGCCTGGCGGGCGAGAGACTCTGCTACGTCTTTCAGCACGCAGGCAAGCCCTGTCGAGTCTCCGAAGATCTCGTAGAAGTAGAAGGAAAGACGTACCGTCTCGGCGCCACCATCACCTACTCGGTCGATCTGGGAGGTCAGGCGGCGCGCATGGTCCGATACGAAGCCTCTATCTCCGGGGAACCACTGAGCTATGGGGTCGAGATCCTCGGCAAGGGCACGAGCCCCACCGATGCCCTGAGCCGAGCGGCCGAGGAGTGGGCGGGTCTGGCTGGTACGGCCCTCGCCGATGCGGTACTCGACACCGGGGTCCGAGCGGCCACGCACGCCACCCTCAGAGCAGGCGGAAAGAAGGTTGAAGGCGATCCGCCCCCCGCAGTGCAGATTGGGTCGTATACGGCCTACCCTGGTGCCCATGACCTCCGGGGGGCGACCGCTCCGGGTGCCGCCATGGATCATCTGGGCCTGCTCGAGGCCATCCGTGGCGAGATAGACGCTCTCGATCCCTCCAGACCGCACAGCCTGCTGTTCTCGGTCCAGTTCGACGGCAAGGGCTTTCGCTGCGAGCGCGCCATGATCGACGGCGTCGACCATGAGCAGGCCTGCAGAGTCGCCAGCACCTTCGAATGGCCCGAGCCCGCCAACCGCTACCAGTTGCGCCAGTTCTACATGCTCGTGCCTCGGTCTGCGGACGATGAGGGCTGAGCGGGGCTCCTGGCGCGAGACAGGGAGCGCGGCCCGCTCTGTTCGTTCGGCCTTGACGCCCCCCGCGCAGCCGCATAAGACGGGCGCGCTTGGGCAAGTCCCCATCCATCCAAGGCCGCTTAACTCAGTGGGAGAGTGCCACCTTCACACGGTGGAAGTCACTGGTTCGAACCCAGTAGCGGCCATACTTTTTGCTTCGCTCGGCTGCGCCTCGCTGCGCGCTTCGCCGCTGGCTCGCTTGCGAAGGTTCAGAGCCAACGCGGTCCATGCACTTGCTTCGCTCGGCTGGGCCTCGCTGCGCGCTTCGCCGCTGGCTCGCTTGCGAAGGTTCAGAGCCAACGCGGTCCATGCACTTGCTTCGCTCGGCTGGGCCTCGCTGCGCGCTTCGCCGCTGGCTCGCTTGCGAAGGTTCAGAGCCAACGCGGTCCATGCACTTGCTTCGCTCGGCTGGGCCTCGCTGCGCGCTTCGCCGCTGGCTCGCTTGCGAAGGTTCAGAGCCAACGCGGTCCATGCACTTGCTTCGCTCGGCTGGGCCTCGCTGCGCGCTTCGCCGCTGGCTCGCTTGCGAAGGGTCAGAGGCGGCCCGCTGAGGCCTTTGAGCCAGCAGAGGACGGAGTCGAGGTGGAGGGCATGGGCGCGGAGCTCGCGATCCGCCTTGCGGTCACCCCCGGCCTGGAGCCGGGCAAGAAGGTCCTCAACGACTCCAAGTCAGCCGAGAGCGCCGAAGTCGCTTGAGTTGCGGTCCGGGTCGACCGAAGTCGCTTGAGTTGCGGTCCGGCCCCCTCGCGAGGAGTAAGGGTTCCCTATTCCTGGCGTTGGCTCGTAGGGCGTCCTCGTTCAGTCTGCGGGAGAGACCGAAAGGCCGCAACTCAGCGGACTACGGTCCGAGGACACCGCAACTCAGCGGACTACGGTGGGGCTCGACGCGGCCGGACTGACGCTTGCATTCGCACGATCGGGGATAAAGTCAGACGGCTCCTGGCCTCCCGAGGGCGTCGCCGTCTTCGAGGGCAAGAAGAAGGCAGGGACCCTGCCCGATGGTGTCGATGCACGCCATCTGCGAGGTATCGTCAAGAACATCGCCCAGGAGCGAGAAGGGTGGGAGATCGCTCAGGCGCTGGTTCATGAGTGGCTGCTGGCACGCGACATGGCGTTGGCACAGCTCGATCGCCAGCGCGACGCGGCAGACGAGGAGGCCGACGACCTGGGAGGTAGGATCACGCTCAACTTCATCAAGGCGATGGAGGCCCGAAGGGGCATCGGTCGGACCTTCTGGCTGCTCGCGACGGCCGATGTCATCGAGGAGATGCCGCGAGGAGAGCAGACAGCCTTCCTCCGTCTCGCTGCGCGCCGCGTTCACGCGAGTACGCCGTGCCCCATCGCGAGCGACTCGCGGCGATGCGACTCCTGATTGCCAAGGCTGTGCCGGCTGGCTGAGTCGAGCCCATCCGAGGTGGCGGGGCTCCCTCACCGGGTCGCTTCGAGCGGCGCTGACCTGGCTCAGAGCCTCGCGCGCCCCGCCTCACGCACACAGTGGTCGACAAGCGCCCACGCGGATCGGGGCTCCGCCCGTCGGGGCGGAGGTGCGGAGCCCAGGGACTCAAGGGGTATCGGCCGACGCTGGCGGTGCAGGCGCCTCGCGAGATCTCGCCCAGGCAGGGTGGGCCGGCGACCACGCGGGGACGGGGTCCTCCAAGAAGTCGGCGAGCCACGAACCCCCTTCGTAGCCGCGGGTCGCTCTTGGGTCCTCGACGAGGCACTCCCCGAAGGCCGGGCCCTCGCGCGGTGTGATGGCGGTGTCGGCGAGCCAGGCCTCGACCGCCTGCTCGAAGCGCCCGCGGTCTTGGGGTCGCGCTGCGGAGAAGCCGTCGTTGTCCATGCTGAGCCCGTCGATCTCGTCGCCATCCAGCATCGCCCACGCCAGCTTTGGCTCCCCGTAGCGATAGCGGCTGCTCCCGCAGGTGTGTCGAACGATGAGCTCCTTACGAACCTGGGCTCGCCGCGCAGGGGAGGGGTAGAGCGCGGCGACGGCGGCCGAGAGCTCGTCCTCTGCGAAGGAGTTGCGGTGAAAAGTGAGGGGTCGGAGAAAGTAGAAGGGGGGTTTGGCGAGCTCGAGGAGCGCCTCTTTCGGCTCGGCGCGCAGGCGGTCGCAGGCGTGGTCGCGTAGGGCGGTGGGCGTGCTGTACCATCCCGTCAGCGAGAAGCTCGACCACGCGCCATGTCCGATGAGGGCGACGCGGCTGATCTCGGGGCGCAGCAGGGCGCGGAGCAGCTCGCGCCGGGGCGATCGGCCCTCTAAGAAGCACTCCTGGGCGCGACGGCCGTGGATGAGCTGAAGGTAGAGGGCCATCGGCTCGTGCACGACGAGGGCGGCGGCCTCGGGGAGGGTGGTGACGGGGCCGTAGATGATCGCCAGATCCTCGCGATCGTAGCGCGCGACGTGGGCGCGCAGTCGATCCATGTCGAGGCCCAACCACGCGGTGTAGAGGTGCTCGATCATGGCCTGTCGTGCGGCAGGGTCCGCAGGGATGCGCTTGGCGAGGCGTAGGAGCCAGCGTTTGGTCGACGTTGGGTCCGTCATTCGCGTAAGGAAGCCCTGGAGCGCGCCCATCAACTCGCCATCATCCCCGAGATCCTGGATCGAGCGAAAGCCGCGACCCACGTCTTTGTTCCCGAGGATCCCGCGGAGCTCGGCGATCGTGCGCTCGCGCCTGGGAAAGTTTAGATCCGTGAGCACGCGATCGAGCAGGTCGATGGCGTCGAAGCCCAGGAGCCGATCGCGCACGTGCGCGATGAGCGCCTCTCGCTCGGCCTGGAGGTCGGCGTCGGGGAGGGGGTTTGCGTGGGCGAGATCAGGTAGCGCCATCGCGCCGAGGAGCGCGGCGAGGCCGAGGAGGACGTGGCGACGATGCATGGTGGGAGGCTCGTTCTGGGGGAGGGATCGATGGGCGTGGAGGTGTGCTCACTGGGTCTGGGTCGCGCGCCCGATGTAGCCGCCGTGTCCGACGAGCAGCAGGCTGCCGTCGCGGGCCAGATCGACGGCTCGCAACAGGTGGTGCCCCGTGCCCGAATCAAGGGCGGTCCACGACGCGCCGTCGTCGGTGGACAGCAACACCCGACCGAGCCCACCGGCCGCGACCCAGTTCCCGTCTCGCTCGGTGAGCCCGAAGAGCGCCTCGTCGCCCTCGTGCACCCTATCGAGGGTGGCGCCCCCGTCGGTGGACCGAAAGATCGACTGACCGTTGCCGACGACGATCAGCGTATCTCCGCGGAACGCCGCGGCGCGCAACAGGGTCGACCTGGGCTCGCGCGCCACGTGGCTCCACGTCTCCCCCGCGTCGTCGGATCGCCAGATCATGGACCAGGTGGCGATGAACACGCGGGTGCCGTCGAAGGCCATGACCCCCGCAGGCATTCGAGGGCTCGGGGGCTTCTGCGCGTCGAAGTCGGGCAGGGGCACAGGGCTCCAGGAGTCGCCACGGTCATCCGATCGCAGCAGGGCGCGGTCGGTGAGCAGGAGCGCCCTCCCGCCCGCGAACTGGAAGCTCTCGATGCGATGGTAGGGGGTCGCTGAGCCCTTCTCGCCGAACCACACCTGCTCCCAGCTCTCGCCTCGATCCAAGGAGCGACAGAGGAAGGTGGTGTCCTTGAAGGATCCCCCGATGAACAGCGCGGAGTCGTCGCCGCCGAGCACGGTGTGGTCCGGGGTCTTCAAGCATCGCTGCTCCTGCGTGTCGTCGGGATCGCGTGGTACCACGATGTCCCAGCTCTTTCCGCCGTCTTTGGAGCGGTGCAGGCCTGGGCCAAGGCCTGCGGCGATCGCCACCTCGCCGGACCGCCAGACGGCCGAGAAATCCTGGGCGGTCGGGGAGGACCAGGTGCGCCCGCGATCGGTGGACCGGGCCAAGCGACCCCGAGATCCGCCCGCGAGCCACACCTCGTGGTTGCCTGCGAGGGCGGTGGACCACGCGGGATAGCGCGTGCTGGTGCTCCCTTGCCCCCGGGCGGTGCTCAGGGTCATGAAGTCGTGGGGACCCGCGATCAAGTCCGCTTCGGACCAGATGCCGGCGCCGACGTCCTCCCACGTCTCGCCCTTGTCGCGGGAGAGAGGGGCGGCGGTCTTGGTGAGCAGCGCGACGGTGGTGTCGTGGGCGAGCAACCCGTGCACGGCCGGTAGGAGGTAGGGGGTCAGATGTGCGCGTGGATTGGCCTGCTCTACGCGCACGAGCTCCCAAGAGGCGCCCCCGTCGGAGGTCCGCACGATGACAGCGCGATCGGGGGGTGGGCCGTAGTCGTAGAGGTCCTCGTCCAGAGAGTATCGGATGCGCAGGACCATGAGGAGCTGGGGGTCGGCGTGATAGATGGCCTGCACACGGTATTCATGGTCGCTATTGGCATGTCGCTCGCGCTCGAAGGGGTCGTCGCCCCCGGCCTTGGACACCTCGGCTCGGACCAGCTCCGCGAGCCGGGCGTGCGAGCCCTCGTCCAACGGGGAGAAGCGCTCGCCCCCGTCGGTGCTGACATGGTAGGTGCGGTCTGCCAGTTCGACGAGTATCGCGCCGTCGCTGGCCTTGTGCACGTCGTGGATCTCGCCGCTCACGACGCGCTCGGGCGACCCGTCGGGGAGGGCCTGGCGATACAGTCCGGGGTCGTCGGCGTTTGCGGTGATGAACGCCGCACCGTGGGCGACGACGACGAACCTGCCCAGCTCGGGGCAGGTCCATGGACTCCACGACGCGCCCCCGTCTTGGGTGAGCCAGCACTCGGCGTACCGTGGGTGAGTGTGGCTCGCCCAAGAGGCTCCCCCTGGGATCGTGAATCTGCGTTGGCCGATCGCGATCGCGTGGGCGCCGTCGCTGTGGATGGGTCGAAACGTGACGTCGGAGACGTTGCCGAAGACCTGCTCGACGTGCAGGGGGCGATCGACATCGAGGGCGACGGGCGGCGAGGCCTGCTCGGTGTCGGTGGTGCAGGCGATCGACCAACAAAGGAGCATTATGCCTGACATAGAGGCGATATTCTTGAACCACATTGGGGGATCTCCGCATCGACGTGTACGAGCCGGTACGGTTTAACCTTGGTGGCGGGGAGGTGTTGCGCCGTCGAACGGCTTGGGGGCTCATGTCGGTCGCGGGCGCACAGGCGCTTGGCGCGCGATGGGGTGGTCGACGCGCGGGGCGATGCGGGGAATGCGGCGCGTACCTGGGCGTCGAAGAGCGTGCCCTCCCGCACCGCACCCACCTCGGTGAGGGCCCGAGCGCGCAGGGCGTCGAGCTCGGTCCGCCGTCGCAGCTCGACGAGCTCGGCATGTCGCCGCTCCGCTCGGGCCCGGCCGGCCGAAGTCGCTTGAGTTGCGGTCCGGGTCGACCGAAGTCGCTTGAGTTGCGGTC
>REDI01000046.1 GCA_007693595.1 Deltaproteobacteria bacterium | reverse complement strand
GTCTTCGTCGTTGCAGTCGAGCGCTTCTTTGAGCTCGGGGGGCCAGGCGCCGGGGGAGACGGGGTGGACGGGCTTGTCTTCCCACTCGGCCTTGAGGATGCCGGGGAAGGTATCGCCGTCGACGTCGACGAGGTCGAAGGTGTCGCAGCTCTGGTCGATGCGGTCGTAGGGGACCTCGGGGGCGTCGGGGAAGATGGTCGCGTCGTCGTCGTCGCAGTCGAGGCGCTCGTCGAGGCCGGAGGGCCAGAACAGGTCAGGATCACCGTCGGGCAATGCTTCCCACTCTGCCTGGAGGATGCCGGGGAAGGTGTCGCCGTCGACGTCGACGAGGTCGAAGCCGTCGCAGTTCTGATCGATGCGGTCGTAGGGGATCTCGCCGGCGCTCGGGTTGATGGACGCGTTCAGGTCGTCGCAGTCCAGGGGCTCCAGAAGGACCGAAGGGGGCCAGGCTCCGGGAGAGGTGGGGTGGACGGGCTGGGCTTCCCACTCGGAAAAGAGGATGCCTGGGTAGGTGTCTTCGTCGAAGTCGACCAGGTCGAAGCCGTCGCAGTCCTGATCGATGCGATCGTAGAGCACCTCGGGGGCGTCGGGGTAGATCGTCTTGTCCTCATCGTCGCAGTCGACCTCTTCGCCCATCAGATCGCTCGGCCAACCGAGCGCGGGATCGCCGCCGGGCTGGTCGAGCCAGTCCGCTTTGCTGATGCCGGCCCAGCCGTCCTCATCGACGTCGACCAAGTCGAAGCCGCTGCAGTCCTGGTCGATGCGGTCATAGGGGGTCTCTTCGGCGCCGGGGTTGATCGTGTGGTCCGAGTCGTTGCAGTCTACGGGCTCATGGAGCACGCCCTCGGGCCAGGCACCCGCGGGGCTGGTCCCGACGTCGAGTGCTTCCCAGTCCGACCAAAGGATGCCTGGGTAGGTGTCGTCGTCGAGGTCGACCTGATCGAAGCCGTCGCAGTTCTGATCGATGCGATCGTAGGGGACCTCGGTGGCGTCTGGGTTGATGAACTCGTCGTTGTCGTCGCAGTCGCCTCCCCGACTGGTCCAGTTTTCACCGGAGGGGGCTTCGCAGCTAAACACGGGATCGGTGTGGTCGTCTCCCCAGGTGTCCCCGTCGGCGTCGAGGTACCATGGGAGCTGTTCCAGGCCATCATAGGGGTCTCCGCTACAGTTCCAGTCGATATCGTCGCACTGCTCCTCGGCGTCGGGGTTGATGTCGGGGTTCTTGTCGTCGCAGTCCAGATTATTCGTGACAAAGCCCGGCGGAGGACAGCCGGGGCCCTCGGGATCGGCGTGCGCGTCGCCGAACCCATCGCCGTCGACGTCGGGGTAGTAGAAACTGGGCACGCCGACCCCGTCGTCTTGGTCGTCGCAGTCGAAGAGCCAGCTCACCCCGTCGCCGTCGTCGTCGATGAACTCGCCACCTGGGCTGGTCGCTCCGATCTCCCTGTCGTAGAGGAACTCGTCGGGCGAGGGGACGTAGTCGTAGATCTCACGACAGTCCTCGTCGATCGCGAGGGGGATGTCTATTCTGGGGAGCTCAGGATCGTCGGTGAGCGGCGGGAGCCCGTACCAGTTGAACTGGGAGTTGAAGGGGCCTAGCACGTGAGGGTTCTCGAAGAAGAGGCTCTCGCTGGCCCAGGCCTCGCCCCATTGTGAACGAAGCACGAAGTCTTGCCCCGTGGGTGAGGGGGGAACGCTCAGGCTACAGGTCGACTGGGTGTAGAGGTTGCGGCTGAAGTCAACGAGGTTCGAGTCCTCGAAGTAGGCGCTGCAGCCGGCCGTCTCCGCGCGGTTTCCGATGAAGGTCTCGTACTGAGAGAGGGCGACGTCCGAGCGATAGTTGTGGAGGGCCCCGCCTGTCGAGCCGCTGGTATTGTCTACATAGACGTTGTACGCTGAGCTGAGGCCGTCGCCGCGAGACGACGCCACGGCCCCGCCACCGTATCTCGGCCTGTCTGAATCCGCGTGGTTTCTGCAGAAGAGGTTTCGGTGCTGCACGCCGCGGGCCTGGTTCTGGAACATCCAGATCGCACCACCCCCACCCTCCTTTTCTCCGTCGAGAGCGGTGTTGTTCCAGAAGCCGCTGTGCGCGATGTCGCAGTTCTCGGTGCGGTGGCAGGCGATGGCGCCTCCGGCGCGGGACACGCCATCACGCATGCGCAGTCGCTCGCCCCAGAGATCGCCTTCGAAGATGATCGCGACGTGTCCTCCGTAGCCTTCGGCCTCGTTGCGCTCGAAGTCGCTCTGGCTCAGGCTCAAGCTCCCCCTATCCCCGGCCATGATGGCGCCCCCGCTCGCATGGCTCTGGTTGTCTTCGAAGCGGCTGCCGACGATGGTCGCGTCGGTCCGGAAGAGCCTCAGCGCCCCCCCGCCGTCGCTGCCGAGCGGGTTCGCCGAGGCGATAGCCTGGTTGCCGATGAAGTGGCTCCCCTCGATGTATAGGGTGGTGTAGCTCCCCGTCGAGATGGCGCCGCCGTTGCGGCCGACGCCGTTCACGAACTCGGAGTCTTCGATGTGCAGGACGCCCCCAAACCCGCTGTGGCGGATGTGCCCGCCTGGGGAGTCAGGGATGTAGTTGTCTCGGAACGAAGAGCGATAGATGTAGACATCCGAGCCATCCATCGCGCGCAGCGCGCCGCCGTAGTCATGGCCCAAGTCAGGAAGAGAGGCTCCCTGTACGGTGACGTCGACCAGGGTGGTCGCGCCCCCATCGACCCGGATGGCGCGGCCGAGGTTGCTGCCGGCGAGCGTCAGATTGAAGAACGAGGCGTTCACGCCTTCAACGGTGACGGCCGAGCTGGTGGGAGACCCGAAGGGCCTGGGCTCGATGACGACGCTTTCGGGGGAGTCCCCGAGCCCCACGAGGTGGACGTCGATAAAGATTTGAAAGGAAGGACTACTCGGGCGGTAGAGGTTTGGCCACAAGCAGATGGTGGCGCCGGGGAAGGCCGACGATAGGGCCCACTCAAGGTCATCGCCGCCGAAGACGTCGTAGTCGCAGGGTGGTGGTTCGGGAGCTGAGGCGAAGGCAGGCAGCAGCGCCAGCAGGGTGAGGATCGACATGTCGGACTCCGGGGGGCTCGTCCACCCTAGCAGACCGCGCCCCGTCCTGGAAGCGTCTTAGGTTGTTCCTCTGGAAAGCTTGTTCTGAGACAGACGATGCCCCTCTTCATCGACGGCGTCCTCCGGCGCCGAGCGGTCCCTTCGCTGCGTGCCGATCCTTCAGCGCCTAGAGCTCGGGAGCAGGCTCGCGACGACCACCCCGATCGCGCGGGTCACCGCGCCCCGGGACGCGGGCACGGCGGTCTTCCTCAGCCCCGGTGCTCGGTCGGTTCGCGCTGGAGCGTCGCGATCACCCCTCGAAGGGCCGCCACCCCTGCCTCGACCTTGCGCGAGAAGGCCTGGGTCGCCGGGACGAGCAAGAAGCGGGGGTGCTGGCTCCAGATCTCGCGGAGGCGCGCGTCGAGGGTTCGGGCCACCGCGGCGCTCTCGGGGCGGGCGAGGGTGTTGCCGGCGCGCCACGAAGAGCCAGCGGCGGCGGTCTCGAAGAAGACGACCGCGTCGTAGCGCCGGAGCTCATCGGCGAGGGTGGAGCCGAGGCTGGTGAAGAAGTCTTCGGCGGTGTCGGGCCAGTAGGCGGTGCCGTCGAGGGAGCCTCGGTCGCACAAGAGGACCCGGTCGGGGAACCGCGCGGCTTGCAAGTCCTCGAGGTTGCGCTGGACGTGGAAGATCGCGCGCTGGGTCGGGCGGGCCGCCCACGGGCTCTCATCGCGAGGAAATCCACCGGAGAAGAGCAGGCTCGCGGCCTCGGGGACGAGGGCGAAACGATCGGGGTCGAGGCCCTGGAGCGTGGTGGCCACGGTGGTCTTTCCGCCTCCGGGCCCCCCGGTGAGGACGATCCGAAGCGTGCCTTGGGTGGCGTGGTCGGGCATGGGGCTCCTGGGAATGAGAGAGGAGGAGGGTGGCGCGCTTTGGTCGGGAGGGGACGAGGGTTGTGCGGAGAGGTGCGTTCGACCGCAGGCGCCGCCAGGATATCCCCCGAACATGACGACCCTGACCATCTATCACGACGACAACCTCGCGGTGCTCGCGGCCTTGCCCGCGGCCTCCGTCGATCTGATCTACGTGGACCCCCCCTTCAATACGGGTAAGACGCAGCGCATGGCCCAGGTCCGCGCCACCCGAGACCCTCAGGGGGAGCGGGTGGGCTTCGCAGGGCAGCGCTACGCCATCGAGCGGGGGCCCACCTTGGCCTACGCCGACCAGTTCGACGACTTCCTGGGCTTCATCCAGCCTCGGCTCGAGCAGGCGCGCCGGGTGCTGCGCCCGACGGGCTCGATCTTCGTGCACCTCGACTACCGCGAGGTCCACTACGTCAAGGTGCTCCTCGACGAGATCTTCGGCCGCGCCTCCTTCCTCAACGAGATCATCTGGGCCTACGACTTCGGGGGACGCTCCAAGCGGCGCTGGTCCGCCAAGCACGACAGCCTCTTGTGGTACGCGGTGGATCCCAAGCGATATACGTTTAACTTCGACGAGATGGATCGCATCCCCTACATGGCACCAGGGCTGGTCGGCCCTAAGAAGGCGGCCCGTGGCAAGACCCCGACCGATGTCTGGTGGCACACCATCGTCCCCACCAGCGGCAAGGAGCGCACCGGCTACCCCACGCAGAAGCCCTTGGGCGTGCTCCGGCGCGTGCTCAAGGTGCACACCAACCCGGGCGATGTGGTGCTCGACTTCTTCGCGGGGAGCGGCACCACCGGCGAGGCCGCCGCCGAGCTGGGGCGTGACTGCATCCTCGTCGACTGCAACCCCGAGGCGATCGACGTCATGCGGCGCCGGCTGGAGCGCTTCGATCCAACCTTGGACGTGGTGGACTCGCTGCGTGAAGGGTGAGCGTGTTGCTAGGGCTAAGATTTTGGGCTATCCTTTCTACAGAAACAGACTGAGCTGCCCATGACCGCCACCGCCGAACACCTCGCCCCCGATCCTGCCCAGGTCCTCACCCGGGCCACCTTGCGGTCCGCCGAGCGCCTCGGGCTCTCCCAGCGCGCCCTGGCCGACGTGCTGGGCCTGAGCCCCTCGACCATCTCGCGCTACGCCTCGGGGGCGCGCACCTTGTCGCTCGACCGCAAGGAGCGGGAGCTCGCCGTCTTGGTGGTGCGCCTCTACCGCAGCCTCGATGCCTTGCTCGGGGGCGATGAGCCCAAGGCCCGCGCGTGGATGCGCGCCCACAACACCCACCTCGCGGGCGTGCCCTCCGAGCGCATCCGAACCATTCAAGGACTGGTCGATGTCGTCACCTATCTGGACGCGCTGCGAGGGGCCCTCTAGCCTCCGTCGAATCCGGGTCCTGGCTTGGAGGGTCGTCGAGTCTCAGCACATCGTCTCGACCCGCAAGCTCGTCGACTCCGACGAAGAGCAAGGGGTGCTCGAAGATCTGATCGAGCAGAGCAAGCCTCCGCTTCGCCCTGCCGAGGCCGAGCTGCACTATCTTCTCTTCACCCCCTTCCGCTACCCGCCGTTGCGCTATGGCTCGCGCTTCGGTCGCCGGAGCGAGCGGGGGATCTTCTACGCCAGCCTCACCGATCGCACCGCCTTCTCCGAGGTGGCCTACTACCGCTGGCTCTTCCTGCAGGGCACTCACGCGGATCTGGCCCCCCTCTACGTCGATCTGACCCTCTTCTCGGCCGAGATCGACGCCGCGCGCGGCGTGGACCTGACCGAGCCCCCCTTCACAGCCTTCCAAGCTCAGCTCGCCGACAAGGGCAGCTATGGCTGGTCTCAGCCCCTCGGCACCGCCATGCGCGAGGCGGGTGTCGAGGCCTTCGTCTTCCGGTCGGCGCGCGATCCGAAGGGCGGTCGGAACCTCGGGGTCTTCGAGCCGTCGGCCTTCGCCCGGTCCGCCCCCACCAGCTCCCAGGCCTGGCTATGCGTGGTGTCCGACGCGGCGGTCGAGCTCCAACGTCGCGATCCGCTCCAACCGCGTCAGACCTACCGCTTCGAGCGATCCGACTTCGAGGTCGACGGGGAGCTGCCGTACCCGGGCGGCTGAGCCAGAGCGCTCAGCCCTCGGTGCGGGAGGCGTGCACGGTGGCGCCGACGAAGGCGCGCCCCTGGCTGCTGCCGTCGTGGTTTGACGGGGCGTTGCCGGTGAGGGGGATGCGGGGGCTCGCGCACGCGGTGGCGGCCAAGAAGCGGAGGGGGCGGGTCAAGGGGGCTCCTGATCGGACGTGGAGGAGGCTCGGTTCACGAGCTTGGCGCCGTCGAGACGCTGGGTCTCGGCCCTGGCGATCTCGGCGGGGGTGAAGGGGTGGGGGCTGGTCTGGATGGTCGCCTCGATCCAGTCGGAGACGCGCTGCATGGTGGCGCGCCCGGCGTCGGTCTCGGTCCGGCTGGCCCAGTAGGCGAGCACCTCGGCGCGGCGCTCGGCGTGGGTCTTCAAGCGCGCCTCGCCGTCGAGGGGCTCGCCGTGCTCCCACAACGCGTCGAGCCTCGCGACCATCGTGTCCCAGTTGCGCTCGGCGTGGACCTCGGCGTGGGCGTCGTAGAGCGCCTGGAGCTCGGGCTGTACCTCGGCGATCGTTCTGGTTCGTGGCCCCTTCAGCTTGCGCTTGCTCGGCAGGAGGCCCTCGGGGTGAGGGATGATGAGGGGCAGGGTCACGCTCCAGTTGTAGGCGACAGGTCGGCGAGTGCGTATCGACCCTTGGGGCGTGACGACGAAAGAGCCCTTCCATCGGTCGTGGCGGTGCCGGAGGATGATGGTGCCGTCGTCTCGCTCTTTGTGGACCTTCCATCCAGCGCGATCGAAGGACTCGATGAGATCATCGAAGGCTTCTTCGATCCGGCCTTCTCCGATGACGATGATCTCTTCTTCGGGGGTGGACGACGCGGCGCCGGCATCGGGCGGCTCCGGCCGCTCGTCGGGATCGGCGGCCCCCGAGGTGGCGACGAGGAGGCTTAGCAGGAGGGCGCACATGCGATGCCCTAACCCCTTCGTGGCCGTGGTTCAGGTCACCCCGTCCCGGCGTGATTCAGTAAGGATTGTTGAGGAGGAGGCAGGAACGATCGCGGGGAGTGAGGAATGAGTTATGCCGCCATCGGAGGTCAGTATGCTTTACCACTGCGTCGCGCTCTCACCCCTCGTGGCCTTCGGGCTTGTCCTCAGCGCCTGCGAGCCTGACCCAATCGAGAGCGGGTCTACGCCGGGGGGAACCGAGTCCGATACGGACACGGACACCGACACCGACACCGACACGGACACGGACACGGACACGGACACGGACACGG
>REDI01000015.1 GCA_007693595.1 Deltaproteobacteria bacterium | reverse complement strand
TCATCGAGGGGCGCTTGTGTATTCTCCGAGTTCGGGCCCTCTCCTCACCACCATGCCTGCAAGAGCAAGCGACGAGAGATGCTTGGCGCTCGATCCCCGCGCCAAGCGGCCATCGTCCACGCGCCTTCCGAACGCCTCCGCAGCGCTCGCTCTACCGCGATCCGTGCTCCACCCCGAGCGCGCCGAACGCCGCTACCTCCAAGGCGGATAGGGTGCTATTCTCTGGCCACGGGGCGGGGGCATGGACAAGGCATGATCATCGATGGCACAACACGGGGTCGTTCTTGGCGTCGCTCGGGCTATCTCGCGACCACGTCGCCGGCCCGTATCCGCCGCCGGGGCGCGAGCCCTCCACCTCTGCCTACCCGCTCATCGCTGCGATGGTCCTTCAGGAGCCGTAAGCCATGACCTCTCTCGGACCCGTCTCGTCCTTTCTCGAAGCCGACCTGCGCTCGTGGGTGCAGCGGCATGGCATCGTGGTCTGGCTGGATCTCGATGGGCACTACACCGCCTTCGTCGACCGGCTGATCCAGGCGCGGGCGGCGGGTGAGCTACCTTATGCGGTGCATGCCTTTCGGGGGAGCCACCTCGAGCTGCTCCTGGAGCTCGACCGCATCGCGGGAGGGGTGGAGCGCAAGCCGCTGGTCCTGCACCTGCCGGGATTCAACGAGGAGACAGTGCGGCTCACGCCGCTGCTAGAGCTGTACCTCGCGGGCGTCCGCTACCGAAAGAAGCTCGACACCCTGATCACCGAGGCGGCGGGCGGGCGCGTAGATCCCGACGAGATCGTCGCCTTCAAGAAGGGTGGGGGCGTGACGCTTGCCGGGGCAGACACCTGGCTCGCGGCGCGTCTTCAGTTGAGCCAAGGCGGCGACCTCCTCCCGCAGCTCCAGCTCATGGGCCTGAGCCCGGTGGTCGATGACCTGATCGAGGGTGGCAAGATCGCCCAGATGGCCCGAGATCCGGCGGCGCAGGAGGTGCTGTGGTCCTTCTTTACCGCGCAGGCCGGGCTCACCGAGGCGTGGCGGCTCCAGGCTCTCCCGGCGGGCAACCCTCGGGCGAGTGACCTGGCCTTCGCCGTCTCGAGCTGGGCGCTCACGGTGGAGTACGTCAACGACTTGCAGCGCCCTCCGGCCGATCCCAGCCTGGCGGGCCGAACGGAGCTGCCGGGGGTGGTGGTCCAGAACTGCACGGCCCTGGCTGACTTTCTTCGTCAACATCGCGAAGACTTCTACCTCCGCACCGCCGACGAGACCGAGGGCTGGCTCGTCGACGAGGTCGAGGTCGCCCGCGCCCAAGACCTCGGCAAGATCGACACCTTCCGCTTTGAGGAGGATCAGGTCCTACACGCCGCCCTCGCCCTGATCGCGCAAGAGCAGTGGGAGCTGCCCCAGACCTGGGCCCAGGCCCGCGCCAAGGAGGGCTCGTTCTGGCTTCGACAGCAGCCCGCGCGGCGGTCGGCGTGGCAGCTCATCGCGGACATGGTGGAGCTCGGGCTCGCGATCACCGAGGCCGGGCCGCACCTGGGCGCGACCACCCACGACGAGGTGCTGGCGCGGTACACGAGCGTCGGGGCGGCGGTCGACCGGGCACACCGACGGCTGGAGCAGCATCGCACCGCGCTCCTCGATCCGCAGCTCCCCGAGTTCGAGACCCTGCGCGCCCGGCTCGATGGGCTCCGGGTCGCGTGGCGCACCTGGGCCGACGACTGGTCCCGCGACTTCAACGCGCTGTGTCGCCGGGTCGGGTTCTTGCCGGGTCCCGCGCTCCTGCAGCGCACCTTGTTCGATGACGTGGTGCGCCCTATGACCCAGAAGGCAGGCAAGACCGCGCTCTTCATGGTCGATGCCCTGCGTTACGAGATGGCGGGCGAGCTGTTCGAGGCCATCGAGGGCGCCGCCATGACCCAGGTCCACCTCAAGGCCCGCTACGCCGAGCTGCCGAGCGTCACCGAGGTGGGCATGAACGTGCTCGCCCCGGTCTCCCGCAACGGCAAGCTCTCGCCGACGGTGCGAGAGGGCAAGTTCTGCGGATGGTCAACGGGGGAGTATCGGGTGCGCGACCCCGAGACGCGCAAGCGCACCATGTGGGATCGGGTGGGGGGCAGCGCGTGCCCGTGGTTCGAGCTGGCCGAGGTTCTCGATCACGACACGAGCGGGCTCAAGCAGCGCATCAAGAACGCCGAGCTGGTGATCGTGCACAGCCTCGAGATCGACAACGCCGGCGAGAAGGGGGTCGGCCGGGTGGTGTTCGACAACGCGATCCAACAGCTACGCTCGGCGCTCCATCTGCTGCGCGAGGCGGGCATCAAGCGCTTTGTGATCACCTCCGATCATGGGTTCTTGCTCCACGACGACAGCGCCCCCAAGGCCATCGACCGGGGGCGCAAGATCGATCCCAAGCGGCGGCACATGATCACCGAGGTCGCGACCGACCACCCCAACGAGGTCCGGGTGTCCCTCAGCGAGCTCGGCTACGAAGGCGTCGAGGGCCTCCACGTCGTCTTTCCTGCCTCCACGGCAGTGTTCAACGTAGGCCAGAAAAAGCACAGCTTCGTGCACGGGGGCAATAGCCTTCAAGAGCGGGTGATCCCGGTGCTCACGGTCGAGCACCGCAGCAAGGCCGGCGGGGAGACAGGGCGCTACCAGGTCAAGGCCGCTGCACGCGAGGGGGTTGCGAACATGCACTGCCTGTCGGCCTCGGTGGAGTTCCTCGAACAAGGGCAGCTCGGGTTCGGGGGCACGTCCCAGGTCGAGCTTGCCCTTCGGGTGATCGACGGCGAAGGGGTGTCGGTCGAGCTGTGCCATGTGCGCGACGGCGCCGAGCTCCGTGGCGGGGCGATCGTCGCCAAGGTGGGGAGAGACTTCGAGGTCTTCTTCAAGCTCACCGCGCAGGTCGAGCAACGGGTGCGGGTCGCCCTGCACCATCCCGGCGGGGTGATCGAGGTCGCGGCCCACGAGGTCGAGCAGCGCTTCGACGTGCTCGCCATCCCGCTACCCGCAGAAGAAGGAACGGAGGGAGACGATCGAGTGCCCAAGCCTCCTCCAGCCGAGCGCCCCACCAGCGATAAGGGCTGGCTCGACGCCTTCGAGGGGGGCACGCGGCAGTTCCTCGAACACCTCGCCGCCCACGGTACGGTCACCGAGACGGAGCTGGGCACGATGCTCGGCTCGCCGCGAAAGGCGCGTGCGCTGGCGCGGCAGATCGAGGCGATCGCCGCCAAGGTGCCGTTTGGGATCAAGATCAGCAACGTAGCGGGCGTCAAGCATTATGTGCGCGAAGGGAGCAGCTCATGAGCCACCTGACCACTCGGGACATCGACCATATCTTCGAGTCGCTGCGCAAGGGGCTCGTGCCCGAGCGCGGGATCGACGCCTTCGCCATCGGCATCGAAAAGCAGCGCGGGGAGCTTCATCGGCAGCTCGATCTCGCCGAAGATGATGAGGGAAGCATCAAGTTCCTGCGCGGGGGCTACGGCTGCGGCAAGACCTTTATGGCCCGCCTCGCCGCCCTCGACGCCCAGTCCCGCGGCTTCGCCACCAGCTTTGTGGTCGTTTCCGATAACGATCTCAAGTTCTACCGCTTCGACGATGTCTATCGCAAGGTCATGGCCGAGCTCTCGACCTCGCTCTGCCCGCGCGGCGCCCTGAGCGACATCTTGGATCGGTGGATCGGAGAGGTCGAGGAGGCCCTGATCGCGGCCGGCGAAGACGAGGAGGCCCCCGACTTCGACAGCAAGGTGCGCGAGCGGCTCGACCAGGATCTGGCTTCGCTCACCGGGGGCCAGGCACCCCAGGACTTTGTGCGGGTGATCCAGACCATCTTCGACCTCAAGCAAAAGGGCGAGGTGGCCGAGGCCGGGGCGCTGATCTCCTGGCTGTCCGGCAGCGGCAACGTCGCCGCCTCGGCCAAGAAGATCGCCGGCATCAAGGGCGACATCACCAGCCGCGACGCCCTCGACTACCTGCGGGGCGTGCTCGCGATCGTCAAGGCGGCTGGGTACAAGGGTCTGCTGGTCGTGATCGACGAGGCCGAGACCATCCTGCGAACGCGCCAGGACTACCGGCGAAAGTCCCTCAACGGCATCCGCCAGATCGCCGACGGCGCCGCCGACTATCGAGGGCTGCTGTGGCTGTTCACCGGCACGCCTGAGTTCTTCGACAACCCGCGCGGGGTCGCTGGCTTGCCTCCCCTCCACGATCGGATCCGGTTCATGAAGCAGGGGCGGTTCGCGAGCTTGCGCCAAGCCCAGCTCGAGCTTCGCCCCTTCGACGCCGAGCGGCTCACCGGGGTCGCCATGCGGCTGCGCGAGCTCTACCCCACGACCGACCGGGGCCGGCTCGATCTCCGTGTGGACACCCAGTTCATCGACGATCTCGTCGCGCAGGTCACCGAGGGCTTTAAGGGCGATGTGGGCGTGGTGCCCCGCCAGTTCCTCCGCGAGTTCGTCAACGTGCTCGATCTGGTCGAGCAAGAGCCCGACTATGTCCCGGCCGACGCCTACGCCTTTACCCAGCCCGCCGACCTCAGCCCCGAGGAGCAGCAGGCCAGCGCCGGCGGAGTCCCGACCTTCGATGACGACGACGAGCCGGGCCTCACCCCGAGCGAGGATGTGTGGTGAGCAGCGTCTTTGCACGCTTCGAGCCACGCTTGCAGCAAGCGATCGTGTCACGGCTCGGGTGGAGCAGCCTGCGCCCGGTGCAAGAGCAGGCGGGCGCGGCCTTGCTCGATGGGTGCAACGCGGTCGTGCTCGCGCCGACGGCAGGGGGCAAGACCGAAGCGTCCATGTTTCCGGTCTTATCAGGGCTGATCCACGATCCCCCCGAAGGCCTGGCCGCCCTGTACATCGCCCCGATCAAGGCCTTGCTCAACAACCAGGCGGAGCGGCTCGGCACCTATACTGAGATGGTGGGCTTTCGGCGCATGGTGTGGCACGGCGATGTCGGCGCCCATGCGCGCAAGAGCTTTCTCAAGGAGCCGGCCGAGCTGCTCATGACCACCCCGGAGTCCCTGGAGGTCATGCTCGTCTCCGAGCGGGTCGACGCCGCTGCCCTGTTCCGCGACCTGCGGGTGGTGGTGATCGATGAGGTCCACGCGCTAGCCGGCAGCGACCGTGGGGCCCACCTGATGAGCGTGATCGAGCGGCTGGCCCAGCTCTCGACCCACGACGTGCAGCGGGTCGGTCTGTCGGCGACCGTGGGCAACCCCGATCAGATCCTGACTTGGCTGCAAGGCACATCGGCCCGTGAGGGCAGGGTGGTCGACCCGCCCAAGGTGCCCGGCCCGCGACAGCTCCTGGTGGTCCACCGCGAGGATCTGGAGCGGCTGGCCCACGACGCCGCCAAGCTGGCCCGAGGCAAAAAGAGCCTGTTTTTCTGCCAGTCGCGCTCCACCACCGAGGCCGTCGCCGAGCACATGCGCCGACACGGCACGACGGTCTTCGTCCACCACAGCGCCGTCTCCAAAGAGGAGCGGGAGCGCGCCGAAGAGCGCTTCCACCACGGCTCCGACGCCTGCATCGTCGCCACCTCCACCCTCGAGCTTGGGATCGACGTGGGCGATCTCGATCTCGTGCTCCAGGCCGAGGCCCCCGACACCGTGGGCTCGTTCTTGCAGCGCATGGGCCGCACCGGGCGCCGCGCCGGCCAGGCCGCCAACACCACCTTCTTCTGCACGTCTCCCGACGCCGTCTTGCAAGCGATGGCTCTGATCCAGCTCGCTCGCCAGGGCTGGGTCGAGTCGGTCGAGGTCAACGACCGCTGCTGGCCGGTCCTCGTGCACCAGCTCCTCGCCATGGCGCTGGCATCCAACGGGGTGACCCTTCACGACGCCTGGGCCCACCTCTCCTCGGTGCCCGACTTCAAGGGGATCCATCGCGGTGAGTTCGACCGCCTGATCGCGTGGATGCTGCGCGACCGCTCCATGCTCGATCTCAGCGGGCGCCTAGTCCTGGGCCCCCGCGCCGAGCGCCGGTTCGGGCGGCGCAACTTCATGGAGCTGTTCGCCGTCTTCTCGAGCCCTCAGAGCTACGCCGTTCTCACCGCCACCAGCGCCCCCCTCGGCACCCTCAACCAGGGCTTCGTGGATCGGCTGGTCGAGGGCGTGAGCTGCTTTCTCCTCGGCGGACGCGGGTGGGTCGTCCAGCGCATCGATCACAACGAGCGCACGATCCAAGTCCAGCCCGCCCCGCGCGGCCGTCAGCCCTCCTGGGGCGGCTACCTCCCGCAGTTCCTCGGCTTCGACATCTGCCAGGCCGCCCTCGCCATCCTCACCGACTCCAGCGAGCCCTCCTACCTCCACCCCACCGCCCTCGACGTGCTCCACCAGGTCCGCGACGCCTTCGCCGGCATCCTGGAGCCCCGTATCGGCGGCATCGAGGTGGACGAAGGCGAGATCCGCTGGTGGACCTTCGCCGGGGGCAAGGTCAACGGAACCCTGCGCTATGCCCTGGAGTCCATCGGCGGCGACTGGAAGGTCATCCCCGACAACTTTCTGATCAAGATCCGGGGCGAAGACCTCGATCTCCGTACCTTCGAGCGCGCCGTCGACGAGCTGCGCGACCCCGAGTTCTGGGAGAACGCCCAGCTCTGGGACGAAGTCGCGGAGATGCTGCCCACCTACCGCCTAAGCAAGTTCCAGCCCCTCATGCCCCCCTGGGTCCAGCGCGAGATGGTCGCGACCTACCTGCTCGACGTGCAGGGCGCGTGGCGTTGGCTCGCGCAGGCCTCCCACGGCAGCCTCGACCGTGTCCCTTCCGCGCTCCGCGAGCAGCGCCCTGACGAGGAACACGCAGCCCCCGCCCCCGTTCCCTTCGACCCGACCCCTCCCGAGGTCGTCGGCAAGCTGCCTATCCGCTGGATCGACACCGAAGCCGACCTCGCCCGCGCCTGCCAAGAGATCGCCCAGCACGACCGCATCGGCCTCGACGTCGAGACCACCCTGCGCACGCGCTCCCTGTGTCTGGTCCAGATCGCCACCCCCGAGGCCGTCTACCTGATCGACGCCCTCCGGCTGGCAGATCTGGACCGCCTTGGGCCGATCCTGATGGACGAAGGCATCGTCAAGATCATCCACAACGCCAGCTTTGAGCGCTCGGTCCTGGGGGCGCAAGGACTGGAGATCCACAATGTCTTCGACACCCTGGCCGCGTCGCGCGCCCGGGCGCCTAAGGCCGAGGGAGGGCATAGCCTAGCGGTGGTCTGTGAGCGTGAGCTTGGGATCACCCTCGACAAGCGTCAGCAGACCAGCGACTGGAGCCGCCGCCCGCTGAGCGCGAGGCAGACGGCCTACGCCGCGCTCGACGCGGAGGTCTTGTTGGGGTTGGGGGAGGG
>REDI01000004.1 GCA_007693595.1 Deltaproteobacteria bacterium | reverse complement strand
ACGAGGAGCCCTTCGACGAGGAGCCCTTCGACGAGGAGCCCTTCGACGAGGAGCCCTTGGGAGGTCCCGCGGACGGCCCCTATGCCTCCCTCCCCGAGCCGACCAAGGCCGAGCTCATGGGGGAGCAGCTCGACCTCCGTGACGGCGCGACCTTGGGGGACGATCCCTACGCCTTCATCTATCGAGCGTCCCTGAAGGCGGTCCGTCGTGAGGCAGAGAGACCCGAGAACACATCGCGAAGGGCGGAACTTCTCTTCGCGGCGATCGACGCAGATCGTGGGGCGGTCGTACGATGGCTGCTCGACCTCGGCGTTGATCCCAACGCCTCCGATGAGGAGGGCCGAAGTTTGCTCGCTGCCGCCCTCCATCGGTCCGTGTTCGTCGAGATGCTCCTCGCGGCGGGGGCGGATCCAAGCCGGGATCCCCTCCTTCTCCATCAGACCTTCGACGGACCCGGACGGGGGTTTCAGCTCGCCCTCGACGCGGGCGCCGATCCCAACGCAGGTCCTCTTCCACCGCTCTTTCGGGCGGTCGAGACCGGCAACCCTCGCGCGGTTCGAGCGCTCCTGTGTGCGGGGGCCGATCCCGACGTCGTCGATCCCTCGGGCCTGCGTCCCGTCGATCATGCGCGCATGATCCACCGCAGCCGACGCGACCCGACGTCCCTCGAGGTGCTCCGACTGCTGGGCGCGCAGCCCTCCGATGCGGCCCAAGACGAGGTCGATGCCCTCGAGCCCGTCCGCGCGATCCTGCAACCCTATGTTCGCTCGGCGTGGCGTCCCGAGGTCCGCGAAGGGGAGGGCTCGCCGACTGCCGCGCGGTATGGTGGCCGACCGTGGCTCCCGAGGGGGGAGTGGCCCCGCGGACCCAGTGGGCAGCCGCTGACCTTTCTTCTCCAGCTCGACGGAAGGTCGGTGCCGGAGCTCGCCATCTACGGGCTCCTACAGGTCTTCGAAGATCCCTCGGATCCCTTGTTGGTCGGGGGGGCGGGCGTGGTTCGCGTCATCTCTACCGAAGAGGGCGCGCTGGGGCGGCCGCCCGCGGGGGTCGAGCTCCTGCGGGCCTTCGAGATCGTCGATGTCGAGCCACTCCAAGACCATCCGAGCACGATCGAGATCGCCGAGGGGCTCCTCGAGGGCGAGGTCGCGATGGAGGGGCCGCTGCTCGAGTGGGAGGATCAGACCGATCTTGGGCTGACCTACGCAGGAGACAAGTTCGGAGGCTGGCCGGCATGGATCCATGGTCCAGAGCGCCCTCCGTGCCCTGTCTGTGGCTCGCCGGCAACGAAGCTCATCGCTCAGCTCGCCCGAGGGCCGACCCATGCCGATACGCACTCTTGGGGTGACTTAGGAACCTATTACCTATTTCGTTGTCCGTCTCACGCCGAGGGCTTTGGCGGCGCATGGCAGGGGTGAGGGTCAAGCTCGTCGTGCCCCCCACGCCGAAGGCCCCACCCAGCACGTCCACCGCTTCCTTGTGGCGGAGAGGCCGGGGCGTGGCGTCTGCTGGACCGCGTGGTGCTCATGCTCCCGCCGCGCTAGGTTGATCGTGGGCACAGGTGCCCGCGGTGGGTCCTCGACGCAGCCTGCCTGACCGTTTTCGGTCGCCACGCGTCATCCCCGCTCGCGGAGTTCTCTTATCTTTACCTCATCGCACGTTTGCCGTGCAACCTACCTCCTTCCGGCGCGCCTCGCGAGGTCGTCATGGCATCTCGACGCCCCAGCATGCTCGGCAGCTACGCCTTCCTCCTCGATGTGGCTTGCGAAAACCCGGTCTTCGTTCAAGCTATTGGACGCACCTGGGGCCTCGAACATCCCCTTAGCCAACGTCTCTTTCCCCCCGCCCGCGACGCCCCCGTGCCTCCCCGCGGCCCGAGCATGATCGCCGCCAAGTCCTATCGGGACCTTCACCACAAGCTCACACGCATTGGATGCTTCGAGGCGCCAACCGCGCGCTCTTGGGCCAAGTTTCTGCTGTCGCTGGGGCTCGCCCTGCTGTTCACGCTGCCGGTCTACGTCGCAGCCTCTTGGTGGAGCCTGCTCCTTCTGCTGCCGGGGGGACTGTTCTTGAGCACCGCGATCCTGATCGGGCACGAGGCCGCCCACGGCGCGGCCTGCGAGAAGGGCTGGCAGAACGATCTCCTGGTCTTTCTGGGTTTCGGGGTGATTTCTGGCGTCGGCGCAACCTTCTGGAAGCCCAAACACAATGTGCTACATCACCAGAACCCCAACGTCCCCGGAGTCGATCGCGACCTCTTGCTCGGCCCGGTCTCGGTCGACGCAGCTCGCCACCGCGAGGCGTCTGCAGGGGGCAAGTGGTTCCATCGCAACCTGCAGGCGGCGCTCGTCTGGCCGCTGACCCTCTTCCTCGCCCCCTTGATGCGAGTGAGGAGCCTGATCGTGCTGGGTCAGAACCTCTGGGGAGGCCGCGTCGATCGTGCCTGGATGCGTGATGTGGTAGCCTTGAGCCTTCACTATGCGCTGTGGCTCGTCATCCCCTCGCTGGGGGTCGGATGGGCTTGGGCGCTGCTGCTCTACCTCTTGCTCTTCGCGGTGGTGGGCGGCGTGCTGAGTTTCATCTTTCTGCTGGGGCACACCGGCCTTCCGCTGGTGAGCCAGGCCGATGACCCGTGGACGCTCCAGATCCTGACCTCGCGCACCGTTCGGCTGTCGAGGGTAGGTCGTTGGTTCTGGGTGGGGCTCGATCAGCAGCTCGCCCACCACCTCTTCCCCAAGATGTCGCACGTCCATGCCCCGCGCGCGGATGGGCCGATCCACGACTTCTGCCGCGAACACGGCCTTGAACCCGTCGAGCAGACTCTCGGAGAGGCCTCTTGGAACGTGGCACGGCACTTTCTCACGAGCTGGCGTGACACCCCGATCGACGCGCGCACCCTCTAGCCGTGGCGTCGCGAGATCTCAGCGATGGACCGCTCCAGCGCCGAGACCTCGTCGAGCTCTTCGGCCACCGCCTCTGCACCTCGCTCATGCGCCGAGACCGCCCCTCGGTGTGCCTGGACCGACGTTTCGACCACCCCCCGCAGGACCCCCTGGATGCGGTGCTCGACGAGGCGTCGATGATCGGAGAGCCGCTCGTCGACGTCCCTCACCACGCGGCGCGCGTTCGCCTCGAGCAGCTCGATGGCGAGCGATCGGCCCAGGGCCAAGGATCGACGACGCACCATGGCGCGAGGTAGGAAGAGGTCTACCAGCTTGGCCCACCAGGTGACCCGATCCAGCCCGGCGAGGATCCAGAAGTAATAGCGGGTTCGCCCAGCTAGATGCTCGGGTAGCTCCACTTCGTTGGGGAGGGACGCCGCGAAGCCCTCGGACGCGAGGTGCTCCAGGTGGGCGTTGGTGCGCGCCGCGAACCGCTCGCTGGCGAGGCCAAAGGCGCGTTCGACCTCGGTGACCTCTTCGTCCATCCAGGCCTGGACCACGGGCCGCGCCGCCTCGACCGCGAGTCCCAGGGCTCTCTGTCGGAGGTTCCACTTGGCTCCTTCGTTCAACCCCCCGGCCTGTGCTTCGAAGGAGGCGAGCACCTCGGGTGCGGCACGCTCGGCGAAGGCACTGCACCGAAGGCGAACCTCGCGCACGACGCGCTCTTGCTCCTCGACGAGCCGGGCGCCGAGGGTCTCGATGGACCGACGCGCCACCTCGTGACACCCCTCGAGGGCGACCAGGCGCGCCCGTAGCTCCCCAACAGGGGCCTCCAGCGCGGTTCGCCGCTCCCGAAGGTGCGCTGAGAGGGCGCCGGAGATCCTCCGAAACCCCCTCTCAACCGCCCGGCCGACGATCTCACCGCGCCGCTCTGCGGACAGCCTGCGCAGCCAGTCCAGGAGCGCGGGCCAGTCCCGGCTCTCGACCTCCCCCGCTTCCGCCTCCACCGCGCTGACCACGAAGACCTGGGGACGCACTCCGAGGCGATCCTCGATCACACGTTCGGTAAAGGTGATCGCGTCGCGAACGTCGTCTGCGGGCAGGCGATCGGCCTTGTTGAGCACCACCGCCCATGCTCCGACCTCCGCGACGGCGCGCTCCAGCAGCGCGAGCTCCTCGCCGGAGATGGGTGGATCGGCGCCGATCACAAACAGCACGGCGTCGATCCGCGGGAGGGCCTCGCGGGTGCGGGCTGCGTGATCCTCGAAGACCGAGCCGATGCCAGGCGTATCGATCAGGCACAAGCCCTCCGCCAGCAAGGCAGAAGCGAGCTGAACCTCCACCCGAACCACCCCTCGCACGTTCCCGGGGTTTGCGCTCTCGGAGACCCAACCCTCGAGCGCGGTCGGGTCGACCTCGTGCTCCTCTCCGCTCGCGGTCGAGATCCGCGCTGAGGGTGGGCCTGCGCGAAACAGGGTCACCGCCGAGGTGATGGGCACGACGCCTACGGGCGCCACCTTCTCGCCCAGCAGGGCGTTGATGAGGGTGCTCTTGCCGCGCTTGAGCTGACCGAGGCACGCTACGTGAAAGCGCCCCTCGCGAACCCTCGCCGCGAGCCGATCGGCTTCGGCCGCGAGGGCGGAGGCTCCAGCGTGTCGGGCGAGCTGAGAGAGCTCATGCATCGCGGGCGCAGACGTCACGGTCTGGGGGTAACGCGTGTCTGGCCCGCGCGCGGGCTCGGTCCGTGGAGGAGCGGGTTCGCGTTAGGGGGCAGGGCGCCCCTTGGAGGAGTCCTTGCGCCGAACCCTCGCCTTTGCATTCTTCGCCCTAGCCGAATGCGGAGGCCGACCGAGCGGCAGCTCGGGTGGCCGCCGACGGCAACGCCTCGTCTCGACCGGCGAGCCCTACCCCCGGTGACCACCTGAATGGCCGAACCTGCGGGATCTGCGACGACCACTCCCTGTGGTGCTAGGACCCGCTACAACCCCGTTCTCAAGCGAGGCATCCTAGAAGCCGAGGACGACGAGACCCTCCGCATGCAGCCTCGCCCCCTCGTGGTGGACGCCGAGCGGATCCCACCGTGTCAGGTCATCCTCCACGACGTGGCGCTGGGGGTGGAGCCGTGCCGAGCCAGAAGAGCTAGAACTGCCCACTGAACGCGATCCCAGGCACATGGCCCCCGTCGCCGGTGGGGAGGACCGTGGGAACGGGGGGCGAGGTGCGGAGGCTGAACCGCGACTCGCGTGCTTGGGCGTGCTGGTCTACGAGCAGCGCCCCGACCACCAAGCCCGCAGTGGTTCCGATACCGACGATTGCCGCTCCACTCTCGGGGCTCAGCACCGTCGCCTCGCTGAGGAGGAGGGCGGTTCCCAGCCCGAAGACCGTACCGGCGTAGCCCCCGAGGTTGACGGTGTTGACCTGCCCACGCCGTAGGTCCATCACCTGACCGATCAAGATGCCGGCCCCGACACCGACCGTGGTTCCGAGCCCGAGGCTCGCGAATGTTCCTCGTGATTCGGTGTTGAGCATGATCGCGGTCAACCCGCCGTAGGTCGTGCCCCAGATCGCTCCACTGCGTGCCAACGCCATCTGCCCCGAGGTGGGGGAGGCGAAGGAGCCGAGGGCCAGGCCTCCGAGCCCTCCCAGCAGGACGCCCACATGCCCAGCTCTCGCCATGACGGGTTCGTCGGGGACGCGATCTAGTCCGGCTATCCAGATGCCGTACCAACCGCCGAGCAGCTCGCCGGTATAGATACTCATGGCCTGGCCAGTCGTCGGTTGCCACTCTCGGGTGGCCGCGTAGGTCCCCCCGATTCCGAGGGCCAAGCCGGTGAAAGAGAGCAGGACGGGGCCGGTTGCGCTCTCGGGCGGGCGCCCCCAGATCCCCGGGGCAGAAGCCAGCCAAATCGGGGCGACGACCGCTTGAGAGGTGACGAGCTCAGCGGTGCCGTCTCGGGTCATGTCGCCGCCGATGGTGCGTGCCCAGAGGCAGTCTCCGGGGCTCAGGCGAAAGAGGCTGGTGCCGAGCTGGCGCGCCCAGTGGGCCTGGGCGGCGGTGGGGTCTTGCTTTGTGACCGCCTCGAGCACCTCGCACGCTTCTCGGAGCTCGCCTGCCTCAAGGTGTTCCAGCGCCCTCGTAAAGGATGGGAGATCGTCTGCCTGACCGGGCGCCGCCGTCTCGCTTGCGAAGGCGCTCGGAGTGATCAGGAGGGCGAGGGCAGAGAGAGTGAACGTGCCAGAGAGTTTTCGCATGGTGTCTTCCTGGTTCAAGGACCGAGGACGGTAGAGTGGTCGTCTTGGATGTCAGCTTGTATGCCGTTCTCTTGCGGTAGACCTACCTGATTGGGGGCGGCTCGGGTCCACCGAGAGGATGGGCTGGCTGAGGGGGGCGCGCTTGCGCCGATCACCCTCGACGCGAAGGATGATCGTCGCAGGTTCTGAGCCCGGGTCGACCTCGATCGGCGTCTCATCGCCCGAGTCTTGTTCGCCGCCGATCGTGTCGGGCTGATCCTGAGCGAGCGCGAGGGTGGTCAGGGGAAGAGACGCTTCGAGGAGCGCGACGGTCGCGTTCATGGTGGTCACTCGAACCTCCTGAACGCAAACTATTAGCCTAAAGACTTGTTTTCTATGAAAAGCGGTAACGGATCTCTAGAAAAGTGTCACTCTCGTCAATAGTTCAGGAGGTGTCCGGCACCGAGTCGCTTCCGCGGGCTGTCGAGGTCGATCGAGGCCTCGGTCGCACCCGCGATCGCCTAGACCAAGGCCGCCATCTCCACTCAGGGCCGATCGAACGAGGCCCTCGTGTCGAGAGCCTGCCGTTAGAGCTCTCGGTAGAGCTCTCCTCCGCTCTCGGCGAACCGCTCCGCTTGCTCCTCCATGCCGACCTCGAGGGCGCGGGCCTCATCGAGCGCCTTGTTTTCGGCGTACTCTCTGACCTCCTGGGTGATCTTCATGCTGCAGAAGCGGGGGCCGCACATGCTGCAGAAGTGGGCGAGCTTGGGGCCTTCGGCGGGCAGGGTCTGGTCGTGGAACTCTCGCGCCTTGTCGGGGTCGAGGGAGAGGTTGAACTGGTCGGCCCACCGGAACTCGAAGCGCGCCTTGGACAAGGCGTCGTCTCGGTGTTGCGCGCCGGGGTGGCCTTTGGCTAGATCCGCGGCGTGGGCGGCGAGCTTGTAGGTGACCACCCCCTCGCGCACGTCGTCGCGGTCGGGCAGCCCGAGGTGCTCCTTTGGGGTGACGTAGCAGAGCATGGAGGTCCCGAACCATCCGATCATCGCCGCGCCGATCCCGCTGGTGATGTGGTCGTAGCCCGGCGCGATGTCGGTGGTGAGGGGGCCGAGGGTGTAAAAAGGGGCTTCGTCGCACCACTCGAGCTGCTTGAGCATGTTCTCGCGGATCCTATGCATGGGCACGTGCCCGGGGCCCTCGTTCATGACCTGCACGTCGTGCTCCCAGGCCCGGCGGGTGAGCTCGCCTTGCACCTTCAGCTCGGCGAACTGGGCCTCGTCGTTCGCGTCGGCGATGGAGCCTGGGCGCAGGCCATCGCCGATGGAGAAGGACACGCCGTAGGCTGCCATGATCTCGCAGATGTCATCCCAGTGGGTATACAGAAAGCTCTCGCGGTGGTGCGCCAAGCACCACTTCGCCATGATGCTGCCGCCGCGCGACACGATGCCGGTGACTCGGTTCGCGGTGAGGTGGATGAAGCGCAGGAGCACGCCGGCGTGGATGGTGAAATAGTCCACTCCTTGCTCGCACTGCTCGATGAGCGTGTCGCGAAAGATCTCCCAGGTCAGGTCCTCGGCCTTTCCACCGACCTTCTCGAGGGCCTGGTAGATGGGCACCGTGCCGATGGGCACTGGGCTGTTGCGCACGATCCACTCGCGGGTCTCGTGGATGTTGGGGCCGGTCGAGAGATCCATGACCGTGTCCGCCCCCCACCGGATCGCCCAGACCAGCTTCTCGACCTCGTCCTCGATCGAGGAAGTGACCGCGCTATTACCGATGTTGGCGTTGATCTTGACGAGAAAGTTTCGGCCGATGATCATCGGCTCGATCTCGGGGTGGTTGATGTTGGCTGGCAGAATCGCCCGGCCGCGTGCGATCTCGTCACGCACGAACTCCGGCGTGACCAGCGCCGGTAACCGGGCCCCAAAGGGCTCCCCTTGGTGTTGGGTGAGCATGGCCTCGACGATCTGCTCACGTCGCTGGTTCTCTCGGATCGCGACGAACTCCATCTCGGGGGTGATGGTGCCCTGCCGCGCGTAGTGGAGCTGTGTCACCCGTCGGCCCGGCAGGGCGCGGCGGGGTCGGGGACGGGCGCGCATGCGCAAGCGGTCGAGGGCTGGGTCGGAGTGTCGACGCTGGCCGTGGGCCGAGGTCGGGCCGTCGAGGACCTAGGTGTCGCCGCGAGCGTCGATCCAAGGCGCACAAGGACGGGGGAGACCCTGATGAAGGTCGATCTCGACCTCGGGATCGGTGTACGGCCCCGAGGTGTCGTAGACGGTCACCGGAGGGTTGGGCTGCATCCCCGCCTTGGTGCGGGTCGGTGACTGCCGAATCTCGCGCATGGGCACGCGAAGATCAGGGTGAAGGCTCCCTTCGACATAGATCTTTCGACTCGCGGGGAAGGGGGCGCGGGTGATGGATGCGGTGCGCGCCGGCACACGGTCACGATCGGAACGAACAGTCATGAATGACCTCCAGAGTGGAGGCGTCGGGGCCGCTTCCCTACGCCGGTATGACCACGGATCAGGTGAGTTGGGGTGTGATCTCAGCGCCGAATCCTCCGGCGCACCCCCAGCGGCCTGTTGGGCCTAAGGCGGGGGGACGGGGATGTCATGCGTGCCGGAGGGAAGGCGAAAACGGAGGTTTTTGTCAATATGACAAAAACTCTAAGTAAACAAGAGATCATTCACCCCAACCCGTAGCCAGTTCACAAGCATCGGCTGCAGGGTCCTTTCGTCGCGGTCGCTGTCGCGGTCGCGGACGGGCTCGCCTGCGCGGCTGAGGCCCTACGCGCGGCGCCGCAGGCCAAGAGCAAGCCCCTGGTCGATGGCTTCTTCAAGTGGGTCAGGGGCATGTCGCAGATCACGCGACCCGAATCGGTTCTTGGCAAGGCGCTGGGCTACGCGATCAACCAAGAGCGGTATCTCCGCCTGTTCTTGGAACACGGCGAGCTGCCGATGCACAACAACCTGTCGGAGCTCATGCTGAGGCAGACGGTGGTCGGCCGGAAGAACTGGCTGTTCGCGCGCTCCGAGGGCGGGGCCCACGCTGCGGCGACCCTGGAACCGTTGATCGGGAGCTGCACCCTGCAAGGGATCGACTCGTGGTTCTACCTTCGCGATGTCCTGGACAGGATCCAGGACGACCCCGCGAACAGGCTGGGTGAGCTGACGCCGAGGAACTGGGCGGCGACGAGACAAGGTCACACGGGCGAGCTGGGCTGACTACCACCGTTTGCTGTGTGGATACGGCATAGGGAACTGCTTTTTCGAGGCCGTCGGTGGCCACATGCATGGTCTTGCGGGCATCCTCCGAGGCGTCCCAGCCCTACTTGGCGAGGCCGGCGACGCCATCGGTGGCCTTGTGCATGGTGTCGCGCGCATCGGCCGAGGCCTCCCAGCCGTCTTTGGCCAGGTCGGCGACGCCGTTACCCAGCTCGACGAAGCCGTCCTCGACGGTGTGGGCGACGAGCTCGACCCCCTCGGCGCCCTCCCCGGCGAGATCGACCATGTCCTGCGCCATGCCCCGCGCATCAGCCGAGGCGTCCCAGCCTTTCTTGGCGAGGCCGGCGACGCCATCGGTGGCCTTGTGCATGGTGTCGCGCGCATCGGCCGAGGCCTCCCAGCCGTCTTTGGCCAGGTCGGCGACGCCGTTACCCAGCTCGACGAAGCCGTCCTCGACGGTGTGGGCGACGAGCTCGACCCCCTCGGCGCCCTCCCCGGCGAGATCGACCATGTCCTGCGCCATGCCCCGCGCATCAGCCGAGGCGTCCCAGCCTTTCTTGGCGAGGCCGGCGACGCCATCGACGCCCTCCTGCCCGAAGTCGGCGATCGCGCCGCCGGCGACCTGGATGCCGTCGACCGCCTGGCCGCCAGTGTCCTTGATGCCGTCGACCGCCTTGCCGCCGACGTCGGCAATCCCTTCCCCTGCCTTCTTGGCGGTGTCTTTCATGCCTTCCCATGCGGCCTCGCCGGCACTCGCGATCGTCTCCCCCGCCGACTCAGCGAGGGCGGTGGCCTCGTCGAGGGCGGACTGCATCTTGGTCTTGGCGTCGTCGATCGCGCCCTTGGCCTGGTCGACGGCCTTCGCGACGCCGTCCTCGAGCTCGGACTTGAGCTCGTTGAGCTTGCCCTGGACCTCGTCGACGATCGCGTTGGTCTGCTCCTTGAGCTGGGCGTGCAGCTTGCGCACCTGACGCTCGGAGTATTCGATGACATGCTTCTGGATGGTCTCGCGCATCTGCTCGAAGCCGCGCTCCGCCGCGTTGCGGGCCTCGGCGGCGAGCTTGAGCGCCTGCTTTCGTGCGGTGTCCATGACCTTGCGGGCTTGCTTGGCGACCGCTCGCAGGGCACGTCGGACAGCCTTTCTCATCTTGCGGAGGATCCGCTTGCGGATCTTCTTGACGCCGGGGACCTTCTTGAGCGAGCGCGTCTTCTTCTCGGCTCTCCGGGTGAGCTTGTTGGCTTGCTTTTCTCCGCTCTTCAGGACGCTTTCGGCCTTCTTGGTCGCGGACTTCCAGGCGCGATCCGCACCCTCGGTCGCTTGATCGGCGGCCTTGTGTGCGCCATCTCTGGCTTTGCGCTCCGCTGCACCGATCTGCTCGCGCGCATGCTTGCTGGTGGAGACGGCGAGTTCTATCGCCTGACACTCGGCGCCCTGGATCGCGTCGCGTCCGGAGGCGACGAGGCCCTCTTGTTCGGATTGGGCGCAGTCCGTCATGCCGCCGACCTCGGCGGGCAGGGCATGGCTGACGGCGTTGTAGGCAGCCGCGAACCCGCCCATCGCCGAGGTCGAAGTCTCGCCGAGCAGGGACTCGCCTCGCTTGCACGTCTCGGAGGCCACGCTGAGGTTGGGGGACGCGAGCTCGCCGAGATCGTGGGGCACGTCGAGGTCGACCCCCGCGACCCGCTCCGCGCCGTGGCCGGCCCTGACGTCCGAGAGGAAGTCCTGTTGGGCGTTCGCGATCGGGTCGAGCCCCTCGTCGCGGGTGGCGGCGGCGAGATCGGGGCCGTCGACGCCCGTGAGATCGGTCTCGGGCTGCGGACCTGGGGTGAGCAGGACCTCGTCGCCCTTAGAGGTGTGGGTGATCTCGGGAGCCGAGGCGTCGACCTCGACGTTGACCGGGGCCTCGTCGAGGGAGGGGGCTGTCGGCGTGGCTGCGAGCGAAGCAGGAGGCGGGGCGGTCGGGAGAGCGGCAGCCTTCAGGGAGGCCTTGACGGCGGGGCGCCCAGCGCCGGCGTTCGTCATGTCGGTCGTGAGCCCAGCGCTCAGGGTCGCAGCGGCGGTGCCCGGGGCGTCCGCCTTGGCGACGGTGGCAGCGGCGGCGGCGGTGGCCTCGGCGCCAGCCGGGGTGGCAGCGGTGATGGCGTCGCTCGCGACAGCGGGCCCGCTCGCTCCGGGGGACGCAGACGCCAGGGTTACGGTGTCGAGATCGGCGTCGCTCATGGCGGGGCCGTCGCGGACTTCGAGGTCGGCGATGGCGGTCTCCTCTCCTTCGACGGCCTGCTCGGTCTCGACCGCTTGCTCGGGGCCCTGCTCGGGCCCTGCGGCGACGGCCTCCGCCTCGGCGACGGCCTCCGCCTCGGCGGCTCCAGGTATCGACGCCTCGGTCTCGGGAGAGGCTTGGGACTGGCCCGTCTCGGAAGATGCGGGGCCGTCCAAGTCGTCGAACAATGCCCCGCCTGCCTCGGCCGCGGTGTTGTCGAGAGCTCCGAGCGCGTCGAGGGTCGGGGTGGACGACTCCTCTTCGGGGGAGCCCACCTCGACCTCTTCGGCGACGACGGCGTTGGAGACGCTCGGGATGTCGGTCTCGACCGCCTGGGCTTGAGGGGTGCTCGGATCAGTGGTGGGACGGTGACGGCGGGTGTGTACCACGGGGGTCTCCAAGGCGCTGAGGGAACGCGGAGGTTGACGTCAGGGATTCGACGAAACTCGGCACTCGGATCTACGCAGTCGGTTCGGCATCGTGCACAAAAAAGTGATCCTGTCGATGGCTGCACCGGAGTTAATTCGTCGAAAAGTACCGCTTCATATAGAAAACGTGCACTTCTGGCGACGGGGCCGCTCGAGCGGCTCGCGCAAGTAACGCATCGAGGTCCGGCGTGTCGAGGGCCTGGGACACGCGGGCGCTGGTGATCAAGGCGTGGTATCGCGCGCTGGCCTGGGCGGGATCGTTCGGGTCGATGTCGCGGAGGACCCTCTCCGCCTCGCGTCGACCACGCCCGAACTGGCCGATGTCCACCAGGCGCTCGGCCCGCAGCACCCCCAGCCGGACCGCGTCGGGGCCGATCAGACGGCCGCGGTCGAGGGTCGGGTCGATCAGGGCTCGGGCGACGTCGGGCTCGTCGGCATGGTACTGGATCGCGACACCGAAGGTCTTGCCAAAGAAAGAAGGATATTCCTCCTTCAAGAGCCGCGCGAGCACTGGAGCGATCGTGTCCGGCTCGGACCGGAGCGCGAGTCGGAGGAGGGCCAGATCATCGCGTTCGATGCGGTTGCGGACGGACTCGTCGAGATCGTCGGAGCTGCCGAGTCTGAGCAGCGCCCAGAAGTGGGCCGGGTCCTCTGGGGGCACGAGGGCTAGGGCCTCGGAAGACCGGCCAGCCGCGACCCGTCGCCTCGCCTCGTCCGTCGCAGAGAGGGCAGGGGTGTCGATCCAGCGTGCGCCCCACAGGCGAAGGTCACGGAGCGTAGCGTCGATCCTACGGACAGAGCCATCCCCTTCGAAGGTTCGGATCCGCAGGGTGTAGACGCCCGCAGCCGGCAGGGAAGCCTCGGAGACCCGGGGGCCGCTCTCGAGGTCGAAGCGAGGGGCGCAGGTTGTCGCATCGAGGCGGTGAGCCACCCGAAAGGCGAGCCGCCCCTTAGGGGCGGTGGGGGAGCCTGGCGTCGTCACGGCCCAGGAGTCCGTCGGGCAGCTCGCGGTCAGCGCCGTAAAGCCGCCCCCTCCGTGGGTGAAGGCAAGCCCTCGCGCCACGGTCGCCTCGGTGTCCGGCTCGATGACCTCGACGATGAGCAGCCCGTGGTACTCGGCGCGCGCGACGTCGAGGTCGACCGAGAGGGCGAAGCCATCGCCGTCGAGCGCGATCGTGGTCTCCATGATCACCCCGCGCCCGGTGTCGGCCAAGAGACGCCAAGAGCCGTCGGGTTCGACGCTCAGACCGCCGGGCGTTCCGAGCCGCCATCGAGGATCGGGGGGTCCCGTGACCGGAAACACGAGCGGGGCTCGCGCCAAGGCCCCTTCGTTCCAGATCGGGCGCTCCTCGGCGGGCAAGGTCGATGCGGCGTCTCGGGCCAGCGGGAGGTCGAGGTCGAGAGCGGCGCGATGAACCAGCGGGCGCGCGATGTCGGGATCATCGCGGTGGAGCGAGAACGCGATGGCGAGCTGCTCCAGCGCCCGGGGGTCGTCGATGGCGTCGAACCACATCGCAGCCGCGCGATGAAACGCGGCGCGCGCCTCGGATCGCTGGCGCGGCGCGAGGTCGGCGAGCTCCGTCGCCGCCTCGGCGACGAGGCCGAGATCTGCGAGCTGGCGCGCCTGATCCCACGTCTGCGCTGCGATCGCATCCCCTTGAGGGCCCTCGCCGGGATCGACGCGCGACAGCGTATCGGTGGATGAGATCGGAGGGGAGCTATCGCCGATTCCGAGGACCCATGCGGGCCCCTCTGGGCCGCGTGAGACGAGCAGCTCGGCCGTGCCATCGCCGTCGAGGTCCGCCACCGCGAGGGGGATCAGGCCTCCGAGGATGAAATCAGCGGACTCGCCAAGCGGGTCGCGAAGGATCCACGTCGCGTCTGGAAGGGATACGATCCACTCGGCGATGCCGTCGCCGTCGAGATCGGCGACCCAGAGCCTGCCCGGGGGAGCCGGCGCGCCGCTGGGCAGGGTGATGGGAGACAGGCGCCGCTCCTCCACCTGTTCCAGGGCGTCGCCTGTCCAGTGAAAGACGGCCAGTCCCGGCGGACCGTTCTGGTCGGACCCCAGCGCCCTCGAGGGCATGCCGTGTCCGACCGACGCCACGATCCGGACCGCGCCCTCTGAGGTGCGATCGGCCGCGACGGCGTGGACCGCCCCGACCACCGCTCCCGACAGGGTAGACAAGGCGCCGTCCGGTTCGACCGCCAGCGCGCGCACCTGATACCCGAACCGCCATCCTGCCTGGCCGAGAAGGATCTCGTCGCGCCCGTCGCCGTCGAGGTCCACGTAGGCGAATCCCCCGGTGGTCGCGCCCAAGGCGTGGGTGACCGGCTCGGCGATCCTCGGCGGCCCACCCTCGATAGGTACGGCGTGAAACCCCCAGTTGGGAAAGTCGGTCGTCACGAACAAGGTCGGTCCGGCCGTTCCCAGCTCTGTGAAGGAGAGGGTCGTGAGGTGCGTGCTGGGCAGGTCGGCGAGGGGAGACCACCGACCCGCTTCGAGGTCGGCGCGAGCGACTCGGGCGCCGCCGGGTGGCGTCGCCTCGCGGAGCGTCGAACCACCGACAAAGAGCGTGCCGGCGCCTCCGACCACCCCGAGCCCCTTCGATCCCAGTCCGAGGTCACGGGGTGGGGGCAGCGTGGTCTGAAGCGTCAGGGCCCCATCCCATCGCCACAGGCTGAGGGCGTCCTCGTCGATCGTGACGAGGCGCGCTGGCTCTCCGTCGTCGAGGTCCACGAGCCTCGCCGCCCCAGGCGGTGCTGGCGTGGCCCTTCTAAGAACCGAGAGAAGCCTGTGGTCCTCCTCGGTCACCAGCGAGGGGTCCAGCAGATCGTAGTCCCCGCAGGCGGCGACCAGGACGGGGAGGGTCTGGCCGAGCCCGGCGCGCCCCTGGGGCCCGAGGGCGACCAAGGTCTTGTGCAGGGCTGCCCAGCGCCCTGACTTCGCGAGCGCTTGGGCGAGCAAGAGCAACGCGGCCCGCGCGTCGTCGGGGTGGCGTGCGGCGACGAGCGCCCGACTCGAAGCCTCGGACGCCGCGAACGGGTCATCGAGGAGCAGGCGCTTCGCATGGTTCTCCCAAGCCCGAGCGGCCGCCCGCGTCTCGCGGTGCTCTCCGAGGCTCGCGAAGTCTCGGATCTCCCTGGTGGCCTCGGCCGGCTCCCCCTTCGCGAGCGCCTCGGCGGCTCGGGCCTCACTCACCTCGAGGCGCTCACCAGCGGCCCGCTCCCGGCTCGCCACGCGCTGAGCGTCTAGAGTGGCCCATCCACCCAGGAAAGCGATCGCGACCAGGCTGATCCCGGCCAGGACCGCGGTGAGTCTCTTGTTCCGTCGCAGCCATAGTCGGCTTCGGTAGGCGAACCCACCCCGGCCCCACGACAGCGGTTGGTCCGCCGCCGCCCGCCGTAGGTCGTCGGCCAGCGCGGCGGCGCTCGGAGTTCGCACGTCGGGATCATCGGCGATCGCTCGCTCCACGATCCGTCGGACATCGAACGTCAATGACGGAGGGATGGGGGGCGGACGCGGTCGGTCGTCGGGTGCCCCACTGATCGAGGAGGTGCGGGGATCGGAAGAGCCTCCGAGCAACTCGGCGAGGAGCAACCCCAGGGCGTACACGTCGGAGCGCGTATCGAGGCGATCTCCAGCGCGTTGCTCGGGGCTCATGTAGGCCCGCGTCCCGGCGCGCGCGCTCGGCCCGCTGGGGGCGTCGGCGTCGTCGGCGGCGATCGAGATCCCGAAGTCTAGGATCTTGGGTGTACCGTCCGCGAGCACCATCAGGTTCTCTGGCTTGAGGTCTCGGTGGATCAGTCCGACGTGGTGGGCGCTGCTCACGGCCTCGGCGATCGCGGCGACGAGCCGGAGCCGGCCTCGCACGTCGAGCGCCGCCAGCGCCACATAGTCGAGCAAGGAGCGACCTCTGACCAGCTCCATGGCGAGGTAGACGACCCCGTCGATCTCGCCGGTCTGGTAGATCTTGGGGATACCAGGGTGGTCGACATTGGCGAGGGCCTGCGCCTCGAACCGAAAGCGCTCGTTCACGTCGGGTGTTCGGAGCCAGGGATGAAGAACCTTCAGCGCGACGCGGCGGCGGGGCTTGGCCTCTTCGGCCTCGTAGACCACGCCCATGCCGCCGGCTCCGATGCGGCGGATGATCTTGTAGTGGCCGATCTCCTGCGGGTCGGGGGCGTCGGTCAGCAGAGCCCGTCCGAGCGCAGCGCCGCCCAGGCCGGTGGGCTGATCATCGAGAAACGAGACCTCCGAGGTGTCCGCCGCGAGCATCGCGCGCAGCTCTTCTCGCACAATCTCGTCGTGCACAGCACGCAGCCCCGCCGCCTGTTCGGCGCTCGGGAGGTCGCACAGGGCCGCGAAGTGCTCAGAGAGCTGTTGGTACTGATCCGGCGTCATCGGGGGCTCCGATCCTCTCTACGGCGTCCGGGCTCGAGCGTGCCACAAACCCCTGGTGCGCAGCTTGGATCAGTCTTGTAGTCGGGTCAGTAGAAAAGCGCGCGATAACCTCCACGACGCCTGTACGGCGCTACGCGACATTCCGAGTAGCTCTGCCGTCTCGGTGACCGAGAGCCCGCCGAGAAAGCGAAGCTCGACGATGTGGGCCCCACGCGGGTCGACCTGCTCCAGCGCGGCGAGCGCCCCCTCGAGATCCATGAGGTCAACAGGCGGATCCTCGGCCCCGACACCCGCGAGCGTCGTACGAACCAGCTCGCCCCCTCCTCGCTTGTCGGCCTGGTTCCTACGGGCTCGGTCGATCAAGATCTGGCGCATCGCCTTGGCCGCGACCGCGAGGAAGTGCTCGCGGCTCTCGAACCGATCGAGGTGACCGTCGAGCTTGAGAAAGGCCTCGTGCACCAACTCCGTTGGCCGGAGGGTCTGGTTGGGATCGCGCCGCTGGAGACGACCGGCGAGCCTTCGCAAGTGGTCGTAGACCAGAGGGAGCAGATCGTCGGGCAGGGGCTCGGTCAAATCGATGCCTCTGGGGCGTGATCCCCATCGCTGGCGAGGAGGGATAGCGAACATCAAGTACCCTGAGATTCTACCTCACCGCTCCGGTGAGGGCCAGCCGGGTCCGCCCCGTAGGGACAACGACCTCTACCTGCTTTGGCGCACCGGCACGACGTGGCGCGGTCAGTGCTTGGTACTACTAGCGGTTCGTACGGAAGGTACAGGGCTGGAGCAGGGGCAGGGCGTCGTCGGGGTCGTCGCCGTCGCGCTCCTCGTCGGTGCCGAACGCTCTGGATGCAGGGAAGGCCCGCCCGCAGTGCGGTGCGCGTGATCGCGCAACCCGGGGGGCCTCGCGACAACCCCCACGCGGACGCTTCCGGATCGAGCGAACGCACCGCCGCGTCGTAGGACGTGCCCTCCATCCGCAGCGTGGCGCGCGGAGCCGGCTCGTCGAGCGGTGCTCGCGCCGCGTTCCGTCCGTTGCACGGGCATAGCGCGAGCGTGACGAGCACCCTGGCGTGGTTCCCCCAGGGTCATGGCACCGATCCGGCTCGCCCGATCCGCACCTCTTCAATCTCCGCGATGGTGATGCCAAGCACGCGTGCCTCACTGTGAACCAGCCTCGTGAGCTGGTTGGCCGCGATGGTGCCCTCGTTCTCTGGGTGTCGTCGGCCAATTTCGGGCCATATTTCCTGCATCGCCGCCAAGACGAGGGCCAGACGCTCGATGGGCCAGCCCTCGGTGTGGCGCGCATGTTGGTAGAGGGCGGTCAGGGCTCGGGCGTGTTGAAGCGGATCCAGGCCGGCCCAGGAGACGCGGGGGCTCCCCGACGCCGACGCGCAGCCTGGGTAGAGGGTGAAGCGTTCGCGGGGAGTGTCCTGCTCGCCGCGCAACGCGTAAATGGTGGGGCTGGCGAAGTCCTCTGCACGGTACACGGGCGCCGCGGGCATCTGGTCGACCAGCGCCTTTTCAAGAGCCTCGACCTCGTCGGCGTAGAGGTAGAACGGGTGGACCACCGTGAGGCTATGGGCACGAACGTGGAGGCGCTCGACTTCGCGCTCCAGGTGCCTGCGTCGCTCCCACGCGCGACGGCGCTGGAGGCCGCGCGGTGTGTAGCGCTGGGTAGGGAGGATGGGCACAGCTTGGTCGAGGACGAGCTCCTCGACGATCGCGTCGACCTCGACCTGGGCGCGAACAGCAGCATCTAGGAAAACTCTTTCGGAGCGCACTTTTTCGGCGAGATCTTCGAGGGTGACAACCGCAGGGGGCTCCCGCGAAAGATAGGCGGCCGACTGGAGGCGATCCAGGAGAATAGCCCGAGCTAAGCCATCGTTCTGCCCTGTCTTCAACGGCGTCACGATAGCCCCCACCGCCCTGCGGGCCTCAAGTGCCAAGTGCCAAGTCGTCGACCTCCACGCCCGTGAGCGCGCCCGCGATCTTCACCGCATCCCAGAGGTCGTCCGCACGGAAGCGAGGGTCCCCGGAAAAGAACGGGTCGTGGACACCCCGGAAGGCACCGAGCGCCTCCGCCGTCGCCTCGCGAATCGGCCAGCCCGCCGAGGGATCCGGGTGGACGAAGGCGGGGTGCTTGCGTCCGATGCCCCGAGACCTCAACCCGTTGACCACAGCGGTCCTGTCTGGGAAGAGCTCTTTGTGATAGTGGTAGTTACCAAGGGTGATAAGCAGCCACTCCAGGTAGGTGGCCGCGTCGACCGGCAAACGCGACCGAGTGTCCGCGCCGTAGTCCTCCGTCATGCGCACGACGGGGTTGGGATGGGCTTGGCTCAGCGTCAGGTCGATGCACAGCATGTGCCAGGCGTTGGCGCTGTGACCGTCGGGGAGAGGGCGGTCGATGGAGGCAAAGAAGCGATCTTCCGGACTCTCTAGGGGCGGCATGGGCCGCTTGGTGAAGATCTTCTGAATGGGTGGGATCTCGACGCTGCCGAAGCGACCGCCGCTCTCGCAGTAGGTACGCCAGAGCTCGCGCAAGGCGTCGTCGTCGAACTCGCGGTCTTGAGCAGAGAACGCCACTTCGACCGTGGAGAACCGAAAGCCATTGCAAGAGCGGAAGTAGTTGAGAAAGGATTCGGAGAGCTCAAAGTCCGTCGCCTCTTGCGCCGCGTCGATCTCGTCCTGGGTGGCCGGCGGGTTGAACTGTACGTCAAAGATGCGCATGGTGGGGGCCTGGCAGGCGAGCTGAAGCTGACGCTGGAGCCGAGCGGCGAAGCTCAAACCCGCCCGCTCGGGCGACAGATCGAAGGCCTGCTGGTCGAGCGGGGGGAGGTCGGTGGCGGGGGGCACCTTGGCGGCCTGACCAAAGGCCTTGAGATCGAAGTCCGGGAAGAGCGCTGGGAGCGCGGCCTGGAGGAGGCCCGACCTCGGGCGGCTGCACTGGGCCGCGCTGTCGGCGCCGATCCACTGGCCAAAGTAGGCCTGTGGCCACCCGTGAAAACCCCGGGCGCGGAGCATGAGATCAAAGGCCTCTTCGAAGGTCGCGACCAGCTTGCGCGTGGTCTTTCGGGCCTTGGTCCCGCCGGGCTTGGCCATGGGGCCCACCAAGGCAAAGTGACCCTTATCCGGAACGAAAAATAGGTGTTTGGCGACCCTAATCTTCCCAGAGGTGCCAAAGGCGTCGAGCTGAACTTCACCGCCGACGTCGGGGTCGGCCCAACTGCGCCACTTGACCCACACGCGCCCCACGTCCAACAGCAGCGCCCTGAACGCCTCTGGCAACGGTCCGTACTTGGACTCCAGCTTGACGAGCTGTGCCTCGGTCAACTCGCGCTGGGCGACGTCCACCACCTCCAGGCTCGGGTTGGCGTGGAGTTCGGCGATCACAGCTTCAAGTCTTTCTTTCAACGTCACGATAAGGTCCTTTCATGGGTCGGGGGCCGGGCCGGGGCGCGGGGAAACCCCGCGGACGTCGTTTACCATGTCGTTCTCCCTCGCCGCAAACAACTCATCGAGCATCCCGGGCCAGGTCGGTTGGCGCGGGCCCTTATCGAGGAGGCGCGGGGGCGAGGTCGCAGCTCTCATCGACGTCGAACCCACGCGTGTTGTCTTCACTCCGATCTCTAGGGTCCTAACTCTGGAACCTCAGAGTCTGACCGCTCATCGGCCACCGCCGATGTCTATGAGCCGTCAACGGCACGAGCCCAAGCCGGGACCGATTGGGGTGAGGGTGGCGTCGGAGGACCTCAAAGTTGCAGCGCGAATGCGAGCATTTGGAAGCTCGGTTAAGTGTCGCCGGGGGAGTCGGCCAACCCCAAGGAGCCCTTATGCCCGCAGCGCTCGCCTCCGACGTCCTCTATCGCTACTCCTGGTTCGACTACGAGATCGAGACCCTCCTCATCTTCGTGCTCTTGCTGGTCGGGGTAGGGGCCGTGGTCCTCATCTTTTCTGGTGTGATCCCCACGAAACACCTCTACGAGCTTCTCTCCATAAAAAGACCTCGAACCACGAGGCTGTGGGTGGCTGTGCTCGGCGGCTTGCTCTTGGTGGGGAGCCTCGTCCCGATGGGGTGGGGCGTCGTGATTGGACATGTGTACGCGGTGACCTTCGAGGAGCCCGACCTCCTCGTGCGTCATCGCCACGGGCTGTACCGCCCCACGACGAGGTTTCAGCTCAGCGAGTTCTCCGAGGCGCGCTTCGTCAAGGCGTATACGGGTGGACGCCCTTGGACGCTCAGTCTCCAGACTCAGGATGGCGTCGAGCATCACCTCCTGACCCTGTACCAACATCGAAGGCATAAGGCGGACCCGCTCATCGAGCGGATCCGATGGTTCATGCCCGTCACGGTCATCGAGCCCCATCGCCGCTCGCAGGCACAGACCTTTCCAGTCGAGCAACGTCCGTGAGATCGAGGGACAGAAACTGAACACGCGTCCTGGGGGGGCGTGAGGAAGTCGGCCGAGCCGCCTCAGCGGAGCAACGCCGAGGGGCTCGGCTTAAGCTCAGGAAGCGGAGCGTACCGGGTCCAGCTCGCTCCCTTCGAAGGCCGGGGCTTGAAGATCGAAGGCCGGCCGCTCCTCGCCATTCTAGTCGGGGGCGGGACGATCTGGCCCGTGGAAGATGTCATGCGCGACACCTTGGGCCCCTTCGGTGACCTTGCCCCCAACCTCGTTCGCGACCCGATCCGTGACCATCTCCCCAATCATCGGCGCCGCACCACCGCTGGGCGTGCTGACAACCTTAGAGATCAAGCCCGCCGTGGCGCCTGAGCCGAGGTCGTGGTGATCAGGTGGGTGCCCTTTGCGCACAGCCGCGGGATCCTGCATCGCGACCTCAAGCCTGACAACGTGATGGTCGGAGCCTTCGGAGAGGTCTGGCTGGTGGACTGGGGTGTGGCCATTCGGGTCCAAGAAGACCACGGAACCGCCGTCGCGGGAACGCCCTCCTACATGGCCCCCGAGCTGTGGAGCCACCCGCCAGAGCCCAGCCTCGGCCCCGAGCAGGGGCTCGTGCTCGGGGTGCGCCACCACGTCGTGCTCCTCGCAGAACGCGCACAGCGCGGCGTCGTCGAAGCCCCCGCTCGACGGGTCGAGCCGCAGCGTGAACGTGCGAAGCCTCATTGGAACCTCGGCGGGGCGGCGGGAGTGGGAGCGCAGGGCCCGGCGCTGAGCGGGACAAGGGAACGACGACCGGTCCGAAGCGGCTCCAAGATGTCCGGGAGTTCGGTCGCCCCCGCGGGCGCCACCGGCCAGGACGTCAGCGCGAGGAGCGCGAGCGCCACCGCGCCACGGGAAAGGGAGGTGCTCAAGAGGGTCCGCAAGCGGGTAAGGCATGAAGGCGAAGGCATGAGAACTCCGAAGGTGCCCGATGAGGCCGGCAGAGTAGCGCATCGCGGCGCCGAGGAGCAAAGTCCGGCATCCATCGCAAAGGCCGAAAGCCGAAGGGGCGGGTAGGCTGGCGAGTCACGCTGCCTGCACCAGGGCGCGAAGGGCGCTCGGCGGTGCGGTAGGCTCTGGGGAGGCTTGAGGTTCCTTACCCCTTTCCCGACTACGTAATCAGTAGATCCAGCGTCTGTCGCAGTCGCTTGTCGGGGCTGCTTAAGGTGTCCTCTGTGGGAGAGCAACCTACCGGGTCGGGGTTCACACCCTTGCGGGGCCCCCCTCTCGGGCTGCGCACCCACCTCCTGATCGCCCACCACGGCGAGCCCTTCGGCCCGCTGATGACCGACGCTCGACCCAGGCAACGCGAGCCGCAGGAGGGGCCCGCGCTGCTTCTGGAGGCGCTGCGGCTGGCCGACCCGCACCGGATCGACTGCACCGCGATGTGATCCGCACCGCCCCGCCCGTTCAGCCGCGTGACACCGATCGACGGTTCGTGACCGGCGAGCCTATGCCAAGCAGATAATCTATAACTAGGTATGCCCAGGAGGATCATTTGGTCACCCAACGCTCGGCGCTACTGGCCCTCTTCCTGCTCGGCTGCGACCCGAACCCCGAGGCCGACGCAAGCTACGAAGCCCAGCTCATCAAGGTGATGCGCGCATGTGGCACCGACTGCGTCCTCTACGCCGAGCTCACCCACATCGACCGAGCCCAGCGTCCGAAAGCGCGCAAGGGCACCAACGGGCAGGTGGCCCCCGTCGACGTGCTTCGCGCCCCTTGGCGATGGGGGCGCCACGGACGGACCTCTCCAGGGCCTTGAGCGGATCGTGGGGATGCCTGAGTATGTCGCAAGGAAAGGCGATCGCATCGAGAAACGATGACTTTCCCGAGCCGTTCGGCCCCATGAACCACGAGAGGTCCTCGGTCGGCTCAAGCTCGATCGCCTCGATCGCGCGCCAGCGAGCAGGGCGGAGAGGGTAGGGGGCATACTGGGACGGGCCTCGTGGTGGGGGTGAGCTGTCCTATCGGTTTGGATCTCCGCTGCACCGCTCTCCGATCCCGCCACGGCCCACACCCTTTCGTGTTCGCTTACGCGCGCTCAGTCCTGGGGAGCTGCGTCGAGCAGCGCGCGGAGGGTGACGTCGGCGATGGCGGCCCGAGTGCGCTTGTTGCGGACGATCAGGGTGCCCTTGACGAAGACCTGGGGAAAGTTCTGCCAGCCGGAACACATCTAGATGGCCAGCCGCGGTCTCCAGCCGGAGAGTGAGTTGCCGAACTCGAGGTAGACGTGCTCAATGCCGGCCTCGGTGAGCGCTTATCGGGCCTTGGCGACGTGGGGGTTCCACGCCATGCCGACGACGACGACCGAGTGGGCGACGATCGCGATCTGCACGCTCTCGAGGACCTCGCGGTGGTAGGTGTCGAAGAAACTGGAGACGGCGTCGCTGTGCGGAGGGCGAGACATGAAGACTCCCAGGCGAGGTGTGGGCGAGGGAGCGTAGCGCGCTGGTCGCCTAGCGGCTCTCGCCGGGGAGAACGTGTCTCTTAGCGAAGACACGTCGCGAGATGCGCCAGCTGGGATCCACGGAGGACGGCAGAGTTTGCGAAATATGGGTGGGAGAGTAGTGGTTGATTGGTTAGGGCTTTCCGCCGTTGTCGGCGCATGCCTGATCTGTGGCGTGGAAGGCATCCACCGAGAGACGAGGGTCGAGTACGCTCAGTGTCTCGACAAGAGACGATGTGGAGGCTTCATGGCATTGGACAACCCGTTCGACCCCCCTGCAGGCGGCGGCCGCGGCCCCACGCCCCCCTACGACAGCCATGGCCCGTGGGTGGTTGGAAATGAGCTCGTCACCGGACCCGACGCGACGCTTCCGGCGGTCTGTGTGAAGTGCGGGAGCGAGGACGGGGTTCGGATGGTCCACCTGAAGGGGCAGTGGGCGCCATTCTAGGCCCGACTGACCATTCTGCTGTCACCGCTCGTGTTTCTGATCGTCTTTCTGATCGTGCGAAAGAAGTTCCACCTCTCCGTTGGACGGTGTCCCACGCATCGGAGCCAACGGCAAGTGCGGCTGGCACTCGGTTGGGCTACGTTTGCAGCGGGCATGCTTGGGGCCTTTGGTGGGCTCATGGTTCTCGGAGGTACGGACCTTGGGCTCTTGGCGTTGTTCGGCGGGCTGGCTCTTCTTCTCGTTAGCACTCCGTTCCTAATCTTAGCGGCGCCGCTGAAGGTCGTTCGGATCGACGGCACCGTAGCCTTCGGCACCGCAGAGGCATCGCCGCACCCTGAGCCGGGCAGCCACTGCTGCCAGTCAGCGCCGCCCAGCGAGGCTTGTGCGGCGCCGCGCCGCTCCGCCGCATCCCCAGCGGCCAGAGCCTCAGCGGGCGCGCTGCCCTTCTTCCAGCACGCCAGCCCCAGCAGCACCACCGCCCCAAGGCCGACGGCGCAGAGCACACCCCGTTGTCCAGTCAAAGATCACCGTGAAAATTTAGGTTTTCCCGGTCTACATCCGACCTCTCCAGCGACGCCAGCACCGTCAGCGTCGCCGGTGGCCGCACCTCGGCGCGCAGCACCATGACCTTGCCGCACGTCGGGCAGGCCAGGTCGTCAACGCCGAACACCCGCCGGGCCTTGCGCTGTCGCACCGCGGACCGCCCCAGGGGCGGCAGGACCGGGCCGGCTCTGCTCACGTCCGAGGACCGCAGGGGATCTCCCCGAGGTCTAGGTCTCGACGCTCAAGACATGCACGCCCACCAAGTCCCCAGCGGCGGTCGCGCCGAGGACGTAGACATCGATCACACCCTCGACCTCGCCCGTGCTGTCCTGCCGCTCGCCGAGGCGAAAGACTCGGAGCGGCGCGAGCTCCGCCTGCATGAGGTCCCAGATCTGCTGCCAATGTTGTCCGTCTCGCCGCTGGTCTTCGTCCCACCACGCCTGCGCTTCGGTCAAGCGACCGAAGAAGCGCTCTGCCGTCCACTCGGCCACAAAGCGATCCGCGAGGGGACTCGCCCCGTCGTCGTCGACATGGATCGGCGCCACCACATCGAGGATCGTGGCGAGGGTCGGTAACGGGTCACCGGCCTCCTCGATCGACCAGATCCGGACCGGGCTGTCGGTCTCGGAGGTATACCAGAGGTCCTCAGCGAGGGCGTGTAGTTCCTCGACGAGCGAGGTGAGATCGGGCGCTTCGGTGGAAGGGTCCGCCTCGCTCTCGGGATCGGACGCCTGCGCCTGGTTCTCAGAAGTGACCGAATCCTCCGCGACGCTCCCCGGCGTCGGGGAGGCCTCGTGGGCTGGGTCGGCGCCTTGACAGGCGAGTAAGAGAAGAAGAGCGGTGACGCGCATGGGGACCTCCAGGGGACGCGCCGCCCTAACCTCGGGAACCCCTCTGAGCACGAAGCCCGCCGAACGCACGAAACCGGCGGTTCATCCCTGACGGTTCTCAAGGGGCTGATCGCAGTAGCGCACGAGCCCCTCCGGCAGATCCTCGGGACAGAGACCGCATGCTCGATTTCCGGGCACCGCATAGTCGATGAACGTGGGATAGTTCAGCTTGAGGCCGGCCATGATCTCTACGAACTCGTCGAGGGGCCGATCGGCCCCGAGCCTGGGATTGCGCGCCATTTCTTGGGCGATCGTCGAGACTCGCCGGTCCTTGTAGTCGTGCGCGGGATAAACCAGCGTGTCCTCGGGGAGGGTAAACAGCTTGTCGTGTACGCTCCGATAGAGGGTCGGCGCGTCACCGTTTTGGAAGTCGGTGCGTCCGCAGCCGTCGATCAGGAGCGCATCTCCCGTGAACACCCGATCTCCGAGACGATAGGCGTGGTGGCCGTCGGTGTGCCCTGGGGTAAAGAGAGGGTCGATCCGTAGGCTTCCCACGATCAAGGGCGTACCCTCGTCGATCCCATGATCGGCGCAGGGCAGGTTGTCGAACGCAGGGTGCGCGATCTGGCTCCCCAGCTCCCGCTTGAGCTTTCGTGCCGACGTAAGGTGGTCGGCATGGATGTGCGTATCGACGGTAAAGGCGAGCGTGAGGCCCAAGTCCTGAAGGAGGTAGACATCGCGCTGCCACGTTGGGAGCACAGGATCGATAAGGACGGCCCGACCTGTCTCCTCGCATGCGAGCAAGTACGTGTAGGTGCTCGAGACCGGCTCGACGAGCTGCTTGAAGATCATGGGGTCTCCCTAGGTTCGTCCACCTTGTAACCACCGTGGCTGGCGGCGAGCCAGCGATGCGGCACCCAGACACCCCAAACGAAGAGACGGTCCCCCTGAAGCCCTCCACTTCGCGTAAGCTTTCCCCATGGAGGTCGACCTTGGCCAACCACACGATCCAGCTCAAGCAGCGGTCTTGCCCAGCGTGCGCGGCCCCCATCCCTCCGATCCCGCGCGGCGCGACGAGCGTGCAGTGCCCCTACTGTGCGCAAGCCTTCGAAGTGGTCGGACAACCCGAGGAGCGGGGTCGACACGCACCGGCGCCCCAGGTGTCAGCACCATCGAGCGAGCCCGCGCCACCGCGGCCCAAGAAGAAGGAGGACTCGCTCGCCGGTCGTCTGTTCTCGTGTGGTGTGATCGTCGTGGTCGTCACCGCCCTGATTGGGCTGCTGATGGCGATCCTCGTCCCGGCCTTGGTCGGGGCTGTCGCGGCGGTCCATCCTGAGTTCGGCCAGAAGCTCGGAGCGTGGCTCGCCGTACCCATCGAAGGCGAACCTCTGCCATCCCGCGCCACCGAAGGCTTTGGATTCCGGAGAGACGCCTTCCCCGCGCTTGCGGATGTCAACGGGGACGGCGCGAGCGATCTGATCGCACCGTATGTCGTGAGTGACGGCGGGGAGCCGCAGCACTACCTGGGCGCCTTCAGCGGTCTTGATCTCACGCCCCTGTGGACGCTCGGCCCTTTCTCTGGCGCGGAGCGAGAGCCCCTCGGGGCGATCGTGGTCAAGGATCGCGTCGTGGTCCAAGAGCCCTTCGGGATCCTCTCCATCGTCGAGCTTCGGACCGGTCGCCGAACGGGCCAGCTTCAGCTCGATCAGAACCCGGCCAGCGCCGACCTCTGTCCATGGGAGCCTTCAGGAACAGAGATCCTTGTAGCGAGCAGCTTCCTCGTCGATGCGGTCTCCGGCGTCAGCCGACCGAAGAAGGTCGCCATGTATGACCTCCCCAAGACCTGCTCGGCCGTCCGGGGCAGCCAGAACACGACCTCTGGCCCGGTTGGCCCGCGTACCGCAGCGGAGACCATGGGCCACGCCGTGCGGGGGACCCGCGCCCGCAAGGGGCCACGGATCGAGGGACACAAGACCTTGACCGCCCTGATCGACGGAGAGCATGGGGTGGCGGTGATCGAGGCCGAGCGCGGTCGCAAAGAGCGTCTCCTCTTGGGCTTTGATCCTGCCGATCTCTCAGAGAGGTGGAGAGCCCCTGCACGCGCACTGCTCACCGGGATCGACGAGGGGGACAGCCCCTCTATCAACCTCGATATGGGGTTGGGAGCCATCGTCTGGGGCTACAACCCCTCCGCGCCAACCCCCGACCTGCTCATGGGCCGCGTCCCCCCACGACTGTTGATCCTCGACGCTGCGACCGGAACGAAGCGGCATGACCTGCAGATCGGCACCGGACTCGGCGGCGGGTTCCGCTTTGCCTTCGCCGACGAACGCGTGTGGTTCGCCGAGGACAACCGCGACATCTCGCGCGTCTTCGCGGTCGACCTGCACACCGGAGAGGCCCTGGTGTTCGGAGGCCGAGACTGACTTGCAAAGGCAAGGTTGCCTTCCAAGCCCAGCGTCAACGCCTCGTTGACATCGACGTAGGTGCTGGGATTGATCACTCCGTAGACCTCTTGGTGATGGCCGATCTCAAAGCGAGGGCCTGCCATGAGAAAGGTGCTCCCCTTTCCGAATCGACCACCGAAGAGATAGAGCGTGGAGATCTCCATGATCTCGTCATCGAGGAGATACTCGCCGAGGATCTGGACCCCATGGGCAACCTTGTCGCTGATCTTCGGGGCGGTCCACTGCACCGCCGCCTTGAGCGCCTCGAGTTCCCGGTCGACCATGGGCAGCTCAAACTCGACGGCGAAGCCATCGACGATCGCCCACTCGACCTCGGGGGCCCACTCCAACATGGGCCCACTCCAACATGGTGCGCCCCTCGCGAGGACGGCTCAACCCCATGAGCACGTTGACTTCGAGCTCCCCCTTGCTCGCCCCCAGCCCGCGCACGAGGTCAAAGAACAGCGGCTCTGGGATGTGCGGGCGAGCGCCCGGAGAGAGTCCCGGCCGGCGCGGATCGGACTCCCCGGGGTCCACCACTCCGTCCGGGTTCGCGTCTTCGACGCCGTCGTCGATGCCGTCCCCGTCGGTGTCGGCATCGAGAGGAGAGGTCCCCGTCTCAAGCTCAATATGGTCGGGGATCCCGTCGCCGTCCGAGTCGAGATCCAAGGCATCCGGCGGCTCCTCCGACGGCTCGCTCAAGGCGACCTCGACCTCCATGATCTTCCGTTCGGGGGCCGCTGCCGAAGCAACGGGGACGACGAAGACCAGCGCCGATGCCACTCGCAGGACAAGGTTCACCATCGCTCCATCCCGAGGCCGCCCTCTGTATCTCGTTCTTCGTTGGTAGCATCGGCCCGACAGGTTGCCTCTTGCGGTCCTCGTCTCAAGACGGGCGACAGGGCCAGGTTCGGGCGCATCCGCGCGGCCTCCGGCCACCCCACAGGCTACGACGGATTCGTGAGCCTCCGCTTCGCCCGCTCCGCCGCTGAGGACGAGCGGGTAGCGCTGATTCGTGGCGGGCGAGGTGAGCTTCGTCATGTCCTCGACCGCCTTCGGGCCAAAGGGCGTCCGTCCTCGATGCGGTCGATTTTCTCCCGCAGCAGCTCGTTCTCCATCACCACCTTGCCGAGCTTGCGCTCCATCGAGCGGATCTTCTGGTCTCGCTCATCGGCCTTGCGGGAGCGCAGGGCCCCGAGGCCGCCTTCGAGGAACGACTCGCGCCACTTCGCGAGCGTCGCTCCCGTGACGCCGATGTCGCGCGACACCAGGTCGAGGTCCTCGCCTTGAAGGAGACGAAGAACAGCTTATCGCTTGCGTTTGGCCGTGAATCGGCCTCGTTCTGATTTGGACATGCTTGAATCTCCTGAGGTGCCTTAACGGGTGTCTGGAGAAACTCTGGGGCGCCCCAGGGGCGCCCAAAGGACTCGTTGAGTTAGGACGTTCCCTCGACAGCGATGCTCCCGACCCTCCTTGGACCGAGGAGGCTCCCTAAACCCTTGAGAGTTCAATGACGTACTTTACTCCTGCGCTGGTATCCCGACTGTCCAAGCTGCATCACGTCGTGCTGGCCACCGCCGTGGCGCTGTGCCCAATGGCGTGCATCAAGTTTGTGGGCAGCGGGGGCTCGAAGGTGAGTGGCCCGGGATGCCGAGATGTCGTCTCCCACGTCGATGCCTTCGGCAAGCGAACGCGCGGCGTGGTGATGTACAATGACAGGGGTAGATATCAAGCGATCTCCGTGATCGAGCACGACGACAGGGTTGAATTTCGCATCATGTATTTCCATCAAGGCACCATGAACGTGAGCGTTCCTGAAGGCACCGAGGTCATGCTCGCCTTCGAAGCGCTTGGGCCCCGGTCGTACCATACGAGCGAAGAGGCGCCTGCGGTTCCAACAACCACCTCGTTAATGAGAGATGACATCTCAACCTTCACCCAGTGGCAGCTTCCGATCACCTTGAGCCATCACGATTTCGACCTCCTGGCAACCCACCCGATTAAGGCTGCGAGATCCGAGTTCGGCGGCCTCACGGTCGAGCTCAACGTGCCCGAACGGAGGGGAGCACGGATCGTCGATGGGGTGCGCTGCCTTCAGAGGATAATGCCGAACAGCCGTACTAGTCCTCCATGAGGGCCGCGGATAGAGCGGGGGGAGCCCACCAGCGCCGGCAGCGGCCACATGGAGGAGTGTGGCCCTGACTGCTCCAACGGGCTCAGGGGTTGGGGGAGCCGGCCCAGCCCACCGTCGTCGCCTGCGTTGCGGTCGGAGCCGACGGAACGGCGCTCAGGCGAGCAAGCTATAGGTGCGCGGCTGTCTCACCCAGTCAGCGGCGATCGCCTCGTGAATACGCCATGTCGATTGTCTGGGAAACCGAGGGGCACTACAGGTCTCATCGGTGTAGGTCTTTCGTGGCATGGGGCATCCTGCTCCGAATGTTTGGCGGTGTCCACCAAAACGGATCAACTCCAGCCCTCGGCGTCCGCGACGTACAGAAAGCATCGGTGGCGACGTCGCAGTCCCTCTCCGTAAGGACCAATGAAATTACCGGGCTATCACTAGCTTTCATCTTAGGTGTCGGATATTCTGAGGCCATGGCCCTCCTCCACGGTCGCTACCAGCTGCTCCAACCTCTCGGCGACGGGGGCGCCGGCCAGACCTGGCTCGCGCTCGACACCCACACGGGGGCGCAGGTCACGGTCAAGGAGCTGCGCGCGGATCTGCGAGGGCAGGGGCGGGGGGTCGTCGAGCGCGAGGCGCGGCTGTTAGGGCAGCTGGATCATCCTCAGATCCCCCGCTTTGTCGAGGCCTTCGTCGAGGACGTTCGCCTCGTCCCCCGCCTGCATCTGGTCCTTGAGTACGTCGAGGGGGCCTCGCTCGCCGATCATGTGGCCCAGCGCCGCCCGAGTCAGGACCAGGTTCGGACCATCATGGAGGGCCTGCTCGGGATCCTGGCTTGGCTGCACGAGCGTTCTCCGCCGGTGATCCACCGCGACATCAAGCCGCAGAACCTCATCGTTCGTCCCGATGGCCGGCTGGTTCTGATCGTGTCTCATCCCACCCGTCCGCCCCAGTTCCGTCTCGCTCAGCGCCGCCGGTGG